>CAWHXK010000049.1:0-28925 GCA_963833255.1 uncultured Actinomycetes bacterium
CGGCGAGTCCGACCTTCTCCCGGAGCTCGATCTACGTACCGTGCTACCAACCTGAGAGAAACCATTAGAACTGGCACCGCCTGAAAGCGCTTGAACAAGCCGAACGAGCACTATCGAACGACGGTACGGCGTTATCGCACCCAGGAGGTCGCCGGTTCGAGTCCGGCTAGCTCGACTTCGCCGATCGAAATCCGGCCTGCTCCGCAGGCCATGATGATTTCGATCAGGTTCACGTTGCGATTCCGGCCGCAGTGAGCCGACGCCGGCAAAGCCGGCATCGACGGCCGAGCCTTAGGCCTCACCCAAGCGGCTGCGTTGGTCTAACCGGACGAGGTCGGTGCCCGCAGCAACACCCGGCCCCTTCCTGTTTTGTCCGCCCGGTCCTTCTGCACGATCGTGTCCGCGAATATCGACCCGATCCAGACGGGGATACGGGGGGCCTATCTCAGAGCCCCGAGCAACGGCACGCTGGACTCCGACATCGTCCTTACGTCCGCTGACGGGAGCGAAGCGTACGGCCACGTCACCCTCGACTTCGCGAAGCCAGGGGCGTGTCACGTTCTCCGGCGGTACTGGCGCTCGCGGGTTTCAGCGGAACGCGAAAGTGTCCGTCGATTCCAGTGGTGCGTGGCATTGGGACGGGAGCTACAGCTTCAGCCAGTAGCACCGACGCAGCATTTTTCAGGGGCTTCACTGTCGGCGACGGCGTCAGCGCGTCGCCCGACGCCTGGCGAATGCGGCAATGTCTGAGATGGACTTAAAGCCGAGCTAGCGACGCATTGCCGCTGACGACCCCTCGGAACCGCTGGAGCACTTGGTGCGCGGCGACGGAGGCCGCCGCGCACCTAGCCCTACGCTACGCAGGAGCGACGTCGGGCATGTCCGGGCGCCGCCTCGTCCGCGTCGCCGCGAAGGCGGCGCCGGCGACGAGGAGGATCGCGCCGGTCCCGATTGCCGCGGCGTCTGTTGACGACAGCGTCGCGTCGCCTCCGGTAGCCGGTGCGGCGCTCGCTCCATCGTTGACAATCGCCTGCGTGCCACCCGCAGGCACGACATAGCCGGTGCCGCTGGCACCTGCCGCGCCGGCGTCGTTGACGATCGCTTCGTCGCTGCCGGCCGGGATGACATAGCCCGTGCCGCTGGCACCTGCCGCGACGGCGTCGTTGACGATCGCCTGCGTGCCACCCGCAGGCACGACATAGCCGGTGCCGCTTGCACCTGCCGCACCGGCGTCGTTGACGATCGCTTCGTCGCTGCCGGCCGGAATGACATAGCCGGTACCGCTGGCGCCTGCCGCGCCGGCGTCGTTGACGATCGCTTCGTCGCTGCCGGCCGGAATGACATAGCCGGTACCGCTGGCGCCTGCTGCGCCAGCGTCGTTGACGATCGCCTGCGTGCCACCCGCTGGGACGACATAGCCGGTGCCGCTTGCACCTGCTGCGCCGGCGTCGTTGACGATCGCCACGCTGCTGCCGGCCGGGACCACGTAACCGGTGCCGCTCGCACCACCCGCAGCGGCCGAGGCCACGCCCGCACTACCGGCCATCGCCGCGACGGCCACGGTGAGGACGGCCGCCGTCTCACGCAGGCCCTGCGCCTCGACGTCCGGGCGTTGCATCGCGTGCGCGAGCTCTTGCGGGTCGAAGACGAGCGCGAGTTCCTCTCCATCCGCCGACTGGAGCGTCCGCTCCAGGTCGGGTCGTTCCAGGATCATGCTGATCGCTTCCGTTCCCCCGCCTACGCGGACGACGTCGAACGTCAGCTCCACCGGCCCGTCGCCGTCGCGGAGCGCCTCCTCTGCCGCGGAGCGGCGGATCGGTAGCGCGGGACGTGCGAGGGGAGCGGCCGCCGCTGGCTCAGCGAGCCGCGCGCGACTCTGGATTGCATTCATCGTTCCTCCTTCCAGGGAGAACCCCGTTCGATCTTTGCACCAGTGCGACCCCGATGCAACGATCCGCACGTTCGGCGGTCACCCGCCGCAATTTGCTCGTGCGCCGGGCGGCGAATGGCCTGGGAGGCTCGTAAGGAGAGCCGCGCTCGTTTCGCGGCAAGCACGCCGTGCTACCAAACTGAGAGAGAACCTCGCAGAACTGACAGCGCTCGAAAGCGCTTGAACAAGCCGCACAAGCGCCAGCGAATGGCTCTATGGCGTACCAAGAGGTCGCGGTTCGAGGCCACGGCTAGCTCCACCTCAGGAGATCGCTGCAAATAGGCTCATGACGCGCGAGCGCGCGAATCCCTTGATGACTCGCGAAGCGGACTGCGGAGTAGACAGTCCGCAGTGTCGTTTGCGCGTGCCAGCGGGCCGCCGGAAGGAGCGAGGGCTCCACGGGATCGGCGACTAAGGGTTTACTGCGGCCCTCCCGGGAACTCATCCCTCCGCGGCGGCTCAAAGTGCTCCGGCGGCTCGTCCTCGTGATGCTCAGCGATGATGGCCATCAGGTCGGCGAGATCGACCGGCGCATCAGGGTCGAAGTCCGGATCCACGAGCTGAGCACGAAGCTTCTCCGCGAGCTTCCTATAGCCGTCGTCCTCCGCTGCCTTTTCCTCGACCACGCGCACGATCATGGCGAGGAGTTGACCCCTCGGGAGAGTGAGACCTCGTGCCTCACCGAGATAGTCCCCCTCACCCATCGTGAGACGAGTCTAAATGACATCTCTACGTTCAAGAGTTAAGTTCGTGTCGAAGGAAGCGCTGCTCGAGGCCGTGCGGAAGAAGCACCCCAAGCAGTAGGCGACCTGCCCACCAATCCATTCCCGGACGCGCTGACGGTGATCCCAAAGCGTCCCTAGTAGATGTGCAGCTTCTCCAGGAGTGCGAGCGAGTCGTCGAGCGATTCGAACAGATCCTTGTTGTGCTTGATCATCTTGCTGCGCATGTAGACGCGAAGCCACTGCTTGTAGCTGTACAGCTCATAGCGATCGAGCATGTCCCTGAGCGGTAGATCACGCTGCGCGATGAGTCCTGCCAGGTACATCGCACACTCGAAACCGAGCGAGATCGACTGAAAGTACGGAGAGCCAATGGCCGAGTCGCCGGCGAGGAACACCGGTGAAGTGGCCAAGGGGTGGTCGGTGGGGCCTGCCGTCAGCCACCGCCGACTGGTCGCATTGCGAGCTCGATAGAGATCAAGTGGAATCCGGACGATCTCGAGGTCGCCGAGTAGCTCGCCTTGCGTTTCCTCCTTGATCTTGTCGATGAACCGGTCCATCGACTGAGCGACGCTGGGAAAGTTGCTGCGAAGCCACTCCCCGTCGAATCGGGACGGCATCGCGTCGAACTCTCTGGCGCTGATGTTGACGATGCCCGTCACGTGGCTGACGCTGCCGTCGTAGTGCGTGCGGTGGACCATGGGAATGAACTTGTAGTGCGGGTTCTCGATGTTCTTGTGGTACTTGCAGTACTCGTTGCAGTCGTACCTCTGGCCGTACAGGAAGGTGATGACGAGCGCGTACTCGAGTCGGATCAAGAGGGTGTTTGCGCCTCCGTCCATCTCTTCGGAGCCAGGCACCAGGTGATCTCGGAGCAGCGACCTGGCGCCCGTGCAGTCGATCAGGATGTCTCCCGGCTCGAGCATCGCTACCGCGTCCTCGGCGGTCACGACGGCAGCCGTGCGCTGCACCCCATTCGATCCGCGCGCATCGATCAGATCGCTGACCTCGCGCTCGATCGAGTTGAGAGGGCAGAACCCCAACGTCCAGCCGCGAAGAAGCGCCAACAGGTCCGCGGGAATCGACTGTCTAAAGGCGAGGCCTTCGTCGAGCTCGGCCGGATCGAAGACGGCCTCGACGCTGTCCCCGTCGATGTAATCGGTGCGGTAGCTCTCCACTGAGTCGGCCACGAGGTACGGCGCGAGCTGGACCATCCGGGTGCGCGTGTAATCGTGCCGCTTCTCATAGAGCCGCACGGAAAACCCCTCCATCGACTGGAGCAAAGCCGTCAACATCAGGCCGACGGGTCCTGCGCCGACCACGTGGACCCGCCCCGTAGAGGGCAGGGTTTCTCGAATCGTGGAACCTGACGAAGGGACCGTGTGCCTCCTCGCTCGAGCGCAGATCGGCGACGCTCGGAGCTGAGCCGGACCCCGCTCGCCTAGAGAGGGCAGTCTACTTCTCTGGCCGTCGACGATGACGTGCGCTCGAGCTACATGCCTTGCTGCACCCCGTGAATCGGTGCGATGCTTGACGGGGACCGCTCTGGCTCGTAGCGTCAGGTGCCGTGACGTGCAGAGTTGTGTGCATCTCGCACGCGACGGGCGGGGGCGGCGAAGAGGTCGGCCGACTTGTGGCCGAGCGCTTGGGCTTCTTCTACGTCGATGAGGAGATCGTCGCCCGGGCGGCGGCGAAGGCGGGGATCGACCCGCGGGAGGTGGCGGACGAGGAGCGACGCAAGTCGCGTGTCGCCCGCGTCCTCGAAGCGATCACGCAGGGCAGCGGCGAGGCGTGGGCCTTGGGCGTCAGTGGTCCGCCTCGAGTCGGCGATGAGCTACGTGGTGATGACATGCGCGCACTGATCCGCGAGACGATCGCGCAGACGGCGGAACGCGGGAGCATGGTGATTGTCGCCCACGCTGCTTCCCATGCGGTCACACGTGGGCCGGAGACGCTGCGCGTCCTGATTACGGCTTCGCCCGAAACTCGTGTGACACGGATCATCGGCAAGGGAGGCCTAAATCAAGCCCGTGCTGCTCGTGTTGTGAAAGATTCGGATGCGGGCCGGCGCGACTACCTGAGGCGCTTCTACGACGTAGACGAGGAGTTGCCGACGCAATACGACCTCGTGGTCAACACGGACGTGCTCTCGCTCGAGCAGGCCGCCGACCTGGTCGCGAAGGCCGCGTCAAGCTAGCAGCGGGTTCCCCCTCTCGCAGAGAGACTCGTTGCGGCGAGTCGAGCGCGAGGGCGCTGACACCCGGCGCGCCGGGACATCTCGAGCGGAATCCGTTCGCGAAGCGGATTGCGGAGTAGACACGCAAGAGACTCTTGTAGTCGTCGAGCTGAGACGCCAACTCGACAAGCTGGAGTCACTTGTCCTCGAGCCCAGTACCGCCCCCGGTCTGTGGAGGCCAGCGCGAGGGCCACAGCTGTTTCGAGGTCCATCGCGCGTCCGCGGTCGATGCCTCGCGCAAGCGAACGCTCAGAGAGCCGAGCTCGCAACGTTTTCCATGTGACCGGTTTCCATCTCTGCGAGAGGCTCCCAGTTGTAACACCCCCTTCTTCTCGTAGGACTTCCGCCGCGGACATCAGCGTTGCGGCGATCTCGGATTTGTCAGCCGCAAAACGTCGCCGAGAGAGCATCGAAGCAGTTCGTCAACACCCTCACGTCCTTGGGCGGCGTCAGGAGCTCCAAGCTCTGCCGCAACAGACTCGTCGTCTCGCCCTAATCCGTGAAGCGCATCGGCACGTGAGTCGTCGCGGGCCTAAGCTGCCCTATGGCGCGTTGGACAGTGCAGGCGATTGTTGAGGTGCAGATCGTCCCAGACGGCGATCCGGGCAACGCAGTATGGTACCCGCTTCAGCATGCGCTTGGGATCGACACCTTCGGCGTTAACCTCTTCGTCGCGAGCGGCGCAGGCCAAACACTTGTGGAGGAACACGACGAGGGCGCGAGTGGCCAGCAAGAGCTGTATCTCGTTCTCGAAGGCGAGGCTATGTTCGAACTCGACGGGGAAGAGGCTCATCTCGGTCGCGGCACAGCCCTTGCGATCACCGAACCGTCCGTCCGCCGCAGCGCCAGAGCAGCGCGTCCCGGAACAACCCTGTTGATCGTCGGTGCCGGTCGTTCGCCGTTTACGTCCACGTGGAACCCGAGACACTTCACGGATATTCGGCGCCCCGACTAGACCGCGGTCGGCTGCGCCGACTCTTACAGTCACCCGACTGGCACTCGTGCTCGCTCGACTGACGCAAGCCAGTCGTTCCACTGGGCCGGGTCGGCAGTTCCCTGCTCTCCCGGTAGGAGGGCCGGGGTCTGACCCAGGGGCAGCGAGAATAGACGGCAGGGGTTGATCGGTGATCGAGAGAAGGAGGTCAGCGTGGTTTCGAGAGTGAACTTCCTTCAGGCTGCGCCCGAGCGAATCGAGGATGTCGCGCGCGTCGTGCGTGACATCGTCCATCCCGGCATACGCGAAGTTGGCGGATACGCTGGTTACATCGTCCTTGGAGACCGGGAGACGGGAAAGGCGCTCGGCGTCACGCTTTGGGAGAGCGATGAAGCGAGGGAAGCAAGCGACGCAACAGCGCGTCAGATCCGGCCTCGGGTCGAGCAGGAGACGGGCGGGACGATGTGGGCGGTCGAAAGGTATGACGTCTTGTTCTTCGACGTTCGAGCCGAGTAACTCGCTGACCGTCGGAGGCAGTCGAGTCTTGCCCGGTCCGGCTCCATGTGCGCGATTTTCAAGTGACAGGAAACACGGCTGGGCCAGTCTTCGGGAATGTCCCCCGAACCCGCGTGCTCGCTCTGCCTTTTGCGTTTGTCGCTGGGTCTCAGTCTCCGGTGGGCACCCGGACATCGCGGCCGGCGTAGGCGAATAGGCGAGATGGGGCGGCCAATCCCTTCAGCTCGTGAAGTCCGCGATCCTCGAAGGTCAGGCCCGCTGCGGTGGCTAGAACGCGCGTCGTCTCCGAAACCAAGATCTCATCAGGCTCCGCTACAGCCATGATTCGCGCGGCTTCGTTTACGGCCACACCACGCACTCCGTTCCCGACGTGCTCCACCTCCCCAACATGGAGGCCGGCTCGGACTCGTAGTCCCTCTCGCGCTGCTACCGAGCGGATCGCCGCGGCACACCCGATCGCCGCGGCTGGGCCCAGGAAGGTCGCCAGGAGGCCATCGCCCGTGGTTTCCACCTCGTGCCCGCGGAATCGCTCGAGTTCTATCCGCGCCGCCTCGTAGTGCGCAGAGAGGGTCTCCCTCCACGCCGTGTCGCCGAGGCGTACGAGCGTCGCCGTCGATCCGACGAGGTCTGTGAACAGCAGTGTCGTCAAAACTCGCTCGTGAACACCGTGCGTTGACGGGGACCAGGCGCGGAACCCGGTCCATTCGATAATTACGGCGGGTTCGGTGCCGATCGTCCAGGCGTCGTGTCCCGGGGGGATCTCGAAGACATCATCGGGGCCGATCTCGCCTGTCGTGCCGTCTCGCAACAAGACGCCGAATCGGCCCGAAATAACGACTCCCACGTGGCGGGCCTCACACCATTCGGTTCCGACCAGATCGCGATGGTCGATCGACCACCGCCAACCTGGCTGATCTACCTCGCGATAGACGGTAATGTCGCCGATCTCGACAGCGTCGGCATGCATACGAGCGTCTCGGAGGACGCTGTCGGGCGAGTTCAGATTCTTGATCCGCAGGCTCGACACTAGCCAATCTTGAGCCTGTGCCTAGCCGGGCGTCAAGGCGGCTCGAGCGCTGACTCTGAGCTACCCCGACGCGCGACTCTGCTGCTCGGCGAGCCGGATGCACTCTTCGGAAGGCGCCCTGGAGTCAGGGACAGCCACGACCGCTACGCCAACATCGAGGCCAGCTACCTGCTGCAAACAACGGTTTCGCAATACGACACTTCTCTGCGTCAGTGTTGCTCCTATGTCAATAGGGGCTCGTTTTTGAGGGTGGTGTGGACGGTTCTTGCGAGTTGGCGTTTGAGGCAGCGGATGGCTTCGCGGCGTGTTTTGCCTTCGTTTTGTTTGCGTTGGAGGTAGGCGTGTGCGGGTGGGTGGACGCGGCCTTGGGTGATGGCGATGCGGTGGAGGGCGCAGTTGAGTTGGCGGTTGCCGCCGCGGTCGAGGCGGTGGCGTTGGTGTTTGCCGGAGCTGGCGTCGAGGGGTGCGACGCTGGCGTGGCGGGCGAGTTGCGCGTCTGTTGGGAAGCGGTCGATCGGGCCGATCTCGCGGAGCAGTTTGGCGGCGCTCAAGGGACCGCAACCGGGAAGCTTAAGCAACCGGGGCGCCAGCGCGGCCGTGCGTGCGTGGAGTTCGCGGTCGAGCTGCGCGATTGAGCGGGTCAGTGTCTTGCAGCGGCCGACGAGGTCGCGGGCGATCCGCGCCTGTGTGGTCGGTTCGCGCCGGGCGGGCTGGCGGCCGAGCCGGTCGAGCCAGACCGCGCGGTCGAGTGCACCAAGCGGCACCGCGATTGTCGGGTCGAGCTCGTGCAGGTGCCAGCGCAGCCGTTGCTGGCAGCGGCGCCGCTCCGCGACCAGGTCGTCGCGGTGGTCGACGAGCAGCTTCAACTCGCGCAGCGTCTCCTCGCCGGCACGGGGACCGTCCAGTAGCGGCTCCTGCAGGAAAGCCCGTGCGACCGCGAGCGCGTCGATCCGGTCGGACTTGCCGCGCACCCGCCCGCGTTGGCGCTGCGGCGCGGTCAACCGCGGCGGCACCCGCACCAGCCGCTCGCCCGCCTCGAGCAGCGCCCGCTCGAGGCCGCGCGTGACATGCCGGCAGTCCTCGACCGCCCAGACGCGGTCGGCTCCCAGCGAGCACGCCCAAGCCACGACCGCGCCCTCGACCGGCCCGCTCCGCTCCGCAACAGCACGGCCAAGCTCGTCGACCGCGACCGCCGTCAACGAGTGCTTATGTACGTCCACCCCAATCACGATCATTCGACTCGCCTCCAACCACAAGAAGGGGCGACCGGCGAACGGACAGACCTCAATCGAGGCGAAAGCCACGCTCCTATCAGGTCACGCTCGACGGTCTCGGGAAGGCGGCGGCGACACAACACTGGCAAGTCGGCAGAAAGCCGACATTCGGGAATCGAGCCAGCCGCCGCCAACCCGAACTCTCAAACTCCAACCAGACGCCACCGCCCCACGGTGACATTGAGTTCGGGAATGTCCCCCGAGGTGCTCGACTAGCCTCCGACTGTGCGTAGGGTCCTGATAACGGGGATGTCGGGCACGGGCAAGTCCACGGCTTTGGTGGCGCTCGAGCGACGCGGGTTCCGAGTGGTCGACACCGACGAACCACCTTGGAGTGTGTGGAGTGACGAGGACGGCGGGTATGTCTGGCGCGAGGAGCTGATCGCCGAGCTTCTCTCAAGCGAGTACGGGTCGACGCTCTTCGTGTCAGGAACGGTCTCCAACCAAGGCCGGTTCAACTCCCGGTTCGACGCGGTGGTCCTGTTGAGTGCGCCCGCCGAGGTGCTTCTCCGCCGGATTGAGAGCAGGACGACGAACGACTATGGCAAGGCGACTGAAGAACGTGGGCTCATCCTCAGCCAGCTTGCCGAGGTCGAACCCTTGCTCCGCGCTAGCTGCACGCACGAAATCGACTCGACGCAGCCCATCGACGATGTAGTTGCGCAGCTCGTCGCAATCGGCCTGAGCGTGCGCGCCTGACTTCTCGCGAGCTGTCCGACTCGCGTGGGCGACTGTTCCGGAATGACGCCTGATCGGAGAGACTGGCGCGGCGGGTGATTCGGCCGGTTGCGAGCAGGGCGATGTTGTAGTTACCTGTAGATCAGGGACCGCGCGTGACGAGGAGGAGGTGCGGTCGGTGCTTACCAGGGGAGAGGGAGCGGAATTAGATGCGGTATCTGCATAGGCGGCCGCGCAGTGTGCGCTTCCTTCTCGTGAACAACGGACGAAGGGAGCACGGATGAGGTTTCGTATCGCGCTCGGCGCGGTGATGGTGGTGGCGTTGTCTGCGGCAGCCGCTACCGGATTGGGCGGAGCGACAGGTAGCGCCAGCGCTGCCCCAGGCAACAACTACACCTGCACCGGTGGTGATCTCGCCTCGGGGACATTCACCAGCATCCCTTCGGGGAACTACGCCAGCATCACGGTTACGGGTGTGTGCAACATCGTGCCGGGGGCCGTGATCAACGTCACCGGCAACATCAACGTCGCCCCCGGTGCCGTGCTCGACGCCCAAAGCGCGACGTCGACGATCACCGTCGGACATAACGTCACTGCGGCCGCAGGTTCGCTCCTCGGTCTGGGCTGCCAGCCGACAAATACGATCGGCCGGTTCGCGGGAGTGCCGTGCCTCGACGACCCGAACGGGCAGACCGTCATCACCGTCAATGGGAACATCACCGCCACCGACGCGGACACCGTTCTGATCAGAAAGGTGACGGTCAACGGCAACGTCACGCTCTCCGGAGGGGGCGGTGAGATTCCGTGGTCGATCAAGGGCAACACGATCGGCGGCAACCTCACGATCAGCAACGTGGCGGCCGACTGGCTCGGCGTGCAGTTCAACCGGATCGGCGGCAACGCGACGCTGACCAACATCACGGCGCTCGACCCGGGTGACCCGGGCCGGACCGTCGCCGTCGTGGAAAACACGGTCGGGAACAACCTCATCTGCATGGGACTCGCCCCAGGCGTTTCCCCAGGTTTCATTCCCGGCGAGGTCAACCACGTCGGTCACAAGGCGATCGGTCAGTGCGCGGCGATCAGTGAGCCGCTCTGATCTGACCTCGTAACACCCGTCCGTCCGCCACCCCTTGCGCTCAAGTGGGTGGCAGACGGACGCTCTAACGAGTGGGTTCCGTCAAGGCCAGGCTGAATGCTCCTTGCCGACGCAGGGCACCCCTCGGCTGCGCGAGCGTGCTCTCGCCCGACTTCTCTTCGTACGTGGGCGACCTTGCGACCCGTGCTACCAACCGTGCTACCAAACCGAGCAAACCTCAGCGAACTGGGGCCGAGTGGAGATGCCTTGAACAAGCCTGATGAGCCTGTACATGTCACGATCCGGCGTTATCGACCCAAGGCTCGCACCCTCTGTTGTCGTCGCATCAGAGCGACCGTCGTCCCCAACGTTTGCCACCGTTTGCGCCCCCGCTGTTTTTGAGCTGTTCCATCTCAATTGGGGCAAAACGCGTCTTCGCTTCCGCCAAAGACCGTAGACGGCTGCCGACACTGCAGTGCGATGACGTCTGGCGGAATCTCAATCAGGTGGCGCTTCCTTCGGCCCCACCGTTCAGCGGACCGCAGAGCGGTTGAAGACCCGGATGGCGATGGTGGTTAGCGCGCCGGCGAAGACGGCGACCACGGCGAGGCTGAGGGTGGCCATCAGGGTGGTGTTGTGCATGTTCCAGACGTTGTGGAGCCCGGTGCTGTCGCCGAGCAGCCCATAACGGACGAGCGCGAGTCCGTGGGTGAGCGGGAGAACCTTCGCGAACCAGGCCAGGAAGCCGGGAAGGGCGCTGATCGGAAAGAGCGAGCCCGCGAGGAACCAGGGCACGATCGCGATTGCGGGGACGCGGGCGATGTACTCCTCCGATTTCGGAACGCGGCTCGCGAGCGTTTCGGCCGCGCCGTACATGCCGATCGTGAAGAGAGCCGTGGCGGTGATGAACCAGACGATGCCCGTGCCGGTGGCGTTGAAGTGAATGCCCCGGGCGAGCGCGACCGCGATCAGTACTGCGACCTGTAGGGCGGTGATGGCGAACGCGACGGCGAGGTTGCCGAGTACGAGCAGTGGGCGTGGGATCGGGGCGGCGAGCAGTTCGCGTTGGGCACCGCTTTCGCGGTCGACGATCACGCCGAGTCCGGCGAACATGGTGTTGAGCGGGATCAGGAGGCCGATCGTGCCGGTGGCGACGAAGGCCTCGTAGGCGGTGCTGGTGTGGAGCGCCTGCTTGAGCGCGGGTGCGATCACGAGCGCGAACAGGAGCGGCGTGAGCAGGGGCACGACCAGCTCGCGGGGGGTGCGGACGCTGAGCTGGAATCGTCGCGCCGCCAACGTTGCAAGCGGCGCGAGCGGGTTGTGGGTGATCTGACGGCGGGGCAGGATCGCTTCGGGGCTAATGGCGGTCATGTCTGGGTGTTCCTTTCGGGTTTCGCTCAGGCGGCGTCGGCGAGGCGTGCACCGGTGAGCTGGAGGTAGACGTCGTCGAGTGTTGGTTGGCGGGTGCTTATCGAGCGGGCGGCGAGGTCGGCGTCGTGGATGACGGCGATCGCGTCCGCAGCGGTGTGCTCGTGCAGGGGCACGGTGAGGGTGGAGCCGACGGTGAACGCGTCATCGCCGGCGAGGCCACGTGTGCGCAGGGAGGCAAGCGCGGTCGCGGCGTCGCCGTTCACGCGCAGCTCGACGAGCTCGTGCCCGAGACGGGCAAGCAGAACACTCGGCGCCTCGAGCGCGACGATCTGGCCGGCGTGGATGATCGCGATCCGGTCGCAGAGCCGCTCGGCTTCGTCGAGGTAGTGGGTGGTGAGCAGGATCGTGATCTGGCTGCGCTCGCGCAGGCGTCCGATCGCCTCGAGCAGCTCGTGGCGGATGCGCGGGTCGAGGCCGACCGTCGGCTCGTCGAGGAACAGCACCTCGGGCTCGGAGACGAGCGCGCGGGCGATCTCGAGCCTGCGACGCTCGCCACCGCTGTAGCTCCCGACGGGCCGGTCGAGGAGCTCGGTGAGGCCGAGCGTCAAGGCGAGCTCGCTGATGCGGCTCCTGGCTGCGCCGGGATCGACCCGCCAGAGGCGAGCATGGATGTCGAGGTTTCGCCGGCCTGTGAGAGCGCGGTCGACGACCGGCTCCTGGAAGACGACGCTGCTGACGCGGCGAGCGGCGAGCGGATCGCTCGCAACGTCGAAGCCGGCGACGCGCGCACTGCCGCTGGTCGGGGCGATCGTGGTCGTGAGCATGCCGATCGTGGTCGACTTGCCGGCGCCGTTCGGACCGAGCAAGCCGAACACCTCGCCGGCGATGACCTGGAAGTCGATGCCCTTCACCGCTTCGATACCGCCCGGGTAGGTCTTACGCAGCTGGCGCACGTCGATCGCGGGCTGCTCGAGTCGTCGAACGAGTTCGGATCTGGGTTGCATGAGCTCTCTCCTGTCTCGGATGAGTAGGTGACGCTGCTTGTCATGGTCGGCGCCGTCACATTGGCCGCCGTTGGTTCGTCACTGCTATGACGGCTCGCAACGGAAGGATGTGACGGTGAACGAGCAGGCCTGGCAGCTAGAGCAGTTCGAGTACTACCGGCCGCACCTCCAGGCGGTCGCCTACCGGATGCTCGGTTCGGTCAGCGAGGCCGACGACGCCCTCCAGGAGGCCTGGCTGCGGCTGAGCCGTGCCGACACCGACGGCGTCGCCAACCTCGGCGGCTGGCTCACCACCATCGTCGGCCGCGTCTGCCTCGACACGCTGCGCTCGCGCCGGTCACGCCAAGAGGACTACGTTGGCAGCTGGCTGCCAGAGCCGATCGTCAGCCTCGACGAGGAAACGAATCCGGAGCAGGAGGCGATCCTCGCCGACTCCGTCGGCCTCGCGCTGCTCGTGGTTCTCGAGACGCTCACGCCCGCGGAGCGGCTCTCATTCGTGCTGCACGACATGTTCGGACTGCCGTTCGAGGAGATCGCCCCGATTGTCGACCGCACCCCGGCGGCCGCGCGCCAACTCGCAAGCCGCGCCCGCCGCCGTGTGCGCGGCGCCACGCCGAAGCCCGATCCCGACGTTGCGCAGCAGCGCGAGGTCGTCGCTGCCTTTCTCGCCGCCTCTCGGTCTGGCGACTTCGACGCCCTGCTTGCCGTGCTCGACCCCGATGTCGTCCTCCGGATCGACGGCGGTGGCATCCCACCGCGCGCTCGGCCACCGGTCATCGGCGCCCAAGCGGTTGCGCGTCAGCTGCTCGAGCGAGCCCCCAGGTTCGCGAGGTCCGCGCGGCCGGCGCTCGTCAACGGCGCCGCCGGTCTGGTCGTCGCTCCCGGCGCGAGGCCAATCTCGGTAGTCGGCTTCACCGTAGTCGGCGGCCGCATCGTCGCAATCGACATCATCGCGGATCCGCACAAGCTGGACGGATTGTTCATCCGCGCGTGAATGGCCAGCTCCATCGCTTGAACAAGCCGTCTGTGCTGACCGTCTACGATTCCGGCCGATGACTTCCGCCGTCCCCGAAGCAGCGACCGTTCTGAGCGAGCTCGAGGCTGCGAACCGGCTGCTCGTCCAGCAGGTCTTCAAGCCGATCGCGAACGAGTACCGGATCAGCGTCCCCACTCCCGGCTCGAAAGAAGAGGGCCGGCCTCTGCTCTATGTGAAGCAGAAGAAGATGAAGATCAAGGAGGACATCCGCTTCCGCCTCTCGCCAGATGACGGCGATCACCTGTTCATGATCAAGTCGAAGTCGGTGTTCGAGTTTCGTGGCCGCCATGAGGTACTCGACGCTGATGGCGCCGTGATCGGGATGCTGGAGAAGAACTTTGGCAAGTCGCTGCTGCGCAGCCACTGGCACGTGCGCGACGCGGCGGGCCAGGAACTACTCGAGGCGCACGAGGCGAGCTGGATCATCGCGCTCCTGCGACGCTTCGGCCAGCTCGGGCCCGACTGGTTCGACCTGTTGACCTGGCTGCCATTCAACTTCGTGCTCAAGCGCGCGGAAAGTGAAGTCGGCAGGTACAAGCGAATATTCGGAACCGTCCGTGACCGCTACGTGCTCGAACTCGAGCCGGGCCTCGACAATGTCGATCGCCGGCTTCTCGTCGCATTCACGGTTGCGCTCGACGCGCTCCAGGACCGCTAGTCGCGCGGGAAGAGTTGCCTCTTCGGCGACTCGTACCAAGTCTTCCGCAACCACGCATGGAAAGAGGCAACTCGTTCCACTTGGTCGACTATTCCTCTTCTTCTAAAGCTGCCGAGCGGCCGCGGGTCAACGCCAGCGCGTACCACGTCACCAAGAGGCATGCTGCTACCGCAGTCGTCGCAATGCCGGCCGCCAACGCTCCGTACAGAACGTCACTGACCAAGAGGAGCCCGGCGAGCAGACCAAGGGCGAGGAAAGCGGTTCCAACAAGGAACAACCAATGTCCCACTCGAACAACATCCGACTTGCCACCACGCCGCCAGCGGAGCCGATGGTAGACGGAGGGCGCCATCAGTAGCACGGTCCCGGTGGCGGTGCAGAGCAGGCAGGCGAAAAAGCCGACACGTTGCGGTCGGCTGATCCCGCCGAAGCGGGCCGCGAACGGAACGGTAAGCAGGAAGGCAAGGAGCACCTGCGCACCGGGCAGAACAACCCGGAGTTCCGTTAGCAACTCAATCAGCTGCCGATCCGTCCGCTCTTTCTCACCTTCAGACTTGCTCACAGACTCCGGCTACCCGGAAACGCTCTCGGGAGAACCGCACTGGCAAGCGACACTTGTGAGCTGCCGAAGTTGACGAGCCTGTCGAGGCCCTTCTGCTCTTGGTCGACGTCACTTTTTGCCTGGCGGGACCGAGACCGCGTCCAAGAAGTCGTGCTCGCGTTCCAAACGGGAGCTGCGGACCTCGAAACAGGGTTGCAGGCGACTGCGGCAGCGGGTCCAATTGGTGAAACGGCCGCAAAGCGCGGCTTTTCGTTGATTGACATCTGTTTCAGCCCGCCGCTCCGGAGGGAACGCCGTTACCCTGCGACCCCATGACCTCGGGGCAGCCTGCGGAGGTCTCGGAGCCGATCAGTCCAGAACTGGTGCTCGTTGCGCCTCCGGATGTCGCGCGCGCCGCCCGGGAGCGGCTCGAGGACTCGTCCGTGACAGAACGGCGTCAACTGCACGCCGTCGTCGCGTATCCGAGCCCGACCGTTGCCGAGTCGGCACCGCGGGCCCGAAGATGGTCGAAAAGGTTGGTTGCGGCCGTTGTCGTGCTAGGGGTTGCGCTGCTCGCAGCGCTCTTCCTGTTTGGGGCAACACGGCTCGATCGCAGCGCGCTCTCGGAGTCGCGCTCGTTGAACGGGAGCGACGTCAACCTCGAGCACCCTCAATGGGGTGAGGGGAACACGCGGTACTTACGTCTCGCCGGCGTTGCGTACAGCGACGGGATTGGGCAGATGGAGGCGGGGCCCTCGGCGCGTTACATCAGTAACCGCATTTTTAACGACGTTGGGCAGAACATCTTCTCGGAGAACAACGTCTCGCAGTGGGGGTGGGTCTGGGGTCAGTTCCTGGATCACACGTTCGGTCTTCGGAACGAGAAGCGTGGCAAGAGCGTGCCGATTCCGTTCGACTCGAAGGATCCGCTCGAGCGGTTCAAGAACGATCTCAACGCGATCGACTTCGCCCGCACGCCCGCTGCGCCCGGCACCGGCGCGGCGACGCCGAGGCAGCAGATCAACACGGTCCCCAGCTTCATCGACGCGTTCGCGGTCTACGGCAGCACGGACGCGCGCCTCGAGTGGCTGCGCAAGGGCCCGGTCAACGGGACGCTGTCGGACAGCAGCCCCTCGCTCCTGCTACCCGGGAACTACCTTCCGCGCGAGAACGCCCGCCATGACGTCGCGTCGGCACCGGCGATGGACCTGATGGGGCCGCTCGTCGGAAACCGGGCGAACGCGGTCGTCGCCGGCGACGTGCGAGCGAACGAGAACATCGCGCTCACGGCCACGCACACGCTCTTCGCGCGGGAGCACAACCGCATCGTCTCCCTCCTGCCGAACACGCTGCCGGCCGACGACAGGTTCCAGATCGCCCGTCGTATCGTTGGGGCGGAGCAGCAATACATCACTTACAACGAGTTCCTGCCCGCCCTGGGCGTCCAGCTCTCGCCCTACCGCGGGTATGACCCGAACGTCAATCCGTCGATCTCGAACGAGTTCGCAACGGTCGGCTACCGCGTTCACAGCATGGTTCACGGCGAACTGGAGCCGGACGCGCCCGCCACCCTCTACCGGCCCAAGCGGATCGACGCCTTTCAGAAGGAGGGAGTTCAGGTAAAGCATGAAGGAGGGTCCGTCAGGCTCGTGATCCCGCTCGACCTCGCCTTCGGTAATCCGGACCTCCTGCAGGCCGTCGGCCTCGGCCCTCTGCTGAGAGGCCTCAGCGCCGAGCGCCAGTACCGGAACGATGAGCAGATCGACGAGTCCATGCGCAGCATCCTCTTTCAGATCCCGAAACCCGGCAACCGCGACCCCCGCAGCTGCGGTGCGCCGGTCGTCCAGCCGAACTGCTTCTCAGACGTCCAGGACCTTGGCGCGATCGACATCCAGCGGGGCCGTGACCATGGTATGCCGCCCTACAACCAGCTCAGGATCGCGTACGGCCTCGCACCGAGGCGCTCGTACACAGCCATCACCGGCGAGTCGACGGAACGGTTCCCGCGCAGTCGCCTGATTAACCGCCGCGATCCGATCGACGATCCGAACATCCTGGACTTCACGAAGCTCAAAGCCGGAGATGGCAAGGTCATCCGACCGAAGAGCGACGAGGCCAGGGAGGACGTCGTGTCAGCAACGCGGCGAACCACGCTGGCGGCGCGGCTGAGGGCGATCTATGGCGCCGGGAACGTGAACAAGGTCGACGCGTTCGTCGGCATGCTCTGCGAGCCGCACGTCCGCGGAACGGAGTTCGGGCAGCTACAGCTCGCGATGTGGAAGAGGCAGTTCGAGTCGCTTCGGGACGGCGATCGGTTCTTCTATCTGAACGATCCCTTCCTCGATCGGATCAGGCAACAGTACGGGATCGACTATCGCCGGACGCTCGCGAACATCATCCGGATGAACACCGGCGTGACAGTCCGACCCGACGTGTTCAAGGCACCTAGCAGCTGACCGTCTTCCTGAACGAGCCCAGAGCTTTTGTTGCCCCCGCTACTGGAAGGGGTCGAAAACGGCGCCTTTGGCATGACTGTGCCGGTATGGCGGGCAGTTCGGCCGCCGGGTTCGCAGCGCCCTTGACGACTTGGGTGCCATGAGTCAACCTTGGCGTCATCTTCGCCGTCGTCTATCCAGACGCGACCGTGTCTCGCGCTGCATGGAGCGCGGCGCGAGATCGTCCCGCTGACGTCGTTCGGAACTGATGAGCGCGGGTCGCGTCATCCTCATAGTCCTCGGCAGCATCGGGGTCCTATTCGGGCTTGCCCTGCTGGCGGGGGGAGGCTTCCTGCTCTGGGCCGACCGCACGCAGCGCGAGGACGGCTACCTGACGACACCGACCGAGCGATTTGCGACGCCGACCTACGCTCTCACGCGTACGCGGCTCGAAGTCGATACCGACGGAGCCGGCTGGGTCCTGAACGACAGCTGGTTCGGCAAGGTGCGGATCCGCGGCGAGAGTGCCGGCGGGAAGACGCTCTTCATGGGCATCGCGCCGGAAGCGGCTGTTGCCAAGTACCTCGGGCCGGTCGCCCACGCGAATGTCGAGAACATTGACTTCGATCCCTTCCGAGTCACGTACCTTCCAGTCACGGGAGGCACGCCCCAAGGGCCGCCGGCGGAGCAGCGCTTCTGGGCGGCCTCTGCCTCCGGGGTTGGGACACAGACGCTGACCTGGAAGGTGCGCGAAGGCGACTGGTCGGTCGTCCTCATGAACTCCGACGGCTCGCGTGGCGTCAACGCGGACATCGACGTGGGCGCCAAGATGTCCTTCCTGCTCTGGGTTGCCATCGGGGGGCTCCTCGGCGGCGCGCTCGTCACCGGGGGAAGCGCCGCATTGATCGTCCTTGCAGCGCGGACGCGCCGGCCACAGCCTTCGCCACCCGTACCTCCTACCGCGGGCGCCGGATCAGGAAATGCGCCGGCACCCGAGCCTTCTGACCGGTCGACAGAAGAGGCCCCGCCTAGCTGAACGCCCCGCTATGTCGTCGCCGGTGCGAGCCGCTCCGCCAGCGCCTCGAGCAGCTTGAACTGGATCTCGGGCGACGTCATCAGCAAAGGACGGAAGTTGTGTGCGCTGATCGACAGCAGCCGGGAGGGTGCCGTCAGCCTCACCGTGGCGTTTCGGGGCCGGCGCAGGATGAGCGCCAGCTCACCGAAGCAGTCGCCCGGCCCGAGCGCCGCAACTCGGCGGTTCTGCCGGCGCACTTCGGCTTCGCCGTCGACCAGCACGAAGAACGAATAGGCCACTTCTGCGTCCTCGTGAATCAGCGTGTGGCCCGCGGGCAGCTCGAGTTCGTTCGCGAGCTTGGCGACCTTCGCGAGCTCGCGCTGCGAGCAGTGCGAGAAGAGCGGCACCTGGCCCAGGAGCTGCGCTCTGTCCCGCTGCCGCACCTTCATGCCGGGGATTATCCGCCGCGCGCAACCCCCTCGCACCACCTCGGCTCGAACCCCGGCCCTCAATGAGCTTGTGGCCAAGAGCCGCTGGTGCGATGCTCTGGTCGCAACATGCCGTCTGGGTCATACGAGGAAGTCTGTTCGGCTCACCGCTGGGTTGTGCCGCCGCGCTACAACCTCGCTGCCGACGTCTGCGACAAGCATCCGCCCGACAAACCGGCGATGGTGTGGGAGAGCTTCGACGGGTCTTACCGGGAGGTCGTCTGGGGCGAGCTTCAGGATCTCGCGAACCAGGCTGCACACACGCTCGCAGCGCACGGGGTCGAGCGTGGAGACCGCGTGGCGATCGTCCTGCCGCCGGGCCCCGAGACCGCTGCGATCTTCTTCGGCGTCTGGAAGTTGGGCGCGATCCTGCTTTCGATGTCAGTGCTGTATGGCGACGATTCGATCCGGCACCGACTCGACGATTCCGGGGCGAAGCTCGTCGTCACGGATGCGGTGAATGCCGGCCGCTTCGGCGCCGCGGCAACCGGGCTCCTGCTCGTGGACGACGAAACGTTCGTAGGCGCGTCGACAGATCCGATCCTCTGCGACACCTCGGCCGACGATCCGGCGCAGCTCTACTACACATCGGGCACGACGGGACTCGCGAAAGGCATTGTCCATGCGCATCGCTACATCCTTGGCCACGAGGAATTTCATTACTGCCACGAAGTCGAGGACGGCGAGCGTTTCCATGGCATGGGCGAGTGGGCGTGGGCTGCCGGAATCGCGCCACTTCTCGGACCTTGGCGTCTCGGCGCCGTCCAGTGCGTCTATCAGCGCAAGGGCGGGTTCGACCCTCACAAGCAGCTCGACTTCCTCAGCCGCCAGCGCGTGACGAACGTGTTCACGACGCCGACAGCGATGCGCGCGATGATGTCGATCGGAGACGCACGCACTCGCTATCCGCAGGTCTTCCGCCGCGTTTGCTCCGCGGGCGAACCTCTGAACCCCGAGGCGATACGTTGGTTCCGCGACCAGTACGGAGTCACTGTGCTCGACTACTACGGCCTGACCGAGTCGTACCCGCTCGTTGCGAACTACCCGTTCATGGACGTGCGCGAGGGCTCAATGGGCAAGCCGATGCCGGGCTGGGACGTGGAGATCCTCGACGAAGACGAGAATCCTGTCGTACCCGGCGAGCGTGGTGAGATCTGCATGCGCGCCCGTTCGAATCCGCACTACCCGCTCGGGTACTGGCAGCGGCCCGAGGAAAGCATCGAGGTCTTCGGCGGAGAGTGGTTCCACACGAAGGACGCCGCTCGCCAGGACGAGGACGGCTATGTCTGGTACGAAGGTCGAGCCGACGACGTCATCATTTCGGCCGGCTACCGGATCGGGCCGTTCGAGGTGGAGTCCGCCTGCCTCGAGCACGCGGCCGTACGAGAGGCGGCGGTGGTTGCGTCACCCGACGAGCTGCGCGGCAACATCGTCAAAGCGTTCATCGTTCTCGCGGAGCAGTACAACCCGTCCGACGAGCTCGCGGAGGAAATCAAGCGGTTCGTCCGAGAGCGGCTTTCAGCGTACGCCTACCCGCGCGCGATCGAATTCGTCAACGACCTCCCGAAGACACTGACCGGCAAGATCCGTCGTATTGAGCTCCGCCGGCTCGAGCACGAGCGCGCTCCGAGCGCCTGACGACGCGTCGAAACGCTCACCGTCGCCGCCTGCCAGACAGGGGGCCTCGCAGAGGGCGGGGAGGGCCGGGCTCGCGCCCGACCCTCTCGAACCGCCTACTTCTGCGCGTAATAGATGAACTGCGAGAACAGGCCGGGTGTGTCCGACGGGTCGCGCATGTCCGTCCACGTCAGGTTCGCCTTTCCGTTCGAGCCGTACGCGATACTGATGTAGTCGCCATGGAAGGTCGCGCAATGCTCGCACCCCGCGACCTGGGCCTGGAAGAAACGCGACTCGGTCGGGTGCGACGGCGCCGTGCTGACGATCGTCTTCGACCCGGGAAACTCCTTCAATGCCGTGTCGTAGAGCGCCGGGCTGGGGACCTCGCGGTCGTGGTAGAGGACGCCGAGCGTCCCGTTCGTCGGGTTCACGTCTACCCACGGGAACCACTGGTCGGTCGGACTCGAGTCGACCTGGGTTAGCCCGGACCACGTTGTGCCGCCGTTCGCAGACGTCAGTAGGAAGACGTCGGTGTTGGTGACCGGGTTCGCGGAGTCATGCGTCCCGTTTCGGTTGTCCGAGAAGACGAGGGCGAGTTTGCCGTTCTCGGACGCACGCGGGCTGGCGACGAGGTTTCCGACCGACCACACGCGCACCTGATACCCGGTCAACGTCTGCCGGCCGTCGACGTTTAGCGGATAGTCGCGGGAGCCGTCCTCCATGCCCACGATGAACGTCGGGCTCGACCATGTAGCTCCACCGTCCGTCGACTTGACGAGCAGATACTGGTCGTCGAACACCTCACCCGGCTCCCAGAGCGCAGTGTTCTGCTCGTTTTGGAACGCGACGTAAACCGTCCCGTCGGGGCCGACCGTCGGCGATGACGCCTGATCCTCGTCGCACCGGCCGGCCGGGCCGCTGACCTGGAAGGTGCAGAGCACCGAGTTCGAGCCGGAAATCTCCTGAGCTTTAGTCCAGCTCTTGCCACCGTCGTCGGAGTGCGACTCGAAGATCGGCGAAGACTGGTACTGGCCGCTCGCCGAGATGAACTTCGTCCAGGTCAGATACGTCCTCCCGTAGTGCGGCGAGGAGGGGGTGTTGTCCGTGACGACCCACTCCTTGTCGTTGAAGAGCTGCGTGTTCGAGAGGTCGCAGCCGAGACCGGAGTCGACGACCACAGCGGGATCCCAGGTGATCCCACCGTCCTGCGAGACCGAGACTGTCACGTCGCCTCTGCAGGTCTCGCCGGTCGGGCTCTGGAACGAGTAGTTCAGCGACGAGTGAATCGCGGTCCCGTGCTTGCGGTCGAAGGCTGTCACGGGGTCGCTGCCGGTTTGCTGCGGGTTGTTCCGCGACATGTTCCCGGTGGTCCACGTCGCCCCGTTGTTCAACGTCGTGTAGAACTGGTCGCAACACGACCCGTAGTCGTTCGAGCTGGCGATCATGTGGCCAGGCGCGATGGGATCGACCACGATGTTGGGCTCGTTGTTCGGGAACGGGTCGTCGCAGTCGAGCTTCGTGTTTGCCCCGCCACTCGCCGCGACGCACTCGAACTGCGAGTGCGGACCGTGCTGCTTGTCGAATCCGGCGCTCGCCGTGGCCGTTCGCTTCCCGGCCATGCCGGCGTCCGGCTTGGGCTCATCTCCGGCTCCCGAGCCGCCTGCGAGCACGGCCGCACACACGGTGGCCGCGACGGTGAGAACCGACACTCTCAGCATTCGCATCCTTGCTCTCCCCCTTCTCTCCCCCTGTTTCACCAAGTGCCGCCCGCGCGGTTGCTGCCCGAGCGGGGTCCGACGCTACCGGACTGCCGCCACGCTGTCCACGCGTGAACAAGAACGGTCGTGGTGGTGCGCATGTCCACTCAGCTCCCCGGGCTCGGCAGCGGTACTTGCTCCTCGCGCTGTGCCTCGACCTCGATCCTGGGTAGCCACTCGAGCCAGTGCGGCAGGTACCAGTTCCAGCCGTCGAGGAGCCTCATCGCCGCGGGCAGGAGCACCGATCGGATGATCGTCGCGTCGATCAGCAGCGCGACCGCTACGCCGAAGCCCATCTGCTGGAACATGACGAGGTCGCCCCGCGCGAACCCCGAGAAGACCGCGACGATGATCAGGGCCGCGCCCGTGATCAGCCGCGCGGTCGACGCGACGGCGTGGGTTACTGCATCGGTGGTCGAGCCGGTCGCGTCGTAGCGCTCTTTGATCCGGCTCAGCAGGAAGACCTGGTAGTCCATCGACAGGCCGAACAGGACCGAGAACAAAAACAGCGGTACCCAGGCCTCGATCGCGCTCACCCGCTGGAAACCGAGCAGCCCGTTCCCGATCCCGTGGCGGAAGACGAGGATCACGAGCCCGTAGGCGGCGCCCACGGAGAGCAGGTTGAGGACGATCGACGTCCCCGCAATGACGATCGAGCGGAAGACGATCGTCAGTAGGACGAAGCTCAGGCCGAGCACGAACACGAAGACGAACGGCAGCCAGCGGTTCATTGCGTCGATGAAGTCGACGTTGTCGGCGGTGTCGCCTCCAACCACCACGTGCACGTTCGTGCCCCGGAACGTCTGCGGAATCAGTGTCGAGCGTAAGTGCCGGATCGCGGCCAGCGCCCGAGACCCGGTCTTGTCGCCGCCGACCTCGACGCCGACGGCGGCCATGTCTCCGGCCGAGTCGTAACGCACGTCACTGCGCCCGAAGACCGGGTCGGTGCCGAGCTCGGTCCGCAGCCGGGCGATCGCCGCCTGCACCTGCGGCGAGCGCACGTTCCCTTCCACCGCGATCAGCGCCGGGCTCGCGCTGGCCTGCGGGAAGTAACGGTTGAGCGCCTCGAAGCCTTTCTTCGATTCGAGCCGGTTCGGGAGCGTGCTGACACCGCTCGCCCCGAGGTTCAGCCCGAGAGCCGGCACTGCGAGGGCGATCAGCAGCGCGCCGAAGGTGAGCAAGTAGACGATCGGGTGGCGCATCACCGCTCGCACGACGCCGCCCCAGAAGCGCCCCTCCCCGCCGCTCCCGATGTTTCGGCCGATGAACGGGACGCGCAGCGAGTTGACGCGGTCTCCGAGCTTTCCCAGCAGCGCGGGCAGCAGCGTCAGCGCGGCCAGCACCGACACGATGCCGACGCTGATAGCGCCAACGGCGAGGCTCTTCATCACGTTCGAGGGCACGAGCAGCATCCCGGTCAGCGCGATCACGAAGACCGAGCCGCTGATGAGCACGGCGCGGCTCGACGTCGCGCCGGCGGCCGCGATCGCGGCCAGCTCCTCCCGGCCGGCCAGCCGCTCCTCGCGGTAGCGCGAGACGACGAACAGCGAGTAGTCGATCCCGAGCGCGAGCCCCATCCCCGTGAGCATGTTCACGAAGAAGACCGAGAGCGAGAACGCGGCGGCGATCGGCGCGCACAGGCCGAGCGCGACCACGATCGCGACGATCGCCATCAGCAGCGGGACGAGCCCGGCCACCACGGCGCCGAACACGAGGATCAGGATGATCAGAGCCGCGGGGAGGCCGAACTCGAGCTCGCCGGACTTGAGGTCGTGCTGCGAGAGGTCGTTGAAGTCGTGGTCGAGCGTTCCCCCGCCCGTCATCACGACGCTGAAGCCCTCCCGACCGTTATCGCGCTCGACGAGGCTGAGGAGCTTGTCGACATCGGCCTGGCGCTGGACGCCGATGAGCATCGCGTGCCGGTCGCGGGAGACGCCGAGGGCGGAGTACCGGTAGACGATCCCCGTTGCGGCCGCCTTGGTACGCAGGTGGGTGAGGAACGAGGTGAACGCGGGATCGTTGACGGTGTCGGCCGCCGAGCTGACCACGATCAGCTCGTCGACGGCGTTCTTGTCCGGCGGGAAGCGCTGCTGAAAGAGGTTCTCGGCCTGCTTGGACTGCGGGTTCCCGGTGACGTGGCCGTTCGTCGTCAGGTTCCCGGGCAGGAGCGTGGCGGCGAGCACGAGGGCGACAACGATTGCCCCGATCCACGCGAGGATCGTCCGCCACGGGTGGCGGCTCGACGCTCGCGCCAGCCTCTCCGTCACACCCACTTGGGTCAGTATGCGCTTCCCAGCGCGACGCGTCTCGAGTTTTTTGTCATCGCCCAGTACTTCGAGCACGCGGACGGAGGACGCTTAGCTCGAGGTTTCGTGTACTCCCGGTTCCGCCGCCCCGGCTGTCGGCCTCCTCTTTCTTGCTGCACCCGTCGAGCGTGCGCTTTCTCGGCGACCAGTCGCCTGCTCCTCGAGTGAGTCCATGCGCATCTCCAACCCCACGACGCGTTCGTCGAGCGGATCCATTTCGCGGAGTGTGTCGGCGGCCGTACGGAGCACTGCCTCGAAGATGCCGAGCGTTCCCGCGAGCATCCGCAGCGGAAGGGCGACGAGATTGCGGATTGTTTCCTCGCCCGAGCCTGCGAGCCGAGAGATCGCATGACCGTTCTCCGCCTTGGTGTTCCTGGTCATGCCGAGAAGATAGCGCGTTCCGCTCCCGTCCCGTTCTCCCGCAGAGATTCGAGCCGGCGTCCACCGGGCTACATCGCCCGAAGCCCATTCTGCGTCTTCCGGGTCACGGGGTTCTGACTCCTGCCTTGGTAGCAGGAGATCCGCTATCTACCTCCTCGAGATCGGACCTCAGCCGGGGCCGCGCCGCCTTGAAGCCGCGTTTTTGGCGGCCGACCGGTTGTGCGGCCCCGCTCATCCCGCCTACATTGGAGGCGAGGGGGGCGTAGTGTTTCTTGTCGTGTAGACGCGACCCCGAGGAGGCTCTCATGTCGACGAAGCAGCAAGGCTCATGATCTCGGCGGCGACTGGGCAACGCACGCTCGCGCGGGCGTTGCCACCGTGGTGGTTGTTTCTGGTCACCGGGATCGGCTGGACGCTGGTAGCCCTGATCGTCTTGCGGTTCGACTACACGTCCGTGAGCGCGATCTCGATCCTGTTCGGGATCGTCGCGATCGCCGCAGGAGTGCTCGAGATCGGGGTGCTGATGCTCGCTGACGGCTGGTGGAAGCTGCTCCACGCCGTGTTGGTGGTCGTCTTCATCGGCGCCGGCATTGTCGCGTTCATCCATCCAGGCAACACGTTCGTCGCGCTCTCCGCCATCTTTAGCTTCTTCCTCGTCTTCGCCGGGACGATGGACATCATCATCTCGATCTCGACCAGGCACGAGATCGAGGTCTGGTGGCTGCAGCTGATCGGCGGCATCATCGAGCTCGCGCTCGGCTTCTGGGCGGCCGGCTACTACGGACGCAGCGCCGTGCTCCTCGTCGCCTGGGTGGCGGCCTTCGCCATCATTCGCGGCGTCCGGGACTTCGTGCTCGCTTTTCGCGTGCGCGAGGTCGAGCATGCGGCTGCCAGCTGAGTCCAGTTCCCGATGCGTGACCGCGGAGTGAGGGTCGTCGAACTCAGGATTGAAGGAGGTGAGCGTCGTGTTCAAGTGGATCCACTCGCGGCGCCGTAAGCGCCAGCAGGACTTTGTGCCTGAGCCGGTACGGGTCGAACGCGATTCGGGCGAAGAGGAATACGAGTCGCAGGAGGAGGACCAACGCGAAGTCGGGCCATCAGGAATGACGAGGGCGAAGACCGACAACATCTGACCTGTCATACGATGAGCATCGCCGGGGCAGTCGGCGGCTTCGTAGCCTCGCTTCTCAAAGACCAGCGGTTCGCTCGAGCGCCGTGGCGGTCAGAGTATCCGGGTAACTGCGCCGGCCCGCCGGCGGTAGAGTGACGCCATCGAAAGCGGGGTGGTGGCCGTGTCCGAACCTGCCGATAGCTCCAACGGAGCGCTCGACCGCTGATGACGGTGTTGGCCGCCCGCTACGAGCTGCTCGACAAGGTCGGCGAAGGGGGTATGAGCGTCGTTTGGCGCGCCCGCGACCGCAAGCTCGACCGCGAGGTCGCGATCAAGATGCTGCGCTCGTTGGTCGCGCCAGACCCGGCACAGTTGCGTCGCTTCCACCGCGAAGCGCGCGCGCTTGCGGCGCTCGCGCACGACCACATCGTTCGCATCTACGACTACGTATCCAGCGACGAGCAGTCGTTCCTGGTCATGGAGTACGTCGGCGGCGCCAACCTCGCGCAGACGACGCGTGGCCGGCTCCCGCTCGCGACCGGCGAGGCCGCCGCCTACATGAGACCGGTCGCGCAGGCGCTCGCCTACGCACACGGAAGAGGAGTTGTGCACCGTGACCTGACGCCGTCGAACATCCTGATCGAGCGGGGGAGCGGTCGTGTCGTCACCACGGACTTCGGACTCGCGCGCATCGCACGCAGCACTGGCTCGGTGACCGCGACCGGTGTTCTGCTGGGAACACCCGAGTACTGGTCTCCAGAGCTCGCGCTCGGACGGGAAAACGGCGCCCCCGCCGATCTCTACGCGCTCGGCTGCATTCTCTTCCTGCTGCTGAGCGGCCGCTTGCCGTTCGAAGGAGACGATCGCCTTGCTGTGGGCCTGCGTCGGGCACACGACGACGCGCCCTCGCTGCAGTCGTTGCTCCCCGATGGACATGCTCCCGTCGCCGCGCTCGTCGACTCCCTGCTCGCACGCGACCCAGAACGACGGCCGGATGCCACCCTCGTGGCCGAAGAGCTTGGTGCGCTCGCCGACGCCTCAACTCAGTGTTCAGGCGTGGCGATCGGTGCGTCGGCGCTGGACGAGCAGACCGTCGCGCTGTTGTCCGAGCAGCCGACGACCCACTTTTCGCGTCCGTCGGCGACGATCGACCCGGCGCTGCCGAGAGAGGCGCAGCCGGCGTCGACGCGACGGCGCTCGTGGGCGCGGCGGCGCGTGGTCATCGGCCTCGCCGCGTCGGCTGCGGTCGTCGTCGCCGCGCTCCTTGTCGCGGGCGAGGTGCGGAATCCGCTCCTGCGTGTGCCAAACGTCGTGTCTCTGCGAGAAGACGCGGCACGCGCCCAGATCGAGGGCTCGATGCCGGCCGCAACGGTGTCAGTAGAGAGGATCTACAGCACGCGCGTCGGCGCCGGCCTCGTCATCCGTCAGCAACCGCAGGCGCGGTCACCGTTTCCGATCGGGACGCAGGTGCGCCTTGTCGTCAGCAAAGGCTCACCGTACGCGCCGGTGCCGGCGGTCGCCGGCCGCCCGGCCGAGGCGGCGAAAGCATCGCTCGTCCGCCAGGGATTCACGAGCCGGTACGCGTACGCACCTTCCTGGACGGTAAGCAAAGGATCGGTGGTTGGGCTGCAGCCACGCGTAGGCACCCGACTGCGCAGGCCCGCGCAGGTCACGCTCGTCGTCGCGAGCGGGTACCCGCATTCCGTCGTCCCTGACGTCCGCGGTACCGACGTTGCCTCGGCGCAGCAGCAGCTCGCCGCCAAGCACCTCCGCTACCGGCTCGTGTGGCGGCTCACCGAGGGAACGCCAGGCCAGGTGCTCGACCAGATTCCCGCCCCCGGAATGACGGTCTATCAGGGAGCGCAGATCCGGCTGACGGTCACGCGCACATTGCGTTGGGTCAAACTCTTCGCGGTCTCGAACAGCGACGACTACGTCAGCGACCCCTTCACGGTGCCCGAGCACTGGCGGATCCGGTACCGGCTGACGGGCAACGACTACGGCCTCGCGTTCGCTCAGTTCAGCTGGGCAGGGGTCGACGCGTTCGACGGTCACAGCTTCTTCGCGAACCGCGCCGGTTCCCTCGGCACGTACATCAGCGACGACGGCTCGGGCAGCTACCGGCTTACCGTGCACCCGTACGCCGGCACACAGTGGTACGTCGAGGTCGACGCCCTCAAGTAACACCGCACAAACGTGCGAATCCGCGAACGTGGCGGAGTTCGGTGATCTGGCAGTATGTGTGAGTGCCAAGAGCCGTGAAGCTCTCAGCCCTCGCCGCTCTCTTCGCCGCCGGTTTTCTCGCCGCCGCGGTCATCGTCAGCGGAGGGCGAGCCCAAGTAGTTGCGACGAGGACGGAAACGACTGTCGAGACCACGACCGCTCCCGGCACGACCGAGACCGTTGAGCAGACGACGACCAGAAGGGTCATCGTGCCCACGTCCACGACTGAGTCAGGGTCGAATGTAGACGACACCCCGACGTGGGTCTGGGTGCTGCTCGGGGTCCTCGCTCTTGGTGTGGTCGTGCTGCTGGTAGTGGTGTTGTCGCGCCGCGGTGGTGGAGGAGTCTCCGGCGAGGAGCGTCAACGTCGCCTCGACGGTGCCATCGGCAGTTGGGTTGCGCAGGGCTGGGCGGTCGAGAACCAGACGGCCGACTCGGCCGTGCTTCGGCGTGGCGGTGACCTCATGCTTGTCAGCGTCGACCAGGGCGGGCAGGTGAGCACGAAGCCAATGCCGGCAGCCCCCGGGCAATGACGACGGCGCCTGGTGGCGAACGGGTCGCCACAGGCGTAGGCTCTCGGCGTGAGT
>CAWHXK010000050.1:0-9014 GCA_963833255.1 uncultured Actinomycetes bacterium
CACGGACTGAGGCAGACTTGAGGCCGCTCGTGGACGAAGGCACGCCAGGACGGTCCAACCCGGTCGGGAACGAACGCCTGACGGCCGGCGTGGGGATCGTCGTGCTCGTCCTCACTATCGTTGAGCTCGGGACGATTCTGTTTGGCGTTCACCGTTTTATGTCGCTGCACGTCTTCGTCGGCTTCGTGTTGGTCCCGCCGGTGCTGTTGAAGCTCGGGAGTACGGGTTGGCGCTTCACCCGTTACTACACCGGGAACCGGGCGTACACTCTGCGTGGACCACCTCGGATTACAATGCGATTTCTCGCGCCGCTCTTGGTCGCGGCCACCGTTGTCCTGTTGGCGAGCGGTGTGGCGATGGGCATCTTGCACGGACATGCCCTGACCGTTGCTCGGCGGTTGCACGGCCCGGCTTCCGTCGTCTGGATCGTGCTCGTCGGCGTCCACGTGCTGGTCTACCTGAAGCGCGCGCTCATCAGCAGCTCCGAGGATGTCGCCCCGTCCTCGCGCGCATCGGTGGGTGGTGCGAGCGCGCGTGCCTACCTGCTCGCGACCGCGGTCGTCTCGGGCGTCGTGATCGGCATTGCGACAGTTCCCGCGCAGCATCACTGGGTTAACTTGCGGCGCCACCGTGACCACGATCCCCAGCACAGCGCTTCTGTGTCGACGCTCGTGAACCGAGCGCGAAATATACCCTGAACGCAATCGACGCTGTGTCAGAACTGTGTCAGGAACGAGCGTCGAGATAGGTGCGGAGGCCGTGGAGGCTGCTACGGATCGGCGGTGAGCCGCGTGAGTCCAGGGCGCCGGGCCGCTCTTTCGAACGCGCGCAGTGGCCGGCCTCGCAGGTAGTGGTCGAGAAACGCGACCGTTGTCCGTTCGACAATAGTGAGCTGTGGTTCCTGGACCGTGTAGGGCGCACGGTGTGATGCTCCGAGCAGCCAGAGCAGGAACTTCGGACGGTGTGCGCGGACGAAGTACGCCGCTGTCGTCCCCGGCGCATTGATCGGGTCGGCCGTTCCCTGCACAGCGAGAAGCGGCGGTCCTCTCGGCGGGAATGGCCCCATCCCGGCAAGCGCTGCGCCCGACAGCAGGATCGCCGCGCGCACGCGTGAGTCACGGAAGCGTCGGTCGTATGCGATGGCGAGTGCGGTCACTGCGCCGTCGGAGTGGCCGGCGACCGCGATGCGAGCAGGATCGATCCTTCCCGTGAGGGCGGCATTGGCGCGGGCGTTCAAGGCGAGCAATCTCGTGACCACGAAGCTGACGTCGCGGGGCTCGTTGACGAGGTCGGACTCGTCGGGTCCGCCCGGGGCGTTCGCATCCTCCAGTGGGAACACGGGTGCGGCGACCACGTAGCCCGCTCGTGTCCACGCGCGCAGGAGGCGGCTGTAGGTCCCTGGCGTGAGCGCAAACCCGTGCGCGAAGACAATCAGCGGATGCGGGCCTCGGGTCGCCGGATAGCGAACGACGGTCGTCAGCGGCCGAGAGACGTGCCTGCCGTCCGGCAATCGGATCGTCCGCGATGCATCAACAAATCGAAATGTCCGAACTCGTAACGCAGGGGCTGTGCCCGTGCCGAATGCGCACACGATCGCGGCGCATGCACACAATACGAATGCCCGTGCCGCGGTCACTTGAACGGGACCGTGATCGGGCCCGTCAGTCTGCGGTAGACGGCAAAGAAGTCGCGGTCGTCGGGAACGAGGTAGCGCGTGGCTGGTTGCATGACGTTTGGGACGACCTTGACCGGAACTAGCCCGTCTAGGTGGCGGTAGGTGATGAGCGTCGGCCACTCTGGGTTGATGTCGAACTGCATCGCCCGGACGGCGCCGGCGCGTTGCAGGATCTTCGCCAGCGTGGTCACGGTCTGGTCGTTAGCGGCGGCGTAGAGCAGGTTGCCCCGCCGGTCGATACCAACGCCGGTTCGCCAGACGCGGACGGCATTGCCGAGCGTCAGTCCCCACTGCGAGCTGTCGTTCAGCGCCGGGCTGAGCTTTCCGTCCTCGATGATCAGCGGCAGGCTTTGGCGGGCGAACACGATCTGGGGTCCGGCGTTCGGGCCTCCCCTCCAGGTCGTGACGTCGACGCGGCCGTTGCGGTAGCCGACCAGCGTCGCGAGGCCGCCCCGGAGCGGCTCGTAGCTACGGCCGTTGATCGACGAGCCGTTGTGGCCGTCGATGTACGTGAAGCCGCTGTTGAAGGCAGCGAGGAGGCGCCAGCGCTGGCCATACGGAACCGACATTGGCCCTCGCACCGGTGCAATGGGCGGCTCGTAGCGGCCCGGGTAGAACGCGAGCGCCGTCCGCCTGTGGTCGAACCACGCGACGTACGCGACGATGCGCGGGTAGTCCAACTCCGTCCGAAACGTGGTGATAAGGACGGGCGGCCCTCCGTCGACAAGTGGGCCGGTCGGCTTCCAACTCCCTTCGCCCGCCAAGGGGCGTGCGAAGACCGGCTTGATCGCACGCGGCCAGGCCGCCGCGGCAAGCGCCGCGCGGCCGACGGTGGGCAGGCTCTTAAGTTGCCGGCCGCCTTTCTTCGGCGCCTTCCAACCGTAGTAGATGCGCTCGCCCTCGTCCACCACCCAGTTGCCGTCGTGGGTTCTGAGCCACTCGACGCTGCGCACCCCCAGCGGCAGGCTCGACGGCTGCAGCATGGTCGCCGTATACGAGTAGAAGACAGGCGAGAGCAGCGCGAGGAGTGCGATGGCGAGCACCCAAAGCCTCCGACGTCGCCGCCGCCCTCTCGCTGCCGCCCGACGCCGCTCCCGCAGGATCGCGAGCGTCGTCTCCAGCTCGGACAGAAGCGACGATTCGCCCCTAGGCGGCGTAGCCGTCACACCGCCGCCGCGACAAGCCTCCCAACCGCGGCACAGTCGCTCACGATTCTTCCGATGCTAAGAGCCGCACGTGAGAGGACCCTGAGAACGCCGTGCGACCGGCCCCTTTTGGTCGAGCCATTCTCGAAGTCGACTACGGGAAAGAACCTCTGCCTAGAGAGAAGCTCAGAAGCAGTTAGGCCGGAATGCGAGCGATCAACCTCGGGAGGTCGCTCATCCGCGGCGCATCCGATTGCAGTGACGAGCGCGGCTTAGCTCGAGGCTTCGGGCACTCCCGGCGGGCTGGTACCCGGCCCTGCGGCGGTGTCCGGTCCCGGTGCGGGGCTTGAGGAACCACCGCCTTCAGGTTCGGCCGCCGCCCCGGCTGTCGACATCCTCTTTTTTGCTGCAACCGTCGAGCGTGCGCTCCCTCGGCGACCAGTCGTCTGCTCCTCGAGTGAGTCCACGCGCATCTCCAACCCTTCGACGCGTTCGTCGAGCGGATCCACTTCGCGGAGTGTGTCGGCGGCCGTACGGAGCACGGCCTCGAAGATGCCGAGCGTTCCGGCGAGCATCCGCAGCGGGAGGGCGACGAGATGGCGGATTGTTTCCTGGCCCGAATCTGTCAGCCGAGAGACCGCATGACGGTTGTCCGCCTTGGCGTTCCTGGCCATGTCGAGACGATAGCGCGTTCCGCTCCCGAGGCAGGAGATGAGGATGCGGCGTCATTTCACCCAGGAGGTCGCTGGTTCGAGTCAGCTAGCTCCATCGCTTGAACAGGCCGTTTGTGCTGACCGTTTACGATTCCGACCGATGACTTCCGCCGTCCCTGAAGCAGCGACCGTTCTGAGCGAGCTCGAGGCTGCGAATCGGCTGCTCGTGCAGCAGGTCTTCAAGCCGATCGCGAACGAATACCGGATCAGCATCCCCACTCCCGGCTCGAGAGAGGAGGGCCGGCCTCTGCTCTATGTGAAGCAGAAGAAGATGAAAATCAAGGAGGACATTCGCTTCCGCCTCTCGCCAGATGACGGCGATCACCTGTTCATGATCAAGTCGAAGTCGGTGTTCGAGTTCCGTGGCCGCCATGAGGTACTCGACGCTGACGGCGCCGTGATCGGGATGCTGGAGAAGAACTTCCGCAAGTCGCTGCTGCGCAGCCACTGGCACGTGCGCGACGCGGCGGGCCAGGAACTGCTCGAGGCGCACGAGGCGAGCTGGATCATCGCGCTCCTGCGGCGCTTCGGCCAGCTCGGGCCTGACTGGTTCGACCTGTTGACCTGGCTGCCGTTCAACTTCGTGCTCAAGCGTGCTGACCGTGAAGTCGGCAGGTACAAGCGAATACTCGGAACAGTCCGCGACCGCTACGTGCTCGAACTCGAGCCGGGCCTCGACGATGTCGATCGCCGGCTTCTCGTTGCGTTCACGGTCGCGCTCGACGCGCTCCAGGACCGCTAGTCACGCGGGAAGGAGACGCAGCCGGTTCGAGTCCGGCTAGCTGTATCAGTGATGCGCTGTATAAGCATCCGGCCGACGCCTTCGCGTTGATCGAGCTAGTCGGGAGGCAGGCGTGGCAAATTTTGCTTGTAAGTCGCCATGCAACGGGCATAGGCTAAATCTCACTAATCACGCGCTGAGAGGAGCAATTTGATGCGGATCGAGTCGTCTGTCACCTCCATTTCCTGGATCCCCTCGGAGGCGGTTGAGGGGTTGCCGAAGCTTCCCTTCACCTTCGGCGTCGCTCACTACGACGACCCCCCTCCGGATCGGGTCGACCACATCGAGACGATGCACCGAGCCGACCTCTTCCGTGAGGCGAACGAGCTGAAAGCGTGGGCCGAGGTCGAAGACGGCAAGATCGTCGAATACGGTCATGCGGGCCGTGGCCGCATCGGGCTGACCCGGCTGAAACTCGGCTCCAAGGACATCGCGGTTGCGGCGGTCGCAATGCCGACACTGCAAGACACCGAAGTGGGGGACGGCTGGGTGCGCTTTACGCAGACGGCCGGCGGACGTACCGGAATGCCCGCGCCGAGAAGTGTGCGGGGCAAGCCGTACTTCCAGATCAATTCCGCCATCGCGTGGACAACTCTGGCTCTCACGATTCGCGCAGATGGGACGTCGGAGTACGAACTGGCTGGTGCCAGTACCTTCCCTCGCCATTGGATTTACGACAGCGACGGTGGGCTCGTCCAGAAGAGCGGCGTGATTGATTTCGGCAAGTGGTATCGCGAAGCTCATGAGCAGAACACACCCTGGGGTAAGGAAGACTCTGCGGCGGTAGTCACTGCCGTTGAGTCAGCTTTGGAGCGCGACCTTTCGCTGGAGATCATGCGCGCCGAAGGGAAGCGCAGCCCGCAGCGCTTGTCCCCCGGGGACCTCCTCGTCGAACAAGGCGAGACGGGTGAGAGCTCGAACATCGTGTACCTCGTGCTCGACGGTGTGCTCGAGGTCATCGTCGACCGTGAAGTGGTCGGAGAGCTCGGGCCAGGAGCGATCGTCGGTGAGCGTGCTCAGCTCGAGGACGGTGTGCGGACGGCGAGCCTGCGCGCGAAGACAGCGGCAAAGGTCGTTGGCGTCTCCGGCGAGGAGCTGAACCGTGAGGCTCTCGAGCAAGTCGCTGCCGGACGCAGCGAGGAGAAACGCTAGCGCTCTGCCGGCGTGCAAGCAACTCGTGGCCCAGCAAGGCTGATGTCGCACGCTCTGGAATCTCGTTCGCCCCGCAGCAGATCATGAGGGAGCTGAGCTTCCAGCTTCCAGAAGCCTCTATTGCAGTCGAGGCGACTGAGGCCCAGAGGTTGTTCGAGGAGCTGGACCGGCTCGGTGTGCGACCAACAGGGCAGGACTACGCACGCCTTGCACGGCGCGTCGGAACGGCTGCACGCGAGCGCTCGGTGAACGCGGTCGAGTTGCTCGACGTCGCCGAGAACGAGAAGGTCCTTCGAGCCCTGGAGCATCTGGCCGCGCGTGACGAGTTGAGTGCCGGCCTCGTCTCGCTCTGGGACGGTCTCACGGGCGACGTGCGGCCCGCTCCCGTCACCTACCGAATCCACCTCGTTCACTTGGATGGCCGCGAGGAACCTCGTGAGGTGACCAGCCTTAGTGGCTCATACGCCGTCGGCGACTTGATACCGGCACCGGCCGGTGAATGCTGGCAGGTCGTGAGTGTCAGGCCCGAAGACGACGGACTGACTGGTCTGATGTGCGATCCGTGTTGAATAGCGCCGTCGTAGCGCGGGCGGTTCCGCGAGAACGTACGATTGTCTGATGGCGATTGAGGTCGAGGTGCAGAGACTGGAGATCGGCGACGTCGTGCTCGCCCACCTCCCCGACCAAGGCGCGGACGTCGAGGCGACGGTGGTGCGCGCGATCGACCGAACAGAGAGCACCGTGCGCGCCACGTTGCGAGTACCTGGACGCGACGACTTCATCAAGGAGTGGGCGCTCGGCGACTTGATAACGATCGTCCGCGGTCCCTAGGACGCCGACCGCACAATCCTCCTCGTCGCCGCCGGGGCGCTGCCCGTGATCGGGATGGTCTCCCCGCATGTAGCCGGCGGACACATTCCGTTCCGGTGGTGGCGCGTCGCGGACTGCCGGGAGTAGAGTGACGCCATCGAAAGCGGGGGTGGTGGCCGTGTCCGTACCTGCCGATAGCTCCAACGGAGCGCTCGACTGCCGATGACGGTGTTGGCCGCCCGCTACGAGCTGCTCGACAAGGTCGGCGAAGGGGGTATGAGCGTCGTTTGGCGCGCCCGCGACCGCGAGCTCGAGCGTGAGGTCGCTATCAAGATGCTGCGCTCGTTGGTCGCGCCAGATCCGGCCCAGTTGCGCCGCTTTCATCGCGAAGCGCGCGCCCTTGCAGCGCTCGCGCACGGGCACATCGTCCGCATCTACGACTACATATCGAACGACGAGCAGTCGTTCCTGGTCATGGAGTACGTCGACGGCGCCAACCTCGCGCAGACGACGCGTGGCCGGCTCCCGCTCGAAACCGGCGAGGCCGCCGCCTACCTGAGACCGGTCGCGCAGGCGCTCGCTTACGCCCACGGAAGAGGAGTCGTGCACCGTGACCTGACGCCGTCGAACATCCTGATCGAGCGAGGGAGCGGACGTGTCGTCACCACCGACTTCGGACTCGCGCGCATCGCACGCAGCACCGGCTCGCTGACCGCGACCGGTGTTCTGTTGGGAACACCCGAGTACTGGTCTCCGGAGCTTGCGCTCGGACGGGAAAACGGCGCCGCCGCGGACATCTACGCACTCGGTTGCATTCTCTTCCTGCTGCTGAGCGGCCGCCTGCCGTTCGAAGGAGAGGATCGTCTTGCCGTGGGCCTGCGTCGCGCACACGACGACGCGCCCTCGCTGCAGTCGTTGCTCCCGGATGGTGGCGCTCCCGTCGCCGCGCTCGTCGATTCCATGCTCGCGCGCGACCCGGAGCGACGTCCGGATGCCACCCACGTGGCCGAAGAGCTTGCTGCACTCGCCGACGCCTCAACTGCGTGTCTAGGCGTGGCGGTCGGTGCGTCGGCGCTGGACGAGCAGACCGTCGCGCTGTTGTCCGAGCAGCCGACGACCCACCTTTCGCGTCCGTCGGCGACGATCGACCCGGCGCTGCCGCCAGAGGCGCAGCCGGCGGCAACGCGACGGCGCTCGTGGGCGCGGCGACGCGCAGTCATCGGTCTCGCCGCGTCGGCTGCGGTTGTCGTCGCCGCACTCGTTGTCGCGGGCGAGGTGCGGAATCCGCTCCTGCGTGTGCCAAACGTCGTGTCCCTGCGAGAAGACGCGGCACGCGCCCAGATTGAGGGCTCGATGCCGGCCGCCACGGTTTCAGTACAGAGGATCTACAGCACGCGTGTCGGCGCCGGCTTCGTCATCCGTCAGCAACCGCAGGCGCGGTCACCGTTTCCGATCGGGACTCAGGTGCGCCTAGTCGTCAGCAAAGGCTCCCCGTATGCGCCGGTGCCGGCGGTCGCCGGCCGCCCGGCCGAGGCAGCGAAGGCATCGCTCCTCCGCCACGGATTCACGAGCCGGTACGCGTACGCACCTTCCTGGACGGTACGCAAAGGCTCGGTGGTCGGGCTGAGGCCACGCGTAGGCACCCGCCTACGCAGGCCCGCGCAGGTCACGCTCGTCGTCGCGAGTGGGTACCCGCACTCCGTCGTCCCTGACGTCCGCGGTACCGACGCCGCCGCGGCGCAGCAGCAGCTCGCCGCCAAGCATCTCCGCTACCGGCTCGTGTGGCGTCTCACGGAGGGAACGCCGGGGCAGGTGCTCGACCAGATTCCTGCCCCCGGAGCGACGGTCTATCAGGGAGCGCAGATCCGGCTGACGGTCACGCGCACGTTGCGTTGGGTCAAGCTCTTCGCGGTCTCGAACAGCGACGACTACGTAAGCGACCCCTTCACGGTGCCCGAGCACTGGCGGATCCGGTACCGGCTGACGGGCAACGACTACGGCCTCGCGTTCGCTCAGTTCAGCTGGACGGGCGTCGACGAGTTCGGCGGTCACAGCTTCCTCGCGAACCGCGCCGGTTCGCTCGGCACGTACATCAGCGACGACGGCGCCGGCAGCTACCGGCTTACGGTGCGCCCGTACGCCGGCACGCACTGGTACGCCGAGGTCGACGTCCTCAAGTAACACCGCATAAACGTGCGACCCCGCGAGAACGTCGCGGCCGTTCGGCGATCTGGCAGTATGCGTACGTGCCACGAGCCGTGAAGCTCTCAGCCCTCGCCGCTCTCTTCGCGGCTGGTTTTCTTCTCGCCGCTGGGGTCATCGTCAGCGGAGGGCGAGCACAAGTCTTGACGAGGACGGAAACGACTGTCGAGACCACAACCGCTCCCGGCACGACCGAGACCGTTGAGCAGACGACGACCAGGAGGGTCATCGTGCCCACGTCCACGACCGAGGAAGGGTCGAATGTAGACGACACCCCGACGTGGGTCTGGGTGCTGCTCGGGGTCCTCGCTCTTGGCGTGGTCGTGCTGCTGGTAGTGGTCTTGTCGCGCCGCGGTGGTGGAGGAGTCTCAGGCGAGGAGCGTCAGCGTCGCCTCGACGGTGCCATCGGCAGTTGGGTTGCGCAGGGCTGGGCGGTCGAGAACCAAACGGTCGACTCGGCCGTTCTTCGGCGTGGCGGCGACCTCATGCTTGTCAGCGTCGACCAGGGTGGGCAGGTGAGCACGAGGCCAATGCCG
>CAWHXK010000051.1:0-73207 GCA_963833255.1 uncultured Actinomycetes bacterium
GCGAATCAGTTGGTACGGGACCGAGACGAGGATCACGCGGGGCTCGAAGAGAAGCAGACGCTTGAGATACAGAGCTCGTTGGTTGTGAAGCAGCCGACGCGCGCCACGGACGACAAGCTCCGGCATCACGACGATCACCTCCGTGCTCTCGTCGTCGGTGAGACGGCGCAGGTAGGAGAGGAGGGGCGTGCCGATGTCTCGATAAGGCGCGTCATCGATTTCGAGCGGAATCTGAGCACCCTGGGCAAGCCACCGTTGCCGGAGCGCATCGCCTTCCTCCGGGCTGAAGGCGAAGCTGACGGCTCGCGTGTCAGCGACCCCTAGCGTCCGGGCGTAGTTGACCGCCCGCATCGACGTCGCATTCACACTGGAGACGAGCACGCGGACGACTGCCCGTTCCGGGGGCGCCTCACTCTCTCCTGCTAGCGCCGGGACGTCCGCGACGACCACCCCGGGCTCGGATAGGAGTCGCAGCTTCAGGAGCAGCGCCCGGGGGCTCCGGATTGTCTCCAGCAATGAGGTCCGCCGGAAGAGCTCGGGGATCACGAGGGTGACGAAGTTCGATTCGCCGCGCGGCAAGCGCCACACCTGCTCGAGCACCGCCTGATTGAAGCCGAGTGGTCGATCGAGTATCTCGAGGTGGGACTGCTCGTCGGAGAATCGAAGCCAACGAGGCCTGATTCCGGGATCGGCTCCGCGCACGGGGATGTGGATCGCCCGGAACTTGCCGCCACCGGTCGTCCGCGCGAACCAGAGCGCCTCCGCGGTCGCTTCGTCGATCGACTCCACCAGCAAGAGGGTCGTGTTGCTCGGTGGCGGAGCTGCGACGACAGCCGCTGCTCCGGCGCTGAGCCGCCGCTCGATGCCGCGGTAGTGGCGACGGATGCCGTAGGAGATGAGCACGAGCAACGGGATCGCAACGATCACGAGCCAGGCGCCGGCTGCGAACTTCGTCACGATCACCACCGCTGAAACGATCCCCGTCGCTGTGGCGCCGACGCCGTTCACGAGTGCTCGGTAATGCCATCGCGGGCCGCGGACGCGTCTCCAATACCGGATCATTCCGGCCTGAGAGAGAGTGAAGGCAGTGAAGACGCCGATCACGTAGAGGTGGATCAGCGAGTCGACGTTGGCGCTGTACACCCACAGCAGGAGAGCTGCAAGAGAAGCCAGGACGACCATGCCGTTCGAGAAGACGAGCCGGTCGCCGAGGTTCGTGAACTGGCGTGGGGCGAAGCTGTCTCTGGCCAGCAGCGCAGCAAGCCTAGGGAAACCCTGGAAGGACGTATTGGCAGCGAGTACGAGCACACCGAGGGTCAGGAACTGCACGGCGTAATACATGAAGCCGCCGACGGACCCTGCCGGGAAAGTTGCACGCGCGATCTGAGAGAGAACCGACGCCGTCCCACTCGGCCGCGCGTGCTCCCGGACCGCGAGGTAGGAGACGCCGAGGAAGAGAGCGATCGCAATGCCGCCGAGAACGGCGAGGGTCGTTGCAGCATTCTTGCCATGTGGTCGGCGGAAGGCGTTGACGCCGTTCGCGATCGCCTCGACCCCGGTGAGCGCTGTGGAGCCGGAGGAGAAGGCCCGCAATAGGACGAAGAGGGTAATGCCCCCTGCACCGGTCGCGATCGGATCCGGGACGTGCGCGTGAGGTGTCGAGCCGAAGAGCGTCTTCGCCAGGCCGACGCCGACCAGTACGAACATCGCAGTCACGAACGCGTAGGTCGGGAGAGCAAAGGTCAACCCCGACTCACGGACGCCACGCAGGTTGACCAGAACGATGATGGCCAGGCAGGCGAGCGAGAGCACCACCTTGTGCGGTGACAGTGACGGCGCCAAGGATGTGAGCGCGAAGATCCCGGCCGCGATCGAGACAGCGACCGTCAGAACATAGTCGACAAGCAGCGCTGCAGCCCCCACCAGGCTGGGAAGCGTGCCGAGGTTCTCCTTCGCGACGATGTAGGCGCCGCCGCTCGTCTCATATGCGCGGACGGTCTGCCGATAAGACGCAACGACAATCGCGAGTAGCGCTGCGATTCCGAGAGAAATCGGGAAGACGAGATAGGCCGCGGTCGCGGAGGCAGCGACGAGCACGACGAGGGCCGCTTCCGTTGCGTATGCGACCGAAGACAGAGGATCGGAGGCGAAGATTGGCAGCGCCAACGTCTTCGGGAGCAGCGTCTCCTCGAGCTCGCCGCTCGCCATCGGTCGCCCGAAAATCGCCCTCTTAAGCGGGCGGACCGGGCCCGCATCCGGTAACGCGCGACTCATCTCTCGGCGCGCGCTGGCGCGCGCGGAGACTTGGCGGCGATCATCACGGGGCAGGGGGCGTCGTTGAGCACCGCCCAGACATCGCGGGAGAAGGGATGGCGGAAGCCTCGCTGAGACTCGATGGCGGCTCCGACAACGACGAGGGAGGCGCGAACGTCTTCGGCGGCCGCGGCGACGGCGCGTCCCAGCTGGCCGGGCCGAGCGCGCACGATCTCCCCGTGCGCGCCGATGCCGTAACTCTCGGCAAGCGCCCGCTCGCGGCTGAGCTCGACACGGAGCATCTTCTCCTCGCCATGGAAATGGGCATCGAGCGGCAGCTCCCACTCGACGAAGAGCGGCGCGAGCAAGAGAACGCGCGCGCCACGATCGGCGGCGAGCCGGCACGCCAGGTCCAGCGCGTGCCCGGTGTACTCCTCGTCGAGCAGCGGGACGATAACCATTCGGGTTCGGCCGGCTAGGCCGCGAGCTGTTCTTCGGAGCCGACGATGGCCCCGGCGGAGCCGGGTTCGCGAGAAGAAGCGGCTGAGGCGTGAGCTTGCCATGTCTCTTACAGAGGATAGGCCGACGCAGTCGGGTCGACGATGGTCGACGCTGCGGCACCTGTTGGGATGTTGCAACGCTGCCTTCGCACACGGAGAATCGGCAAGGTGTACCGCTACATCATCACCATCCAGGCGTCGAGCTTCGAGGATGTCGACAACGTCGAGCTGCCCGCACCGCCCCAGCCTGGCGAGCCGATCGAGACAAACCTCGGAACCTGCATCGTCACCAGCACGGAGTCGATGCCAGCCGAAAGCGAGTACGCCGGCAGGATCATCTGCCGTCTCCCCTGATGCTCTAGATGTCCTCGACTTAATCGAGGACATCATCGGAGGATCACATCCCGGGTGAGGGGGAGGGTGGTCTCGAGCCGGGACGCTCCGACGCTTGCTCACCCCGCCCTCGACTCGCGGGGTACCGCTCCGAAGAGGCTGGTCGACGCTGAACGTTCGGCCAGTTGTTTACGTGCGGCCTCGCGCAGATGCTCTGATCGAGCGCCTCACGCCGTTGCCCCCCGCTAACCGGGCCGGCGCGGGTGACGAACATCTCGGCGCCGAGCGCTTGAGCCCCCGCGCCGGCCTCGTTGAACCTAACGGCTCTTGTGTCTGTGCCGCCTCTGGGTAAAAATCGGGCGGGGCGGGCCTGCGGCCTCTGTAACGTGAGCGATTGTTCTCTCCCCGTCGCCGCGTTGCGACTGTGGCAAAGGACGACTGAGGGAGAGTTTTACGGGAACTCTCCACGCCCGCCCCCAATTGGGGGTCAGTGGCCTACGTTCGTTGCGGTTTCCGGTGCAACTCGAGGTGCTTGCATAGGGCCGGCGCGGAAAGGGGAAACGCTCGGGGTTATGCCGTCAGTCCCCAAGCGAACCCTCGCGCCAGCCCCACAAGAGGGATCGACAGTTTCAGAGGCGGCTAAACCGAAGATCCGTCAAAGGACTAGTGCGCTCGCGGTTGAATGTCGCCGAAGCCCAGGGACAGGCCTGAGCGCGCAACAATGCTGCGCGTTCGGTATACAAGGCGGCGTCGTTGCCGCAGGCGGCGTCGCCATTCCCTGGCTTCGATTTGGGCCGGCGCGGGGGACGAACATCTCGGCGCCGCACGCGAGCTGCGTGAGTGGGTCGAGATCCGCAAGGAAGACTCAGGCAGGAGCTTTTCACAGCAGACCAGGCTGGTATTAGAGGCTTGATGTGAAAGAAGGGCGGCTACCTCGTGGGTAGCCGCCCTCGTCTTCTTGATGCGTCTTCCGCTACAGCCAGGCGGATCTAGGGATCTGCGAGCGCCGCGCAGAAACCTGCAACGTCGCCCATCAAGAACTGGTGCGCTCCAATTTTCAGGAGATTGCCCTCCGAATCGAAGACCAGGGTGCCGACGTCCATCGCGATGGTGCCGGTGCCGGGCAGGACGAAGTGGAAGACGTTCCCGTTTTTGAGTCACGGTGTTGAGCGAGCCGTCGGCATTGAAGGTCAAGATTGAGACCGCGGGTGTCCAGTCCGCATACTTTTCCTGTTGCTCGGCTGGGAGCCTCTCAAAGATCTCGAAGCCCTCTTTGGTGTCGGCGCGTAGTTGTTCTGTGGGCCCCGCAGCCGCTCGCCCGGCTACCGCTCCGAAGCCGGCGAGCAGGAAGAGTTCGTCATCGGTGAGCGCGTCGCGGCCGAGGGCTTGGGCCTTGTTCGCGATGCGCAGGATCTCGCCCAGGTCGAACTCCACGGGTAATCGCTATGAGCCCCGGGCGCGAGGTCTTCGACAGCCCGTCACGATAATCGGCGAGCGGTGCGATTCAGGGCACGAAGAAACCGGTGCAGAGCTCGTCGATCGCTGTGATTCGGTGATCCGCGATCGTGAGGAGATGGTGTTGCTCGAGCATCCGCTCGCCCGCCTCCGGATGGACGAAGTGCAGCCGCGCGCGAAGGTAGGTGACATTGCCGATCTCATACACGTCCGAGTCGACGAGCCGAACAGTGTCGAACATGTCGAGCAACCCCCGCAGACCTGCGAGTGCCGTGCCGACGTCGGTCACATCTGTGAACCCTGGCGGGCTTAGATCTCGTAGCCGGAAGTCGTCGGCGAGCAGCGACTCGACGTGGTCGTAGTCCCGCGCCACGGCCGCATCCAAGTAGGTTCGAGCGAGTTCGGTATTCGTCACCAGGCCGCATGTCAGGTCGTACTGCCGCTCCTCGAAGTCGTGACTGCGTGTGTCTGCACGAACAGCGTACTCCGCCTTACAAGCAGGAGGTCACTGGTTCGATCCCAGTACCGCCCATGGCTTAACTGCCGGTCAACCCTTCACCAGAACCCGGCTGATGGCCCCCAAAATGGTGAGGGATTTGGTGAGTAGCTGACCATCCGGGTCGATGACAGTACGTGCCCCTAGTCCTTCGTCGGGGGAAGACATCCACTCGGCTGCTTCGCTCGGGCCGGGTTCTTCCGAATCCCTCCCAAAGTGGTTGTCAGCGCCCGTGGGGAGTCTGGAAGTCTCGTCGAAGCTTGAGACCTGGCAATACCTCTTCGCGTGAGGTGGGCCGGCGTTGATGTCGGCGGCAAGCGTAAGGGCTTCGACGTAATTCTCATCGAGCAAAACGGAGAACGGTCTTTACCTGGTAGCGCCACGCGGTCAGTCACCAGTGTGCGGAAAGCGTTCGTCTCTTAGCAACCGAGCCCGGCCTCGAGCAGGAGCTCAAAGGGATCAGTCTGACGTCGGGGCGAGCCCAGCATCGTCGCGGCGTTTCCCACCGCCGGGCGAATCGAGTCTCAGAGAGTTCTTAGGACTCTCACGGCCCGCTCTTATCTTCGGCTGTTTTGCTGGGTCACGACCACCCAGAACCAATCAAGGAGTAATGACAATGATCTCAAGCGCACTACTCAACCTGATCGTGTCGATTGTCGCGGTCGGCTTATTCGTCGCCGTACTGCGCGTCGCGCACCTGGCGGCTGGCGGCGGGTTCGAGAGAACGCCTGCGAAGCCGCACGGGGACACGCGGTACGAACTCCAGCGTGCTGCGTAGCTCCAACCGCGCCTTGCAGGGCTCGTAGTCAGTCCTGTAAGGCGCGGCCGAGTACCCGCTGGAGCACTGCGGCCGAGAGCTCGCCTCGAGTGACGTCCTGGATGCGACCCCGGCGATCGACATAGAACGTCTCCGGAAGGCCGATTAGGCCGAATCGGTTGGCGATCGACCGACCTGAGTGCACCGCGACATACGGCACATGGTGCGCGCGCAGGAAGTCTCGCGCGTCGCCTGTCAGATCGTTGACGTCCACGCCGACGAAGACGATACGACCGCGTTGCGCCTTCGCCGCCGAGGCGAGCAGAGCCGCCTCGCGTTGGCACGGAGAGCACCAAGAGGCCCAGAAGTTGAGGACGATCGGATAGCCGCGAAGGTCGGCAAGCCGCAGTGTTCCCCGGTGGGCGGACGCCCAAAGTGGTTGTGGCCAGGTCCCTGCCTGGGGCCAGATCACCGACAGTCGAACGTTCGGCGCAGGCGGCGAACGGTGCGATGTGATCGCTCGCGTCAGCTTCGCGGCCGTGCGGGCACCCGAAAGTCCATGCACGATTCGGTAACTGAGCAGTGCGAATAGAGCCAGGACCAGCAGCGTCGCCGAGAGACGCAGCGACTTGACGAGCACGCGCCGGCGCGGCACGGTCAGCGAGCTCCTGTTCCGAGTGCCGAGCGGCGAGGAGCAACGCGTCGCCGCGGGCCCGAGTCGTCAGCCCCGAGCCAGACATACAGCCAGTAGAAGACGACGATTGCATACGGGATCGAACCCGGGCCTAGCATGACTCCCGCAGCGAGCTGCTGGTCCCCGAGCGGGGAAAGTCCATCTGTATGCCCCGCGCTCTGGGCCGGGTAGAGCGGCGTCGTCGCAATGGTCAGGACGATCGCGAGCAGCCAGCTCGCTGCGGACCCCGCCGCCGTGTAGATCACCCGGCCGAAAGGGCTGAGGCGCGGATGGAACGGCGGCGAATCCAGCACCTGGCTCCAGAAGAGGAGCCCGAGCAGCACGAAGGAGATGTGCTCGGCGTAATGGACACCGGTGTTTCGAAGTGTGAGGTCATAGAGGGCCGGAACGTGCCAGACAGCGAGGTTGACGTCGAAGAGCAGCCAGGCCGCGACCGGGGTCACGACGAGGCGGGCGAGGTGCCGCAACCAGGCGAACGACGGGCTCTTGACCAGAGCGCGGGCGAGGCGACGGCGGAGCCCGAGCGGCAATGGACGCCAGAACGGCATCCAGGGCGCGCCCAGCACCAGTAGGGGCGCGGCGACCATCATCAACAAGACGTGCTGGAGCATGTGCGCCCAGAACCAGTCGTCGGCAAGGCGCTCGACGGGCGAGTCCAAAGCGACGAGGACGGCCAGGAGCCCTGCCGCAAAGCACAAGCCGCGCCACGGCACGACGCGCGGCCGAGATCGCGTCCCCACCGCCCGAAGGCTTGGCCGCCGCGAGCCGCGCCAGTACCAGAGCGCAGAGACGACGACTGTTGCCAGCACCCACGGGGCGCGAAGCAGATCCATGCGCTACGTCGCGCCTGCGAGACGCTGGACGTCCTGTGCGACCGAGTCGGCCGAGAACGGGAACAGGTAGCCGGCGCGAAGATGGCCGCCTGGATCGATCAGGTAGAGCGCCGTGCTGTGGAGGATGTCGCCCGGTGTCCGCTTGACGGCGATGTTGTAGGCGCGCCACACGGGGGCGAGCGCAGCCCTGTCGCCGAGCAGCCAGCGCCAGTTGCCGGACCAGCCGGCGCGTGCGGCGAAGGTGCGCGCACTACGAGGCGTGTCAGCCCAGGGATCAACGCTGACGACGAGGGCGACCGCACTCGTCCCGTTCATGCGCCGGAACACGTCGCCGAGAACGTGACCTTCGATTGGGCATTCGCGGACGCACTTCGAGTCGAGGAACGTCAACAGGACGACACGGCCGCGCAGTGACTCGAGCGAAGTCGTTGTTCCACTCTGGTCGCGCAGAGACAGTCCAGGTGCGGGCTTTGCCCCTGCCGGCCAGGTGATCTGGCCCCGCAACGGGCTCGGCTGAGCCGCAGATCCCTGCGAACGGTGAACCAGCGCCGCGGCTACGCCGACGGCGATGCCGATCGTCGCCGCGAAGACGGCCAAGCGGAGCTGCATCGGAACGCGTCGCCGCATGGGCTCTCAGCCGTCGCCCCGGCCACGCAGCCTTCGCCGCTGTGAGAGCGCCCAGAGCGCAATCACGACGACGAGCAGCGAGAGCGGGACGACGAGGGTCAGGACTGCTCCTGACGAGACGTCACTCATCGGACCTCCTTCGTCGAAAGGTCATGGTCATCACAGCGCGACGTCGAGCGCCATCGCGGTGAAGACGAGGGCGAGGTAGAGGAGCGAATAGTGGAAGAGGACCGCCGCGCGCCTCGGCGTCGCGTCGCGCCGCAGCCGCAGCGCGAGCCACAGGAACACGCCGCCAAGGCCGAGTGCCGCTGCCAGATAACCGGGACCAAGGGTCCCGCCCAGGAACGGAAGGGCGGTGGCCGCGACAAGGACAACGGAGTAGAGAACGATCTGGTCAGTGGTGGCGCGGACGCCGCGCACGACGGGCAGCATCGGGATCCGAGCGGCCGCGTAGTGCTCCCGGAGCAGCAAGGCCAGGGCCCAGAAGTGAGGTGGGGTCCACAAGAACACGATCAGAAACAGCCCGATCGCCGGCAAGGTCAGGTTCCCGGTCGCTGCCGCCCAGCCGACCAGGGGAGGGATCGCCCCGGCGGCCCCACCGATGACGATGTTGTGGGGCGTCGACCGCTTCAGCCAGCGTGTGTACACGAGCACATAGAAGAGGTTCCCCGCCAATGCCAGGGTGGCGGTGAGGACGTTCACAGCCGAGGCGAGCAGCACGAACGAGAACGCGGACAACGCGAGCCCGAACTCGAGCGCAGAAGATGTGGGCATCCTCTCTGCTGCAAGCGGTCGTGCTCGCGTGCGCTTGCCCATCAGCCGGTCGATGTCACGGTCGAGCACGTTGTTCAGTGCCGAGGCGCCTCCACACGCGAGCGCAAGTCCCAGCATCGTGACGCCGATCAGCCAGAGTGGCGGAATGCCGCGTGCCCCGACGAACATGCCGCAGAGTCCGGTCACGAGCAGGAGCGACATGATCCGCGGCTTCGTCAACGTGACGTAGTCGCGCCACGCTGCGCGCGGAGCGGCTTCGCGTCTGAGCGTCGCCGCAGTGGCGACGAGCGCGGCGGCGAAGGCGGCGGCCGCGGCGACCGTGTGAACGATCTCCGCTGTGAGCAGCGCGGCAGTCGCGAAGAGCACGAGGGCGGCAACCGCCGGTGCGAGCAGGCGACGATGCGCGAACCATCCCGCCAGCACGAGCGCGACGAGCGGTGGCAGCGCAAGCGCCGCGAGCAGCCGGTGGGCCGAACTCGGGCCGGCCGCCCCGCTGATCACGGCGAGCAGGGTCGCGCCTGCTGCGGCGAGCGCGGTCAACCGAAGCCAGGGCCCCGGAGCCGTGCCGCTCAGCTCACTTGACGATGTAGAGAAGGATGAACGCGGCAATCTCGATTCCTGCCAGGACGAGCATGACGAACCCGACACCGTCGACCGCCGCCGCGCGAACCACCGGCAGGCCGCCTGCGCGCGTGACGTCGCCGATCACCGTGACCAGCCAGTAGCACGTGCCGAGCAGGAAGACAGTGAAGAGGCCGCTCCAGCCCACGAACACGCTCGCGTAAGCGGCGTCGGTCGGGCCGAAGCCGAGCGACGAGAACTGCGCGCACTGCAATCCGATCGCGGCGAGGGCGAGCACGAGCGCGGCCCACGCGGTCACGCGCCACCTCTCCGGGGCGACCAGAACCGCGCCGCGGGCGACCGCCGCGCTCCCGAGCACGCAGATCAAAATGGCGACGCCGAACGCCATGGAAGGGCTCGGATGATGGGGTGGCCAGCCGCGCCAGAGCCCGTTGGTGTTGAGAGCGCGGAGGTAGAGGAACGCGAAGAAGAACGCGAGGAAGAAGAACGCCTGCGAGGCCGCCCAGATGCGAGAACCGACTCGGATGTTGCGCGCCAGAAGGTCGGGCTGCTCCACGGCGTCGACGGTTGAGGCAGACATGGTCGTGTCCATCGATTCAGCTCCCCGCCGCCGGGAAGGGCGCCCGGCGCAAAGTCCGCAACCGGCGGCGCGTTGGGGACGCCGTACTCGTACGGGCCGCTCGTGATCACGGGGATTCGGTCGAAGTTCTCGATCGGGACCGGTGTCGGGATCTGCCACTCGAGCCCGCGTGACGCCCATGGGTTCTCGGCTGCGGGCTGGCGGACGAAGACGAGCGACCAGATCATGTTGGCGATGAAGATGAGCATCGACAGGCCGATGACATACGCCGAGGCAGAGACGAAGATGTTCAGCGTCTGCAGGTCAGGCGCATACGTCGAGACGCGCCGTGGCATGTCGAGGAAGCCGGCCGCGAACAGGGGGAAGAACGTCAGGTTGAAGAAGACGAAGAACAGCCAGAAGTGGATCTTGCCGAGCGTCTCGTTGAGCTCGAAGCCGAGCATCTTCGGCAGCCAGTAGTAGACCGCGCCGAAGAACGCGAAGACGAGCCCGCCCACGATCGTGTAGTGGAAGTGCGCCATGACGAAGTAGCTGCCGTGCGTCGTCACGTCGCTGGGGACGTCCGAGAGTAAGACGCCCGACAACCCTCCGATCAGGAAGTTGAAGAAGAAGGCGAGCGCGAACAGCATCGGCACGGTGAAGCGAATGCGCGCGCGCCAGAGTGTCCCGATCGCATTGAGGAAGATGAAGCCGGTCGGGATCGAGATCAGCTCCGTCGTGAGCATGTAGAACGGCCGCAGGCCCGCGTTCATCCCGCTGACGAACAGGTGGTGCTGCCAGACCATGAAACTGAGCAGCGTGACGCCGAGCATCCCGGCAACGGCGAGCCGGTAGCCCCAAAGCGGCTTGCGGGCGAAGACCGGAAGCAGCTCGAGCACGATCCCGAACCCAGGCAGGGCGAGGATGTACACCTCCGGATGGCCGAAGAACCAGAAGAGGTTCTCGTATAGGTACTGGCTGCCACCGGCGCTCGCGAGGAAGAAGGACGTGTTTGCGGCCCGGTCCATCAGCACCATCGTCATCGAGGCGACGAGCACCGGTGCCGCCAGCGCCATCAGGATCGACGTCGCGAGCACCGACCACACGAAGATAGGCAGGCGCGTCCAGCTCATGCCCGGAGCGCGCATCGTCAGGATCGTCGCCATGAGATTGAGGCCGACGAGCGTCAGCGAGATCGCGATCAAGATGAACGACATCACGTAGGCGTCCATCCCTGCGCGCGCCTCGTCGGCCAACGGCGCGTACCCCGTCCACCCGGTAGCGATCCCGCCGAACGCGATCGCCGACAAGAGGATGAGCCCGGCGGCCGGAACCAGCCAGAACGTCAACGCCTCGATGCGGGGGAACGCCATCCGCCGCGCGCCGATCATGATCGGGACGAAGTAGTTGCCGAACGGCCCCAGAATGAAGGCCGACGTCATCATGATCATCATCGTCCCGTGCAGGCTGACGAGGGTCAGGTACTGGCTCGCCGGCCACGCCTGCTCCACCGGCCGCAGTAGCTCGGTCCGCATCAGCATCGCGTTCAGGCCGCCGATGAAGAAGAAGATGCCGACCCCGAAGAGGTACTGGATGCCGACGACCTTGTGGTCGGTGCAAAGCCGGAAGTAGCGCGTCCAGCGTCCGGTCTCGTGATGACGCAGGGACGGGGGCCGGCCGAGCAGCCGGCCGATCGGGTAATTGGCGAAGCCGAGCCCGACGAGCCACCCGATGACGGCGAAGAGGTAACCCATGTAGATGGCGACGTCGTTCTGATCGGTTCCGGTCAGGTAGTCCTTGCCGACGGCGATCTGGTCGCCGATCCAGTTGCCGAGGTACCAGCCGCCAATCCCGAGCACGAGGCCGGTCAGCATGTGGAAGCCGATCAGGCGCCGCCAGACCGGTCGATGGGCTGCGATCGGTGTCGCGCTCACGCGGTTACCCCCTCACCTAGCCGGCTCGCCTGAGCGGCGCCGGGAAATAGACGCGGCTGTACTTGGGCAGGTACTTCACGATCGTCGCGTTCTTCTTCTGCGCCGCGGCGATCCACGCCTGGAACGCCGAGGACCGTGAGCACGCGGCCCTTCTTCGACATGTGGCCGTGCCAGAGACCGCAGAGCTCCGCGCAGCGAATCTGGAAGAGCCCGGTGTGACGCGGGTTGACGTACGCGATGTTGTCGACTCCCGGGACCGCGTCTGCCTTCACGCCGAGCTCATACGCCCAGAACGAGTGCGTGACGTCGAGCGACGTCACGTGGAACGCCACGAGCGTGTGGTCCGGGATGGCGAGGTCGCGCGTCTCGATGCCGCCGTACGTCGGATACCGGAACGTCCACTCCCATTGCTGGCCGATCACCTGCACAGGCAGGGCGTGCTGGTAGCCCGCAGGTTTCGCGGCTGGGTCGGGGCCTTGGCCGCCGCCGGCGCCGTGCGCGCTGGCGGTCAAGGTATAGCTCCCCCACACCGCGAGGGCGAGGACGATCGTGCTCGTCAGCACGATCCAAAGCAGTTGCGCTCCTTCATGCCCTTTGATCGGTGGGCCGTCGACGATCGCGCCAGTCGTCTGCCGGAAGAAGACGAACGAGTAGATGAAGTAGACGAGGACGAACAGCGCGATCGGGACCAGCAGTGCCGTCATCACGATGTTCGCGTTGCGCTGGTCCAGGGACTGCGTGCTCATGTGCGGCGGGGGTAGGTGCGGCCCGAGGACGAGCACGATCAGCGGCACTGCGATCGCTGTCAGAACCAGCCAGATCGCGAAGATCCGGATGCCGTGCCTGGGGACGGGCTCGCCGGCGATCGTCGTCATTTGACCATGAGGTAGCCGTCCATCCAGCCGATGCTCTGCATCGGCCCGCCGAAGCCGAGCGGGAAGCCGGCCGCGCAGGGGACGAAGCACTGCCAGCGGAACTTGCCCGGTTTGCCCGTCTTGAACGAGAAGGTCACCGTCGTGTGCGCCTCCGAGAGGTTGCAGGGCGCCACGCTGCACTGGTTCTTTGCGTCGTCCGCGACGCCCTTGAGCGGGACGGACACTCCGAGGTCGGGAATCGCGAACGTGTGCGACGCCAGATCTGGGTCAAGCACGTTCAACGTCTTGCCGTCGACGTTGATCGTCCCGCCAACCGTCCCGCGCGGCTGGCCCCAGAAGGGATTGCGCAGGCCCGTCGCGGTGTCGAACTGGTAGATGGTGACATCCACCGTCGAGTACGCCGGCACACGCAGGACCGTGCCGTGGATCCATTTGCCACTCGGATCGCGTGCGAGGTACGAGACCCAATCGGGGTGGGGCGGGTTGCCGAACGAGGCGACGGTCTGCAACGTGAGATGGACGCGCGGCTTCGATCCGGTCGCCGCCACGACCGGGGGGCTCACCATCAGGTAGGAGACGATGTAGTAGACGATCAACGCCGTACCGAAAGCCACTCCGGCAGCGACGGCCAGCGCACGCGCAGCCCTGCTCACAGCAAGCTCCTCTGGAGCTCCCGTTCAGCTCTCCGCCCCGCGTGCCTGCGGACTCGCGCAACCAAGTCGTCGAACGCGAAGGGCTTCTCGACGTAGTCGCACGCGTCGAGCGAGAACGCGGCGAGCCTCGTTCGCAGGTGCGAGCGCCCAGACGGGATGAGCACCGGAAGCTGAGGTCGCTCTCTGCTCAGCACTCGGAGGACTCCCGATCCGTCGATTGAGGGGAGGCCCAGGTCGAGGATGACGAGGTCGCAGTGCTGACATCGAGGGCACGACGCAGCCGCAACTGGCCGTCGTCCCTCTCATCGACGGTAAAAGCCCTCTGCCCCGAGCCCAGGTGCGATGAACGCTCGGATGCGGGCTCATCCTCAATCAACAGGATCCGCATCGATCGCCGGCGCCGATTCTTGGCCGGGAATGTTGATTTCCCATTGAGGAATGTTGCTTTCCGGTTAAGAACAGCGCGATTTCTGTTACGCACAGCTGAAGCCGACCGGCGCAAGGCTGTTGTGCGCGGCACGATCTCCGCGCTCTCGCAGGTCGTCGCGGGTCACCAGCTCACTGCCAGCAGCCTGTCGTGCCGGTCGAGCAGGAACCGGGCCAGCGCACGCACAAACCCACCCGTGACGGGGCGAGTACGAGACGCAGGAGGCTGTGAGGGCCGGCGACGCCATCTGGTGCGATGTGGAGGAGCATTGCAGCGAGGGCGTCGCGACGACGAACGTTCGCGCGCCCCTGCTCGAGCGGAAGTGAGGGCTGGCCGCCGTCGGCCGCTGTTTTGCGACGTTTCAGCGGTCGATCAGCTCTGGATGTTCTGCGAGGAACGCAGCCCACCAGTCGTCAACGCCGGTTTCCCACAAGTTTCGGTTCTGGCCGTCGAGTTGGGTGATCCACTGGAGCATTCGCTTTCGCCAATGGATGCCGGCTGCCAGCGCGGTGAGGAGGAGCGCATTCCAGATGGCCACCACGACGATGGTAACGGTGCTCATTGCCGTCCTCCCGAGGCGGCGTCGGCGTAGCCTAACGTTAGCCGCGATGGCACTCAGCCCGCGAACCTAACGCGGCCGCTGGCGGAAAGCTTCCTGACATCCCGATGGGCAAGCACGGAACGCCGCGACGAGCGAAACTACAGCGGCCAACGAGCCGTCGATCCCCAATCGTAGTCTCGGCGCTCGCGCTCGCCGCCGCGGGCGGGTTCGGCTGCGGCGCTTCGCCGCGGGTGAGCGAGCCCCTGTCTGCCTGGCTGTCGCTCCATCCGAGCGCGAAGACGGTCAGTTTGCGGCTGATCGCGGCCTACAACGACGTCTACGACGGCTTCAACTTCAACGGGTACGGCAAGGGCCAAGTTCTCGTCCAGGTTCCGCGGGGCTGGCGTGTGAACGTGCGCTGCGTGAACAATTCGTCGAGCATGCGCCACTCCTGCGCAATCGTGCGCGGCGTGAGCGGGCGAACCCCCGCGTTTCCCGGTGCAGCGTCGCCGGGTTCGCAATACGGCCTTCCACCACACCATGCGGCCTCCTTCTCGTTCCTAGCCACGAGGGACGGCACGTACCGCATCGTCTGCCTCGTTCCCGGCCACGAACAGGCGGGCATGTGGGATGTCTTCGACGTGACGCAGGAACGATCTCCAGCCGTCGTCTTGCTGCGCCGCTCGTCCTAATCCGCGTCGTCGCCTACACCACCGTCTCTAAACACCACCCTGTCGCCCGTGGGGTGCGTAAATCCGGCTGGCGCTCGAGGGCGCATCGACGTTCGTCTCGTCACCATAGAGTCGGCTTCTTTCGGCTCGGGTGGAGGGAGGCCGCTTCTGGGTCGTCGGCGGTTCGATCCCGTCACCGCCCATACGCCGCGCCGCGCTGCTCTAAGTGACAACGGATGTCGGTAGCGCCGTGGCGGCAAGGCGCCGCCGTCTTCTCATCGACCGGCGGCAGGGTAGAGCGTGGCCTGATCGTGCTGGACAATCAGCTTGATGACCTTCGGCGTTCTCGCCCTGATCTCCCTGGCCGGCTTGGCGGGTCCGCTGCTCGCGTCGGGGAAGCGGGGGCTCATGCCGGTGGCCGTCGGCGAGCTCGTCGCTGGGGTGGTGATCGGGTTCAGCGGTTTTCGCTGGCTCGATCCGACGCAGCCGACGACGGCCTTCTTGGCCCAGGTCGGATTCGCGATGCTCATGTTCGCCGTGGGCCTGAACGTGCCGCTTCGTCAACCCGGACTCCTCTCGGGACTTCGGCGCGGCGGCCTCGCGGCCGTGATCGCGGCTCTGCTTGCGGTGCCTTTCGGCATTGCTGTCGCGCGGGCGACCGGAACACACCATGCAGCGATCTACGCGCTCCTGCTGGCGAGCGGATCGGCGGCAATCCTGCTGCCCGCGTTGGAGGAGCAGCGGCTGCTCGAGGATCAGCACGCGCTGACGGTGATGGCGCAGGTGGCGCTTGCGGACATCGCCGCGATCGTCGCGCTTCCGCTCGTGCTCCAGCCGAGCCGAGCGCTGAATGCCGTCCTCGGCGGAGTGCTCGTCGCCGTCTGCGTCCTCCTGCTCTACGGGGTGACGCGCCTCCTCAATTCTCGCCCGTGGGTGCACCAGGTGCGTCGCTGGTCGAAGAAGCGCGGCTGGGCGCTCGACCTCCGTCTCTCTCTGCTCGTCCTTTTCGGGCTCGCCTGGGTAGCAGAGCGCGGCGGCACGAGTGTGCTCATCGCCGGCTTCAGCGTCGGACTGCTGGCCGCGGCGATTGGCGGGCCGAAACGGTTCTCACGGCAGGTCGCCGGAGTCGCGCAGGGCTTCATGGTGCCGCTCTTCTTCGTCGTTCTCGGCGCGCGCATAGACCTGCGCGCTCTGGGTCAGCACCCCGTTCTCATCGCGCTCGCGGCGCTGCTGGTCGCGTTCAACGTCGCCGTGCATGCTCTCGCGGCGCGTCTCACTCGGCAGCCGCTCGGGGCCGGTCTTGCCGCGACCGCGCAGCTCGGCGTCCCGGCTGCGGTCGTCACGCTGGGTCTGGAGCGCCACATTCTCACCAGCGGCGAGGGCTCCGCAATCGTCGCCGCAGCGCTCGTATCGCTTGCGCTGACCGCCGCTGGGGTCACCCTGCTCGGCCGCCGAAGCCCGGCCCGAGCCGTCGGGGACCAGGACTCGCAGCCCCAACCCGGCTCATGAGTCTCATCAAGGCGAGTTACGCCGTGACCCGTGACGACGGCGCCGCAGCGCGTCGTCCACCAGGCGCAAAGGCGAGGCTGCGAGATCGCACACGCGTCGGGAGTGGTGACTAGGCTTTCTAACTTGAGCGCGAGATCAGTGACCCGGGTGGACGGGCCGTCCGATGTTGTGGATGGCGAGACCGCCGAGCTCGGCCGGCGTGCCTGGATCGACCGGGATCTCAGCTGGCTCGCGTTCAATCGACGGGTGCTAAGCGAGGCGCTCGACAAGCGGAATCCGCTGCTCGAGCGGGTCAAGTTCCTTGCCATCTTCTCCTCGAACCTGGACGAGTTCTTCATGAAGAGGATGGCGATCATCCGGCCGTTGTCGGAAGACACGAGCCTGGCCGCCGAAGAGCGTCGGGATCTGCTCGTGCGACGGCGCGAGATGATCACCTCGATGCTGGTGGAGCAGGCGGCCTGCTACAGCGATGTCATTCGCCCGCAGCTCGCCGAGCACGCGATCCACCTCGTCGCCTGGGCGGATCTCACCGATGCACAGCGCGCGGAGGCAGCGACCGTCTTCGACACGGAGATCTCGCCGGTGCTGACGCCGCTCAGCCTCGATGACGCGCATCCATTCCCGTACGTTTCGAACCTGTCGACCTCGTGGGCGTTTCGCCTCGAGGATCCGGTGAGCGGTGAGTCGCTGCTGGTTCGGGTCAAGGTGCCGAGGGAGCTGCCGCAGTGGTTGCGAGTGCGTGCAGGCGTCGACTCCTCGGCGCGCGTGTTCGTTGGCCTTGACCAGGTGATCGCCGCCAACGCCGAGAAGCTGTTCCCGGGCATGGTGGTCGGGCAGCGCCAGCCTCTTCAGGGTCTGCCGTGATGCGGAGGTCGAACTCGAAGACGACGATGGGGTCAGCAAGCGCGCAATGGTGGAGCGGGAGCTCCTGCAGCGCCGCTTCGAGCCTGTCGTACGTCTCGAGATTCAACCAAACGCCGATCGAGGGATGGTGTCGGAGCTCAAGCAGCGGTTCGCGTTGAGCTCCGAGGATGTCTACGAAATGAGTGCGCTACTCGACTACACGACGCTGTTCGAGATCGCCGGGCTGGAGGTGGAGTCCCTGCGCGACCCGCCGTGGACGCCGCTGCCTCCAATCGGGCTCGAGGCCGTGGAAGGTGACATCTTTTCTGCGATCCGAACTGGCGACATCCTTTTGCACCAGCCCTACGACAGCTTCTACGCCGGCGTAGAACGGTTCATTCGCGAGGCGGCGGACGACCCGTTGACGGTCTCGATCAAGATGACCGTCTACCGGGTCGGCGACGACACGCCGTTCGTGCAGTCACTGATTCGGGCCGCGGAGGCAGGCAAGCAAGTTGCCTGTGTGATCGAACTAAACGCGCGTTTCGACGAGGAGCGCAACCTTCACTGGTCACGAGAGCTGGAGAAGGTTGGCGCGCATGTCATGTTCGGAGTGACGGGGCTCAAGACGCACAGCAAGGCGGCGCTTGTGGTGCGCAAGGAAGACAGTGGCGTGCGCTGCTACGCGCACGTCGCGACCGGCAACTACCACACGCGCACCGCCAGGCTGTACGAGGACGTCGGGCTGCTCACGGCGAACCCCGACATCACCGGCGACGTCGTCACCTTGTTCCACTTCCTCACCGGCCGTTCGCGTACGCCCTCGTTCCCCACCCTGCTCGTCGCGCCCTTGCAAATGCGTGCCAGGTTCAACGAACTGATCGAGCGGGAGATCAAAAACCATGAGGCTGGGCTCCCCGCACGGATTGTGTGCAAGATGAACCAACTCGAAGACGGCGAAATCTGCCTCCTGCTCTCGAGGGCGTCGCAAGCAGGGGTACCGATCGATCTGATCGTTCGCGGCCTTTGCTGCCTCGCTCCCGGGGTCGCCGGGTTGACCGAGAACATTCGCGTCCGCTCCATCGTCGGGCGCTTTCTGGAGCACTCGCGCATCTTCCATTTCGCGGCCGGCTCCGATGATCCGATCGATGGGGAGTTCCTGATCGGTTCCGCCGATTGGATGCGCCGCAACCTCTCAGAACGGATCGAGGCCGTCGTACCGATCCGGGACAGACGGCTGCGGGCCCGATTGTGGGAGATCCTCGAAGTCTGCCTCGCCGACCGCCGTAACGCCTGGGAGATGCAGGCAGACGGAACCTACATTCAGCTTCTGCCCGAACCCGGCAACGATGCCGGTTCCGAGGGAACGCACCAAACAATGATGCGACTCGGGATGGCCAGACACAGCCTCTAGCATCAGCCGCGAAACGCCGCCAACATGCGCTAAGGATCGGTTATGTGTGGTCGGCCGCAAGGGCCGCCTGAAGCCGATCGAGGAACGGGACCTGCGCTGCCTTCAGCCTTCTGCGTGCCTCGTCGAGATCGAACCATTCGACGCGGTCGATCTCGGGGAATGCCTGGATCGTGCCTGAATGCGGCGGCCACTCCATGTCGAAGGTGTTGCTCGTGGCGGTCGATGGGTCGAGGTCTCCCTGAACCGCCCACCCCAGCACGAGCTTGCCCGACTTCTGGGTGATCTGTCCAAGCTCGATGAGCGGGTGGTTGGGGGCTTGGTGTCCGGTTTCTTCTGCGAACTCTCGCCGAGCCACCGCCACGGACTCCTCACCGGGCTCAATCTCGCCCTTGGGGATCGTCCAGTGGCCGATGTCCTTCTTGATCCAGAAAGGTCCGCCCTGATGCGCCAGGAGCACCTCTATGTGACCGTTCCGGCTGCGCCAGAGCAGAATGCCCGCACTCGTGCGCCCCGATTTGTCGGTCTTCATACGCACCTCCTCGCCTGTGGGTCGGCCGAGCCTCAGCCCAGCTGCCTGGGCACAACGTAATCGACGAGTTCTGCTTCGCCAGGGCCCAGAGCGGTCCAGCGTTCGCTGTGAACAACGAGCGTGGCAAGCGCACCGGTCGGGAACTTTTCCTCGAGCTGCGCTAGGTCAGCACCCCCCGAAGCGAGCAAGAGCGCGAGGTTGTGTAGCCCCGGGTTGTGGCCGATGAGCATCACCGAACTGACGGGCTCGGGAAGAGCGTGCAGCCGTTCGAGCAGTTCCTGTTCCGAGGCGGCGTAGAGCTGCGGCACGACCTCGACCGCGCAGCGCTTGCCGAGTGAAGCCTCGACCGCCTCGAGCGTCTGGCGGGTGCGAAGCGCGGGGGAGCAGAGGACGAGCGCGGGCTGGATCCTCTTCCGCCGGATGTACTTGGCAAGCTTCCTCGCCGCGCGTTCGCCGCGCGGCGCGAGCGGGCGGTCGATGTCGGCAAGTGTCGAATCCGACCAACTCGACTTCCCGTGCCGAAGCAGGATCACCGTTCTACTGCGTGACTGGTCGTTCATGACGTTGGGGAGTTCCTGCTCCTCATCCTCAGCTACGACGATTGGAAACTACACGCGCAGAAGCATCGATCTGGACGCGATAGCCGGCGCGTAACGCGGCAAGGGTTGAGGGCGGCGTGATGACGTCCACGGTCCCCTTCATTGGCCGAGCGCTTGGGCCTCGGTATCCCTCGCGCGTCCACTCTGTCAGTTGGTCACCGATGACGATGATGGGGGACGTGTCCAGCAGAACGAAGGCGCCGTCAGGCAGGTCGGTCCAAGGCAGCCGGTGAAGACGTCGGCGGTGGGTCCCCCGAACGATCCGCTCGCCATGCAATTGCCGGTTCATCATCTTCGCCGACGGCACATCGACCCCGAGGCCCTCGGCCCAGGCCGCGCGATACGCGTTGTAGCTATCCCGCCGGCATTCGGCGCACGGGCGATGCCCGGCAGCGAAGGAGACCGCTTCATCGTGGAAGTACAGGAACGTGTAGTGATGCGGCAGCCATTGCTCATGCCAGCGCCCTCGGAACTCGAGCGCGCAGGTGATCCAGAGGTCGCTTGCGTGGAAGCGGACGATCTCGTGGCCGGAGTGAAGGATGCCCCGGTTGCCCGTCCACGCACCCCGGAGCGGGATCGCTTCGATGTCCCCAGTTGGTGTTACACGATTGCGGGCTGGCGCCACGGTGTCCCCGTCACACTTAATCAATCGCCAAGGCTCGACTCCCTCTGTCCCGAGACAGGAGGTCGGCGGTTCGATCCGTCACCGCCCATATCGACTTATCGCCGGGCGCCGCCTTGAAGAGACTCTCGATCTTCCGTACAGTCGGGTTGCGGCGTCACCAACTTCAGGAGGGTCGTTCCTTTGGACACGTACCACGTGGTTCTCTACCTGCACTTGCTCTCACTCCTCATCGGGATCGGGGCGGGCTCGATTCTCCTCGTATGCATCTTCCAGCTTCGCAACGCGCAGACGCTTGCGGACGCGATCCCGTGGGGGAGAGTCGCGGGCAAGGTCGGCCGCGCATTCCCGATCGCGGTCCTCGGGCTGTTCGCCACCGGTGCGTACATGACGTCGGACATCTGGACGTGGGACACCGGCTGGATCTATGTGTCGATCGTCGGCCTCGCTGTGGTGACGCTCCAGGGGCCCATCGTTGCCGAGCGGACCGCGCACAAGCTCGGGGAAGCACTGCAGGAAAACGGCCCCGGCCCGCTCGGCGAGCAGGCGCGGCGAATGACGCGGCATCCGGGCCTTTGGGTCGCCGAGTTCACGAACCTCGCGCTCGTGCTCGGGATTGTCTGGAACATGACGCAGAAGCCTGGGACCGCGAGCGCTGTCGTCACCCTCGTCGTCGCCTACGCCGTCGGTGCGGCTGGTGCGCTTTGGTTCTCTCGGGCGCCCGTGGACGCGCCGGTTCCGGCGACGGAGCCGACCGCTTAGCCCGATTACCTGAAGGCCGCACCCGAGCCGGACCCACGGTGCTGGTCCCCGAGCTTGCAGTGCAAAGCACTGATCGTGCTCGTCGTGTAGCGGTCGGGCGTTCCGTTGTGTCCCAGCCAGGCACAATCGCGTAGTGGCGCCGATGAGCTCAGCTTCAGTGGAACTCATCCCGTTCGTACCGCGGATTACCGTCGAGTGGCTGCAGGAGAATCCTGAGCTTCGGTGGCTCGAGGTGGACGGGACCATTTCGTTCGTCGACATCTCCGGCTTCACGGCGATGTCGGAGCGGCTGTCGAACATTGGCCGCGCCGGTGCCGAAGAGGTGACCGACGTCATGAATGCGACCTTCTCGGCGCTGCTCGATGTCGCGTACGCCGAAGGCGGCGGATTGCTCAAGTTCGGAGGCGATGCGCTGCTGCTGCTGTACGACGGCGACGACCACGCTGCGCGTGCCGCTCGGGCTGCGTTCGAAATGCGCCGGACGCTGCGCACGATCGGCCGGCCGCGAACATCGGCGGGGTCGGTGATGCTGAAGATGCACGCCGGCCTCCACTCCGGCCGCTTCCAGTTCTTCCTCGTCGGTGGCTCTCATCGCGAGCTCCTCGTAACAGGACCGGCCGCGACACGGGTCGTCGAGATGGAGGCAGCGTCGGAAGCCGGCGAGATCCTCGTCAGCCCCGAGACCGCCGCGCTGCTCGAGCCGGAGACCCTTGGCGACGACAAAGGCCCTGGCAAGCTTCTGCAGGCGGCCCCGGCGGGCTCTGCGAAACTGATCCCGATGCCCGATGTGGGCAGCACGCCGATCGAGGTGGCGGTGCCGGCGCCCCTGCGTGCGCAGCTGCTCGAGGTCGGACCACTCGAGGGCGAACACCGGCATGCGGCCGTCGCGTTCGTCCGGTTCGCGGGAACCGACGAAATCGTCGCGACCGAGGGCGCCGCGGCGGCGGCGGAAGCGCTCCACGCGTTGATGGAGACGATCCAGGTCGCCGCGGACGAGCACGAGGTGACGGTCCTCGAAAGCGACATCGACCGCGACGGCGGCCGGATCATCCTCGTGGCGGGGGCACCGCAGACGTTCGGAGACGACGAGGAGCGGCTCCTCCGGACGCTTCGAGCGGCCGTCGACCAAGGCCTGCCGCTCCCGGTGCACGTGGGGGTCAGCGAGGGACGGGTCTTCGCCGGTCAGGTCGGTGCCACGTTTCGCCGCACGTACACGATTCTCGGCGACACGGCCGCGCTTGCCGCCCGGTTGATGGCTCGCGCAGGCGAGGACGAGATCTGGGTCTCGGCGTCGGCGTTCTCACGCGGAGGCGGATCGTTCGCCGCGACGGAGCTCGAGCCCTTCCAGGTGAAGGGAAAGGCGGATGCCGTTCGTGCCGTGGTGCTCGGCGACCTCTTGCCAGAAACCGAGCGGACAGGCGAGACGGCCGACGATGAGCTTCCCTTCGTCGACCGCGAGCGTGAGCGCGCAGTGCTCTCCGCATCGGTCGCGCCGGTGCGGATGGGGTTCGGGACGCTCGTCGAGCTCATCGGCGAGCCCGGGATCGGGAAGTCACGCCTCGCCGAGGAGCTGCGGACGCACTGCGCAGACATGGAGCTCGTGACACTCCGGTGCGAGCAGTACGAGTCGTCGACGCCGTATCACGTCTTCACGTCCTTCTTCCGGTCACTCCTCGACGTGCCGCTGACAGATGCCGGCGCGGCAAATCGTTTCGCGCTCGGCGAGCGCCTGCGGGCGGTCGACGAGGAGCTCGTTCCGTGGGTGCCGCTGCTGGGTGCGCCGCTCGACGCCGAGGTCGAGTCGACTCCGGAGGTCGACGATCTCGACCCCTCTTTCCGGCGCGCACGGCTACACGGTGTGCTCGGCACGCTGCTCGGAAGGCTGCTCGACTCGCCGACGCTGCTCCTCTTCGAGGACGTTCACTGGATGGACGACGCGTCCACAGAGCTTCTCCGTCACCTGGGCACCCAGTTGCCGACGCGCCCCTGGCTCACCTGTACGACTCGTCGGCCGAGCGGGGGTGGATTCCTCGCGGCCGAAGGGACGCCGCCTTTGCCGGCCATGACGCTCCGGCTCGAACCGCTTCCGCCGGACGACGCGAAGTCGCTGATTCGAGCTGCCGCGGGCGGCCGAGAGCTTTCGGAGGAGGAGCTGGGCGCGATCTTCGACAGAGGCGCTGGCAACCCGCTTTTCCTCCGAGAGCTCGCGGCTCCCGAGGAGGCGGGCGGGGCCGGTGAGCAGCTGCCAGAAACCGTCGAGGCGCTCGTCGCCACGCGCATCGACCGGCTCGCTCCTGCCGACCGTGCTCTCCTGCGCTGGGCGTCTGTCCTCGGTACGTCGTTCTCCGGCGCGGTGATCGCGGACGTGCTCGACGGTGACCCGACGGCCGCGTCCGACTCCGAGGCATGGAGCCGTCTGGGCGAGTTCGTCGAGCGCGATCCGGACGTCCCTGGCGGCTTCCGGTTCCGACATGCCCTGATTCGCGACGGTGCCTACGAAGGGCTCTCGTACAGGCGCCGGCGGGAGCTCCACGGGCGCGTCGCGGATGTGATCGCGCGGCGCGAAGCGGGTCGGGCTGATGACTCGGCAGAGCTTCTGTCTCTCCACTACTACCGTGCCGAGCGTTGGCCGGAAACGTGGCGCTACTCGGTCGACGCCTCGAGGAGGGCCGAGGAGAAGTACGCGAATGTCGAGACCACACAGTTCCTCGAGCGAGCTCTCGAGGCAGCGAACTCATGGTCCGAGGCACCGGCCGACGAGGTCGCCAAGGTGTGGGAGCTGCTAGGCGACGTGCGAATGCGCATGGCTGCATACGAAGACGCGGCGAGCGCGTATCGGGAGGCGCGCGCATTCTGGGGCGGCGACGCCGTGCACGAGGCGCGTCTCGTGCAGCAGGAGGCCGTTGTGCGGCTGCGGCTCGGGAACTACCCACAGGCTCTGCGTCGTCTGAGTCAGGCACTGCGGCTGATCGAGGGCGTGGAGGGCGTTGCCGCCGCAGCACAGCGCGCGCACTTGTTCAACTGGTACGCGGGCGTACTCCAGCACCAGTGGCGTCCGAGTGACGCAATCTCGTGGTGCAACCGCGCGATCGCCGAGGCAGAGGCATCGGGTGCCGAGGACGCGCTTGCGCACGCCTACTTCATCCTCGACTGGGCGTACCTGGCGCTCGGCCGCCATGACGAGGCCGTCTACTCTCCGCGCGCCGTCGAGATTTACGAGCGCCTCGGCGCCCTCGACCGCCTCGCATGGGCCCTCAACATCATGGGCGGGCGTGCGTACCTCGCAGGCCGGTGGGAGGAAGCGATCGAGCATGCCGACCGCGCGCGCAGAACGTTTCTACGGATCGGCGACGAAATGAACGCGACGGTCGCTGCCCTCAATGTGGCGTGCATACGCTCTGACCAGGGAAGGCTGGAGGAGGCAGAGCCGCTCTTCCGCAGCGGCCTCGAGCTCCGCCGCGTTGCGGGCAACCCGCTCAAGGTCGCTGACGCGGCCAGCGAGCTGGGCCGCTTCGCCGGACGGACCGGGAATTTCGACGAGGCACATTCCCTACTCGCCGAGGCACATGAGCTGTTCTCGACTGAGGGCGACGAGGTCGAGGCGTTGGCTGCGGACGTTTGGCGCGTGGAATCCCTCGTCCACCAAGGTGCAAGCGCCGCGGCGCTCGAACTCGCCGACCACGCGCTCGGTCGGACCAAGACGACGCCCGGCGTCGCGATCCTCGCGGCCATGTTGCAGCGGCTGCGCGGCTGGGCGTTCATGCAGCTGAGGGATCTCGAGCGGGCCGGAGCTGCGTTCGACGAGAGCCTCAAGCTCGCGCGGATCGAGGGGGAGAACATCGGGATGCGAAGCGCCGATTACGAGGTGGCGCTGACGCTGGACGCCCTGGGTCGGCTGGGAGAGATGGTGGGCGGGCCGATCGAGGACCTCGAGCGAGAGCGGGACGCGATCGTGGCGAAGCTGGCGGTTATGCAACTGCAGAGGCCCCCGCTCCCGCAGTGAGCGGGAGCCTCCGTTTCTCACCTGTCCTCTAGGTGCCGCCCTTGTAGTCCCACTGCGGCGGTACCGTCATCGTGAAGCCGCGGTAGGTGGCGCCGTCGATGTTCTTGCTCCCCCACGAGACGGTCTGCGGGCCGGCGGCGGGATCTTGTCTTGTCCTGGAACGAAGGGACGATGCCCCAGTAGCGACCGTCGGACCGGCAGATCGCGTGGCCGACCGCCCCGGTGAAGCGGCCGCTGCCGTCGATCTCGTCCGCGGGCCAACCGGTCGTATCGGTCGTGTCGTCGTAGTTGGTGCACGGTGTGATCACGCCGTTGACGACCTTGAACGTGCCGGCGCAGATCGGGATGTACTGCGCGCCGACATTCTTTCCGTACGTCGCGTCGATGTTCTTCTGGTTCACGTAGTACGTGAGCTTCAGCCCGTTCGGGACGCCGGCGTGGAATTCCTCGAACCCGGTCGTGCCGGCGATATGGACGAAGTTCGTCCCGCACGGATGGGCCGTGGCGTCGTACGAGTACGGGTTCACGGCGAGGAACGTCACGCCGCTACTCACCGAAACGTCGAGGCGTGAGTCGCTCTTGCCTCCGAGCAGCTCGTTCGAGAACGAACACGACGCACCCGGATCGCAAGGCTTTCCGTCGATCGAGATGTTGAACGGCGGATCGCTGTTCGGCGTCGGCTGCAGTCCCGTCGCGCTTGCTTGCAGTGTGAAGCCGCTGCCGGTGTAGCTGCTTGTGAGAGTCGGGAACGTCGCCACGCCGTGCTCGAACGTCGTCGACGTCAGCCCGCTGAAGCTTCCACACGACGATCCGCAGTCGAACTTCCCGCTGGTCGGGCTGAGGGTCGCCGTGCCGCTGTTCAGGTCGAGCGGCGTGACGCCATCGGCCGCGACCGCCTCGACGGCGACGTTATGCACGTTTCCGCCAACCGTCGGCGTGTAGGCGGTGTTCGTAATGGTGGCGTTCTTGTTCGCATGGTTCGGTGGATAGAGCCACACGAGCTTGCAGCTGCCGCTGCCGACGCTCGACGCCAGCCCGCTGGACTGGACCAAGGCGAAGTCGTTGCCGTTGCCGAGGAAATTGTTCGACTGCTTTGCAGGAGCCTTCCACGTACCGCTTCCCCCGGTACAGGACGTCACGACGCTGAATGAGACCCTCAGCGGTGACGATCCTGGCGCAACGGTGAGGTTCCGAAGCTGGAGCTCGCCGGAGTTGTTGGTACCGAACGTCCCGGTTCCCGAGACAAACGTCGGCAATGGGCCCTTTGGCCGGGTCGAGGTTGATTGGGAAGACCGGCTGCCCATTCGAGCCCACAGGCCCGTCGATGTTCGCGGACCCGAGCGACTGCGTGCTGCTGTTGGCATTCGTGATCGTCAACGTCAGCGAGACCACGGAGCCTCCGGGAAGCGCCGACGTGTCGCATGTGCCTGGAGTCGCAGACTGCGCGAGGCAGACGGTGTACTGCTTGATCCCGGACGACGGTGGGCTCGCGGATCCGGCCGGAGTCAACGCTATGGCCATGGCCGCCAGGGCCGTTACGACGACTGCCAGTCGCCGTCGTCGAGACGGCCGCCCGTCGCGCGTGAATAGGTCCAGCTTCATTTATTGCCTCCCACAGATAGACGCCATAAGCCACATTGGGTCGGCGGACCGTCCGCGCGCCGTCAGTGGGCAGAAACCTTCAAGTAAGGATATATAACGAGGGAACTACGCATAGATTTGAGCAAGATCCACAGCCGGAGAGCCGCTCGCATGCGCCTTCGCTCCGGCCGAGCCGGAAACCGCGAGCTCGAAGCTAGGAGAGGTCGCCGAGCGAGAGCGGGGCCCGAGGATTTCGCAGCCACACCCTGCGAACGCGCACCAGCGCGAGGTTTTGTAGGCCCGGATTGTGGCCGATGAGCATTACCGAACTGACGGGCTCGGGAAGAGCCTGCAGCCGTTCGAGGAGTTCCTGTTCCGAGGCGGCGTAGAGCTGCGGCACGACCTCGACCACGCAGCGCTTGCCGAGAGAAGCCTCGACCGCCTCGAGCGTCTGGCGGGTGCGAAGCGCGGGGGAGCAGAGGACAAGCGCGGGCCGGATCCTCTTTCGCCGGATGTACTTGGCAAGCTTCCTCGCCGCGCGTTCGCCTCGCGGCGCGAGCGGGCGGTCGATGTCGGCAAGTGTCGAATCCGACCAGCTCGACTTCCCGTGCCGAAGCAGGATCACCGTTCTACTGCGTGACTGGTCGTCCATGACGTTGGGAATTCCTACTCCTCCCGCTACGACGATTGAAAACTAGCGCTGTCGTGTTAGACGCGCCGACTGCCGCTAGCCGCGCGGTGGCTGAACGACTCGAAGGGCAGCCTGGTTCGACGAGCACTGCGGGTTACGGTTCCTGTGCTGGCTCACCCACGCGCAGAAGCATCGATCTGGACGCGGTAGCCGGCGCGTAACGCGGCAAGGGTTGAGGGCGGCGTGATGACGTCCACGGTCCCCTGTATTGGCCGAGCCCCTAGGCCTCGGTATCCCTCGCGCGTCCACTCTGTCAGTTGGTCACCGATGACGATGGTGGGGGACGTGTCGAGCAGAACGAAGGCGCCGTCAGGCAGGTCGGCCCAAGGCAGCCGGTGAAGACGTCGGCGGTGGGTCCCCCGAAGGATCCGCTCGCCGTGCAATTGCCGGTTCATCATCTTCGCCGACGGCACATCGACCCCGAGGCCCTCGGCCCAGGCCGCGCGATAGGCGTTGTAGCTATCTCGCCGGCATTCCGCGCACGGGCGATGTCCGGCGGCGAACGAGACCGCTTCGTCGTGGAAATACAGGAACGTGTAGTGATGCGGCTGCCATTGCTCATGCCAGCGCCCTTGGAACTCGAGCGCGCAGGTGATCCAGAGGTCGCTTGCGTGGAAGCGGACGATCTCGTGGCCGGAGTGAAGGATGCCCCGGTTGCCCGTCCACGCACCCCGGAGCGGGATCGCCTCGATGTCACCAGTTGGTGTTACACGATTACGGGCCGGCGTCACGGTGGTCCCCGAAGGTCGTCCGTTTCGTCAAAGGACGACAGCGGTCACTCTGCCAAGGTTCACGGGCGGCAGCGAGCCCGGCGGATCGAGGCAGCTGTCACTGGTTCGAGCCTAGTTCCGCCCATCGCTCGGGGCCTTTGGGGCTTTGACTCTTGGCATCGAGGGCGTGATCCGGCCCTAAAGCCGCCCACGGCTCCGGTCGATGCCTTGGAGATGACTGCGCGCGCGTCCGCGAGCCGACGGCCTGCGTCGGCCCCTCTCCCCTGGATCGACAAGTGGCTTGCCGCCTGTCACGACCTGGCCGAGCTCGAACGGTCCAATCCGATGACCGATGCGGTCATCCAGGAGATCGACGGCCGGATGATCCGCGTGGGCGACAAGTGGCTCGCTGACTTCGCCTCCTGTAACTACCTCGGATTCGATCTCGAGCGCGAGATCATCGACGTTGTCCCGTCGTATCTGGCGAAGTGGGGGACACATCCGAGCTGGTCGCGCCTGCTCGGGAGCCCGGTCCTCTACGAGCAGATCGAGGAACGACTGGCCGAGCTCGTCGGCGCCCCGGACACGCTCGTCCTGCCGACGATCACCCTGATCCACATGTCGGTGATCCCGGTGCTTGCGGGGAGCGGCACGATCTATGTCGAATCGCGCGCGCACAAGACGATCTACGAAGGATGTCAACTGGCCGCCGCCCGTGGCGCGACGATCAAGAGGTTCATCTTCGAAGACGCGGAGGATCTCGAGCGCCTGCTCCGCGAGGGCGGCGGGCAACCGCGCCTGATCTGCGTCGACGGTGTCAACAGCATGACGGGCAACGCGATCGACCTGCCCGCATTCGCGAACCTCGCCCGGGAGTACGACGCGCTCCTCTACGTCGACGACGCCCACGGCTTCGGAGTGATCGGCGAGCGAAGCGACGACGAGCTCAGCGTCTACGGAAATCGGGGCAACAGCATCGTGCGCTACACCGGCGAGACATACGACCACGTGCTGCTCGTCGCCGGTCTGTCCAAGTCCTACTCATCTCTGGCCGCGTTCCTCACCTGTCCCCCGGACCTGAAGCGCTTGCTGAAGACCGCTGCGCCGCCCTATCTGTACTCGGGCCCATCTCCGGTTGCGTCGCTGGCCACTGTCATTGCCGGCCTCGACGTCAACGAGAAGCGCGGCGACGCGATCCGTGCGGGCCTCTGGCGAAAGACCGCCAAGGTGCTCGGCTATCTCGATCGGATCGGCGTGCACACGCCCAACCGGTCGGGCTTCCCGATCATCGAGGTGCCCCTCGCGCGACAGGAGGACATCGACGCAGTCGGTCGGTTCCTCTTCGACAACGGGATCTACGTCACGCTCGCCGCGTATCCGCTCGTTCCGAAGAGCGAAGTGGGATTCCGCATCCAGATGACCGATGCGAATACCGACGCTGAGGTCGACCAGCTGATCGACGTCCTTGGACGCCTGGTGAATGTCTTCGATCTCCAGCCTGCGCGGCCCAAGGAGCGTGCGGCATGAAGGCGTTTGCGCTTCCGGGCTGGTCGCGGGAGCGGGCGTGGATCTGGTACCTGGCCGTCACCGGCCTGCTCTCGGCTCTCTATCTGTTTGCGCCGGGGCTTTCGGGCAACGGTCCGCTGATCAACTTCCTCGGCCTGACCGGGGTCCTTGCGATCGTCGCGGGAATCCGGATGAACAAACCCGCCGCCAGGGCCGCGTGGTGGCTGTTCGCTGCTGGCCAGTTCCTCTTCTTGAGCGGCGACCTCTACACGTACAGCTATCCCAAGCTACTGGGAGCCGACGTCGGCTTTCCCTCGATCGGCGACGGGCTCTACCTCTTCGTGTACCCCGTGTTGATGGCAGGCCTGCTCATCCTCATCAGACGGCGAAGCCCGCGCCCCGACCGCGCCGCACTGATCGATGCACTGATCCTGACGATCGGCATCGGCCTGCTCTCCTGGGTCTTCCTGATTGCACCGAACGTCCATCTCGAGAACCTCTCGCTGCTCGCGAACGCAGTGTCGGTCGCCTACCCGCTCGGCGACGTCCTGCTGCTCGCCGCCGCCATTCGCCTTGCCGTCGACGGCGGCAAGCGCTCGCCCGCGTTCTGGCTCCTCGTCAGCAGCATCGTCTGCCTGCTGGCGACGGACTCCGCCTACAACTACGCGCTCCTGAAGGACACCTACAACCACCAGCTGATCTACGACGCCGGCTGGATCTTCTACTACCTCCTCTGGGGCGCGGCTGCTCTGCATCCGTCCATGCGCTCCCTCGAGGAGCCGGCTGCGGATTCGCGGACGCCACTGACGCCGCTCCGGCTCACCCTGCTCGGCGCCGCGTGCCTGATAGCCCCGGGGATCCGGCTTGCCCAGTCCCTCGGCAACCCCGACTTGCTCGTTCTCATCGTCGCCTCCGCGGTCCTCTTCCTACTGGTCGTCGTGAGGATGGCCGGGCTGGTCCGGCAGGAGGCGCGCGTGGTCTCGCGCGAGCGCGCTCTGCGAGGAGCGGGCGTCGAGCTCGTTGCCGCCGCCGGCCACGACCAGGTGGCAACGGCGGCGATCTCCGCCGTCCATCGTCTGCTGGGAGCGGAGCCGCCGGTGCGCCTCGTGCTCATCGCGCAGAACCAGGCGGTCGTCGAGGCCTCATCCGACGGGGCCACCGGTGGTCTCGTAGGTGACGGCACCCGTGACTGGCTGAGCAACGGCTCCGGGTCGCTCCGAGTCCTTCATTCCGATCCGCCGGCGTACGTGCGCGGCGACCTCCGGCTCCCCGAGGGGCAGACCACGATGGTCGCTCCCCTCACCGTCCGGGGCGACGTACGCGGTGCACTTGTTGTCTCGTCGCCCGAGAGCGTCACGCGTGACCTTGCGGACGCGCTCGGCGCACTCGCGACCCAGGTCTCCCTGGCCGTCGAAGGCGCATCGCTCGCGGCCGATCTTCATCGCCGACAGGGCGAGGCGCGCTTCCGCTCGCTCGTCGCCCATGCCAGCGACCTGATCACGGTGCTCGACGGCGAGGGCATCGTCACCTACCAAAGCCCTTCGATCGAGCGGGTGCTCGGGTACCGCTCCCATGAAGTCGAGGGCCGGCGTTTCGACCGGTTGCTCGTCGAGAGCGACAGGCCTCTCCTGGCCCAACTGATCGCGCTCGACGGCCCGGGCGAAGCCGAGGGCCACACGATCGAGTGCTCGGTCCTCCACCGGGACGGCACGCCTCTCACCTTCGAGGTGCAGCACACCGACCTCCTGCACGACGAGCACGTCCACGGGATCGTGCTGAACAGCCGCGACGTCAGCGAGCGGAAGGCCTTCGAGGAGCAGTTGGCCCACCAGGCTTTCCACGACCCGGTGACCAAGCTCGCCAACCGGGCGCTGTTCTCAGACCGTGTCGAGCACGCCCTGATGCGCTCCACGCGGGGTATTCCCGAGATCGCGGTCATGTTCATCGACCTGGACGACTTCAAGACCGTGAACGACAGCCTCGGCCACACGGCGGGGGACGAGGTTCTGCAAGAAGTCGGGCGAAGGCTGAAGATCGCCGTCCGGCCGACCGATACGGTCGCGCGCTTCGGCGGGGACGAGTTCGCCGTGCTGCTCGACGGCGTGGATGGTTCGGCCGACGCGGCCGACGCCGCCTCGAGAATCCTCAGGGCCCTCGAGCTCCCGATCGAGATCGACGGCAAGAACGTCGTACCCCGCGCGAGCGTGGGCATCTGTCTCGTCGGCGAGGATCTGGAGACGCCCGAGGCGACCGAGCTGCTGCGGAACGCCGACGTCGCGATGTACATGGCCAAGCGCGACAGCAAGGGAAGCTACCGCGTCTTCGAGCCGACCATGCACGAGCGCGTCGTCGAGCGACTGGAGCTTCGATCGGATCTCCAGCATGCGCTGAGCCTGGACCAGCTCGAACTGCACTATCAGCCGGTCGTCCGGCTCTCAGGCAGAGAGATCCTCGGCGTCGAGGCGCTCGTCCGTTGGAACCATCCCACGCGCGGGACGATTCCTCCCATCCAGTTCATCCCGGTCGCCGAGGAGACGGGCCTGATCATTCCGATGGGCCGCTGGATCCTCGAGACCGCGTGCTACGAAGGTGTTCGACTCCAGGAGCGCTTCGCACGCGACGAGCCCCTGACGATGAGCGTGAACCTCTCGGTCAGACAGCTGCAATCCGAGACGCTCGTCACCGATGTGCGGAGCGCGCTGTCCCTCACAGGACTGCCGGCGTCCTCCCTGGTTCTCGAGATCACGGAGTCCCTGATGCTCTCGGACACCGATTTCGCCATGCAGCAGCTGCACGACCTCAAGGGACTCGGCATCCGTCTGGCGATGGACGACTTCGGTACCGGGTACTCCTCGCTCAGCTATCTCAGCCGTTTCCCGGTCGACATCCTCAAGATGGACCGTTCCTTCGTCGGCTCCGAGGACAACGAGGCGTTGACGTCCGCCATCATCGCGCTCGGTACGAGTCTCTCGCTCGAGGTCGTCGCGGAAGGAATCGAGCTTGCGGAGCAGGCGAACTCGCTCGAGGAGCTCGGCTGCGAGTTGGGACAGGGCTACCTGTTCGCCCGTCCGATGGACGCTGCGGCGTTGTCGAACTTCCTCGCGCTTGCCGGCGAGCCGGCGGAGGAGGACATCGAGTCGCCGTCGGCCTCGAATGCAGCATAGTTACGACTCGCTCGATCGACCCGGCGGCTTTCGTCGCGGGCACCTGCTCACTCCGCTGAGACATCGCGACTTTCGCGTCCTCTGGATGGGGATGACGGTCTCGCTCATCGGCGACGGAATCTTTCTCGTCGCGATCGCCTGGGAGACCTACACGCTCTGGAACGCCCCGGCTGCGCTCTCGATCGTGGGTATCGGGATGACGGTTCCGACGATCGCGTTCTTGCTCGTCGGCGGCGTCGTCAGCGACCGGTACGACAGACGGCTCGTCATGGCGTGGGCGGACGGCTTGCGCGCGGTGGCGGTTGGGGCGCTCGCCGCTCTCATCTTCACCGGCATGCTCCAGTTCTGGCAGCTCGTCGCGGTCGTTGCGTTCTACGGCATCGGGACGGCTTTCTTCATGCCTGCCTTCGAGGCGATCGTCCCCGATCTGCTTCCGAAGCCGGAGCTCCCCGCCGCCAACGCGCTCGACCAGTTCGTCCGGCCGATCGCGCTCAGGCTCGCGGGGCCGGTAGCGGGCGGGGCTTTGGTGGCAGCCTCGGCCGGTCTTGCGTTCACGGTGGACGCAGCGTCGTTCGCCGCATCCCTCGCAGCAGTGCTTGCAATCCCCAAAAGGACGCAACGTCACCGCGAGCATCAAGCGTCCCCGACGACGGCTCTCAAAGAAGGCCTGCGGTTCGTCCGCGGCCGCGTCTGGCTGTGGGGAACCCTTCTCTCCGCAGCGTTCGGCTATCTCCTCTTTCTCGGTCCGGCGGAAGTACTACTCCCTTACCTCGTGAAGAACGACCTGCATGCTTCCGCAGGCACGCTTGGCCTCGTGGTTGCCGCCGGTGGGCTCGGGGCCGTCGGTGCTGCGGTCTTCATGGGCCAGCGCGGCCACCCGAGGCGTGATGTGACCGTCATGTACGTGACCTGGACACTCGCGACGTTGGCGATCGCCGGTTACGGCATTGCGAACGCCGCCTGGCAGCTGATGATCGCCTGCCTCCTGTTCAACGCCCTCGAGGCAGCCGGCACCATCGTGTGGGCGACGATCAAGCAGCGACATGTCCCCGGTTCGCTGCTGGGGAGGGTCTCGAGCCTCGACTGGTTGGTCTCGATCGCGCTCATGCCGCTGTCATTTGCGCTTACCGCTCCCGTTGCCGCTTTGGTCGGCGTGCGAGCGACCCTGATCGGGGCTGCAGTGCTCGGAGCAGCCGTCACATTGGGTGCGTACTTCCTACCAGGCATGACGGCGATCGAACAGAGGTACGCGCGAGGCCCCGGCAGCTGGCAGGTGCCGGTCGACGTGACGGATTAGTCCCGAGCTCGAAGCACTGTGCCGCCTGAATCACCGTGCCGGAGGGGGTGCCGCGGTCACCGCCGGGACGTACGTTCGCGGCGGAGCACCCAATACCGGCGACGTCACGGACTAGCGGCGGAAAATCTTGGGCTACACGCGTCACCTTGCTAGGTGAATAGAGGCTTCGCGAGACGAGGGCGACAGCCGTCACCTCTCGGATCGCGCGCTCTAAGCCACTCGAAAACATCCTCCGAAGTTCGTAAAACCATCCGCCGAAACTTCGCTTTGACGCTGCGCCGTCGCGTGTTCGCAGCGTCGCGGTAAGCAGTGAACGCTTGCACGTTTGGTTCGCGTTGGCGGCGTCGCCGTGACCGACGAACACGCGGATGTTTCGTTCGTGTCGCGCCGTCGCGTTAACGAACGGACACCCAGGTGTTTCGTTCGCGTTATTCCGCTTCGGGACTATTGAATGTCCCAAGGTCGAGGAGTACGATCGAGCGACGAGATCAACACTCGCCTTCTCGGGGGAGAGAGGCAAATCGGGGAGCTTTTGCGGCTGGGTTCAAATGGGGAGCGATTGGGGTCAGCAGGCACGCCGACGTGCCGCGCCTCCACGCGTTCGAGCCGCATCCACAGCCGGCTCGTCGCAATCTCGATCTGCATCCTCGCTTTCCTCGCGTCGCCGGCCCTTGCTCTCGCGGACAACGGGAACGGGAACTCTTCCGCAACAAGCACCACGAGCGATCCGGCCGCCGCGACCACGACCAGTAGCAGCGGCGACCCTACGACGACGACCAGCGCTCACAACGCCTCCCCGGCGCCGAGCGTGCCTGTCACTCCGGATGCGTCGGCGTCGACCACGACGAGCGCTGGGGACACAGCGGCGGCACAGGGCAACGGGAACGGAAATGGGAACGGCAACGCGGCTGCACCGGCCGTGACGCCGACGCCGGACGCCGCGCCACCTGTAACCACCGCTGCAAATGAGCAGAATAACGGCAACAGCGACAACTCCCTGAACGGCAACGCAACCGGCCAGAACAGCTCCCCCGGCAACTCGGCCAATGCGCCCGGACAACAGCGATCCCCCCGGGAACTCGGATCACGCCGGAAACGCGAATGCGTCGGCGAACGCGAGCCAGGACAAGCCAAAGAACGTGAATGTCGACGTGAGAGTCGGAAATCCGGGCGACAACGGCGCAGTCGTGCAGGGAAACGGCGCAGGCGCGGCTGCAGGTGCGGGCTCGGCGGGCGGATCGGGATCAGGCTCCGGCTCGGCTCCGACAGCTCTTGCGCCAGGCGGCGCGGCTACTGACGCAAACGCAACCCCGGGAAGCGCAGCCCCGGCGGCTTCTCAAGCAGATTCCACTTCAGGTGAGACGATTCCAGTCGCCAACTCCCCACCGGGTGGCACAACTGGCAGCGAGTCCTGTGCAAACGGACTCGGTTCAACCGCCTCCACACCTTCAACAGACGGCCAATCGCCGACGGATTCGAATACGAGCCCGTCGGCTTCGTACGTCAATGGACAATGTGGTGACACGCAGACCGGTGGTAACTCGGGCACGAGTACTGCCGGAAACACGGATTCCAACCCACAGGCGACGGGTGTAACTGGAGAATCCGCGCCAGAAGACCCGCAGGCGACGGGCGTAACCGTCGAAATCGACCCCGGAACCGGCGACGGCAGCGGCGGCACGACGGTCGTCGATACCAATCCGGACGACACAGCCCCCGACACGAGCCCGGTGCCGACCGTCACGATCATCGCTCCGACTCCGACCTCGTCTGCTTCGCAGGACTCGGCAACCGCGACGGCAACTTCAACGCAGGTCGATCCGGCGAACATCAACACGACCGTCCGTGTGCTGAGCCCTGGAGAGAACGGATCGGTCCACCAGACGAACGCCTCGACGGCGACAGCGGCCGCAGGGGCAACCGGCCCGGCGACGGGTACACAGGTTGCAACTCCTACGGCGACCTCGACCCAGGTCACGCCGGTGAACGTCAACGTCTCGATTCGGGTTGGTAGCCCCGGGAATGACGCGCCGGTGACGCAGGGCAACACGTCGACCGCGGTCGCAGCCCCGGTCGATCCGACCCTGATCGACGCCGCGGTCACCGACCTCCCCGCCAACGGCCCCAACAGCTACGGCGACGTCGAGAACGCGAGCTCGGTCATCCAGGACCTCGCGCAGTGCTCCGCCGATGAGACCGACTGCATCTCTTCGTCCTCCGACTCCCCCCAGGGGATCACGGGACCGGGCGGCTCGGCTGCGGACAATTCGATCGCATCCGCGACCCAGGACTCCCCCAGCAACGTCAACGTCTCGATCCGCGTCGCGAGCCCGGGCGCTGACGGTCTGCTCACACAGCTGAACGACGCGAGCGCCACGGGCCTGACCTCGGTCGAGACGGTGACGAACCCGGACAACCTCGGTGTCGCGATCGTCGTCCCGGGTCTCCCAAAGGACGTCGTGATCCCGACCAGCTCTGACACGCCCTGGAACTGGAACTGGAACTGGACGACCGGATCGGCCCCCACCGATCCGGGTGCAACGCCAACGTCGACGCCCGACTGGACGTGGAACTGGACGGCACCGGCAGAGGGTTCTCCCGCCGCGACCTCGGCGCCCCAGGGCACGCCCGGCATGTGGACGTGGACTTGGACTTGGACGCGCGGCGAATGGTCGGTCACCTGGAGCTACCAGCAGGCGTGCGAATGCAGCTGGACGTGGAACTGGACCTGGGTCTGGCCGGCAGACTCCCCGTCCGCACCGAGCTCGCCCGCGTCTGCGCTGCTGCCGCCTCCACCCGCGAACCCGCAGATCTCCCAGACGAACTCCTCGACCGCCGCCGCCGCAGCGGTCACGACCTTCGACGGCAGCCAGGAGATGACGGTCTCGAGCGACGGCGAGAGCGACGCGACGCAGTACCAGGGGATCACGAGCATCCAGTCCGCGACCGCCTCCGCTGACGCCGGGCAGGTCGACCCGCGGAACACGATCATCCGGACGGCCGGCGCGATCGAGGGCATCAAGCAGCAGAACCGCGTGGCCGCCGCCTCGACGGCCGCCGCTTTCGACACGGCGACCCAGACCCTCGAGCAGACCCAGACCGGAACCGACGACGGCGCCGTACACTCGGTCGCCTCGACGCAGGTGATCGGAACCCTCCAGACCGCCACCTCCGACACGGTCGCAACCCAGGCACATGCACTGAACCTGGCTCATGTGTGGTCGCAGGCTTCTGGGAACCAGGCCTCGATCCAGAAGATCACGCAGACGAACGAGTCGGTGGCACTGGGATTCGCCGCCGTCGAGAGCGTCACGAGCCAGTCGCTGAGCCAGACGCAGACGGGGGCGGGCTCCGATCAGCTGGCCGACGCGCTTCAGGAGGCGCTGACGACGCAGCAAAACGTCGCATCGGCACACGTCGGCCAGGCGAGCGTGCGGAACAGGGTCGAGATGGAGATCCCCTGGAACGGCGCCATGAACCCGCCGATCGACCAGTCGAACGGCGTCAGCGCCGCCTCGATCTCGGCGAGCTACAGCGAGATCACGCAAACGGCGCGTGCAGGAGGCGAGCGGCGAAGGCGTGGAGTGGGATCAGCACGCGCAGCAGATCGCGATCGTGACCCAGGGCGGGTCCGCGTCGTCGAGCGCCTCGCAGTCCAACATCGACAACCTCGCCCACTGGACGGGCACACTTGCGACGCCCGGTACCACCGTTGCAGGTGGCGGCGGCTCGAGCTTCAGCCAGGCCGGCGAAGCACCGCTTGCTCAGACCCCTCTGATCTTCGGAGCCCCGCCGCTGGCGCGGTCGGGAGTGCTGGCCGGCAGCGTGGAGCTATCGAGACTCTTTGCGGCCAGGATCTTCACCGCACCACACGGCCTGAGCGGTTTCGAGAGCGCAGGTGCTGCGCCGGGGCCCCCGGCCGCGACGGCGAGCGAGCCGACCATGAGTCCGTCGGAGCGCTTCGTCCACACACTCTTCAACCTTCTCGGCGCAGGTTCGAGCGCGCTGGTGTTGCTCCTCGGAACAACACCGTTCGCCGCGCTCCTCGCGCTGTTCATGATTGCAGCGCTCGGCGTTGGGCGTCTGCAATACGCCATGCCGGCCCTTGGGCGGTCGGTGGACTTTGCTCGTCGCGAACGACCTGGGTAGCCGCTTCGGTTGACCTCAACCCCGTCGGGTTGCTTGGGAGACCTGACGGATCGGCTAGCAACACCAAAATCGTTCGTAAACAAAGGAGCAAAGAGGTGTCTAGAAAAACCCGATGGCTGACCGGTCTGGCCGTCGCGTTTGCTGCCTGCATCGCCGTTCCAACGGCGCTTGCAAGCATCCACCCGCCTAAGCCCCCGACTGTGAAGGTCACGCAGGACGGGACCCAGGCCGCAACGGTGGATCAAAGCAACGCGAACGCGACCAGCGGTCCAGCCACATCAGCGGGAGGAATTGCCACTGGTGGCAAAGCCTCCGGCTACGGCGGAGACGTCAAGAACTCCGTCAAGAACACGAGCGGCAATGCCAAGAGCTCGGCTGACACGTGCAACAAGGGCGGGGACTGCACCACCAGTGGTGGCGCCTCGTCCAATAGCCAGTCGAACACCGCAGGCACCGCGACCAACACGCCTCAGGCGAATGGAGGCTCTTCCGGCGGCAACTCGTCGGGCGATGCCAAGATCTCGCAGGACGGCGGCAAGGCCAACACCGGCCAGAACGACACCGGCACCGTTGTCCAGAAGCAGGACAGCGGCAAGGCGGAGACTGGCGACGCTACCGGTGGTAACGCCAACGCCAAGGGCGGTAACGCTGACGACGCCAAGGCAAATGGCGGCGACGCCAGCACCTCCAGCGGCAGCGGCGGCAACGCCACTGCTGATCCCTCCAACGGAAGCGTCTCTGGCGGTTCCGGCGGTAATGGTGGGAACACCGGCGGCAACACCGGTGGTTCTGGATCCGGTGGCAGCTCCTCGACCGGTCCCGGCGGCAGTTCGTCGGACGGCTCGAGCTCGGCCTCGAGTGCCGGTGGCAACGCTGGTAACGCCGGTAACGGCGGAAACGGCGGAAACGGGTGCTCGACGTCACTGAGCGGCGTCGGTTGCACCGGTGACGGCGGCGCTGGTGGCGCAACGTCGGGTGGCGCTGGTGGTGCCCCGGTCACGGGCTCTACTGACGGCGGTTCGACCGGTGGTGCAAGTGGCGCCTCAAACGGCGGTGCAGGCACCGGCGGCTCCAACGACACCGGTAACGCCAACGGTGGCGACGGCGGCAACGCGCACGCATGTGCGGGTTGTGGCTCGACGACCACCGGTGGATCGGCCGGCGGCGACACCGCAACTGGTGGCGCTGGCGGTACGGCGAACTCGACCGGCGGCGACGGCGGTTGGGCTGACGGCGGCAACGCCAAGTCCGGCTCCGCCTCGACCGGCGGCAACACGCAGGACGGCACCAACACGTCAGGTTCCAACACGACGGGTGCCGCGACAGGCGGCTCGAACACCAATTCGGGCTCCGCATCCTCATCCGCCGGTGGCAACGCCGCCAACGGTGGAACCGTGGGCTCCAGCGTGAACAGCGCTGACGCCATCGGCGGCAACCAGGGCTCCAGCGCAGACGCTGCAGTCCTTGGCGGCACCAGCACGGCTACGGGTGGCGCTTCGACGCTGACGACAAACCAGGGCGGCACCGCTGGCGCCGGCACGGGCGGCGACGCCAGTGCATCGGCCAACGGTGGCTCGGCAACGAGCGGCCCGGCAGTCGTCAACAACAGCGCCTGGGTCGATCAGCACATGACCCTGAAGGCGAAGGTCAAGGTCAGCGGCTTGTCCGCGGCCTGGATCGTTTAGCACGAAGGACCAAAAAAGAAAGAAGCAACCCATGACCAGTAACTCCGAGAACACAGCGCTGACCTTCCGGGAGCCCGAGTCCCGGGTCGGTTGGCGCTGTGCCTCGACCCTGCTGGCTCATGGTTCTGCGCAGATTGGAGCGGGGGCCGCGCGATCGCTACCCAAGAGCGATTCGCTGCGCGGTCCACGTTTCCCCGGCTTGGGCGGGCTTACTCGCGACACGTACCTCGAGGTTCGCGAGCAGCTCGTCCACCGGGGCACTTTCCTAGCCACGCCTACGCCCGGCGCGGGCACCGTTGATCGTCTTGCGTGTGTTCGCGCCGTGCGTGTGGGCGCCCTCGGCCCGGCTGCGACCCGACGCGGTCTGCAGCGCGGCGAAGCTCCCTACGAGAAAGCCGTGAACGAGGCCGCGTAGAGTCGCAGCCGGAGGGCGCCTGCAGCTAGGCAGGCGCCCCGGCCGCGAAGGGCGCACAACCTTCTGAGCTCGCTAGGCCGCCAGGCCTCGGCTCAGAACGTCCAGGTCCAGATGATCGGCGTGGTCACGCCTACGTTGCCGACCTTGATGTCGTCGCTGCTGAACCTCGTGACGAACTTGAACACCGTGCCCGGGGTGGTCGCGCGGAACGTGGTGACACCGGTTCCCGTGCTACCGGGAAATAGGTCCGCCGGCATCTGCGGATAGCTTGGATGCGGGTGCGGCTTGATCCGGATCCCGTCGTTCAGCAGGTAGCTCTGGGAGGCGTTGTAGTGAATCGTGTAGTCGGTGGCATTCTTGATCCGCAGGAAGACCCGTGTCTCGTCGGCGGCGAAGTCGATCCGATAAGGCGTGAGGGTGACGTTGTACACCGTGTACGGCTTGGCCCGGAGGCGTTGTCGCGCCGGGGATGCCGCGTCGACGAACGTTGCAGGCCGCAGTTGAGAGGCGATGACGACGGGCCCGCGGACGTCGATGCCCGCTGTGCTGCCGCTTTGCAGCGTACCCTCCAGGATGCCGCGGGCGCGAACATAGTCGTCGGGCAGCAGTGGCAGGCTCGCGCGCGTGATGATCGTCGTCTCCTGTTGGCCGTTCGTCGCGTCGGCATAGACGTGAATCCCGCGGAACTGTCCATCGCGCGACTTCTGCACCGTGGAAACACGCCCGACGAGGTCGACCGTCGCGCCTCTGTACGCGTCGGGGTTGTCCACGACCTGGGGCCAATCTGCGTTCGACAGCTGTTTCCCGGCTCCCGGCGGGGGCCCTGCAGGGGCCGACGCCTTCCCCGAGCCGCCGCAGGCCGTCAGTAGAACCGCAAGCGCGACTGCGGCTGCAACCAATGGAAGTCGGTGAGCGGCGAAGCGCATGGGGAAAGACTAAGCCGTAGCTGGAAGGGAGAGTACGCCTGACGGGGTGGCTACCCTCTACGGACGCACCGCGATCACTCACACCGCCTGGCCACGGATCGCCGCGCTCTGACCGTCGCTCTCTGCCTCGTGCTTGCACTGCTGGTCGGAGAGGTCATCGCGGGCCTGATCGGAAACTCGCTTGCGCTGCTCGCCGACGCGGGCCACCTGCTCACCGACGCGGGGGCGTTGGCGTTCGCCCTGGTGGCGTCGGCGATGGCCGCCCGACCGGCGGCCGGTCGCTGGACCTTCGGCTACTCCCGCCTCGAGATCCTGGCCGCCCAGGCCAACGGGATCACCCTGGGCCTGATCGCGCTCTGGGTCGTCTGGTCGGCCGCGCACCGGCTCGTCGATCCACAGGACGTGCGCGGCGGGCTGGTCCTCGGCGTTGCGCTCGCCGGCGTGGCGGTGAGCATCGCGGCGAGCTTCGTGCTCGCGCGGGCGAGCCGCGAGAGCCTGAACGTGCGCGGTGCATTTCTGCACGTGCTCACCGACGTCGCCGCTTTCGGCGCCGCGGCTCTGGCCGGAGGACTGATCCTCGCCACCGGCTGGGACCGCTTCGATCCGATCGCCAGCCTCGTCGTGGCCGGCCTGATGCTCTGGTCGAGCGTCCAGCTCCTACGCGAATCCACTCTGATCTTCCTGGAACGCGCGCCCGGCGACATCGACCCCGAGGCGATCGGGCGAGCGCTGGTGGCGGAACGTGACGTCGTCGAGGTCCACGATCTCCATGTGTGGACCGTGACGAGTGGCTTTCCTGCGTTGTCAGCCCATGTGCTCGTGACACCGGGAGCCGACTGTCACTCCGCGCGCCGGCGGCTCGAGCTGATCCTCGGCGATCGGTTCGGCCTCACCCACACGACGCTTCAGGTCGAACATGCCGAGCCGGCGACGGCCAAGGTCGAACTGGGTGAAGCCGTGGCGCGTCACAGCCCGCTCCGTCGTTAGAGTCCAGCGGTGCCCAGCCTGGAGGGAAAGTCGGCCGTCGTCACCGGCGCGTCGAGCGGTATCGGTGCGGCGACGGCCCTGACGCTCGACGCGTGAAGGCGCACTAGTCGTCGGCGGCGCCCGGCGGGTCGACCGGATTCCGAGCTCGATCGCAGGGCTCGAGCTCGACGTCACCGACCCGGAGAGCTGCGAGCGCTTCGTCGGGGAAGCCGTCGCAGAGCTCGGTGGCATCGACATCCTCGTCAACGCCGCGGGGCTCGCGCTCGGCCGCGATCTGTTCGACGAGAGCACCGAAGCGGACGAGCGGACGGTGCTCGAGACGAACGTGAACGGCCTGATCCGCATGACGCGCCTCTGCCTCGCGCACTTACGTGACGGTGGCCACATCGTCAACCTCGGCTCGGTTGCGGGCAGGCAGGCGTACGAGAAGGGCTCCCTCTACGTGACGTCCAAGTTCGCCGTGCGCGGCTTCACTTACGCGCTGCGCGAAGACCTGCTCGGGCGGCCGATCCACATCACCACCGTCGACCCCGGTCTCGTGGAGACGGACTTCTCGCGCGTGCGCTTCCGCGGCGACGAGGAGACGGCGAGCAAGGTCTACCAGGGTGTCGAGGCGATGCAGCCCGAGGACATCGCCGAGTGCGTCCTCTTCGCCGTCACTCGGCCGCCGCACGTGAACGTCGACGAGCTCGTGGTCAAGGCGCTTGCACAATCCTCCGGAGGCCGAATACTGCGAAGCGAGAGCTGATGCCGGAGCAGCTGCGAATCCTCGAAGGCGCGACCTTTTGCATCTGCGACGACGTCGGCGACCTCCAGCGCGAGGGGGAAGGGCTGTTCGCGGAGGACACACGCTTTCTCTCGCGCTTCAGGCTGACGATCAACGGGCGGCGGCCCTTGCTCCTTTCATCGGACAAGATCGAGTACTTCTCGGCCGCCTTCTTCATGAGGAACCCGCTCGCCGGCGGGCTGGAGCAGGACGTGCTTTCGATCCGCCGAGAGCGCTTCGTCGGCGACGGGATGCAGGACCTGTTCGCCGTGCAGAACCAGGGGATGGAGCCGATCGAGTTCGACCTGGAGCTCGAAGTCGGGACGGACTTCGCTGACATCTTCGCGGTCAAGGACTACGACTTCGCGCTCGGTGACCCGCTACGTGCGAAGCCGTTGCCTTCGCTGAGGCCGATCGAGTACGACGACGAGAGCAACCAGTTCCTTATCTCCGACAACGGCGAGCTGCCGCTCAAGACCCAGGTGATCTTCTCGCAACGAGGCGAGGTCAACGGGTCGGGCGTGAAGTTCCACCTCGCACTCGAGCCGCGCGAGCGGTGGAACCTCGACGTCGAGATCATTCCCCTGCCGGACGGCGAGCCGGTTGCCACCCGCTTCGCCCAGCGGCGTTTCGGCGAAGAGGTGGGACGCGTTCGCGACTCTCTGGCCGCATGGCAGCTGCGCGTCCCGCAGCTGAGGACGTCCTGGGACGCCATGGGGCACTCTTTCGGACAGTCGGTCTCCGATCTCGCGTCGTTGCGCATGCAGTCGGACGGCTACGGAATCGGAAAGCTCCCGGGCGCCGGGGTGCCCTGGTTCATGACCGTGTTCGGGCGCGACACGATCATCACGTGCCTGCAGACGCTCCTCTTCGGTCCAGAATTGGCGCGCACCGCACTCGAGGTCCTGGCGGAGCTCCAGGCGAAGGAAGACGACGCGGAGATCGACGCCGAGCCCGGGAAGATCGTGCACGAGGTGCGGCACGGAAAGGCTGCGCGCACCTGGCACGAGCGTTACTACGGCACGCTCGACGCCACACCGCTGTATCTCATCCTGCTTTCGGAGGTCTGGCGCTGGACAGATGACGCGTCGCTCGTGCGCGATCTCAAGCAACCGGCCATGGCGGCGCTCGAGTGGATCGACCGCTACGGCGATCGCGACGGAGACGGGTTCCTCGAATACGAGCGGCGCACCGAGCGCGGGCTCGAGAATCAGTCCTGGAAGGACTCGTGGGATTCGCAGCGCTTCCACGACGGCACCCTCGCTGAGCCGCCCATCGCTCCCTGCGAGGTCCAGGGATACGTCTACGACGCGAAGCGCCGCACCGCCGATCTCGCGCGCGACGTCTGGCGCGACCGCGAGCTCGCCGCCCGGCTCGACCGCGAGGCGGAGGAGCTGCGCACCCGGTTCGACGAGGCGTTCTGGGTCGAAGAGCGCGGTGGTTACTACGCGCTTGCGCTCGACCGCGACAAGCGCAAGGTGGACTCGCTCTGCTCGAACATCGGCCACCTCCTGTGGAGCGGAATCGTTCCGCCGCACCGGATCGACGCGATCGTCGACCAGCTGATGGGGGACGAGCTCTGGTCCGGCTGGGGCGTGCGCACGATGTCCACCGGCGACGCCGGCTACAACCCGCTCTCGTACCACAACGGCACGGTCTGGCCGCACGACAATTCGCTGATCGCGGCCGGGCTGGCCCGCTACGGGCGCTGGGCCGAGATGCAGCGGATCACCCAGCGCATGCTCACTGCCGCCCAGCACTTCTCGTACCAGCTTCCGGAGGTCTTCGCGGGCATGCGCCGCTCCGAGACGCCTTTCCCCATCGCCTACCCGACGGCCGCGCGGCCGCAGGCGTGGGCCGCCGGAACTCCCGTGCTGCTGCTGCAGCTGCTGCTCGGCCTCCAGCCGGACCGCCGGCGCCACGCACTCGAGACGGTCGCGCCGATGGAGCTTCCTTCCTGGGCGGGAACGATTCGCCTCTCCGGCATCCGTGCTTTCGGGCGCGCATGGGACGCGCGGCTCCAAGACGGGCGCGTCCGGGTCGAAGAAGCGTAAAAATCGAAGCATGAAGATCGCCGTCATCGCGCCCGCCTGGTTCGCGGTCCCGCCCACCGGCTACGGAGGGATCGAGTGGATCGTCTCGCTCCTCGCCGACGGGCTCGCCGACGCAGGACACGATGTGACGCTGTTCGCATCCGGCGACTCCCATACGCGGGCAAAGCTCGTAGCCGTCTTTCCCGAGGCACCGAGCCGGCAGATCGGCCGGACGTTCTGGGAGTTGAAGCACGCGCTCTCCGCTTTTGGTCGCGCAGGTGAGTTCGACGTCATCAACGATCACACCGGCATGCTCGGCGCGACGCTCGGCGCAACGACCTCGACTCCCGTCGTGCACACGGTGCACGGACCGCTGGACGGAGAGCCCGGCGAAGTCTACGAGATGATTTCGCGCGTCGCGCCCGACGTCGGACTGATCTCGATCTCGATGAACCAACGCAAGCCCAAACCCGACCTGAACTGGATCGCCAACTGTCCCAACGCCCTCGACTTCTCGGTCTACCCCTGTAAGCCGCATCGCGGGGAGTACCTCCTGTTCCTCGGCCGGCTCAGTCCGGACAAAGGCGCACACCGTGCCGTCGCCGTCGCGATGGAGGCCGGACTGCCGCTCAAGATCGCAGGCAAGATGCAGGAGCCGAAGGAACGCGAGTACTTTCACGGCCTCGTCGAGCCGCACCTCGTCGACGGCATCGAATACCTCGGAGAGGTCACGCACGGCGAGAAGGTCGAGCTGCTTCAGAACGCGCGTGCGACGCTCTTTCCGATCGAATGGGAAGAGCCATTCGGTCTGGTCATGATCGAATCGATGGCGTGCGGCACGCCGGTCATCGCTACCAGATGGGGTGCGGTCCCCGAGGTGATCGAGCACGGGCGCAGCGGCATCATCGTCGACAACTACCGACAGATGGCAGATGCGCTGACGGAAGCAGACGAGCTCGACCCCAACGAGTTGCGCCGCTACGTCGAGGAGGAGTTCTCGCCGCAACGGATGGTGCGCGACTACGTCGACGCCTATGAGAAGGCGGTCGGCTAGACCGTCAGGGCCAGGGCCCCGCGTCGGACCAGCCGTGCCAGCGCTCCGGCTCGAGCCAGGCGCTCACACGTTTCGCGTCTCGCCGGCGGAAGGGCCGTCCCGAATAGCGCACCGAGAGACGGTCGATGTCCGTGAGCTCGGCGTCCTCCTCGATCGAGACGACTCGTCCGATGAGGCTGACGTGGCGGTACCAGCTCTGCTCGTCGAGCGCGGTCAGCGCTGCACGCGGGTCTCTGCGCAGAAAGCTCAGGCGCAGCCTGGTCGCTTCCATGTTGACGAGCACGCGGCCGTCCTCCCAGTCGTACCACGTCGGAACCGTGTGCGGGGCACCGTCGGGGCGGAGCGTCGCGATCACGGCCGGGTTCGGACGCGAGAGGAACTCGGCGACCTCCGGCGGAACCGGGACACGCGGCATCCCTGAAGCCTACGAGGCGGGAACGGAGGCCGCGATCTCAGGCTCCTGCAGGCTGGGCCGGAGCCGGAAATCGCGGACGTCTCGCACGGAGACGACGATCATGGTCGTCACGACGATCCAGGTCGCGCCGACGAGCAGATACGTGGAGTTGCCGATGCCGGTGCCGACCCAGCCCGCGATCGCATAACCGAGCGGCAAGAAGGTCATGGACGCCATCCAGCTGTAGGCGCTCACACGACCGAGCTTCTCGCGGGGCACTGCCTGCTGAAGCCCGGTCTCGTAGATCACCGAGCCGTACGAAAACGAGAAACCCGCGAGGACCGCCGCAGCGCCGATCGCCGCGACCGACGCGTGCGCTGCGAGCAGCACGCTCTGCACCGCGGTGAGCGCGAAGACCGGTCCCACGATCCGCCACGGATGCCGTGGCTGAATCCGCAGCCCGAGCAGCGCACCCCCGAGGGCGCCGATCCCTTCGCCGGTGACGACGATCGCCCAGGCGCCCGGCCCACCGAGCGAGTGCTTCGCGATGTACGGGCCGAGCACGAAGAACGGCGCGTACGTCACGAGGAAGTAGAGCGCGATCCAGACCGTCAACAACCAGATCCACGTTTGCTCGGTGAACGCCTGCCAGCCTTCTCGCAGCTCCCGAACGAAACTCGGCGTCACGACTCTGGCCACCCGTGGCCCGAGATGGATCTGGCTCAGAAGCGCGGCGCTGACGGCGTAGGTTGCGGCATCGACGAGCAATGCTGTGCCGCTTCCGATCGTCGCGACGATCGAGCCTCCGACGGCAGCGCCGACCGGAAAGGAGACGTACCGCGCAATACCCATGAGGGCGTTCGCCTTCTGCAAGTGTTCCGCCGCGACGACCTCGGGCACGAGACCGCTCGACGCCGGCGAATAGAAGGCGGTCGCAGCGCCGCCGATCGCCTGCAGGACGAAGATCTCCCAGATCCGCGCGTGCCCGCTGATCAACAGCATTCCCATCGTCGCGCGCACGAGGAAATTCGCGGCCTCTGAGCTGACCATCACCAGACGTCGCGGCAGCCGGTCTGCGACGACGCCAGCGACCAGCAGCGTCGAGATCTGCGCGAGGGTCCAACAGGCGAACGCAATGCCGGTGTCCGACGCCGACCCTGTCAGGTCGAGGACTGCGAACGCGACCGCGATTGGCGCGAGAGACGTGCCGAAGTACGAGATCGCGCGGGACGCGAAGAGCAGCCGAAAGTTCGGTGCATGTAGCGGGCCGGTGCTAGCCGGCATGCGTCCTGGTGTAGCGCTCGAGCCCGGCGTAGGACTGCCAGAACGGCATCGCACGCTCGTACAGCTCGACGTTGTCGGCGGTCGCGGCCACCTCGCCTCGGACTGACTCGCTGAACTGCTCTTGCGTTACACCTGCTTGCACCAGGCGCACCCACTCGACGAGACGCCTGCGCAACTCGTCCAGATGTGCGGTGGGCTCCGCTGCGACCCCGAAGTGGATCAGCGCCAGTCGCTCCGGTCGCCGCCGCTCGATCTCGTCGATCGTCTCGAGCCAGACGTCGAGGTCGAAGTCCGGCGGCGGGGTCGGCGGGAGAACCGTGCGCTCAGGGCGGATGCGGACACCGGCCGCGTCGCCGGCATAGAGCGTCCCGGCAGCGTCGAGATAGGAGACGTGGTGACTCGCGTGTCCCTGCGTCGGGAAGCAATCGAGCCCCAGGACTCGGGTCGCGACTACGCGGATGTTCTCCTGCGGAACCGGCGCGAGCTCACCCCAGAGCGTGTCGAAGGTGTCGCCGTAGAGTCGCCGGGCGCTTGTCTCGAGCCGGCTGGGATCGGCGAGGTGCGGCGCGCCGATCTCCGAGACGTGCACCTGCAATTCGGGGTGCTCTCGCACGAGCACGCCTGCTGCCCCGGCGTGGTCGAGGTGGATGTGTGAGAGCAGGAGATGGCGCACGTCGTCCAGCTCGACGCCGCGTTCGAGGAGCGCAGCTTCGAGCCGCGGGATGCAGGTCGAAGGCCCGCAGTCGAAAAGGGCCAGGCCGTCGTCCGTCTCGAGCAGGTACGAGGCGATGACGCGGTCGGCGCCCTGGTGCATGAGGTCGAGGGGATCCGGGCCCATGTGAGCCCGGATCCTCCCATGAAGATCAGCCGGAGACTGCGCGGCGGCGGTAGAACAGTGCGAAAGCCGCTGCGGCCGCGGCGACGCCCGCCCCTGCGCCGAGTGCGACGCCGAGCCTGCCGGCATGCGCTTCTCTCTGACTCGGCGCGCGGACCGGGAGGCCCGCCTTGACGAGCATCTGCCTCAACTCAATGCCGCCGCGGAACCAGCCGCCGAGAGTCTTCTGGGTCTGCCAGAACGTCTGGTTCGGCGCCATGTAGCTCGCAGGCGCGTTCGCCGCGTACGGGTACAGGTCCTGGTGCAGCGTCGAGTCACCGCTCGACCCGCCCGGCACTGTGTAGGTCACGACGTAGCGCGGGCCCAGTCGGGTCGACGGCCTTCGCCGCGAGGTCGAGCTCGGTGTCTGCTCGAAGGCCTGCGCGAAGAATCCACCCTGTTCGACCAGGATGCCGAGTGGTGAGGAGTTAGCGCCCTCGCCGTAGCCCTGAATGCTGATCGCATGCTCGAGGCCAGGCCCCGAGATCGAAGCCGCAGATGGTCCTTTTGCAGCCGCCGTGCCGGGAAGCAGCAGAATCGCGGCGAGTGCCGCCACGGCGGGAAGTGCACGTCTCATTGTCGCTCCTTCGGTGGGTTCGGTGTGTTACACCGAACGGGCCGAGCGGGTTCCGACCGGAGCGAGCGCCAGCTCGAGATCCTCGAGGAGATCCTCGGGCGACTCGAGCCCGACGGAGAGGCGGATGAGATTCAGAGGCGCGGCGAAGGGCGCGTCGGCCGTGGACGCGTGGGTCATGCGCGCCGGGAGCTCGATCAGGCTCTCCACTCCGCCGAGTGACTCAGCGAGCTTGAAGAGCTTCGTGCGCGCGACGATGGCGACGGCTTCCTCGTCCGTTTCGGCGAGGAAGGAGATCATCCCGCCGAAGTCATCCATCTGCCGCGCCGCGATCGTATGGCCGGGATGCCTGGGCAGTCCGGGATAGAGCACCTGTTGCACGCGGGAGTTGCGTTCGAGAAAGCCGGCGATCGCATGTGCGTTGTGACAGTGCTGGCGCATACGCACCGCGAGCGTCTTGATGCCGCGGAGCACGAGCCAGCAGTCGAGCGGTCCGGGCACCGCGCCGAGGGACTTCTGCAGGAACGTGAGCCGTTCCGCGATGGTCGGATCGTTCGTCGCCGCGAAGCCGCCGACGACGTCGGAGTGGCCGCCGAGATACTTCGTCGTCGAATGGACGACGATGTCCGCGCCGAGCTCCAGCGGGCGTTGGAGGAACGGCGTCGCGAACGTGTTGTCAACGACGAGGATCGCGCCGGCGGCGTGGGCGGCGTCGGCAGCCTTGCGGATGTCGACGATGTTCAGCAGCGGATTCGACGGCGTCTCGATCCAGACGAGCCGCGTCCGTTCGTCCAGGTGCGACCCGAGGTCTTCGAAGTCGGCTGCCGGCAGGTAGTCGAAGACGTAGCCCTTCGGCTCGTAGACCTGCGACGTCATGCGGTAGACCCCGCCGTATACGTCCGCGATCAGCACGACGCGGTCACCCGGGTTGAGCAGGTGCATGATCGTCGTCGTCGCTCCGAGGCCCGAGGAGTAGGCGAGGCCGTATTCCGCAGACTCGAGCGAGGCGAGACACTGTTGCAACGCCGTGCGCGTCGGATTCGCGACACGTGAGTAGTCGTAGCCCTTGTGCTCGCCGACCGCGTCCTGCACGTACGTCGACGTCAGGTAGATCGGCGTCGTGATCGCCCCGGTCGCGGGATCGGGCTCCTGGCCTTCGTGGATGGCGCGCGTCTCGAAGTCCATCTACGTGCCGTCGATGCTACCGGCGCCGATGAACTTTGCGAGATCCCGCAGCGGTCTCTGGAGCGAGACCGGCTTCACGCCCGGCTCCCAGTGCACCGAATTGACTTTCAGCACGCCGGTCTTGCGATCGAGCACCGGATCGATGCGGCCGATCAGGCGGTCGCCGCGGAGGATGGGGAGGACGTAGTACCCGTACTCCCGCTTCGCTTTCGGCACGTACATCTCCAGCCGGTAGCGGTAATCCCAGAGCGCTTCCGCGCGGTCGCGGTCGTGGATGAGGCGGTCGAAGGGGGACAGGAACGTGACCCGCCTCGGAACCGGGCCGTCCTCGGCGTCGGGGTGCGCGTGCCACTCGCCTTTCTCGTACCTGACGCCGAGCGAGCGCCGGCGCTTCTCCTCCAGTTGTCGTCGCGCTTCGGGCCAGGAGATGCTCTCTGCTTCCGGATACCAGCGTTCGGCCAGGTCCCAGAGTCGTTGGTTGCCCTGGCGGCCGGCGACGGCGACGACGCCGCGGCCTTCGAGCAGCTCGAGCATCAGGCTCACCTTGCGGCTCCCCCACCAGTCGTGCGGGTCCCGGGACACCATCAGGTCGGCCTCGATCTCGCGCGAGGGCAGTGGCCCACGCGTTTCGAGCTCGCGCAGCAGGTGTCGTTTGAAGCGGGCGTTCGTCCGCAGGAATTCGGCTCCCCGCTTCTCGTACGTGTACGTTCCCCGCCGTCGGCGCATGCGCGCGCGGATGAGCGGGAAGTCTTCGATCGGCCAGATGAACGCGCTCCACTCGAAGAGCTTGCGCTCTTTCCACAGCAGGCGATCGAGCTCGCCCGGGTCGTACGGACCGAGCCTGCTCCACAGGACCAGGCGCTGCGGGGGTGCGACGGTGGAGATCGGGTCGATCTGCAGGAAGCCGAGCCGGCGCACGGTCTGGAGGACGCCGGTCGCTCTGCCGTCGAGGAGCTGGGAGCGCACGGCGATGCGCCGGGCCTGTGCAAGGCTGACGGTCGTGGACTTCAAGGAGTACGCACTTTCGCAGCTTGCGCCGCCGCCGGGACGGGTCCTCGAAGTCGGTTGCGGCCACGAGGGCGGCGTCGCACCCGCGCTCAGCGCAGCAGGCTATGACGTGCTCGCGATCGACCCGAACGCGCCGGACGGTCCGTTCTACCGTCGTGTCACGCTCGAGGAGCTCGAAGACCCGGGCCCGTTCGATGCGGTCGTCGCGGGCCGCGTCCTGCACCATGTGCACCAGCTCGGCGAAGCGCTCGACAAGCTCGCAGGTCTGGCGCCGCTCCTCGTGCTCGACGAGTTCGCCTGGAACCACATGGACGAGCCGACGATCGACTGGTACGAGTCACAGCGTCGCCTGCTCGCCGCGGCCGGCGGCGATCCGCACGGGCCGCACGACCTCGGGGAGTGGCGGGAGCGGCACCGCGACCTTCACCCGTACGAGACGCTGCGCGCTGAGGTCGACGCGCGTTACGAGGAACGCGACTTCGAGTGGCGCCCGTACTTCTACCTCTGGCTGCGTGGGCCCGCGAGCGAGGCTCTGGAGGCGGGCTTGATCGCCGCCGGCGCGATTCGGCCGATCGGCTTCCGCTACGCGGGCGTGAGGAGAGAGACGGTGCGCTCCCCTGCGGATGAACGGTAGTCCGGGCCGAGCTTCTCCTCGAGCACACGGGTCAGCTCACCGGAGGCAGCCAGCTCCTGCGTGATGTCGGCGCCGCCGATCAGCTCTCCTTTGACGAACACCTGAGGGATCGTCGGCCAGCCGGAGATCTCCGAGAGCTCCTGGCGGATCGCCGGGTCGGCGAGCACGTCGATGCCGGCGACCGGCGCTCCGGCCTCGCGCAGCGCGCGCAGCGCGCGGTCCGAGTTGCCGCACATCACGAACTGCGGCGTGCCTTTCATGAAGACCACTACCGGTTCGTTCTCGATCACGTCCTGGATCCGTTGGCGGAGCTCGGTCATTCGCTTCCTTTCGTCTTGATTCGCAGTTCATGGATGGTGCCGTCACGAAGCGGCTCGGCGAGCGCCTCATTGACGAGGCGATGCTGGTCGATGAGCGCGAGCCCTGCGAAGCGCGGGCTCGCGACGGTCACCTGAAAGTGGTCGCCGCCTCCGGTGCGGTCCTCGACGCTCAACTCGGTGGCGTCGGGGAAAGCTTGCTCGAGCAAGACCTGGAGGGGCTGGGTCGACATGCTTCCGATACTAGCCACGCTGGTGGGCCAGGTAGTCGAGGAGGTCGGAGCGCGTCAGCACGCCGATCGGCTTTCCTCTGCTCGCGATCACGACGGCGTTGGTCTTGCCGGTGAGCGTCGCGAACACCTCGTCGAGCGTGATGTCGGTCTCCACCGCTGCGAGCGGCGGCTGCATCGCGGTCGCGACGTCTTCGTGCAGCGCGTCCGGGTTCTTGAAGACGCGGTCCAGCAGATCGCGATCCTGCAGCGAGCCGATGACGTCTGCGAGGGATTGCACGTCGCCGTCCCGCACCACCGGAAGCTGCGAGATCGAGTACTGCTGCATGACGTCGATCGCCTCGCCGACCTTCTGGTGCGCGGCGATCGTGATCAGCGCCGGAACCTCGATTTCCTCGATGCGTTTCGAGTGCAGGAGCTCGGAGACTGTCGGGGCGGGGACTCGCCGTTCGGCGAAGCCGTGCTCGAGCATCCAGTTGTCGTCGTAGAACTTCGACATGTACGAACGGCCCGAGTCGGGGATCATCGAGAGGATCGTCGCCTCCGGGCCGAAGCGCTTCGCGATCTCGAGCGCAGCCCACACCGTGGTGCCGCCCGAGCCGCCGACGAGCAGGCCCTCCTCGCGGGCGAGCCGGCGCGCGGTCAGGAAGGAGTCACGGTCGGAGACGCGCACCCACTCGTCCACCACCGTTCGGTCCATCGTCTTCGGCCAGGTGTCCTTGCCGATTCCCTCGACGAGATAGGGATGCACGTCCCGCTCGTCCTGCGCGGTATAGACGGAGCCTTCGGGATCGGCGCCGACGATCAGCACGCCGGAGCCACGCTCCTTGAAGTAGCGGCCGACGCCGGAGATCGTCCCGCCGGTGCCGACGGAGATCACGATTGCGTCGATCTCACCGCCGGTCTGTTCCCAGATCTCGGGGCCCGTGTGCAGAAAGTGCGCCTCGGGGTTGGACATGTTCGAGTACTGGTCGGGCTTGAATCCGCCGGGAATCTCCTCGGCGAGGCGGTCCGACACGGAGTAGTAGGACTCCGGCGAGTCAGGCTCGACCGCCGTCGGACAGATCACGACCTCGGCCCCGTAGGCGCGCAGCATCGAGATCTTCTCCTGGCTCATCTTGTCGGGCATCACGAAGATGCACCGGTACCCCTTGTGTGCGGCCGCGATGGCGAGGCCGACGCCGGTGTTGCCGGACGTGGGCTCGACGATCGTGCCGCCCGACTTCAGCTTGCCTTCCCGTTCGGCCTTCTCGATCATCGCGAGGCCGATCCGGTCCTTGACCGAGCCGCCGGGGTTGACGTACTCCAACTTGGCGAGGAGTCTCGGTTCGACGTTCGCGCCGATCGACTCGAGCCGGACGATCGGCGTGTTGCCGACGAGCTCGAGGACGGAGGGATATTCGCGGGGCATCTTGGAAAAGCCTACTTTGCAGACGGAAGCTGAAGATCGGTGCGACTAGTGGCGGAAGTGGCGACGTCCGGTGAGCACCATCGTCGCGCCGGCCGTCCGAATTGTCTCGGCCACCTCGTCGTCGCGCTTGGCGCCACCGGGCTGGATGATCCCCGTCACGCCGGCGTCCAGCGCGGCCTGCGGGCCGTCGGCAAAGGGGAAGAACGCATCGGAGGCGAGCACGGCTCCCTCGAGGTCGTGACCGTGCTCGCGGGCCTTGTCGAGAGCGATTCGCACAGAGTCGACGCGGCTCGTCTGGCCACCGCCGATGCCGATGGTCGCCAGATCCTTCACGAGGACGATCGCGTTCGAGCCGACGTGCTTGCAGACGCGCCAGGCGAAGACGAGATCGCCCCAGCAGGCCTCGTCGGGCTCGCCGCAGGCGACCTGCATCGTTTCCCGATCGTCGACGTCCCAGTCGCGGTCCTGGACGAGGACGCCGCCGAGGACGCGTTTGAAGTCACGCTCACCACGGGCGAAGCCGCGCCGCTCGCGGTCGTGCAGGATTCTGATCGCCTCCTTCCGTTGCAGCGACTCGAGCGCCTGCGCGTCGTAGTCCGGCGCGAAGAGCACGTCGACGAAACGCTCCGCCAGCGCCTCGCCGAGAGCGGCCGAGACCGGCCGGTTCACCGCACAGACCATTCCGAAGGCGGACACCGGATCGGACGCAAGCGCCCGCTCGTAGGCTTCCTCGATCGTTCCCGCGACGGCGACGCCGCACGGATTCGCGTGCTTGATGATCACGCACGCCGGCAACGCGAACTCACGGAGCAGGAGCCTCGCGGCAGAGAGGTCGAGCAGGTTGATGAGAGACAGCTCCTTGCCGTGCAGTTGTTCGACGCGAGACAGAAGATGTACGCGCGCACCTTGTTCCGCGTAGTACGCGCCCCGCTGGTGAGGGTTCTCTCCGTAGCGGAGGTCGAGCACCTTGTCGAAAGCGGTGACGAGCGTCTTTGGAAACGCTTCGACGTCGCCGAACCAGCGTGCGATCGCGGTCTCGTACGCGGCAGTCGTCGCGAACGCCTCCGCGGCGAGATCGCGCCGGGTGGCAAGTGAAAGCTCGCCGCCTTCTCGGAGTTCGGCGAGCACGCTCTCGTATTGCTCGGGCCGGCAGACCGGAGCGACGTGGGCGAAGTTCTTCGCTGCGCCGCGCAGCATCGAAGGACCGCCGACGTCGATCATCTCGACCGCTTCCTCTTCGCGCACGCCGTAGCGGCCAGCGACTTCGCTGAACGGGTAGAGGTTCACGCAGACGACGTCGAACGGACGAATCTCCTGATCGTGCAGGTCAGCGACGTCGTCGGCGCGATCGCGGCGCGCGAGGATCGCTGCGTGGATCCGAGGGTGAAGTGTCTTGACGCGCCCGCCGAGCATCTCGGCGACTCCGGTGAGCTCCTCGACCCGCTCGACGTCGAGGCCCACGTCGTTCTCGAGGAAGTCCGCGGTGCCGCCGCTCGCGACGAGCTCGCAACCGAGGTCGGCGAGCCCGCGGGCGAAATCCTGCAGGCCCGTCTTGTCATAGACGGAGATCAGTGCGCGCACAGCTCTGTCACCACCTCCGGAAGAATTCGATGCTCCACTGCGTGGATCCGTTCTACCAGCGTGTCGCGCGGCTCGACGCTGACGGGGACCTGGCGGATCACAGGGCCGGTGTCGAGGCCTTCGTCGACGTAGTGGACGGTGACGCCGGTCGTCTCGACGCCTGCGGCCAGAGCGTCGTCGATCGCGTGGGCGCCGGGGAACTCCGGCAGGAGCGACGGGTGCACGTTGACGATGCGGTCGGGGAACCGATCGAGAAACGCCGGCGTGAGGAGGTGCATGTAACCGGCGAGGACGACCAGCTCGACCCCGCGCAGTTGAAGCCATTCGGCGAGCTCGCGATCACGAGCCTCACGGTCGGCATAGTGGTCGAGCTCGAAGACGCGGTTCGGGATTCCCGCTGAGTCGGCGCGCTCGAGTGCGGCCGCGTCGCTGCGGTTGGATGCCACGGCGGCGATCGGCAGGCCGGCGTCGATCAACGCCTGAAGGTTCGTTCCGGTTCCGGAGACGAGCACGCCGATCATCCGAGCTCGCCGATCACGAGCGCTCCCTCGGGCGCCTCGGGGAGGACGGCGCACATTCCGATGCCCAGGTTGAAGACGCGCCTGAGCTCGTCCTCCTCCACGCCGCGCTCCGCGAGCCACGCGAAGACGGGTGGCCGGTCCCAGCTCTCCCAGTCGATGCGTGCCTCGAGACCGCCGGGAAGCACGCGCGAGAGGTTGCCGAGGATGCCGCCCCCGGTCACGTGCGCGAGCGCCCTCACGTCGGTGCGTGCCCGCAGGTCACGAATCTCGTCGAGGTAGAGACGGTGCGGTGCGAGCAGGAGCTCGGAATCGAAGTCGCCGTCACCGACGAGCGTCCGCACGAGCGAGAACCCGTTCGTGTGCAGCCCGTTCGACGGAAGCCCGATCACCACGTCGCCCGCTTCGCAGCGCGACCCGTCGATCACCTTGTCGCGCTCGACGAGGCCGACGCAGGTCCCCGCGAAGTCGAGCTCTGCCTCCTGATAGATCCCGGGCAGCTCGGCGGTCTCGCCGCCGATGAGGATGCAATCCGCAGCGCGGCAGACGTCCGCGGCTCCCTCGACGAGCTCCGCGACCTGTTCCGCGTCGATGCGGTTCGCGGCGACGTAGTCGAGCAGGAACAGCGGGTCGGCGCCGCTGCAGAGCACGTCGTTGATGCAGTGCGCGGCCAGATCCATCCCGGCCCAGCGCAGCCGCCCGGCGCGCCGCGCGAGCATGAGCTTCGAGCCGACGCTGTCCATGGACGCGGCCAGGAACCGATCGGCGTCCAGTGGATAGAGACCGGCAAAACCTCCGAAGCCCTCCGCGCCGGTCGATTCGACCGCGGCGCGGAGGCGCCCGACAATCGATTCGGCCGTCGCAAGCGAGACGCCGGCCCCTTCGTACGTCTTCCTGCTCCCGCTCAAGAGAGCAGGAGTCTAGTGCCGTGGGCGGTCGAGTCTTACGGTGAGCGCCAGATCTCCTTTCCGGAGGCGTCGTAGGCGACGAGGCCCGCGATCGGGCCGCTCGGGGTCGCGCCGGCCTCGTAGACGTTCGCGCTCACCGGCACCTTCAGAGCGACGGTGCCGTTCGGCCGGAGGAAGGCGATTGACACGACCCCGTCCGCGGCGACTCCTTCGGCGCGGTAGAGCGAGACGTCGTGACTGTCGTGACTCGCGCCCTCGTAGACCGAGAGGTCGAGCACGGGTCGCTGCGAGGTCGGGAAGGGCCCGCGGGGGCAGTCGACGGTCCCGAGCTTGCCCGGCTCCTGCGCAGGACCGGCGCCGACGCACGGACCTCCCTTGGATTCGAGCCGGTAGACCGCGCGGGCTCCGCGCACCGCGAGCAGTGACGCACTCCTCAGCCCGAAGCTGCTCCACACCGAGCCGCGCCGCACGACGACACGATGTCCCTCGTTCGAGATCCGTGAAAGTCGGAGCGCGCTCGGACGCGTGCGTGCGCGTGGCGAGCACGGTGCCGACCGCGGCCGCGACGAGGAGTGCGGCGACCGCGAGAGTGACCTTCGTCCGTCTGGTCATCCCGCCACCGCCACGTTGATCTGGGATGTCGTGCCCGCCCACCATGTCGCCTGTGCGCGCAGGTACCCGCCCATCCCGAGGTCGCCCGGTTGCAGGTAACGCCTTCCGGAATAGCTCGTGAAGTTGCCGCGGATCCGCTCTCTGTTCTCGAAGCCGTAGAGAATCTTTCCGTTCGTGCCGTTGTAGGGATCACACCCCGGGTAGCACGTCTTTGAAACGCCGTTCAGGTACCAGTAACCCCAGCCGCTGCACACTTCGCTGTAGTACCAGCACCCGTTGGCGGTCGACGTTCCCGGGCCGAGCATCCCGTAGCCCGAGCAGCTCGGCCAGCACCAGCCCGCAGCTGCGCTCGACGGCTGCGCGAGCCCGATCGCCGCGGCCGCCGCAATCACTGAGATGAGCAACGCAAGTCGTGTCATGTGACCGAGAATGCCCCGGCACGAACGTCGCGTCAATTCGCACTTTTGGACAGTGTCGGCAGCGGCGACGGCTTACACGAACAACTCTGCGTGGAGCTGTGGACGGCCTTGCGGGCCGTCCGGCAGGAAGCGCACGAGCGTGCCTCCGATCGTCACGCTGTCGGCCGTGTACGGCGCCTCGAGCAACTCGCCGAGCACGGAAGCCTTGAGCTCGGGATCGTCCGCGCGCAGTTGCAGCTCGGCCAAGCGTCAGCTCCGACTGGCCCTCGAGAAAGTCGTCGAGCCACTCGCGGGGCGGGTGCAGCTCGAGGCGATAGCCCGCATTCGTCGAGATGAACGTCCGCCGTCCGCCGTGCTCCTGGATGCGCAACTCGCGTAGCTCGGCGCGCGCAAGCGTCGCGACGAAGTCGTCCTCGTCGAGTGCGAAGCCGAGATGGTCGAGCCGCGGCAGCTCCCACTGGCCCGGCTGGACGACCACGTTGACGGCGCCGCGCTCCAACTCGGAGAGCCGCAGCTTGAAGCCGAGCTGGTCGAGCTCCTCCCAGCCGTGGCCCGACTCGAAGGAGGTCGTGTCCTCGTCGATCCTCCCGTGCCGTGCGACGAGCGAGAACCCGAGCTTGCCGATGTACCGCGCTTCGACCTCGCGCACCTTGCTCGTCACCAGGTGGTAATGGAAGAGGCGCATCAAGGCAGACTAGTGGCGTGCTTGCGCATCTGCCTGTCAACACGAGCTGGACGTTCGATCCGCTCCAGATCGTTCCGACAGTCCTGCTGGCGGCGCTGTACGCCCGTCGTCGTGCGCACCCTGCACGCCCGGGGGACGCATGTGCCGGCCTGGCGCATCGCTTCCTTCGCCACCGGCATCGCACTGCTGCTCGTCGCGCTCGTCTCGCCGATTCACGCGATCGGCGAGCAGCTCTTCAGCTTCCACATGCTGCAGCACGTCTTGCTGGGAGACCTCGCGCCGCTCGCGCTCCTCGCAGGGCTCACAGGGCCGATCCTGCGGCCGGCGCTCGCGTACCTGTACCGCCTGCGCTTCCTCGCCAATCCGTTCGTCGCCCTGCCGCTGTGGGCGGTGAACCTCTACGTGTGGCATCTCCCGTTCCTCTACGAGGCGGCCGTCCGCCACGACAGCGTGCACGCGCTCGAGCATCTCTGCTTCTTCATCGGCGGCACGATCATGTGGCTCCCCGTCCTCGAGACGCTGCCCGCGCCGGAATGGTTCGGGACCGGTGCGAAGCTCGGCTACATCGCGGTCGTGCGCGGGGTCGAGACCGTCCTCGGGAACGTCTTCTTCTGGGCCGGAAGCGTCTTCTACCCGGCTGTCTACGTCCACAGGCAGCGGCTCTGGGGGCTCTCACCGCTCGAGGATCAAGGCCTCGCGGGTGCCGTGATGATGATCGAGGGCTCGATCGTCACGCTCATCGCGCTTGCGTGGCTCTTCCTCCGCATGGCCGAGCGAGGGCGAGCTGCGGCAGCGCCTACTCGAGCGCGGCCTCGATCCGCGGGTCGTGAAACGGGCGGTTCGGTACGGCAGAGCAGAGGAGCTGACACCTCCGCGCTGAACTCGTAAGCCCTCGTGCGCTCAACCGGCGTTCACCACGTCGACCTCGTCGTCTTGTCGATCGAGCGCAGCCTGCCTTTCTACACCGAGCTCCTCGGCCCGCTCGGCTACAACCGGGTCGGCGAGGTGGAGGGCGAGCGTGGCGAGACGATCTGGTACCTGTCCGGCCCCGGGACGTCGCTCGGGTTGCGCCAGGCCCAGTCTGAGTCGAGGCCGTATGACCGCTACCGAGTCGGGCTCCACCACATCGCCTTCGAGGCCGAGTCACGCGCACAGGTCGACGATCGAGCCGCCTGGGCTCGCACACAGGACGTCGAGGTGGAGAACGACGGGCGTGAGTACACGTATCTCCCGGGGTACTACGCGACATTCTTCTACGATCCCGACGGCCTGAAGCTCGAAATAGTCCACGTCCCAGGTCTCGTTGCGGCCTGAGGAAAGGAGCTAGATGTCGACGACTCCTCCGGAGCAGCCCACGACTCCTCAGCAGCCGGGAGCCGGCTATGGGAGCGCTGGACCCAACGTCAACTTCAACCTGTCGGCGTTGATGCCTACGCCCGGCAACGCCGAGCTCGTCGTGTACATCCTCGCGACGATCGTGGTCGGGATCATTACCCTTTCGGACGGCAGGGTTGACGCGCCTGAGTTCGTCACGGCGTTCACGTTCATCACGATCGCCTACATCCTGTCGCGCGGCATCGCCAAGGCGAGTCGCGTGCTCGAGCGCTAGACCGGCTCGAACTGGAGCTTCGCCGCTTCGCGCGGGATTGCCGTCGGGTAATCCCGCGTGAGGCAGGCGCGGCAGAACTCCGACTCCGGCCTGCGCGTCGACGCCTGCAGGCCTTCGAGCGAGATGTAGGCGAGCGAGGTCGCGCCGATGTGCTCACGTACCTCTTCGACGGTCTTGTTCGCTGCGATCAGCTCGTCGCTGTCGGCGAAGTCGATGCCGTAGTAGCACTGCGAGATGACGGGCGGCGACGAGACGCGCACGTGCACCTCGGTCGCGCCGGCGTCGAAGAGCATCTGGACGATCTGCCGCGTGGTGTTGCCGCGCACGATCGAGTCGTCGACGACGACCAGCCGTTTGCCGGCCACCTCGGCAAGTGGGTTGAACTTCAGCCTGACGCCTTGTTCGCGCAGGCCCTGGTCCGGCTGGATGAACGTCCGCCCGACGTAGCGGTTCTTGATCAGCCCTTCGCTGAACGGGATGTTCAGCGCGCGCGAGAACCCGATCGCGGCCGGTGTTCCCGAGTCGGGGATCGGCAGAACGAGGTCGGCGTCCACCGGTGACTCTTGCGCGAGGCGCTCGCCCATCCGCACGCGCGCACCGTGAACCTCGACACCGGACAGTTGCGAGTCGGGGCGGGCGAGGTAGAAGAACTCGAAGATGCAGAGCGCGCCGCCGCCGTCCTGCGGCACGATCTGTCGAGCCTCGATGCGCTCGTCGATGAGCATCAGCTCGCCGGGCCGGACTTCGCGCTCCAGCTCCGCGCCAACGAGATCGAGCGCGCACGTCTCCGAGGCGACGACCCAGTCGCGGTCGAGCCGGCCGAGACAGAGCGGGCGCATGCCGCGCGGATCGCGGAAGGCGATCAGCTTGCCTTCCGAAAGTCCGACCACCGAGAACGCGCCGTCGAGCCTGCGCATCGTGTTCGCGAGCGCTTCGCCGAGCGGAGCCGGATCGTTGGCGATCAGCGCGGCGATCACTTCCGTGTCCGCGGTGGTGGCGAGCTTGTGGCCCTGCTCGGCGAGCTCCTCACGTAGCTCGGCGGCGTTCGTCAGGTTGCCGTTGTGGCCGAGCGCGATCGTGCGCGCGCTGCCGTGCTGGACGAGCGGCTGTGCATTCCACCATTGCGACGAACCGGTCGTCGAGTAGCGGGTGTGGCCGATTGCGAGGTCACCGCGCAGCCCGCGGAGCTTTTGCTCGTCGAAGACCTGGGTGACGAGCCCCATGTCGCGGAGCGCCGTAACGCGACCCCCGTCGGAAACGGCGATGCCCGCGGACTCCTGCCCGCGGTGCTGGAGCGCGAACAGCCCGAAGTAGGTAACACGCGCGACGTCGCGGTCCGGCGCCCGCACTCCGAAGAGGCCGCACATCAGCGCACCGTGCCGATGCGTTCGAGGCCCTTTGCACCGAGGCGCTCGACATCCTCCGGCGCGCACGCGAGCAGGATCTGCCCGCCCGAACCCGCTGCGGCGGGAAGCTCGACGTCCGCCTCGAGCCCGCTGTGCTCCTCAGCCTCGCGGAGAGCCTGCCCGACGCCGCCGTAGGAGACGTCATGGGCAAGGGTGAGCACAGGGGCAGCCTTCCAGACGAAGCGGACGAGCGCGGCCTCGGCCGCCAGGTCGAGCTCTCCGGGGGCGGTGGCGAGGAGAACGAGGTCGCCGCTCCGCCAGGCACCCGGGACGAAGCGCACGTCGGGGACGAGGCCGATGCAGCCCACGACCGGCGTGGGCGGGATCGAGCGTCCGTCGGTGTCGTTGTAGAGCGAGACGTTGCCGGAAACCACGGGGATGCCGAGCGCCTCCGCCGCCTGGGCGATGCCCTCGACCGAGCGCTCGAGCTCCCAACCGATCGTCGGCTTCTCGGGATTGCCGAAGTTGAGGCAGTCGGTGAGCGCGAGCGGCTCGCCGCCGCCGCAGGCGACATTGCGTGCGGCACCGAGCACTGCGAGCACGCCGGCACGGAACGGATCCCGCTCACCGGGAGGCGGCCCCTGCAGCGAGACCGAAAGGCCTCGGAGCGACGGCCGGAGGCGGAGGACTGCTGCATCGAACCCCGGACGGCGGACCGTGCGCGAGCCGACGAGCTGGTCGTACTGCTCGTAGATCCATTGCTTCGAGCGGCCGTTCTCCGGCGAAGGCTCGACGTACTCGAGCGAGTGGGGCTCGCGAGCGACTTCGTAGCGCGGGCAAGCGTCCGTGAGGAAAACGGCCGGGATCGCGCCGGCGAGCTCGCCGGCGAAGAACACGCGCAGCTCGCCGGTGTCGCTGACGCCGCCGATTGGCGTGCAGGGCAGCTCCCACTTCGCGCACACGCGCTGCACGGCCTCGAGCATCTGTGGCCGCACGACGGCGACCATGCGCTCCTGCGACTCGGAGATCATGATCTCCCACGGCTCCATCTCCGTCTCACGCAGGGGGACGCGATCAAGGTGGACGTCGATGCCGGCGCCGTCGCTCGCCATCTCTGCGAGCGAGGACGCGAGACCGGCCGCGCCGCAGTCCTGCAGCGACTCGACGAGCCCGCCTTCGACAAGCTCGAGCGACGCCTCGATCAGCTTCTTGCCGCTGAACGGGTCGCCGATCTGAACGGAAGGGCGTTTGGCCCCGTCGTCGTCGCCGAGCTCCGCGCTAGCGAGCACGGAGGCCCCACCGATCCCGTCGCGGCCCGTGGTGGCGCCGAAGAGGACGACGTGCGCCCCGATTGCAGTGGCGCGCGCGCGGGTGACCCGATCGGCCGGGAGCAAGCCCACGCACATCGCGTTGACGAGGCAGTTGTCGCGGTAGGCCTCGTCGAAGACGGCCTCGCCGCCGACGGTTGCGACGCCGACGCTGTTGCCGTAGTGGCCGATGCCGGCGACGGCACGGCTGAAGTGGTGGTCCGGGGCGCCGAAGCGCAGTCCGTCGAGGAGCGCAATCGGCCGGGCGCCCATCGCCACGATGTCGCGCAGGATCCCGCCGACCCCCGTGGCGGCCCCCTGGAAGGGCTCCACGGCCGAGGGATGGTTGTGGGACTCGACCTTGAAGGCGACGGCCTCTCCTTCGCCCAGGTCGATCACCCCTGCGTTCTCGCCCGGGCCCTGCAACACGCGTGAGCCCTCGGAGGGCAGTCGCCGCAGGAGGAGGGCAGAGTGCTTGTAGCCGCAGTGCTCCGACCAGAGGAGGGAGAAGACCGCGAGCTCGAAGTCGTTCGGCTCCCGCTCGAGCAGCCGGCGGATGCGATCGAGCTCCTCGTCGGTCAACCCCAGCGCACGGTGGAGCGGCTGTTCCGGCGCGACCTGCGTCAAGAGCAGGAGTGTACCCCGGGCAGAAGACGGGTCCCGGCTACGTTTTCCCTTCCGTGGGGCGCCGCCATCTCACCATGCTGCTCGCGCTGGCAGCGATCTGGGGCTCGTCGTTCATGTTCATCAAAGTGGCGGTCAGGGAGCTGGAGCCGGGGGTCGTCGTTTTCGGCCGCGTGTTCGTCGCCACGCTGGTACTCCTGCCCGCTGTGCCTTTCATGATCGGGTGGCGGCGGCTCTTCACCGAGTTGCGTCGCTTCGCGCGGCCGCTTGTCGTGCTCGCGCTGTTCAACGCGTCGATTCCCTTCTGGCTGCTCGCATGGGGTGAGGAACGGCTCGACTCGGGCGTGGCTGCCGTCCTTCAAGCCTCGACACCGCTCTTCACCGCGCTGCTCGCCTTTGGGTTCAGCCGCACCGACCGCGTCGGCGGCGCCCGCCTGATCGGCGTCGTGGTCGGCTTTCTCGGCGTCGTCTTGCTGATCGGCGCACAGCCGCCGGGGGACTGGGTTGCTGCGCTCGCCGTGCTCCTCACCGCGTCCTGCTACGCCGGAGCTGCGCTCTATGCGGGCTCGCGCATGGCTGCAGCGCCTCCGATCGTCACGTCGCTCGGGACGCTGGCGATCGCAACGCTCACGACGCTCCCGTTAGGGATCGCGCAGCTCCCCGATCACGTGCCGAGTTGGAAGGCGATCGGCTCGGTCTTCGCGCTCGGCTCGCTCGGGTTGTCGGTTGCCTATCTCCTGTACTTCGGCCTCATCGCCAGCGCAGGGGCGTCGTATGCAGTGCTCGTCACGTATCTCGTTCCGGCGCTGGCGCTCGGGTACGGCGCGGTGTTCCTGGGCGAGCACATCACCGCGTCCGCCATCGGCGGGCTCCTGCTGATTCTCGTGGGCGTCGCGCTGGGCACGGGCTCGCTTCACCTGCGCCGTCGTCTGCCCGTTGCCGAGGCGCCGTGATCTCGATCCGCCGGGCACGTGCGAACGACGTCGACTTCCTGCATGGGCTGGTCAACGACGCGGACGTCGAGCCGTTTCTCGGCGGTCGTGCGTCTCTCGATCACGAGAGCCTGCTCCGCGAGATCGAGCGCTCCGACTCCGAGCCGCAGGAGTTCGGCCGGTTCGTGATCGAGACGGACGGCGAGAGAGTGGGCGCGATGGGCTTCGAGGTCGCGAACCGCCGTTCGCAGATCGCGCGGCTCGAGCGTCTCGCCGTCCAACCTGCCTTTCGAAGGCGCGGCATCGCCGACGAAGCGGCACGTCAGTTCCAGCGTCACGTGCTCTTCGACCTCGGCTACCACCGACTCGAGCTCGAGATCTATGCCTTCAACGAGCGGGCGCTGGCACACGCCGAACGTGTCGGCTTCGTGCGGGAGGGCGTGAAGCGCAAGGCGTACCTCAGGCATGGTGAGCGGGTCGACGCGGTGCTGTTCGCTCTCTTGCGGGAGGACCTCGCGGAGTAGAGTCGCGCCTCTGAGCGAGCTTCTTCGACAACACGTCGAACGCTTCAACGCCGGCGTGCGCACCGGCGACTGGGAGCCCATGCTGAAGGGCTTCGCCGACGACGCGGAAATGGAATTCCGGGGCGTCCCCGTCGGCCCGTTCCACGGACGGGATGCAATCGCCGAGGCGTATCGTGCCCAGCCGCCCGACGACGAGCTGCGCCTGCTCGAGCAACGCGAGCGCGAAGGGCGTGCCGAGGCTCGCTACGCGTGGCTGGCCGAGTTCGACGTCGCCGCGGGCGAGCTGTTGCTGGCCGCCGAGGACGGCCTGATCCGCAAGCTCGTCATCACGTTCGACCGGGGCGTCGTCTGGGACTGACGGCTTAGGATGCAGGCATGGCTACCTATCTCCACACGATGCTGCGCATCACCGACCCCGAGCAGAGCCGCTCGTTCTACGAGGCGCTCGGCTTCACGTTCAGCCGGGACATGGACATCGTCCGTAACGGCGAGTTGGAGGCGACGAACTACTTCTACTCGCTCGGCGACGACGAAAACGTGCTCGAGCTCACCTTCAACCATGACGGACGCACCTATGAGCTGGGCACGGGCTACGGTCACATCGCGCTCGGGGTCGACGACCTCGACACCACGCTCGCCCAGTTGAAGGGGCAGGGAATCGAGCCCGAGCGCGAGCCGTACCGCGTTCGCGAAGGCAGCTCCCGCATCTGCTTCGTGAGCGATCCGGACGGCTATCGCGCCGAGTTGATCGACCGCAGCGGGAAGTAGTCCGCTGGACCAGCGGATCAGCTTCCTGACGCTCGGCGTTCGCGACCTCGACACAGCGCGCGCCTTCTACGAGCGCCTCGGCTGGAAGCCTGGGCTCGACGTGAAGGAGACAGTGTTCTTCAACGCCAACGGGTTCGTCCTCGTCCTCTGGGGGCGCGAGAAGGTCGCCGAGGACAACGGCGTCGTCGACGCCGGCGGCTGGGGCGGGGTCGGCCTCTCGTACAACGTGGGCTCGACTGCCGAGGTCGACATGTTGATCGAGGAAGCCCGGGCGGCCGGCGCGTCGGTTCCTCGCGAGCCCGCGGAGCGTTGGTGGGGCGGCTACTCCGGAGTCTTCCTCGATCCAGACGGTCATCCCTGGGAGATCGCGTACAACCCCGGCATGCCGTTGGGCTCGGACGGATCGCAGACCGTGGGAGATTGACCGGCACAGAGTCGTCGCGAAGTCGTCACGGAGCCGTCGCACCTCACGCGCTACGTTGCCTGTTGTGGCGACGAATGCGACAGCTCGCAAGAAGAGCACCGCGACGCCCTGGGGCGCTGCGCATCTGCTCGAACAGGTGACGCTGCAGCAACGCTCTGGCGAGAAGCGATTCGCGTCGGTCGTGCAGCTGCTCGAAACGGAGAAGGGAGAACGGTTCGTGCGCTTCGCCTACACGACGGGCGGCACGGCTCGGCGTGGCCCCGTGACTCTGCGGCTACGTGATCTCGACCGGCTTCGCGTTGCGCTCGCGGAGCATCCGGGTCTCGCTGAGGCGTTCGGCTTCGGCTAGGCGACTTGCAGCGCCCGCGTGCGCGCGGACTCGACGAGCGACGAGAGGATGAGTGCGCCGTCGGCGGAACCAAGCAGCGGATCGACGGCGTGTTCGGGATGAGGCATCAGCCCCATGACGTTGCCGCCCTCGTTCACGACTCCTGCGACGTCGGCTCTCGAACCGTTGACGGGTTCCGAGTAGCGGAAGACGATCTGGCGCCTTGCTTCGAGCTCCTCGTAGAGGTCGTCGTTCGCATACCAGGAGCCCTCTCCGTGCTTGACCGGGATCAGCAGCTGCTCGCCTTCGGTGCAGCGAGTCGTGAACGGCGTGTCGGAGCGCTCCACGACGAGCGGTACGTCACGGCACACGAACGAGAGCGACTCGTTGCGGCGAAGCACCCCGGGCAACAGACCTGATTCGCAGAGAATCTGAAAGCCGTTGCAGATCCCGAGCACGAGCCCGCCCTCTGCAGCGAATGCCGCCACGGCCTCCATCGCGGGGGCGAACCGCGCAATCGCCCCGCAGCGGAGATAGTCGCCATAGGAGAAGCCGCCCGGCAGCACGACTGCATCGAGGTTTGGCAGCTCCGTCTCGGTGTGCCAGACGAAGACCGCCTCCGCGTCGAGCGCGCGGAGCGCCCAGAGCGCGTCACGGTCGTCGCAGGCCCCCGGAAAGCGCAGCACGCCGACGCGTGGCTGCGGGTTGTTCATTGAGTAGCCAGCTCGATCTCGTAACTTTCGATCAGCGGGTTTGCGAGCAGCTGCTCGCACATCCGCTCGACCTCGGCTTGGGCAGAGACGGCGTCCTTCGCCTCGACTTCGAGCTCGACGACCCGTCCGATCCGCGCTTCGCCGACGGAGAAGCCGAGCTGACGGAGCGAGGATTCAACAGCCTGACCCTGGGGATCCAGGATTCCCTGCTTCGGGGTGACCAGTACCCGCGCTTTCATCGCAACACGACTTCGGGGTCGGCGAGGTAGTCGTCGAAGGGGATGCCCGTCAAACGCTCGAACGCCTCGACGTAACGTGCTCGCGTGCCGGTGACGACGGCCTCCGGAAGCTCAGGCCCCGGCGGAGTCTTGTCCCAGCCGAGCGTCTCGCAGTAGTCGCGCACGAACTGCTTGTCGAACGACGGTTGACCGCCGCCAGGGCGATACTCGTCGGCAGGCCAGAACCTCGAGGAGTCCGGCGTCAGCGCCTCGTCGCCGAGGACGAGCGTCCCATCGGCGTCGAGCCCGAACTCGAACTTCGTGTCGGCGATCAGAATGCCGCGCTCTCGCGCCCACTCCGAAGCGAAACGGTAGAGCGCAATCGACACGCGCTCCACTTCCACGAGCATGTCGGCGCCGACGAGCGCGGCCGCCTGCTCCCGGTCGATGTTCTCATCATGGCCCGTGACTGCCTTCGTCGCCGGCGTGAAGATCAGCTCGGGCAGCGCTGCCGATTCCGCCAGGCCGGCCGGCAATGTGTGACCGGAGACGGCGCCTGTTGCGGTGTAGTCCTTCCAGCCGGAGCCGGCGAGATAGCCGCGCACGACGCACTCGATCGGGAGCATCTCGAGTCGCCGGCACTCGGTCGACCGCCCATCGGCGTTCAGCTCGAGCAGGTGGTTCGCGCAGATGTCGCGCGTTCGCTTGAACCAGAACCCTGCAAGCCCTGTCAGCACGCGCCCTTTGTCCGGGATGTCGGTCGGCAAGACGACGTCGAACGTCGAGATGCGGTCACTGGCGACGAGGAGCAGGCGCTCGTCGTCGAGCGCATAGAGCTCGCGAACCTTTCCGCTACCTACATGGAGCGCGGCGTCAGGCATGAACGGGTTCCTCCTTCTGGACGAGGGCCTGTAGACGATCGAAGACGGCGTCGACATGACGGACGGTTGCGGCGAGATCGAACACCGCGTCGAGGTCGACGCGGCCGCTGATCTCCGGGTCGCTGCGGACGAGCTCCGCAAAGTCGGCCTCTTCCTCCCAGGCCCGCATGGCGTGATCCTGGACGAGGCGGTACGCGTCATCGCGTGGGAGCCCGGCCTCGATGAGCGCGAGGAGAAGTCGATGACTGAAGACGAGGCCGTGGCTCGATTCGAGATTGCGGAGCATCCGCTCGGGATGGACGACGAGCCCTTCGACGATCCACGTGAAGCGGTCGAGCATGTAGTCGACGGCGAGGAACGAATCGGGGATGACGACGCGTTCGGCAGAGGACTGCGAGATGTCGCGCTCATGCCAGAGCGGAACGTTTTCGAGCCCGACCAGAGCGTTGGCGCGCACTACGCGGGCGAGGCCGCAGATGCGCTCGGCCACCTTCGGGTTGCGCTTGTGAGGCATTGCCGAGGATCCCTTCATCCCCTTGCCGAACGGCTCCTCGACCTCGCGTACCTCGGTGCGCGCGAGGTGGCGGATCTCCGTCGCGAAGCGGTCGAGCGACGTCGCCGCAAGTGCGAGGGCCGACAGCAGCTCGGCGTGACGGTCGCGGGCGATCACCTGCGTTGAGAGCGGGTCCGGCTCGAGGCCGAGCCGCTCGCAGGCGGCGCGCTCCACGTCCGGCTCGACCTGCGCGTAGGTCCCGACCGTGCCGGAGAGCTGGCCGACGCGGTTCGTCTCGAGGGCCCGGGAAACTCGGTCCCGGGTACGGTCGAGCTCGAACGCCCAACCGGCGAGCTTCCAGCCGAAGGTGGTCGGTTCGGCGTGAACACCGTGCGAACGCCCGATGCAGAGGGTGTGCCGATGCTCTTCCGCTCGTGCCAGCACGGCTGCGAGCGCCCGTTCGATGCCGGCGAGGACGAGCTGCCCGGCGTCCTGGATCTGCAGGGAAAGGGCCGTGTCCACCACGTCCGACGAGGTCAGCCCGTAGTGGAACCAACGTCCCTCGGGCCCGAGTTGCTCCGCGACGGCGTCGACGAATGCGGCGGTGTCGTGATCGGTGACACGTTCGATCTCGGCCACCCGCCGCGGTGAGGGCGCGACCGCCTGTGCCTTGATCTTCGCCACGTCGGCTGCGGGAACGGCGCCGACCTCGGCCCATCCCTCGAGCGCAGCGAGCTCGACCTCGAGCCAGCGCGCGAACTTGCTCTCGTCCGACCAGATCCCGGTCATCTCCGGGCGCGAGTAGCGCGCGATCACTGGGCCGATTCTAGAGAGGCCGTCGGCCCGAGAATTCGGGCTGCGAGAACAGCCGCGTTCTTCGCGTTGTCGACGCCGACACATGCGACAGGAACGCCTGGGGGCATCTGGACGATCGAGAGCAAGGCGTCGAGCCCGTCGAGCACGCTCAGTGAGGAGCGAAGCGGGACGCCGATGACAGGCAGGTCGGTGTGCGCTGCGAGCACCCCGGGCAATGCGGCGGCGAGGCCCGCGCCGGCGATGAGGACGCGCAGCCCGCGGTCGCTTGCGGTGCGTCCGTATTCGGCGACCGCGTCGGGTTGCCGGTGCGCGGAGCGAACCTCGAACTCGTGTGCGATTCCTCGTGCGTCGAGCTCGTCCATCGCCGCCTGCATGCGGTCGCGGTCCGACTCCGAACCGACGACGATGCCGACCAGAGGGCTAGACATGTGTCACGGCCGCAATGTCCTTGCGATAGCGCATCTTGGGAAAGGAGATGCGATCGCACGCGCTGTAAGCAAGCTCCCGCGCAGCAATGACGCTGTCGCCGATGCCCGTCACGTTGAGAATCCTGCCGCCGTTCGTGACGAAGCGATCGCCTTTGCGTGCCGTGCCTGCGTGAAAGACGAGCGCTCCCTCCTCCTCGGCTTCGGCGATACCGTCGATCGCTGAGCCGACGTCATTGCTCGCGGGATATTCGCCGCCCGCGAGCACGACCGTGACCGCGGCCCGGTCAGTGACCGTGAGGTCGGCATTCGATAGATCGCCGGTCGCCGCGGCGGCGAGGGTCTCGAGGAAGTCTCCTTCGAGGCGCGGCAAGAGCGACTGCGTCTCGGGGTCGCCGAACCTGCAGTTGAACTCGAGCACCCGTGGCCCGTCGGGCGTGATCATGAGTCCTGCGAAGAGCACGCCGACGAACGGCGTGCCGCGCTCGGCGAGCTCGGCGAGCACCGGGCGGTGGATCGTGTCGAGCAACTCCTCGATCTCTGCGTGGCCGAACCCGGGAACCGGGGAGTAGGAGCCCATCCCGCCGGTGTTCGGTCCCTCGTCGCCTTCGTCTGCCCGCTTGAAGTCCTGGACGACCGGCAACGCAAGCGCTCGCACGCCGTCGCAGAGCGCGAAGACGGAGATCTCCTCTCCTTCGAGGAGCTCCTCGATCACGATCGAGTCGCCGAAGGCGGCGGCCGCGACGAGGGCGCCGTCGAGCTCCGTTTGATCACGGCAGACGAACACGCCTTTGCCGGCTGCGAGGCCGTCGGCCTTGATCACGCAGGGCGCCCGCGCAATCGAGAGCGACTCGGCCGTGGGCACGCCCGCGTCATGCATGACGTCCTTGGCGAACGTCTTGGAACCTTCGATGCGGGCGGCGTCCCTGCTGGGCCCGAAGACCGGTACGCCGGCATGCCGGAGCTCGTCGGCGACGCCGGCGACGAGGGGCCCTTCCGGGCCGATCACGACGAGGTCGGCATCGAGCGCTCGTGCGAGGTTAAGGAGCCCTTCGCCGTCCTCGGCGTGAACCGGGTGACACTGGCCGATGGCGGCGATGCCGGGGTTGCCAGGGGCGGCATGCAGCTCGTCGAGGCTCGGCGCCTGGTTCAGCTTCCACGCGAGCGCGTGCTCGCGTCCGCCCGAGCCGACCAGGAGTACCTTCACACGAGGACTTTAGCGAGTGCCCCCGGACTCTAGCGAGTGCTCCCGACGGGTTTGAAAGCCGTCCGGAATGCGAAGGTAGGACCCGAACGCCCTCTGCTTCTGACGGTTTGTCGAGGATCTTCTGTGCGGTTGAGGAGAGAACCCTCGCCTGGCCAGCCGGGCTTCAGGTTGCCATGATCGATCGATGCTGAAAGCAGCCATGCGTCTGGCTTCCGTGTCACTCGTCATGGCACTGCCGGCAGCGGCCTCGGACGCCGCGACTGCCAAGTCACTCACGATCCGCGTCTACGTGAAGGAAGTTACGCAGTCGATCAAGGACGTTCCTCCAAAGACGCTCGTTGGGTTCGAGTACACGAAGGGCGACACGATCCGTGGAACGGAGATCCTTCGAAACGCCGTGCGACAGTTCAACAGGCCGAAAGGTGCCAATGTAGGCACGACCGCTACGTGATCTTCGCAGTGGCGTACCAGAAGGTCAGGGTCGATTTCTTCGCCAGGTTCCCCGGAGGCACGGTGCATGCCCACGGCGTGGGCAAGCCGGGATCGGGGAAGGTGCCGGTCGTCGGGGGCACGGGCCTCTACGCGGGAGCAACTGGTGTTGCCGAGGGTCGGCACCTTGCGGACGGCAAGAAGCTGAACATCTATCGCTTGCAGGTTCCGTGACCTTCTCGCCTGGGCTTTCCAGGTATTAACGCTACTCAGTAGTTACTGAGATGCGAGCCCAAGTTCGAATAGCGTCTGGCACGTGAAGCGAGTCGAAGCCGCTCACCGGTACGACGTCTCCGTCGAGCGCGGCTTCGCCTTCGTCACAGACACGGCGAACTGGTCGAAGTTCTGGCCAGGTTATGTGCGTCTCGGGGACGGCTCGAGCTGGGCGGCGGTCGGTGACACGGCCCGCCTGACGACTCGTTTGCTGGGGCGCGAACGCGAGCTGACGATGACGATCACGGCGTTCGAGCCGAACCGGCGCGTGACCTACACCAGCGAGCAGCCGGGTCTGCCTGACGCTTCACACGAGCGCCACTTCGAGTCCGACGGCGAGGGATTCGTGTACCGACTCGTCGTCGAGTACGAGCCGCGCGGCGGCGGGATCGCCCTCTTTGACCGGTTACTGCTCGAGCGGGGAATCCGGCGCGCGTTCGAGAGCACGTTTGCGGCGCTGGAGCGAGAGTTCGTCCAGATCTGATCCCTATCCCTGTAGTCGTGGCGGCAATTTGCTGCGCGAGCGCCTCGATCCAGCTAGTCAGGTATTACCGCTACTCCGTAGTCACGCCGAGGACTCACGTCTGGGCCATCGTTCAGGAATGTTCCCCGAGATCGGGCTCTAAGATCGAGGACGTGTCACGGCCCGAACCGCTTCCCCTCATCGACCACTTGGCCCTGCGAGTACGTGACCTAAGACGCAGCCGCACGTTCTACGAGCAGGCCCTCGAGCCGTTCGGCGTGAAGGTAGTGGAGAGCTCGCAGGGGCCTGGGTTCGCTATCGAGGGCGGTGGAGATTTCTGGATCGGGGAAGGGGAACCTCCGGCCGCTCCCGTTCATGTGGCCTTCGCCGCAGCCGACCGAGCCACTGTTGACAAGTTCCACCGCGCCGCTGTCGAAGCCGGCGGCCGCGACAACGGCGCGCCGGGCCTTCGCCCGCATTACCACGCCGGGTATTACGCAGCGTTCGTCATTGACCCGGACGGGAACAACGTCGAAGCGGTCTTCCACGGGGACCGCTAGCTCCCAGCCGCGTGGCGCTCGCTT
>CAWHXK010000052.1:0-5230 GCA_963833255.1 uncultured Actinomycetes bacterium
CTACTACTTCGTGGTCGCCTGGCGACGCCGCCGCTTGGGACGCTACGGGTTCGGGCTTCGCCGTCTTCGGATCGCTCTGGTCGAGTTGGAGACGCGTCTCGCTCCCTGGGTCAAGCTCGAGCATCGCCGGATCGCGTCCTACGGGCTCGGCGAGCCGGGGCGGTCCGGTCTAATCCGGAAGCCAGCCCTCGCGGTAGGCGGTGGGCTCGCGTTTCGTGAACCGCGAGTACGCCTCTTCCGGCTTCGTGGTCTCCTGTTGGACGCCCGCGTCGTGGCGGAGCGCCACCTCGTCCACCGTGTAGCCGCCCCAGTCCGGGTTGTCGACGGAAAGGACTCTGGCGCCGACCGCGAGCACCACGCACGGCCCGTCTCCGGCTCCGACGATGGTGTGCTTCGCCTTGGCCGGACAGTGCACGAAGTCCCACTGGCGAAGCGGACGCTCCTCGCCCTCGATGATCAGCAACGCCTCGCCGGCGAGGACGAGGAAGTCCTCCTGGTCTGCCTCCCAGTGGTACATCGCCATCGGCACGCCCGGATCGAGCACGTTGATGTTGATCCCCAGCTGCGAGAAGTTCTGGTCACCCTCGAGGTCGCAGAACGCCGAGCGCCCCGGCCCGGCGTACCATCGCGAATCGCGGGCATTGAGGACGAACCAGCCTTCGCCCTTGGAGACGTGGCCGTTCTCCGTCGGCTCGGGTCGCGCTTCGGGAACCATGGACGGCAGCCTGCCAGATCTCAGCGGCCTTGAGCAAGGCTCTCGAGTCTGGGAGGGTGCCGGGACCCAGTCGGTTCCGAACAAGGGGGAGAGATGAAGATTCGCCTTCGCATTCTCTTGGCCGCCGTCTGCGCGACGCTCGTTGCAGGCAGTGCGGCTTCGGTCGCTCCCGCGGCGACCGCATTGCCGGCGCACGTCTACGCACCGTACTTCGAGACGTGGACCGCCGACAGCATCACCTCGCTCGCCCAGCAATCCGGTTCTCGGTACTTCACGCTCGCCTTCGTCGAGACGCTCTCCAAGAGCTCCTGCGCCCTTGCGTGGGACGGAGCCGCGGCAGACGCCGTCTCGAACGGCAAATACCTTTCGGACATCGCCACGCTGCGCGGGATGGGCGGCGACGTCATTCCATCGTTCGGCGGCTGGAGCGCCGATCAGGGCGGCACCGAGATCGGCGACTCGTGCAAGAACGTGAGCTCGATTGCCGCCGCGTACGAGGCGTTGATTACGAAGTACGACGTGTCTCGCCTCGACATGGACATCGAAGGCAGATCGTTGACGAAGCCGGACGGGATCGACCGGCGCAACAAGGCGATCAAGCTCGTCCAGGACTGGGCGGCTGCGAACGGCAGGCCGCTCGAGATCAGCTACACACTGCCGACCTCGGCGTCGGGTCTCGAGTCTTCCGGTGTGGCCGTCCTCCAGAACGCGATCGCCAACAACACGCGCGTCGACGTCGTGAACATCATGACCTTCGACTACTACGACCGTGTGACGAGAGACATGGGTGCTGCGGCGATCAACGCTGCGAACGGTCTGGTCAACCAGCTCGGCACGCTCTATCCGGGGAAGACGCTCGCAGAGCGCCAGGCGATGGTCGGAATCACGCTCATGCCCGGCCTCGACGACTATCCACGCCGGACGGAGAGCACCTCGGTCGCGGACGCACAGCACGTCTACAACAATGCGGTGGCGAACGGGTTCAACACCCTGTCGATCTGGGCGGTACAGCGAGACAACGGCGGCTGTCCCGGGAACACGGGGTCGAACAGTTGCTCGGGGATCGTGCAGAACACCTGGGACTTCAGCCACGTACTGAACCCCTTCACCGGACCCTGAGCTAGAGCGAGAAAGAAACGAGCCCCGGTGGCTTGCGGCCTGACACCGGGGCTCGACATGGAAGGTGCTTCCCCGTCTGAGATGCCGCAGCCTTTACTTTCTTGCGCGCGATCGACACGAGTCTTTGCGGGGTGAAACGTTCATCCCTCGATCGAGGGAATCGCCGCCCTCCCTCCCTCTGAAGGGGGACGCACCCCACCTCTTGACCGCCCAGAGTGCCTTGAGAACGACCTATTCAACTGCGGTGCGCTTAACGACTTAGCGCGAGAGGGAAGAGGATATGGCGAGGAAGAAGATTGGGAAGCGTGGCACGGCGATCATCGTCCTGATGGTTGTCGCGGCGATCGCGGGGAGTCCATCGACGGCAGCGGCGGCAACGCCGCCTCCAACGGCCAGCTTGAGCGCGCCTGCTCCGGCTCCGGTTGTCGTGACCTCACCCGTGTTGGCCAGCTGGGCGGAGTTCGCCAGCTGGGCCGAAGCTAGCTGGGCAGAAGAGTGATCTAGAGCGCCGGGCGCACACGCGTCCGGCGTTCTGCTCAAGCGAAGCGCCGTTCCACCCGATAACCCGGGCTATGAGTCGTGCATTCGGTCTCGTTGCGGCAATCTGCTCTCTGGCGATCGTCGCCGTCCTGATGGCGCTGAACATGAGCCAGAACGGACCGACGTCGCACACCGCGAAGCGCGCCGAAGCGCAGGCGACCGCGGCCGTCGGCTCCCTCAACTTCACGGGGGCGGCCACGGAGCTCGAGGCCTACAAGGCAGAGCACGCGACGTACGCAGGAGCCGCGCTTGCACCGGCCTTCGGCGTGACGGTCATGCGTGCGGACGCCACCTCGTACTGCCTGCAGGCCGGCGTCGGCGGGACGGTCCAGCACTTCATCGGTCCGGGCGGCACGCCCGCGACCGGTCCCTGCTGAGTCACACTTCGGGGTGTGACGATCCGGGCTCGCCGCGGCGTATGAGAGTCGTGAACGCGGTGACGACCCCGTGGCCTGCGCTGCGCCTCGACCGGCCGACCTTCTCGGCGGTCGCCGAATCAGAGCTCGACGCGGTCCATCGCTACCTCCTCTTCCTCACCGGCAATCGCACCGTCGCGGAAGACCTGACGGGCGAGACCTTCGAGAAGGCGTTTCGTATCTGGCGCCGATTCGACCCGCGCCGTGGCACCGCGCGAGCCTGGCTCTGCGGGATCGCGCGGACGACCGCACTCGACCACTTTCGTTCCGAGGAGCGACGCCGCCGCAGGGAGGAGCGCTACGCCCGCGACCTTCCCGAGACGGAGGATCTCGCCTTTGGGGCCGGTCCGCTCGAGGCGGCGCTCGGCCGGCTTTCCGCAGCCGAGCGTGAGGTGGTCGCGCTCCGCGTTCTCCTCGAGCTCGACGGACCGACCGCCGCCCGCGTGCTCGGGATCAGCACCACCGCCTGCTCGACTCGCCTGAGCCGAGCGCTGAAACGACTCGAGGAGTTGATGAAAGATGCCCGCGACTGACGTTGATTTCGAGCGCGAGTTCGAGGAGCTCGTGCGTGACCTGCGGGCGCTTCCGACTGCGGCTCCGGAGCAGGTGCGCGAACACGTTCGCTCGCTCGGCGAGCCGGCTCGAGCGCGAACGCTGCGCGACGTGCTGCCTGCGCTTTCTTGGCGGCGATCCTTGCTCGTGCTTACGCCGGTGTGCGTCCTTGGCCTCGTGAGCGCCGCGCTGATTCACGGTCTGGTGAGCTCGGGCGGTTCACAGAACCAGGCCTTGGTTCAACGGACGAGCGGCAGCGGCGGGGCAGCGGACACCAAGGGCTCGAAGCTGGAGTTGGGTACGGCAGCAGCGACCCCGGATGCCCATTCGTTGACGACCCCGGCCCCGGGCCGCTTCCAGGATTACCAGGCCTCGCTGACCGTGCGCGTGAAGGACGTCGACACGTTGCACGACCGCACTGCGGAAGCGACGCAGATCGCGCGCTCATACGGCGGGTTCGTCGCATCGGTCGACGAGTCCACGAGCGGCGGAACCGGTCAGTCCGACCTTGTGCTTCGCATCCCGGTTGCGCGGGTCCAGGATGCCTACTTCCGCCTGGCGAAGCTCGGGACGGTGACCGCGCAGCATCTCTCGATTCGGGATCTCGACCAGGTCGTGAAGAGTCAACGCCGGCGGATCGTCCAGCTGAAGCTTTCGATCGCGCGCATCGGTCAGGCGCTCGAGAGCACTTCGCTGCCCGCCGACGTGCGGCTGCGGCTCGAGCTGCAGCGCGACGCCGCGAAGCAGGAGCTCGCCCGCGTGACCGGCTCGAATAAGGCGACGCTCCGCGAGGCGAGCCTCTCGCGGATCTCGCTGACCCTCAGCGCGCAGCAGGCCGCGGCGGCGAAGAAGGGTGGTATGGGCCGGATCGAGCGTGCGGCCCGCGATGCCGGCTCTTTCCTCGCCGGGGCCGGCGCCGTACTGCTCTTCCTGCTGATCGTGCTCAGCCCGCTGATCGTGCTTGCCGCGGTCGGCGTCTGGGGAGCCCGGGCGTATCGCCGTAGGGAGGAGCGCCGACTGCTTTCGGCTGCGTAGTATCCGCGCGTGCCGCTCGCCCTTTCCACGGGTCACGAGGTCGGGCTCGGGGTCACCGCGCTCGCCTTCATCCTCTTCGCCCTCGCCTCGTCGTTCCTGTTCCCGCGCTTCCGGCCCGACTATCCGGGCCGAGGGCTGCCGGCGTTCATCGTCATCTCGTTCGTCTTCTTCTTCGGGATGCTCACCGCCGTCGAGAACTTCGGAGGAGAGAGCAAGCACGGAGAGGCCGCAGCCGCAGAGTCGACCACGGCCGAGACCACCACCGCCGCGCAGACCACAACGGCGCAGACCACGACGCAGGCGGCGACTACGACCACCGCCCCGACCACGACAGCGGCCAAGCCGCAGGCGACGAAGGTGCATGTGAGCGAGACCGAGTTCAAGATCACGACCGACTTGACGAGCTTCAAGGCGGGCCAGATCACCTTCGTGGCGAAGAACGACGGCAAGATCCCCCACGACCTGGCGGTGAAGGGAACAAGCGACAAGACCAAGGAGATCCCGCCGGGCGGAGACGCCGAGCTGAAGGTCAACCTGAAGCCCGGCAAGTACGAGCTCTACTGCACCATCCCCGGCCACGAGGCGGCAGGGATGAAGCTGACGATCACCGTGTCGTAGTCCCCTGAAAGGCGAAACCCGCCTCGGGTAGCCGCAGACGGGTTTCAGATTGCCGGGGGTATGAGGGGGGAGCCGGCAAGCTCATTTTCGTGCTGCGGGGGTGCTTTCCTCCCCCCGAAGGGGGATCCGCAAATCGGGGGTCGGCTATCCTGCGCGGACCCGCGGAGAAGTGGCCGAGTGGCTGAAGGCGGCGCCCTCTAAGGCGCCGACTCGGCGGCGCCGCGTAGAGGATGGG
>CAWHXK010000053.1:0-254951 GCA_963833255.1 uncultured Actinomycetes bacterium
ACCCGGCGCAGTACTCGCCGCGATGCGACTTGAGCAGCTACGTCGAGCCCTCGATATCCGTGAACAAGAACGTTGCCGTGGCTCGCGTCGCGTCATGCATCACCGCCATCATCCCGCAGCGCCTGGCCTACTCCAAGTAACTGCGCAGAGATGTCATAGGGCGATGCCACGTTTGCGCTGGCTCCAACGCTTCATTGACGAGCGCTTACCGCCACTCACCGCGGTCGCGCTCGCTGCGTCGGCTCTAGCTGAACTTCGGCACGGCAACCGAAACGTGGGGGTCGAGACGCTGAAAAGCGTGCTACGCCGCGGCTAGCCGAATGACGGCTGGCCCTGTACCCCCTAGACGGGAGTCAGCGGGCCGAGGCGCTCGATCAGGGCTTCGGGATGCATCGCTTGCCAGACGCTGAGATAGCCCTCAAGCTCAACGTGTGCGTGGGGGGCTGCGAAAGATTGTGGCCTTGCGGCGGCGTCGATGATTCGGCGGTCGATCACCTCGACGATGCACCCGCAACGTCGCAAGTAGTCAGCAAGGGAGGCGGTAGAGGCCGCCGGGTCGGTTCGTAGTCGCATCTCGCCGCAGTAATTCCTTTCGAACTCGTTTTCTCGTGAGCAGGGTCCAACGGCGGACCCCGCCCACGAGATCCTGCTCCTGGCGTAGATGGGGTTCCGCCGCATCGAGCCCCCGCTACGCCTTGTGTTCGAAGCATGGGCGAGCGGAGCGGGTTGATCACTCCCCCAACGCGGGTTGATTTGCGCGCTTGACTTCCCCCCCAATTGGGGTACGCGGAAGACCAGGAGTGAAGGCACTCTGCGACTTCGAGGAGAGCAATGTGCTTGCCGCAGAGCACAAGGCCCCTTCAAGGAGGGGCGGAGCAGCCGCCCGCCCCTTCTGCTTCTTGCAAGTTAGGATCGCCGAGCCGTCGCCCCAGCGGCCATGAACCGATGACCAGCCAGGGCACAGCACACGGACGCTTCCAACGCGCAATCCATCGCCGGCACCTTCTAGCTGCGGAGATGGCCGCCCGGGAGCTGGGCGGACTGTCACTCGCCGACGCGCTCTTGTTGTGCGAGCTGCTGGCAAACGCCGATCCGGCGCGCTACGAACGAGCGGCGTTCCGCTGGCTGCAGCGGTTCATCGATGAGCGGCTGCCGCCCCTCACTGAGGTCGCCCTCGCGGCTGCCGCGCTCACCGAACTCCGTCATGGACGCAGAGCGGTTGGCGTCGAGGCGCTGAAGCGCGTCGTGCGCCGCTAGGTCGCGGTCAGACACACAGGGGCACAAGTCGCGGTTAGGTCGTGCTCGCGGACGAACGTCCGAATAGCGAAACCGTCCGCCGAGGTTCGGGCACATGTAGGTGATCGATCGGCGCGCCGCAGACCAGATCCGCACTAGATCGAGAAAGGGTGATGGTGGACGCTCACGACTTCAACTCGCTTCGCATGCTGGCCCGCGAACATCAGGAAAAGCGACTTTGTGAGGCCGCGATGGAGCGGCTCGCTCATGAGATCGGCGGCAGCACGAAGCGACGCCCGCGGGTGCGATTGAGCATCGGGTTCATGCTCAAGCCACGTCAACGCGCGGACCAGCGGCGGCTCGAGGCCTAGGGACGCAGTGCAGCCAGAGCCACATTTGGTGGCTGTGCGCTTGGGCTTCGACGAGAAGATGATCGGGAAGCTCGAGGCTCGCGGCCACCTCAGCGGGCTGGCGCTGACCGAGCGCCAGATCCGCGCTCGCCTCTACTGCGCGCACCTTGCCCACCTTGCGCGCGCCGCAGGAAGAAATGGAGGTCGCCGCTTACCGGAGTCGTCTGTCTGCTCGTCGCGATGTCCGCGCTCGCCCGGCCGAATCGGGCTGAGGTCAGGCTGAGGCCGTGATGGAGTGCGCAGCTGATGTTGAGGTGCGCGTTGCTCCTTGAAACCATCCTGATGTGCCTGCAAGGCCAGCTAACGCTGAAACTGGATTCCGGACTTCTGGAACAGCAGGGTGATGGAGCCGGTTCTGTCCGACGTGGAGTGCCTGGCGCTCTCTCTCAGCCAGCCTACGGCGTTCGAGCTGATCTTCGAGCGGCACTTCGCTGCCGTACACGGATACCTGCACCGCCGTGCCGGCCGTGATGTTGCCGATGAGCTCACCGCGGAGACGTTCGCGCTCGCGTTCGAGCTGCGCGCGAGCTGCCGCTCGAAGAGCAGCGTGCTGCCGTGGCTGTACGGGATCGCGACCAACTTGCTGCGTCGCTGCTGGCGGGCCGAACGCACCCAACTGCGCGCCTACGGCCGCAGCGGGGTCGACCGCTCAGTCGATCATCAGGACGAGGCGGCCTCACGTATCGACAGCGCGACCCTCCACACCCAACTAGCCAAGGCGCTCGAAGCGATGCCCCGACGTCATCGCAACGCCCTCCTCCTCTACGCGCTCGCCGACCTCAGCTACGAGGAAGTTGCTACTGCACTCGACGTCCCGGTAGGGACGATACGCACCTGGATCAACCGAGCCCGCAAGGTCGCACAACGCGTACTCGCCGAAGGAACCGAAGACGCCCAGCCCGCAAGCTCAGGAGCCGATTTGCATGGATGACCTCGATCTCCTCCGCGAACTCTTTCCTCAGGCCACTCCCCCGAGCGACGACGCCAAACGGCAAGCCTCGGCGCGGCTCGCACAAGCGATCGCCGACGAGGCACGGCGAGGAACCCCCTCTCGCCCCCAGACTCTCGCCGGTCGTCTTCTACGCCCTGTCCGGCTGCGACCACGCTCGAGCGCACTCGCTCTCGCGACGGTGGTTGCGGCTGCCGCAGCCGCGCTCTTCTTGAGCGCTCCCTGGGACAGCTCGCCCGGCTTTCTCGCCAAAGCCCAAGCGGCCCTCACGCCACCCCCAGGGTCGGTCCTACACATGAAATGGGAGTCGACTGACTCCCCGACCAACCCTCAGTGCACGGTCACGCGCGGTCCGGACGAAATTTGGATCGACCAAACTGAGCCGCACAGGTACCACGCTCTCTTCTTCGGCAACGACCCGTATCAGCCGAGCGATCCCAGCGGGCACGTCTGCTCGAAGTCAACGCCGTACGAGTTCGGCGGCACGCTCACCTTCGGCGCACGGGCCGAATGGGCGCTCAGGTTTGTGCCGCCGAACAGGCTGAGCTTCAACACGTACACCTTCAATTTCCCATGGGACCCCGTGGCAGATCTTCGCCGGGCGATCAGCACGGGACACGCGCACGATGAAGGCAAGACGCAGCTCGAGGGACGGACAGTCGAACGGATCCGGCTCTCGCGCTTGCCCTGTGCGGATCCCACCCCCCACTGTCCGGACACGGCCTACTTCTACGTCGACCCCGAGACCTTTGCTCCGGTCGAATTGGACGGGTTCTCCGCAATCGCAACACCCGGTCTCCCTGTGGTGCGTTACCGCAGCGTTACGCGCTACCTGACGTTCGAGTACCTACCCGGAACCGCCGCCAACCTCGCACTCACCAGCATCCGGGCACAACACCCGAACGCGACCGGACCGTAGTCGCGACAACTAGTCCATCCCACCATCCCAATGGCTGTCCACGGACAGCTCGAACAGATGAGGAGGAGAGATGAAGCACCATCGCAAGCGCGTCCTCGCCGCGACCGGCTTCGCGGCGGTCGCCGCCCTGGTCGTCACAGCGTTGTTCGTCATGCCCGCACTGGCCACTCCGCCGAACAAGGTCGTCACCGCCACATTCGGTGTCGGCCGCTTCGACAACATCGAGTCGACGACAAAAACCGACATCAACCCGGCCGACGCGACCGACTTCTGGCAGGCCCGGATCAACACCAAGGGGGCCTCAGACCTCTACGTGTTGCAGAACACGATCGCGCCGGGTGGGACGTTCGGCTGGCACAGCCACCCCGGCCCCAGCCTGGTCATCGTCAAGTCAGGAACCGCGACCTTCTACATGAAGGACGATCCCACCTGCGCGCCCACTGTCGTGTCGGCGAATTCGACGAATAACACGTTCGTCGACAACGGCCACGACACCCACGTCGTCCGCAACGAGGGCACCGACGACCTCGTGACGGTCGTCGTCTCGCTTGTTCCGGCAGGGTTCGGAAGGCGGATCGACGAACCAGCACCCTCCAACTGCCCCGCGCTTCCAAACGGCTGAATCACTACCGGAGGGTGGGTGGACTCCCGCCCACCCTCCAGCCTTCTCCGAGGCTTGAGAAGCGCGTGCCCGGCGCACCCGGATCGAGCCCCGCTCACGCCGGGACGTCGTCCCGATGAGCAACACTCTCTCTTGTGACCGACTCCAATGCAGGGCCCCGGCCGCGCAATGACCCGCCAGGCGGCCACGGAGTCGGTTGCGCCCTTGAGGAGCGAAGGATTGGTCCCAGCGAGTCGCCAGGCGAGGTCGACTTGGGCGACCATGGCGCCGCGCTCTCCTGCCGACGCGCGTTCGCGAGCCCGCGGATGGCACCTCGCGCGAGCGGGTCCGCGTTGTGAGCGCACTGATTATCCTCACGCCGTGCCACTCGATGATCTGACTGGTCAGGTCGCGCTCGTCACCGGCGGAGGACGCGGGATCGGGGCGGGCATCGCGCGCGAGTTGGCGAGCGCCGGCGCGCGAGTCGCCGTCGTCGCGCGGACGCGGGAGCAGATCAAGCAAGTCGCGCACGAGATCGAGGGCGTCGCGATTGAGGTGGACGTCACCGACGCAGCCGCGGTCGAGCGCATGGTGAACCAGACGGAGAGCGAACTCGGCCCGATCGACATCCTCGTCGCCAACGCCGGCACCGGAAACCGCTCGGAAATGTGGGAGGGCGAACCCGACGACTGGTGGCGCACGTTCGAGGTGAACGTTCTCGGCGTCTACCTCAGCGCCCGCGCGGTCGTCCCAGGCATGCTCGAGCGCGGCCGTGGCCGCATCCTCATCACGGGCAGCGGAGCAGGCTACCTCCCGGGCGCGAGCAACACGGACTACACGTCGAGCAAGGCGGCGGCGAACCGCTTCGCCGAGACATTGGCCGAGTCGCTCCGCGATACACCGGTGCGCGTGTTCCTTATCAGTCCGGGCCTCGTGCAGACGGCGATGACCAGCGACCACTTCCCGGACGATGCGCCCTGGACGCCCCCCGAGCTCGCTCCTCGCCTCGCGCGCGTGCTCGCCTCGGGCCGTGCCGACGAGCTCGCGGGGCGCTACATCCACGCCGAGCACGACGACATCGAGGATCTGATCCGCCGCGCACCGGAGATCCGCGACAACGACTTGAACGCAATCCGGCTGCGCCGCTAACGCCGTGATGTCGCTCCATGCGGGTTGAACGCCCGCCGCCTGGACGTCGGCCTTCCGGAGTGGCGGCGGGCGGGCTTGCCGGTCGAAACGAGCTGAGGAGGAGGAAACCCCCGATGCTGCTACGCCCGTTTCTGAACGACGCAACGTCTTGCGCCAGCTACCTGTTCGGTTGCGGGACGCAGGCCAGGCTCGCGGTCGTCGACCCGCACGCCGATCTCGCCGACGACTATTTCGCCACCGCGGCTGCGCTGGGCGCGCCGCTCGTGGTGGTCTTCGAGACACACGTGCAAGCAGACCACGTCTCCGGCCTGCCCCGCCGACGGTTTGAGACGTGAGCGCATTCGCACGCATCCTCGTAGGCGTCGACGGGACCGACTGGGGTTTTGAGGCCCTGCGCCAGGCGCTCCTTGTTTCTCGCGCGGAAGCTTCGGTTGTTCAGGCGGTGACAGCGCTCGACACTGCTCCTGCGATCCGCGCCGGTTTCCAGGCCGGCTATTTCACCGAGTTGCTCACGAACGAAGCGGAGGAAGCGCGCGACGCTGCGGAGAAGATCATCGGCGGCCGCTCGGGAAGCGCCCGCGTCGTGCGTGGCAAGACGGTCGACGTGCTTCGGCGGGCGCGCGAGGAGCTGCGTGCCACGGTCGTTGCACTCGGCGCAAGACGGAGCAGCCGCTTTCTGGGGATCATGCTCGGTGACACGAGCACCGAACTGGTGCATGACGCTGTGTGCTCCGTGCTCCTGGCACGTCGTGCGCATGAGGGATCGTGGCGACCTCGCAGAATCGTGGTCGGGCTCGACGGCTCGAGCCACGCCACGGCGGCGCTACATGCGGCAGACGAGCTGGCCCGCAGACTCGACGGTTCGGTAGAGGTGGTGTCTGCAATGGGCGGGAAATCGATCGATCGCGACGCGACGTGGGCGGACCGAGTTCAGAGCTGGGATCCCGGCAACCCGGTTCATGCACTCCTCGAGCGGTCGCGCGAGGCCGACCTCGTGGTCGTCGGCTCACGCGGTGTCCATGGTGTCAGCGCCCTCGGAAGCGTCAGTGAGCGAGTCGCACACCAGGCGTACTGCACCGTGCTTGTCTTCCGCGAGCAATCGGCGTCGCCCTGAGATCGTCCAGCGCCACCGTCTCCTCGGAGAGCGCCGACGCCTTCATCCTCGTCGATCATTCGCGTCGACCGCGTTGCGGACGCGATCAGAGTCGGACCGTGCTCGCTCTACATCGCCCGCCGGGCGTCCCTGCCGGCATCGCTCTCTCGCTGCTCGCCATGGCGCTTCGCCGCCGCCGGCTACGTCCTACCCGTGCAAGGGGCGCTGCTGCAAGAGGCGATCGACGTCGGCGTCCTCGTGAACGCGCCGCGCGCCCTCAAAGACTGAAAGGGGCCGCATCGAGCAGTTGCTGAACAACGGCGGCGCGACGTCTGCCCAAGGATGGGGCGAGTGTGCGCGTCAGCCGCCGCCCTTGGGTGGGGAGGCGGCGAGCGTCGCACTGAGGCCGCGGATGAGCGCCTCCTTGTCGGCGCTGCTCAGGCTGGCGTTCGGGTGAACGAGGACGTAGAACCAGGGCGGCATCGAGCCGCCTCGGATCGCCTCCGCGAGGTCGCCCGCACCGATGTCCTGCGGCCGGTTCCACGCGGAGAAGTTGAACGCCGAGCGGCCTCCGTCGACGTCGCGCTGGACGAGCCAGGACACCGGCGCGACGTTCGAGTACCAGCGCCACTTCGTCTGGTTGCTGTGGCAGTCGAAGCAGGCGCGCTGCGCGAGTGCCCGTGTGCGCGGCGAGTCCCAGTTCGGCTCCATCATGACCGGGGGGTTCGAGTGGCTGCGGCCATACGGGACGGCCTGGATCAACGCGAACAGCGCGAGCGCCCCCACGCTCCCCCAGAGGAGCGCTCGGCGCCAGCTTCTCGGCCTGAGTCGCCGCATCGCCCTAGCCTCAAACAGAGCCGCGTCTTCGCCATCGGGGGATGCGCCATGCCTGCTGCGGGAAGCTACCGACCCCCAGGCGCAGCGGGAGCGGAGTCTTCCAATCTTGGTCTCCTGCTTGCGAAGCCTTACCAGCTCTTTGCCCGCGCGGTCGGCGGCCTTGCCAAACTCGACGCACGGACTCGCTAGCCCACCCCACCTCGGCCTCAAGGGCACTCCCGAACACTCGCGCAGTCAAGCGTGGTGTCGCAGATGTTGTCGGTGTGGTGTGCTCAGCCTTGCAGTGCGCGCAGGGCGTTGACGATCACGACGACGTCGATTCCTTCCTGCAGAAGAGCGCCGTAGACGGGTGGGAGGTAACCGGCCGCCGCGAACGCCATCGCTCCAAGGCTCAGGCCCATTCCTACGAGCACGCTCTGGCGCGCGATCTGGAGCGACCGGCGTCCGATGCGGAGGGCGTGCGCGACCCGGTCCACGCGGTCGACGGTGATCACGACATCTGCCGTTTCGGAGGAGACTGTCGCTCCCTGTGCACCGAGTGCGATTCCGACGTCGGCGAGAGCGAGCGCTGGGGCGTCGTTGATCCCGTCACCGACCATGACCACTGGCCGGAGCTCCTCTCGGGCTCGAAGCGCCTTGACGACCTCGAGCTTGTCTTCAGGGCTCTGCTCCGAGTAGACGCGGTCGACGCCTGCCAGGCGCCCGATCTCCTCGCCTACGGACGCGCGGTCGCCCGTCACGAGCGCGACGTGCCGGATACCTACCTCCCGTAGTGACGCCGTCAAACCAACAGCGTCCTCGCGCAGGTGGTCAGCCATCACAATCATCGCCGCGAGTCGGCCGTCGATGCCGACGAACACCCTCGTGCGGCCGACCTCGTGCGCACCGTCCGAGGCGCTCGCCGCCGCTAGAGCGCCGGCAAAGCCAACCTCTTCGAGCCAGCCGGCGGCGCCGACCACGACAGCGCGGCCATCGACGGTGCCGGCGATCCCAGAGCCGGGTTGCTCGCGCACGTCAGTCGGTGTCATCAAGCGGAAGCCGCGATGCTCGGCGTCGTGCACAAGAGCTTCCGCCATGACGTGCGCCGAGAGCTGGTCGAGTGAAGCTGCGAGACGAAGTGCCTCCATCGGCTCGACGCCATCAAGGGAAACAATCCGCTCGATTTCGGGCGAGCCAAGTGTAAGTGTCCCGGTCTTGTCCAAGAGCACTGTGCGCGCCCGGCCGAGCTGCTCGATGACGCCGGCACCCTTGACGATCACTCCGACGCGAGCGGCACGAGAGAGCCCGGACACGAGCGCGATCGGTGCGGCGAGGATGAGCGGGCAGGGTGTAGCCACCACAAGCACGGCGAGCATGCGGGTTGGATCCCCGGAAGCGATCCATGCCCCGCCCGCGACGAGAATCGTCACCGGGAGAAAGAACGCCGCGTAGCGGTCGGCGAGGCGTACGAAGGGCGCACGCTGGTCGGTAGCGCCCTCGACGAGCCGGACGATTCCCGCGTAGGCGCTCTCCGCTGATCGGCGCGTGACAACGAGCTCGAATGCATCGGCCGCATTCGCCGTACCGCTAAGGATCTCACCACCGGCGCATCGATCCATACACGCCCGGTGTCCCAATCGGACAAGGATGGCGGTACCTCGACGGACGCGAGAACTCGCGAAGCGTCGCTCGGTCATAGAGCGGATCAATGGATCGCGCTGAAATCTGCTCCGCTGATCCATTAAATGTGTTCGACCCAGCAAGAGCGGTTTCGCGCTCAGGGAGGAAGAGCCCGATCGCGCTCGACTACGAGGAAGTGGGCGACGAGGTACTGATGGTCGCCGCCAGCGGGACCGCGGTGCAGTGAGCCCTCTACCGCAGCTGCGGGCGTCGAGCGTCCCCCGCACGTACCGCAGTTCGCCCGATGCGCTTGCGACGAGCGACGGCAGCGCTGTGGTATGCGGGTAAGTACGGAGCCGGCTCGGTGCTCCGGCCGATGCACGCCCTGGCGGTCGCTGCGATCATCGCTGTGCCTACAAGGAATGGAGGAGTGATGGCCGACCAACCGCTCACTCAGCGTCAGCGGATCCTCTTCGTCGCACACCAGGCGTGTGGAAATCCGGCCCTTTGCGCGGAAGTTCGGGCGCATGCCGAGGGTGCTGCCGACGTGCTCGTCGTCGCGCCCGTTCTAGGCTCCCCATTGCACCGCTGGACCTCGGACGATGCCGAGGACAGCGCGCTCGCGGAGGAGCGCCTCGAGGAGAGCATCGGCTGCCTGCGTAAGCACGGTCTGCGTGCGCATGGGATGCTTGGCGACGCCGATCCAGTTCAGGCGGTCGCGGATGCGCTTTATCAGTTCCCCGCGGAGGAGATCGTCATCTGCCTCGAGAAGCCGGAGCGGGCGCACTGGCTTCACAGGGGCGTGGTCGAGCGGACGAAGAAGCGCTTTGCGGTTCCAGTCACGAAGATCGCGGTGGCATCGAGGGAGCCGGCGGCCGTGGCATAACGGTCGCTCGCCCGTCGCCAGGGACAAGCCCTCGCGATCGAGAACGAGTGGTGCGCACCGAGTTGACCGCGTCGCCTGTCGGCCAGTTTTCGGGAAAGTCGCCTGAGCCGCGTTCGGTGGCGGTTGCTACCGGGTGGTCACGAGTGCAACGCTTCGCGGATGAAGGTCTGCGTCGTTGGCGCTTCCGGGAAGCTGGGCCAATACATGGTGCAACACGCGCTCGACCGCGGCTACGACGTCGTCGGCGTCTGCCGGGAGAAGAGCGTCGGGAAGCTCGACCGCTACAAGGAGCGGATCACGCTCGTGCCGGGGTCAACAGACGACGCCGAGGTGATCAGACGTGCGGTCGCCGGCTGTGACGGGGTACTGGTCGTGCTCGTCCCGTGGGGGATGCACCACTACGCGTCCGGAACGGCCCAGGCAGTGCTCGACTCCGCTCCGGCCGGAGCGCGTCTGGTGTTCTCGTGTGGCTGGCACATCACACGCGACGGCCAAGACGTCTTCCGCTGGACGTTGAAAGACAGGGCGCTGGCTTGGGTCGCACGTACGGCCCGCGTCGTCGACATCGACGATCAGGTCGAGGCGACGGGACGCATATTCGCCAGCGACACACTCTGGACGGTCGTACGCGGCAGCGACCTCGAGGAGGGCGAGAGCCAGGGCCTTCCCGTCTGGAGCCGGCACGTCGGCGATCCGATCCTCGAGAGCAACATCACCCGCCGTACAGACTTCGCTCTCTTCATGGTCGAGGCGCTCACTAACGACGACCTGATCCACGAAGCACCCGCGATCGTCGGCTGCCAGGCACCATCTGCACTCAGGGACGCTGCCGCGAACTAGGCCCTTGCGTGGGCCAGCGTGCGGGAATGTCACCCGACGAGCCCGACCTTCACGGCTCACGCGGTGGTCCGATACGTGGAGTGCCACTGGGCCCGCGCACCCGACCGACGTGCGAACAGGCTTCGCCTCGGGCACGAAGTCCCACGGCTCGGGGTTTCTGCCCTGGATACAGTTCTGCGGGTAAGCCGCAGGACGACTGGGGAGCGCCCCGATGCTCGGGCGCCTGCTCGATGCGACGCTGCTGACGACGAAGGAGGTGTCGGGGATGTCCAGCAGCGGGTTTCACCAGCGGCTGCCGGTCGAGAAACGGCGTCGCTTCGCAGTTGCGCCCACGACACGGCTCGGGAAGTGGGCAGTCGGGCTGGCGGTGGCGAGCTTCGTGCTCGGGATGGGTTGGCGGCTCATGGGGCCGGTGGGCGGGTTTCCGATGATTGTGGTCGCTCTGGCCAGCGGCGTCGTGGCGCTCCAGGCGATCTTCCGGGACGGAGAGCGAGCGCTCACGGTCTTCGCAGCGCTCGTGTGGTTCCTCATGGCCGCGGCGTTGCTCGTGGAACTTCTAATCGCCCTGGTCTTGACGCTCGCCTAGCGCTCTGTCCAGTAGGGCGCGTCACCTGACCGGGCGGCAGGATCGCGCCATGGGCCAGTGTTCCGGAATGACGCCTGAGACTCCGGTGACGTTGCGTGCGCGGGGCGGCTTTGCGTAGTTCCAGGCAGCGCGTTTACGAATGCACCCCGATGCGCCCGGTAAGCACGGGTAGGAACATCGGATCGACGCTCTCTCACAGTGCGTGAACTCGCGCGTGTTTTGGGCGAGATGTCGACAAGGGAGGTTGCAGATGGAGACGGCACGCACACCCGGGGCGTACGCCAGCGCCATCACTCATGTGGGTCGTCGCTCGGGTCGGGTCTATGAGACTCCGGCCGGGCCGTTTGCCACCGACGAGGGATTCATATCGCCTTCGCCGATGTTCGCTGACAAGACGACGGCACGGAAATCTGCGGTCTGGGTCGGCGTGCTGTGGATCATGGCGACCGTGTTCCCGGTATCGAGCATATTGGCCTGGAGTGCTCTGGACGGCGGTGAGGGGATCCTCGCCAATGCCGCGACGCACAAGAGCCAGTTGATCGCGTGGGCGCTGCTGAACCTGGTGGGGGCAGTCGCCGCCGCCGGTGTGGCGTTCATGTTCTACCCGATCTTGAAGCGGGTAGCCGATACGAGCGTCAAGAAAGGGCTGGCTCTGTGGTACGTGGGCACCAGGATCACCGAGGGCGGCATGTACCTCGTGGCTGTGCTCGCAACCTGGGCGTTCCTCCCGCTGAGTCGAGAGTTCGCAGCAGCGGGAGCGCCCGACGCTTCGCACTTCCAGACCAATGGCGCGGTCCTGCAGTCGACGTCCGATCTTGCCTTGGCGCTGGCGCAGTCGGTTTTCGCGATCGGCGCCGTGATGTTGTACTACCTGCTGTTCCAGTCAAGGCTCGTCCCTCGGTGGCTGTCGCTGTGGGGCCTCGTCGCGGCTCCGCTGTTTCTCATCGCGAGCTTGTCACTCCTATGGACGGGGGATCCCAACTCCAGCCTGGCCAATATCTTGTTCGCCCCGTTGGCTCTGCAGGAAATGGTTCTGGCGGTATGGCTGATCGTCAAAGGCTTCGACGAGGCTGCCCTTGCCTCCGGGTCGGCTATGGCCGAGGCGGCCTGAGGCGCGGTCAGTCCGAGTTCTAGTTCCGCCCAGTGCTCTTTCCACCCAGACTTACGTCAGTTTCATAACCTTGGGTGTCGCCTGCGCCAGCGCGCTGTCGCCCGACTGATGGCTCAGGTCGCGCTTCCGTCCGTAAAGCGACTCGCGAAAGACTGACGCGTTGCTAGCGGCGCGTTTGGATCCCCTCATAGGGTTGTAGGGCGTGTGTGGGCACGCTTTCCAGAGCCCGAGTTTCCTCGCCCGCGCCCTCTTAGCGAGCGCCTCGAGCCGGCGCGCGTATCGCCCCCTGCGGCCCCGGTAGAAGTAGGGCGCGGCGGCACCGACGGCGACGAGGCGGATGTTCACGTTCACAGCGCCGTTGACGCGGACGACGTAGCGTAAGAGGCGCCCGTACGCGTCGACGCGGTCGGTCGCGGGTTCCGCGAAGAGGCGGACTCTCGATCCGACCGGAAGCAACGCCTTCGTTGTACGGGAGGCGGCATACCCGTAGCACTCAGCATCGAAGAAGACCTCGGGAGTGTCAATCTGGACGAGACGAACGCGCTGGCCGTTGCGAAGCGCGATCGTGTCCCCGTCGACGACATGGTCGACGCGATAGACCGGTGAAGCGCCATTCGCGCCGCCGATGCCAACGAGTAGGAGAAGGATGAACGCGAGCAACGTGCCTATCAGCGTTCGAACAGCCCAAAGGGGACGCTTCGCAGCCTCTATCTCTCCAGCCTTAGTGGCTCGGCCGTCGCGGCTATGGGACCTGCTCTCCGCGATAGGCGGATTCGAGCCTCGCCATGATCTTGCTCAGGAAGAGCAGAGCCTTCTTGTCGTCTGAGCCCATCGTGAACGTGCCGGAGCCCTCGGCCCCGTCCACCTCGAACTTCCACGTCTTGTCGGCGCGGCGGTAGAACATTCGCACGGTGAAGCGCTCCCAGACGTGGCCGTTCCGGGTCGTGATGACCTCGGGATCGAGCTTTGTGATGGCAGACATGTTGACCTCCTCCTCGACGAGGCTTGATGTGAAATCGGCGCTGGGGCGGGGATACGCAGAAGGCGGCATGGATCGGCGGCTCAGGTGCTCCGTCGAATCTCCGTCTTCAAGCCATCGTGCAGGTTGACCAGAAGTTGAACGCGACTCGCCTCGTTCCCGATCACATCGTTGGCCGTCAGCGTGAGGCGTTCGTAAGGATCGCCGTGGGCACGGTGGGCGGTGAGGTTTGCGACGATCTCGAAGCGGAACGAGTCGCATCGGTCACCTTTGCAGGCGTCGAGCTGAGACTGGCGAACGACGACATCTGGCCACGACCACCTCCCGGTTTTGGTCAGAAACGGTCGACCCATCGCCTTCACTTCGATGAAGTGAGGGTCTCCGCCATCGGGAGGAGTCGAGATGATGTCGCAGCCATTGGACTTCTGCTCTCTCGCTCCGAGGACACGCGGCGTCCATCCCTTCGCGCGCTCCTCGTCGAGCACGATCTCCACGGCGGCTGTCGGATGCGGATTTGGCACGTGCGTCTAAGCGTAAGAGAAGCGGCGAGCCGCAGGCGTCACAGAGACTTGCCCCAAGAGACCTTTGCAATGAGCGTGCCGGGGTTGCTCTTCATGAGCAGCAAGAGACCGGAGCGGTAGGCGGCGGCGTCTTCCCGCGCGAGGTAGCCGACGAGCTTGCCAGGGTAGAGATCGCAGATCAACGGTCGCGCCGTTCCTGTACACGCTCGTCGCCGCCGGTGCCGCCACCCGCGAGTTGATAAGCATCGTCGCCGCGAGATCCTCGACCAGGACGCGATCACGCGGCGTCACCGGCTCGAACTCCAGATACAGCTGTCCGTGATCTCTCTCCCTCTCGCGCCAGTCGCGCAGCAGAGCCTCGGCATCAGCAACGAGCCGGTCGACCTTTCCCGCGCCGTAGAGAAGCTCCAATCGGACTTCGACGATCGTTCATCGGTCGATGATCGTCAAGGGCCGGCGCATGGGTCGAACCGCACGACAGAAGTGCCGCGAGGGCTTGGCCTGGGGCGAGCGGGCGTGGTAAGCAGTGCGCGTGCAGGACGAGATCGTCTTCCGCTTCGTCGACGAGGGGATCGCCGCATCGGCGCGGCTACTCCGGGAGCGGGCACCGGAGACGTGCCGCGCGGTGTCGGACGCGCTGCCGGCCGCCGGATCCGCGCGTCACGGGATCTACTCGGGAAGCGAGGTCTACCTCGTCCTTCCCGTGCTGCTCGGGCCACCACGCGAGCACGCGACAACGATCGTCGCGCCCGGCGATGTCGGCTTTCTCACGGTCGAGAAGGGCTCGGGGTACGGCATCGAGGAGGACTACTCGGAGGTCTGTTGGTTCTACGACCTCGACGCGACGCCCTCGATGCCCGAAGGGCCGATCGCCGTCAACGTCTTCGCCCGGCTCTACGACGCAGACGCCTTCTACGCCGTTTGCCGGCGCATGCGGCTGGAGGGCGCGAAGAGGCTCGAGATCGCCGGCGGCTAGTTGAGCGCGCTCGAGCCGCCTAGTTCCCGCTGCTCGATCCTCAGTGAGTTCGCGTCACGTTCCGTCCCAAAGCGTGACCGCATGTCAAGCTCAGGCAACAAGTGACACGACCGTCGGCCTGTCACGCCGGAGGTCGCGGGTTCGAGTCCCGTCGCTCCCGTTAAAGATCCCTGCAAATCGCCCTAGTCTGTTGTCCATATTGGCACAGCTCGATCGCTTGGGGCAGCAAACGATCTCAGAGCACGAGCACGTTCGCGAAGACCTGCCATGCGAGCAGGCTCTTCGCGACGAGGCTCAACCAGAGATACCAGCGCTCGCCGTAGCGGTAGTCGCGCCAGCGCCCGACACGCGCGTACTGCAGGGCTTGGTTCATCGCGAAGCTGTTGAACAGGACGAAGAGCGACACGAAAATCGCGTAGACGAAGGTCGGCGGAGCGTGCCCGCGTCCTGCCGAGACGCCGATCTGCACCGCGATCGCGATCCACGCCACGGCGCCGACGACGCAGCCGAGCACGAAGGGCAGCCAGCGCGTCCGGACACGATCCGGCGGGTTGAGCAGCTCCATTAGCCAACCGAGGAAGATCATCGCCGCGTTCACGGCGAAGAGGGCGAGCAACGCCACGTAGTCGGCGATGCCGGTCAGCATCGCGATCAGGACGACCATCAGCGATGCCGACAGTGAATACTCGAGCCAGCGGAACGGGTTGACGCCCGCGTCGAGGCATCGCTCGTAGCGTGAGCGGCACGGTGGCAGCGCGACGAGCGCGTGGTCGAGCGCCGCGAGCAACAGGAACGCGCCGACGAGCGGGCCGATGCGGAGATCGAAGAGTAAGTCCTGCTTCGGCACCCCGCTTCCAGGCTGGCCCTCCATGAAGGCGCCCGTCACCGGAAGCGAGAAGTCGGTCGAGAGCGCGAGGATCACCGCCGCCTGCGCCGCGTGGAGCGCCGCCAGCAGGGCGTTGCCGCGCCGAAGCGCCCTGTTGTCCATGCCTGGAGCCTCCCTCCGTGTCTGGACGCTCGCTCAGGCGAGCGAGCTATTCGTTGCACCAGCAAGCCAACTGGTATCTGTAGCCGAAGGTGTCGGACACGCTACCCGGCCTCCGCGATCCACGGTCTCGAGCTGGGCAGCTCGACATCTCCGCGCTCGTGATCCGCGCGATGGCAAAGCTCCGGCTCGCCGCCGAGGTCAAGCGCCCCGACCCCCAGCAGATAGAGCGGCGACGGGCCGTGGCCGAATGACCTCGCCGCAAGGACATTGCGCGCCGGCGGCAAGCGGATAGCACAGGATGAACGCCTGACCACGGCAACGAGCGACCGCAACCGCTGGCTCGGTCTCGTCGCGCTGACGATCGGCGTGGCGATGATCATCGTCGACGCGACGATCGTCAATGTCGCGATTCCGTCGATCATCCGTGACCTCCACATCGGGATCACCCAGGCGGAGTGGGCGAACTCGATCTACTCGCTGGTCTTCGCTGCGCTCCTGATCAGTGTCGGCCGCATCGGCGACGTCACCGGGCGCCGTCGCGTGTTCATCTGGGGCCTCCTGGTCTTCCTCGGCGCGAGCCTGATCACCGCGCTCGCGCCCTCCGGAACCGTCCTCCTCGCCGGCCGCTTCCTCCAGGGGGTGGGCGGAGCGCTGATCCTCCCCTCGACGCTCTCGATCGTGAACGCGACCTTCCGCGGGCGCGAGCGGGCGATCGCCTTCGGGATCTGGGGCTCGGTGATCGGCGGGATGGCGGCGCTCGGCCCGCTCGCCGGCGGCTGGTTCGTCACCAATCTGAGTTGGCGCTGGGCCTTCTACGTCAATCTCCCGGTCGGAGCGCTCGCGCTCGCCGGCGCCCTGCTCTATGTCGGCGAGAGCCGCGATCCGGACGCACGTCCGGGATTCGATCCACCCGGCGTCGCGCTGTCGACTGTCGGCTTCCTCGGCGTCGTCTTCGGGCTGATCGAGGGGCAGACCTACGGCTGGTGGACAGCCCAACGGGACTTCCTCGGCCTCTCCCCGGGCGGACTGTCGGTAATCCCGTTCGCGTTCGCGCTCGGCGTGCTCTCGCTCGCGGGCTTCGTCCTCGTCGAGCGGCGCCGGGCGCTGGCGGGACGGCCGGTTCTCGTCGACTTCTCGCTCTTCCGGATCCCGACCTTCCGTTACGGGAACGTCGCGGTCCTGATCGTCGGGCTCGGCGAGCTCGGGCTCGTCTTCGTGATCCCGCTCTTCCTGCAGTCGGTGCTCGGGCTCTCGGCCTTCCACACCGGGCTCGTACTGACAGCCCTCGCCGCAGGAGCATTCCTCGCCGGCGGGCTGGCGGCGCCCCTCACCCGCCGAATCGGGCCGCACCGCGTCGTGCAGCTCGGTCTCGCGATCGAGGTCGTCGGCATCGCCGCCGTCGGCCTCACCTTCTCCGCCGACCGCCCCGCCTGGCAGTTCTGCCCGCAACTCTTCGTCTACGGGATCGGCGTCGGCTTCGCGACCGCGCAGCTGACGAGCCTCATCCTCGCTGACGTGCCCCGCCCCCAGTCCGGAGAGGGATCGGGGATCCAGAGCACATCGAGGCAGGTCGGCTCCGCGCTCGGGATCGCAATCCTCGGCACCGCGCTCACGACCGGACTCGCCTCCGGCACCCGCCAGCGCCTCGAGGCAATCCCCTCGGTCACGCCTCCGCAGCGCGCAGCGATTACGGCCGCCGTCGAGCGGAGCGGCGGAGCAGTGCTGCCCGCCTTCCGCCGCTCGCCACAACTCCAGCCAGCGGTCGCACCCGTCGAGGAAGCGTTCGTCGCGAGCGCACGACGAGCCGCCTTCATCGCCGCCGCATTCGTCCTGGTCGGGCTCGCCGCCGCATTCCGGCTCCGGCCCGGCGAGCAAGACGAGCCCGAGCCCGAGCCAACCTAGGTTCGGAGCAGCGGACCTCCCCGTGACGGGAGCGTGAGATCAATTGCCGGGCAGCTCAGAAGATCTCGGGACACCATGGATGGCGGTCCCAGCGGAAGAGCGAGTCCCCACGCGCGATTGCGCCGTCCTTCACCTCGGCGAGCCGGCCCGCGCGGCGAAGCGAGGCGAACGAGACACCGCCAAGCAGAGCCGAGCCGAGCGACTGGACGGGCAAGCCCAAGTCCGGCTCGTCCTTCGTGCGTTCGGCCCGGCCGCCCTCGAGCTTCCAGCGACCCTCATTCCAGGGACAGAACTCGTCGGCGACCTCGAAGACGATCGGCCCGTCTCCCTCGTAGACACGCCCGGAGAGCGCCGCCCCGACGTCGAGCAGACGGACCCAGAGCCCGTCACCCATGCGATAGCGCGCGCGCCGCGGTGTCGCGAGCAGCATGAACAGCGCATGGTCGGGTGGGAGGAGAGGCGACTTCGTAGTCGCGATCCAGTCGATTGAGAGCAGGTACGCCCAGACGTCGCGCAACGCTTCAGGCGTCGTGCCGAGGGCCTCGAGAACCCGGAGCTCCGCATTCGTGGTCCCGGCCTCGAAGCCAGGCTTGTGCCGGTACACCGCGTACCCCTCCAGACTGCCGTCGCGCTCATAGGCGACCCAGCGCTTGGGACCCGCGCCGTCGCGGCGCTCCTCCGGGTCGGCGATCTCGCGGTTCTCCCACCACAGGCGATTCCGCGAGAACATGCCGGGCCACTCCGGCCGGATCCGCTCGAACACCGGCGGGATCGCCTCGAGCGCTTCGTCGGCGTCGATCAGCCGCAGTGTCCCTTGCGGCTCGAACGGCTGCGCGAACGAGTTGTGCTCGTGCGCAAGCGAGATCTCACCGCAGAACGACGCAAGCCCATAGCCGAACCGGCCGTAGATGGTCTCCTCGGACGCCCATAGCGCCGCGAGCGGCTCGCCGCGTTCGTGCGCGTCGTCGAGTTGGGCGCGCATCAGCGCACGCAGGATTCCTCGTCGACGATGTGTGGGGAGCACGCCGACGACGGTGACTCCCGCGGTACGCAGGTCGCCGCCCGGAACGGTGAGGTTGAAATCGAACGCTCCCGCGCCGCCGGCGACCGTCCCATCGGACCAGGCGGCGTGCATTCGCTCGAGGGTCATCTGGTCGGCAAAGCGCTGCATGCGTTCTTCGTTCGCGACCATGCCGAAGTACTGGCCGATCGCCAGCACGCCGTCCGTGAACTCTGCGACGTCCTTCACCGGTCGGACTTCGAGCGCCATCAGAAGTCCTCCGGACAGAACGGGGGCCGCGGCGTGCGGAAGAGAGTCGTTGCCCGCTCGAGTGCGCCGGGCTCGAGCTCACGCACACGCTCCGCCGCGGCCAGGCGGTGGAAATCGAACGCACCGAGATAGGCGGAGGCCAAGTCGGCGGAATCGAGCTCGAGCTCCGCCGCGTCGCCGGTCCTCCCCACCTCCTGCCCAACGCGCCAGCGGCCCTCGTTCCACGGGCAGAACGAGTCACGTACCTCGATGACGACCGTGTCGTCGCCGTGGTACGTCCGCCCAGCCAGTGCGGCCTCGAGATCGACGAACCGGAGCCAGAGGCCTTCGGAGACCCTTAGCTGGAGGCTGCGAGGATCGGTCATCAGCAGGAACAGCGGTGAGGCCGGGTCGTACTTGCCGCGGATCCGCACGATCAGGTCGATGCCGAAGACGAAGCGCCAGAGCTCCCGTGCCGCGACCGGAGTTGCTGCGAGCGTTTCGAGCAGTCGGACCTGGCTCTGCGAGTAGCCGTCCTCCCAGTCGAGCTTGATCCGGTAGATCGCATAGGCGACCGGCTCGTCGTCGATCTCGAGCAGAGCGCAGAACTTCGGGCCGGCGCCCCGGCGCCAGTGTTCCGGGTCGGCAAGGCGATACTGCTCCCACCAGTCGGCGCTGCGTTCGACGAACCCGGGAATCTCTCGCCAGACCTTGTCGTAGACGCGTGGCAGCAACTGCCTCGCCTCGTCGCGATCGACGATCCTGACCATCCCGACCGGGCCGGGATCCTCGCGGAACGCGAACCTCGACCGATCTGCAGTCATCTCCGTAGACGGGGCGGCGATGCCGTAGCCGAAACGACCGTAGATCGCGGCTTCCGATGCCCACAGGATCGCGAGCGGCTCGCCGCGCTGGCGAAGATCGTCGAGCTGGCTGCGCATGAGTTGCCGCAGGATCCCGCGGCGCCGATGGCTCGGTAGCACCCCGACCCAGGTCACACCGCCGGTGGCGAGCTCACCGCCCGGCACCGCCAGCCGGAACGGAAACGAGGCGGCGGTCCCGACGGGTCGTTCGCCGTCGTAGGCCGCGAAGAAGCGATCGCGCGGAAGCATCTTCCTGTGGCGCTCGAAGTCCTCGTCCTTCTGCTCCTCGCCGAATGCGGACTCGGTGACCCGCATGGCAGCCCGGAACTCCTCTTCGCTCGGATTTCGGATTTCCACCGGCACGCGTTCTTTTGTTATCACGTTAGATGGCCACCTTGCCCCTTCTCTCCCTCTTCTCCGTGCCCAAAGCATTTTCGGGCCACGCCGGCGTGATTCAGCGGAACGCGATCCAAAGCTGGGCACGCCTCGGCCCGAACATTGAGATCATTCTCTGCGGCGACGAGACCGGGGTCGGCGCAACCGCTGCTGAGCTCGGCGTCCGGCACGTGCCGGACGTTCGGCGAACCGAGCACGGAACCCCACAGCTCGACTCGGTCTTCCGCGCAGCGAGTGACGCCGCGCGATCACCTCTACTCGGATACGTCAACACCGACATCATTCTGTTCCCCGACTTTCTCGACGCCGTCAAACGCCTGCCCACAGACCATCTCATGGTCGGCAGCCGCTGGAACCTCGACCTGGACGAGCAACTCGCGTTTGACGAAGCGTGGGAGCGAACGCTCAGAAGCCGCCTGGCGACCCGTGGCGTCCGGGCAAGCATCGTGTGGCTCGACTACTTCGTGTTCTCGCGCACCAGTCCACTCGTCGAGCTGCCGCCGTTCGCCGTCGGCCGCCCACGCTGGGACAACTGGATGATCTTCCGCGCGCGCTCGCTCGGGATCCCCGTTACCGATGCGACCCCCCGCGTCGACGTCGTCCATCAGAACCACGGGTACGAGCACGTCCCGGAAGCAACGGGGGACCGCTGGCACGGTCCGGAGGCCGACGCAAACCATGCGCTTGCCCGGGAGACACCGATGCTCTCGACACTTCACTCCACGCATGTCATGACTTCACGCGGCCCGAGGCCGGCCCTCGGCCGCCCTTACCTCGAGGCGCGCTGGCGGACCCGCCATCTGGTCAACGGGCAGTTCGAGCGCCTCGCGCGGACGGCAGCGCGCGTCTACGGAATGCGCTCGAGGGGTGCGTAGTCGAGCATCAGCCGCCGTTCGCTTCCATCCGCAAAGCGAACCGTGACGACGCCGCCCGCCTCGATCTGCGTCACGACCCCCTCTCCGAGCGTTCCATGCCGCACAGAGTCACCGGTCGAAAGGCTCGGTACGTCTTCGCGGGGCGCGACGCCCTGAGCGCCGTACGACGACCATGACGCCGGCCGCAGCCGTTCGCGCTCGACCGACTGCGGCAGCTCGTCGAGGAAGCGGGACGGCATGTTGTAGCCCCGCGAGCCCCACAGTGACCGCGACGACGCATGCGTCAGGTTGAGCAGCTCGCGTGCACGGGTCATGCCGACGTAGGCGAGCCTGCGCTCCTCCTCGACTCCCTGCTCCTCGATCGAGCGGGAGTGCGGGAAGATCCCTTCCTCCATACCGATCAGGTACACGGCGCGGAATTCGAGACCCTTGGCGTTGTGCAGCGTCATCAGCGTGACGAGACTCTCCTCGCCGCGGATCGCGTCCTGGTCGGAGTAGAGCGAGATCTCCTGCAGGAAGTGAGACAGGGACGGCTCCTCGGCGGTCTCCTGGTACTCCCGCGCAACGCCGATCAGCTCCTGCAGGTTCTCCATCCGGCCCTGGGCCTCGATCGTTCGCTCTGCTTCGAGCGCTTCGAGGTAGCCGCTCTGCTCGAAAACACGCTCGAGCAGCTCGGACACGGGGAACTCGAGCGCGCCGGACTGCAGCGATTGCATCAACGTGCGGAATCCCTGCACGGCTCTGAGCGGCGCGGCTCCGACACCGGCCTCCTCGGCGAACTCGAGCGCCTCCCAGAGCGAGCGGCCCTGCGAGTCGGCCCAGGTCTGCAGGCGCGCCAGGCTCGAATCGCCAATGCCGCGGCGCGGCCTGTTGGCGATCCGTTGCAGCGAGACGGCGTCGTACGGGTTGTCGATCGCCTGCAGGTATGCGATCGCATCCTTGATCTCGGCGCGTTCGTAGAAGCGCGGGCCTCCGATCACCTGGTAGGCCACACCCTGGCGGACAAGGACGTCCTCGAGCACGCGTGACTGCGCATTCGTCCGGTAGAAGATCGCGATCTCGTCTCCCGCGAAGCCCTGCTCGACGAGCGACGCGATTCCGGCGGCGACGAACCGTGCCTCGGCGTGCTCGTCCTCCACCTCGACGACGCGTACCAGTTCGCCGTCGCCGAGGTCCGACCAGAGCTCCTTGGGCTTTCGCTCGCGATTGTTCGTGATCACCGCGTTGGCCGCGTCGAGGATCGAGTTGGTCGAGCGGTAGTTCTGCTCCAGAGCGATCGTGCGCGTGCCCGGAAAGTCCCGCTCGAAGTCGAGGATGTTGGTGATGTCGGCGCCGCGGAACGCGTAGATGGACTGGTCCGGATCGCCGACCGCCATCAGGTTGCGGTGCTTCTCCGCGAGCAGTTGCAGCAGCCGGTACTGAGCATGGTTCGTGTCCTGGTACTCGTCGACGAGGATGTAGCGAAACGCCTTCTGCCACTTCTCACGCGCGTCGGGGAAGCGCTCGAGGACGTCGACCGTGAGCATCAGCAGGTCGTCGAAGTCGACGGCGTTCGATGTGAAGAGCCGGCGCTGGTACAGCTGGTACACGTCGGCCACGGTCTGGTCGTAGAACGACTGCACCTGGTTCGAGTACTCGTCGGGCGAGGTGAGCCGGTTCTTGGCATGGGAGATCTGGTTGTGGATCCCACGCGGTGTGAAGCGCTTCGGGTCGCGTTCGAGCTCCTCGAGGCACTGCTTCACGAGCCTGACCTGGTCGGCCTGGTCGTAGATGGTGAAGTTCGAGCGGTAGCCGAGCCGCTCCGCCTCGCGGCGGAGGATCCTGCCGCAGGCCGAATGGAAGGTGAGGATCCAGAGCCCTTGTCCGGTCCTGCCGAGGAGACGCTGCAGGCGTTCCCTCATCTCCCCGGCCGCCTTGTTCGTGAAGGTGATGGCGAGGATCTCGCTCGGCTTCGCACCGACCGCGTTGATCAGGTGCGCGACGCGGTAGGTGAGGACGCGCGTCTTGCCCGAGCCCGCGCCGGCGATGACCAGCAGCGGCCCTTCCGTAGTCAGAACGGCCTCCCGCTGAGCGGGATTCAGGTCTGCGAGGTACTGCTCGGGGGAGGCGACGGCCATGGGTCGATGCTAGCGAGGCCCTTCGCTGTCAGCCGAGGCGCGACCGTGCCCCCTGTCCTGCCGAGCCACGACGGGGACTGTCCCCGACATGTCCCAGTCGGCCACTGGCCGAACTGTCTGAAACGGCCCTGGAGTTCGTGTCGAAAGTGTGACTTTTCTTCCACACACGGACGCTGCGGCCACCACTAGGCTTCCGCCTCGTGCGCCTCGCACTCATGATCGAGGGACAGGAGGGCGTGACCTGGGACGACTGGGTCGCGCTCGCCTCGGCCTGCGAAGACCACGGCGTCGAGGCGCTCTTTCGCTCCGACCACTACATCTCGGGGTTCGACGAGAACCGACCGGTGCTCGACGCCTGGTCGACGATCGCCGGGCTCGCGGCTCGGACGACGAAGCTCGAGCTCGGCACCCTCGTCTCGCCGGCAACATTCCGTCACCCATCCGTGCTCACACGCTCCGCCGCGACGGCGGACGAGATCTCCGGCGGGCGCATCACGCTCGGGATGGGGGCCGGCTGGATGGAGCGCGAGCACGAGGCATACGGGTTCGCGTTCGACACGGCGCGCGAGCGAATCGCGCGGCTCGCCGAGCAGGTCGAGATCGCGCACGGTCTCCTGCACGAGGAGCGCTTCGACTTCGAAGGCACCTACTACCGACTACAGGACGCTCCGGGCCTTGGCCGGCCGAACCTGCCGATCCTCGTCGGCGGGAGCGCAAGGCCGGGCACGACGGGACCGGCTGTTCGCTTCGCGGACGAGTACAACACGCTCTTCGGAACGCTCGACGAAGTGCGCGAGCGCAAGCAGGCTCTCGACGCAGCCTGCGAGAAAGGAGGCCGCGACCCCGCCACGCTCCGCTACTCACTCATGGCGCCGTGCGTTCTCGGCCGTGACGAGCGTGAGGTCAACGAGTCCGCTCGCCGTATCGGCGCGCGCTTCGGCCGCGATCCGAAGGACGTCCTCCTACGCTATGGCGAGCGCGGCCCGGTCGGAACCGTCGACCAGGCAATCGAGCACCTGAAGCAGATCGAAGGGCTCGGCTACGAACGGGTCATGCTCCAGCATCTCGCCCACCGCGACCTCGAGACCGTTGCCCTGATCGGTCGCGAGCTCGCGCCTGCCGTCGCGTAACCATTGCGCGGCCCCATCGAACGGTTCTTCCCGAACCTCTCGCACGGTCAGCGAGTCGTGCTCGACTGGGTGCTCACGATCGTTGGTGCTGTCGTGATCGTGATCGGTGTGAAGGCGTGGATCGTGAACCCGTACCGCATCCCGTCTTCGTCGATGGAGCCAACGCTGCACTGCGCGCGTCCCGAGGACGGGTGCGTGGCCTCGAGCTCGGACCGGATCCTCGCGAACCGCTTCATCTACCACTTTCGCGATCCCAGGCGCGGCGAGATCGTCGTGTTCCATGCACCCGCCGCGGCAGCGCGCGAGTGCATCGGTGGGATCTTCGTCAAGCGCATCATCGGCCTACCCGGCGAGCGGTGGTCCGAGCGCAGGGGTGTCACCTACATCAACGGCCGTCGTCTGTCGGAGCCGTACATCCAGCCGGGCCGTCGCGACCAGGACACGAAGACGCTGCTCGACATCCCGCCGACCGGAAGGATGAAGCGCATTCCGGCCGGGATGTACCTGATGGAGGGTGACAACCGCGCTCACTCTTGTGACTCGCGCGTCTGGGGGCTCGTGCCCCGCAAGAACATCATCGGCAAGGTGTTTCTGACCTACTGGCCGCTCAACCGCATCGGCATCCCCTGAAACGACGAGAGCCCCGCCGAAGCGGGGCTCTCGAGGCACGGATGGTGCCGATGCTCGTCTAGTAGTCCTCGCGGACGACCGTGCGGCGGCGACCGTCTGACGGACCGCCGATTCCGCCCCAGCTCGACCAGAAGATGAGCGAGAAGAGCGCGCCGATGGCGCCGACGGCGAGGAGGATCCACCCGATGGTGTGGATCTCGATGCCGCTGACCGTCGCGTTGACGGCCCAAACCAGGACCGCTCCGACGGCGATGAGAAGAAGGCTGACTCCCATACCCATTGTTTGTCTCCTTTCGATGACGCGGAGAGGAACTCTCCGTGTCTGCAGGGAAAACGCGGAAACCCGCTGCGAAGATACGGGTGATGCAGAACCCCCAGGAGCAGCGCGCCTACCTGTGCAGGCTGACCCCGGACCGGGCGCTCGAGTCACTCGACGAAGCACATGAGTTCCTCAGGGACCGCGGTCTGCTCACGCGGACCCCCGACTCGGCGCTGCCGAGTCTCTTCGAGGCGTGCCACGAGGAGCCGTATGCGGCCGGCGGCCGCGGCTTCGGCTCCTGGCCGGCGACGAAGTACCCCTGGTTCTCCGAGCTTGCGGCGCGGCGCGACGTGCACGAGCTCAAGATCCACAACGGCAAATCGATCCTGTTCACCGACGAGAGCCTCGGCCTCGTCGATTCGATCTGCCGCTCCGAGCTTGCACGGATGGAGGGCGAGCCCGAGTGGGCGCCGCTCCTCCAGCACATCGGGGCAGCCGGTCCGTCGACCCTCGACGACCTGCAGACCGAGTTGGGGCTCAAACCGAAGGAGCTGAAGTCGTTGCGCACGCCGCTCGAACGCTGCGGGGCGCTGGTCGCTCGAAGCCTGCGCGTGCGCCTGGCCGATGGCGGACACACGCACACGAGCGAGCTCCTGCGTTACGACCACGCCTATCCCGATCCGCGGAGCGAAAGCGGCATCGACGAGCTCGTCGTCGCCGGGGTGCGCGCGGCCGTCGTCACGCCGGAACGCGAGATCGCCCGCGCTTGGTTCAGCTGGCGGTGGCTCTTCGAGGACGGCGTCGTCGACCGGCTCGTCAGCGAGGGACGGCTCGAGCGGATCGAGCCGGGCCTCGTGACAGCTCCAGTGTCCGGGTAGCGCGGAAGCCGGCGAGGAAACGCCGGTCGTGCGTCACGAGCAGCACGGTGCCGGAGAAACCGTCGAGCGCACGCTCGAGCTCCTCGATCGCCGCGACGTCGAGATGGTTCGTCGGCTCGTCGAGAACGAGACAATTCACGCCGAGGGCCGCCAGGAGGGCGATCAGCGCACGCGTGCGCTCGCCGGGCGAAAGCGAGGCTGCATCGCGCAGGACGTGGTCGGCGCCGAGCCCGAACTTCGCGAGCAGCGTGCGCGCCGCTTCTTCGCTCAGGCCGGCGGCCTTCGTGAACCCCGGCAGCAGGGAGCCGGACACGAGCTCCCCGCGCTGCTGGGCGACTTCCCCGAGCACGACGCCCGCGCCGATCACGCGTGTGCCTGCGATGAGCGGCACTCGCCCGAGTATCGCGTCGAGCAGCGTCGTCTTCCCGCTTCCGTTCGGACCGATGATCGCGAGCCGGTCGGCCCACGAGAGCTCGAGGTCGAGCGGACCGAGCCGGAACGAGCCGCGTTCCACCACCGCTTGGCGGAGTCGCACGACGACGTCGCCGCTGCGCTTCTCCGGCGCGAGCTCGAGCCGGAGCTCCCACGGCTCGTACGGTTTGTCGACCGTTCCAAGCCGGACGATGCGGCCGCCGATCGACTTCTTGACGTCCTTCGTCTTCTTCTTCTTTCGTCCCTGTCCGTAGCCGCGCTCTTCCCACTGCTGCATCCGCCGCAACTGCTCGTCGAGGCGGGCCTTCTCGTTCTCGTAGGCGCCGTAGGCCTCGGCCTGGCTGCGTAGGGCGGCGGCCCGGGCCTGCTCGTACTCGCTCCAACCGCCGGCGAATTCGGTCGCACGATGCGTCCACTCGTCGAGCTCGACGATCCGCTCGACCGTCCGGTCGAGGAAATCACGGTCGTGTGACACGACGACGACGGAGCCCGAGAGATTCCGGACGAACCGTTCCAGGCGGTCGAGCCCTGCGAAGTCGAGATCGTTCGTCGGCTCGTCGAGGAGAAAGACGTCGAAGCGCGAGAGGAGCAGCGCAGCGAGTTGCGCGCGTGCCGCCTCGCCTCCGGACAGCGCGCCGAGCGCTGCTTCGAGCGGTGCACGCAGACCCACCTCTGCACAGACCGTGCGGGCGCGCGCATCGAGATCGCCACCGCCGAGCAGCAGGAAACGGTCGAGGGCGTTTGCGTGCCGTTGCGCCAGTGCCGGTTCACCGCCCAACCGCCCGGCGAGCTCGTCCAGCTCCGTACCTGCCGCCGCGACGCCCGTCCGGCGTGCGAGGTAGGCACCGAGGGACTCGGTGCGATCGGCATCGTGCTCCTGGGGCAGATAGCCGACTGCGAGCTCCGGCGGCAACTTGCGCACCGTTCCCCTGTCGGGCTCCTCGAGCCCGGCGAGGATGCGAAGGAGCGTCGACTTGCCGGCACCGTTCGGACCGACCAGGCCGATGCGACTGACGGGCGGCACGACGAGCGTGACGTCGTGCAAGACGAGTTGCGCGGCGTGGTGCTTCGTGATGTTGGCGGCGGCGAGAGTGCCACCCGTGGGTTGCAAGAGAGGGACCTCCTTCGAAAGGCGAACGAAAGGTGTGTGTGTCTCGCCTAGGCCCCCATAGAACGGCGCAATGCGCCGCGGCGGATCCTACCGAAGCGGAAACGGCTGACGAGCGAGCGCCAGGAGAGCCTGCGCGGTCACCCACAACGGCGTCGCGGCGTAACGAACGCTGTAGCGATAGCTGCCGTCGGTGCGCCGGAGCTTCGCGAGGTAGCGGAAGGCCGCAGGCGAAGGCTTCGAGCCGGCAGCCACCAGACCCTGGATTGCCACCGCGGTCGACTGAGCGTCGGATCCCCTTCCCTTCGACAGCTCGAAGCCACCGTCTCGACGCTGGAACTTCCGCAGAAAGGCGACTGCGCGGGTGATCGGCTTGCCCCGTACGCCGGCGGCGCGGAGGGCCTGGATGGCGAATGCCGTGTCGTTGGAGTCGGGACGCACACCGGGCGCCCACGCGAAGCCGCCGCTCGAGGCCTGCGAGCCCAAGAGGTAGATGACGACCGGCCTCGGCAGGGGACGACGGGCCTGTCGCAGGGCGAGGATGTCCCAGATCGCCTCATTGACCGCCCGCGGGCGCGCCGGCAGCCGCGCCAGCAGACCGCCCGGATCGTGACCGAGCGCGCCCTCCGCCAGTGCGACGAGCGCAATCGAAGTCGGGCTCGAGAGCTCACGCTCGTGGGCAACGAGATACGACAGGGCGTTTCCGGTCTCTGCTCCGCCGGCGCGCAGGCCGAGAGCGGCCCACGCAGTGAGTTCCGGGCCCGGCGCGCCGCCGGCTTCCGCGAATCCACCGTCGGCCTGCTGTCGCGACTGGACGTACGACGCAGGGCTCGCGGCGATTGCGGCAGCGGCAAGGAGAACCGCTATGCCCACACGATCTCCGTGTGCAGCCGGCGCCGATAACGGTCGAGCAGACGCCGCAGCTCTGGCCCGGCCGCGAGGGCGATGACGACATTGCCAAGCGCATGCGCCAGATCGAACGGAAGGCCGCGCGCGTGCACCGCTGCGAACGTCTGCCAGGTGTGCTCGTCGTAGAAGGCGAGCCAGTTCCAGACGTCCATGAAGGCGCTGAAACCCATGCCGAGGATGAAGCAGAAGACCGCGAGGGGGACGCGCCGCCTGATCATCCCCGCCGCGAGCGCGCCGGCAACACCGCATGCACCCCAGGCGAGCATCTGCCAGGGCGTCCAGACACCCTGGCCGAGGAAGAAGTTCGAGACGAACGCTGCGATTGCACCGACGGCGAATCCGCTCCGCGCGCCGAGAGCCGCTCCCGCAACGACCGTGATCACGGTCACCGGCTGCACGCCGGGGATCGCAGCGAACAGCACACGACCGGCGGCCGCGGCGGCGGCGAGCGTCGCGATCAGCGCCACCTCCTTCGCCGAGTCCGGCCTTCGTTCGAGCCACGAAGCGCCGACGGCCAGCAACGCGAACGCGACGAGTAGAAGTGAGAGCCCGTCGTGGGAGCTGTCGAGAGCGGCCCAGACAGCCGCCGCGAAGGCGACCGTGCCGGCCGCGAAGAGTGTGGCTCTAGACAAGGACCGGCTCCTTGCCCATCACGATGACACGATCCGCAACCGCCGCCGCGAATTCCTCGTCGTGCGTCACGATCAGCGTCGCACGCGTCTCAGCTTCAGCGCGGAGGAGCGCCGCGAGCTCGGCTTTGCGTTTCGGATCGACGCCGCGGGTCGGCTCGTCGAGAACGAGCAGATCCGGCTCGACAACGAGGACGGAAGCGAGAGCCAGCCGCTCGCGCTCGCCGCTCGAGAGATCACGAGGGTGACGGGCCTCGAACCCTTCGAGACCGACGGATCGGAGCGCGCGACGAGCCCGGCCGAGATCGCCCTTGACCCCGCGCGCAACCTCATCGCCGGCGCGCTCGGACAGGCAATACCGGCCGGGGTCCTGCAGGAGCATCGCTGCGCGGCCGCTCAACTCGATGACGCCGACGTCGGGCTGTAGCAGTCCCGAGGCGAGCTTTGCGACGGTCGTCTTTCCAGAGCCGTTCGGACCTGCGAGCGCGACGATTTCGCCACGGTGCAGCTCGAGGCTCACCCCGTCGACGACAGGCCGCCCCGGCTGATACGAGAAGCTGAGGTCACGCAAACGGCAGACCTGCTCTCCTGCTGTCGTTGCCCGACCATGTTCTCCGAGGCCGAGCCAGTGCGGGCGATGATCTGCGAACCACTCCTCTGCCTCCGAGGCAGCTGCATCGAAGAGCACACGGCCGTTTTCGAGGAACAGCACCCGATCCGCGTGTTCGAGCACGCGACGCGGACGCTGCTCCGCAATCACGACGGCGATGCCCAGCTCGGCGACGAGCTCGAGGAACGACCCTGCAGCAGCAGGGTCGAGCTGCGAGGTCGGCTCGTCCAGCAGCAGCAACCGCGGTCGCAACGCAAGCGCCGAGGCCAGGGCAACACGCTGCAACTCGCCACCTGAAAGCTCCGACACCGGACGATCGACGAGCGGCAGCGCACCGACGGTCGCGAGTGCATGGTGCGCCAGCGGCAGGATCTCGTTCGGAGGAGTGCCGAGGTTCTCCAGCCCGAAAGCGACCTCGCGTGCGACGTGCGTGAGCACGATCTGCTCTTCGGGATCCTGAAAGACGGTCGCGACGGTTCCGGTGAGCTCGGCCGGCCTGACCGTGCGCGTGTCACTGCCGGAGACCTCGACGCGACCTTCGAAGCGGCCACCGTGGAAGTGGGGGACGAGCCCCGAGAGTGCCCGCAGCAACGTCGACTTGCCCGATCCGGACGTGCCGAAGACAGCAACCAGCTCTCCCTCTTCGATCTCGATCGACACGTCGTGGAGCGCCGGGGAACCGGCACCGGGATACGCGAAAGTCAACCGTTCCACGTGGGCTAGAGCCACAGCGCCCCCACGATCACGATCGACACCGCCAGCGCGACCGCAGCGGTATCCCGGGCGCGCCAGGGCGGCCGGGGAACGCTGGTCCGCCCCACTCTGCCGTAGCCACGCGCCTCCATCGCCTCCGCGAGGTTGAGCCCTCGCTCGAGCGAGCTTGCGAGCAGAGGCGAGAGAAGCGCGGCGTGGCCCCGCACCCCTGTGACCGCGATTCCCCTGCCGCGCAGGGACTCGACGAACCCGGTCGCATCCCGTTCGAGCATCGGCAACAGGCGCGTCGCAAGGGCTGCTGTTCGCGCGAAGCGGACCGACCGGAGGACCCTGTCGTGGTCGAGCAGGAGAGCGTAGGCCGCGAATGCGAAACCGACCGCAGCGAGTCTCAGTGCATTCAGCGCAGCGCTACTGAGCTCCTCGCGCGTGATGTCGAGCTGGCCCAGAACCGGGATGATCGGACCGGTCCAGACCGGATGCGAGCCGATCGTCTCGACAAACGGCGTCACGACGAACAATGCGCCGGCGGAAAGCAGCGTCCCGATCAGGTAGAAGCGCCGACGCGAACGCGGGGCGCGCAGGCAGACGAGGATCAGCACAAGTGCGATCACTCCCACCGACCAGACGTGTTCCGCGAGGAGAGCCGCCGCCGCGAGCGCGGCGAGTAGCGCGACTGCCGCCGCGGGCCTCAGGGTCGCACCTCGTAGCGGTACCGCCCAATAGGCGGGGTTTTCAGAAGGAGCTCGGGATCGCCGCGGTAGACGAAGACAACAGCACTACCCGGCCGGGAGCTCTGGCTGGCAATGGCGGTGAGCGACGGTCGCTTCGACGGGCCCTCGAGAAACAGAGTGTTGGCCGTCACGTCGCGTGGAAGGGACCGCGCGTAGATCGCCCGTCCGCGAACCAGCTTCGCCACCCGCTCCGCGACGACGCGCTTGGCGGGCTCGGTGTAGAGCACTCGAGCCGGCAGCGTCTTGCCGCCGAAGCCGTGGAGAAACGGTTCCGGAAACGCTCCGACCACCACCGGCACGTGCATCTGCCCCGCCCAGGAACGGAAGTCCCACCACTCCACGTCCCCGTCGTGGAGACGGTACTCCGCCGCGCTGCGATCTCCCTCGTAACCGTTGACGAAGTAGAACCAGTCGCGCCTCGCCGTCACCGAGCCGTCGATCCCGTCGATCGACTGGACGAATCGCCCCGCATACCGCGTCTTGATGTCGGCGACGCGGTCGAGCGCCTGCATCGCCGTCAACCCGGCAGGTACCGAACGGCTCAGCAAGACGTGCGCACCCTGGTCACGGGTGATCCAGACGGTCGCGGTTCCGTGCTCTCCGCCGCCACAGCCCGCGAGGGCCGCGACGACGAGGACGAGGGCGAGACGGGTCATGCAAGAGCATTCGAGCGGACTGCTCCACCGAGCACTCCTCGGACGAGCAGGCCCTTGTGCGGGCCAATGCACGCCCGCCCGTTTCGTGTCTGGACCGTCCGCTTGGATCCGACCTGAAGCTCCGCACCGTTCGCGCGTGACGTTGCACCAGTGTCGTCCTGCTGCAGCACCGTGTAACACCGGCCCCGCCGCTGCAGGACGAGCGTTTTTGGCCCCCCGGCGACTCCGAACTGCGCCCAGTACCAGAGCACGGTGTCGCCGTCCTTCAGACGCGCCTCGTTCGCGCCCACAGGCGGCGACACGCCGTTCAGCTTGAACACCCACCCGGTCTGCCCGACTGCCGGATAGCGGCCCACCTGGTCGATATAGGGTCCGAAGCTCGTGGGCGTCACGTGGTAGTAGAACTCGCCGAGCACGCTCGCCGACTCGAGCGCGTCCAGTGCGTTCTCAGGAAGCGCGTCGGCGCGAGGCGAGGTGACGTCGATGAGCGGCGCTGTCGCACCGAAGATCGTCCGTCTCCTTGCCTTCGACGCGAACGTGGACCTTGACCGCGAGTGCCGCGGGTACAACGAGCAGAGCCGTGACGAGCACCGCCACGACCAGCGAGAGTCGGTGAAACACGAATCCTCCTTCCGCGAGGGGTTCGAATTGCCGGCGGCGGAGGTCTTCTGACTCGGGGCGCCCTCCCTACGCCGCCTTCCCAGCCCTGCGGGCCAGTGGCACGTGACGCGGAAGCGTCTCCCCTTACAGCGGCGGGACCGTTCCGGATTCGCACCGGATTCCCTTGCCGCTCGCCGGTTGTGAGCCGGAGACTAGCATCGGGCCGCGATGACTCGATCGCGCGTCCTCACACTCTGGCTGCCCGTGTTCGCGTGGGCGGCGGTGATCTTCGCCTTCTCTTCGATCCCGAGCCTCTCGACCGGGCTCGGGACGTGGGACACGGTCCTGCGCAAGGGCGCACACATCACCGAGTACGCGATCCTCGGTGCGCTCCTCTACCGGGCGCTCGGGCGGGAGGCGCTCGCGCTCGCCGTGGGGATCGCCTACGCGGCGACCGACGAGTTCCACCAGCGTTTCGTGCACGGCCGCCATTCCTCACCGGTCGACGTCGCGATCGACGCGGTCGGTCTGGCGCTCGGCATGCTCGTCTGGCTCCGGCTGCGCGAGCGATGAAGGCCGTCGCGATCGACCTCTCTGCGCTCGGGGACCCGGATCCACTCTGGAACGACTGGCTCGAGGATGCGCACCGGCGCTTTCGTGTCGACGTCGCGGCGCTCGACGAAGAGTTGCCGAACTGGCGGCAGCTGCTCGAGCGGTTCGCCGAGGAACGCGCGCCCGTCTACTTCAGAAGGGACGGCGACGTCAGCGCGACGCTCCGGCAGTTGCGCGCAGGCGGCACACGCATCGGCGTCTTCACCGACGCGCCCGTCGAGCTCGCGCGGATCGCGCTCTCTCACCTCGGTGCGGAACGACACGTCGAGGTGCTGGAGACCGGCGCAGGAGCCCAGGAGCGCGTCTCCGCCACCCTGGGTGAAGATGCGCGAGTCGTCAACACACGCGCCGAGCTGCTCGCCGTAACATGAAGCTCGTGGAGAGCAAGCACCTCGGCGACCGTCAGCTCGACGCGCTGCTCGAGCGGCTCGATCGTCTCTGCGACGAGGTGCACACGCTCAACCGTCGGCTCGACTCGGGCGACCACCTGCTTCGCATCTCGCACGAGCTCGCGACGCTGAACGAGTCCTTGCAGGCGCTCGCGTACGCGGCGCTCGGTGCGCAGGCGCCGACGGTGCGCCGCCGCCGAACGGGTTAACGCGCGAGCTTGTAGATCCGGCCGTTCCCGGTCGCAAGGTAGAGCTCGCCGGCCGCGTCCACTCCGAAAGACGTGAGCGACTGGACCTGGAAGGGCTCGCGACGGACGTCGGTTGCACGACCGCCGTCCACCTTGAGGCTCCAAATATTCCCGGAGCAGTAGTCGCCGTAGAAGTACCGGCCCGCAGCGGCCGGCACGGCTTTACCGCGGTAGACGTAACCGCCGGTCACGGAGCAGCCCTCGTCGTGGCTGTATACCTCGATCGGCATCACGAGCTGTCCCGGCCCGAGCGGAGTGTTCGCGTAGCGCGTTCGTCCTTCGTAGACGTGCCAGCCGTAGTTCGCGAGCGTGGAGATCTGAGCCTGCGGCCGGTAGTCGATCTCTTCCCAGGCGTCCTGCCCCACGTCACCGATGTAGAGGTCGCCGTTTGCGCGGTCGAACGAGAAGCGCCAGGGGTTACGGAGACCGAGCCCGACGATCTGCCAGCTCGCGCCGCGACGAAGCGGATCGATCCGCAGCAGCTTGCCGAGCTTCTCGCTCGTGCGCTGCGCGCGGTTGCCCGGATCACCGCCCGAGCCGCCGTCGCCCATCCCCACATAGAGCAGCCCCTTCGAGTCGAACTGCAGCTCGCCGCCGTTGTGGTTCGCGTACGGCTGACGCACGAACAGCAGCTGCCGCGCGGACGACTTGATCGCGCGACCATTGCGGGACCGGAACTCGACGACGCGCGTGTTCCCGTTGCGATCCGTGTAGTTCACGTAGAAGCGATGGTTCTTCGCGTAGTTGGGATGGAACGCAACGGAGAGCAGCCCTCGCTCGCCGCCGCTCGAGACCCGGCTCCTGATGTCCAGAAACGTGCCGCGAAGCTTGCCGTTCACGAAGTAGCGAATTCGCCCGACCTGCTCGACCGCGTAGAGGCGCCGAGGCTCCGCCGGGGTCGAGGCGATGGCGGTGAGCGCCGAAAGCCCCTGTGCGAACGGTCGGAGTGAAAGTTGCTGCTGCGCCTGCGATGCAGGGAGCGCGAGGGCGGCGGCTGCGAGGAAGTGGGCGAGCACTCACCGAAACGTAGTCACGCCGCGGCCCGGCGGTTCGAGTCTTTACCTACTTCTTAAGAAGGATCCGGCGGAGCTCGTCTTCCTTGCCCGGCTGCAGGATCGCCAGTACCTGGTCACCCGGCTTGAGCTCGGTCGACCCGACCGCGATCTCCGCGTTGCCGTCGCGCATGACCGAGATGAGCCGCGAGCCTTCCGGCAGCCTCAGCTTCTCCACCGTCTTGCCCGCGGACGGCGACTCCTTGTCGATCTGGACCTCGACGATCTCGAGGTTCTCCTTCCGCAGCTCGAGCAGATGCACGAGATCGTGCTCCGGGACCTCGTGCTCGACGAGCCCGAGGATGCTCGAGGTCGCGCACACCGTCGGCGAGATGCCGAGCAGGTCGAAGTGCGGCTGGTTCCGAGGATCGTTGACGCGCGCGATGATCTTCTGGACGCCGTACTTCTCCTTGGCGAGCTGCGAGATCACGAGGTTGTCCTCGTCGTCTCCGGTGAGGGCGAGGACGAGATCCGGGGGACGCTTGATCCCGGCCTTCTCGAGGGTGTAGAGCTCCGTCGCGTCGCCCTGCATCGCCTGGTGCTCGAATTCGGACTCGAGTCGCTCGAACCGGTCGCGCTTCTGCTCGATGATGGTCGCCTCGTGGCCGTTGCGGAGCAGCGTGCGCATGACGTTCGCGCCCGCCTTGCCGCCGCCTGCGATCAGGACATACATGCCTAGGCCTTGACCTCCTCGCGTACTGTCGGAATGTCGCACGAGCGCACAGCGTCGGTGAGCGAGTCGATCGCCGTCGAGGTCGGGCAGATCGTCCGGAGGCCGCGCTCGCGGTAGAAGTCTGCACGGGCTGGATCCAGGATCCGCACGACCGTGCACTCGATCCCGAAGCGCTTCTGCGCGACCTGCCCGATGACGAGGTTCGTGTTGTCGCCGTCGGTGGAGACGACGACGGCGTCGGCCTCCTCGATCCCGGCCTCGCGCAGCACGGCCGTCTCCATGCCGTGGCCGACGATGAACCCTCCGGTCCAGTTCTCTCCAAGGCGGCTGAGAGCAGACTCGTTCTCGTCTACTGCGGTCACGTTCCACCCTTCGGAGGCGAACCGCTTGGCGATGGTCGAGCCCACCCGGCCGCAGCCGATAACGATGAGCTTCACGGACTCAGCGTAGCTCGGCGGTCAACCCTGGTGCTAGGCGCCGTCCTCTTCCAGGACCCCCTGGGGGAACGCGACGATCAGCACTTCGCTCGGGGCCTTCTTGAGCACGTAGTCCACTGTCGGAGAGAAGAAGCGGGACTGGCGCCGCCAGCGCGGCGCCGAGCCGAGAACGATCAGGTCGGCCCCCTGATCCTGGGCCTCCTGCACGATCGCCTGCCCGATCGAGCGGGCACGGACGGTTCGCCCCTCGACCGTCACGCCGTGATCGGCGCCGAGCAGCTTCGCCTCGGCGAGCGAGGCCTCGGCGCGCTCCTCGTCGTCGTGGAGCTCCGCGTCGAGCGGGAGCTCCATCGGCACCCGGATCACGTGCAGCGCCTCGACGGAGGCCCCTCGCTCCTGCGCCAGCTTCACCGCGGTCGCGAGCATCTCCTCACCGATCTCGCCGAGCTTCATCGGCACGAGAATCTTCCTGAACTCCGCTTCGGCGAGCCCGCGATGCTCGTCGGCGGACACCACGCGGGCGAGCAGGCCCTCGCCGCGGGACTTGCGGACGGTGACGTAGATCACGAGCCCGACGGCAAGCCAGGCAGGGCCTGCATAGCGGGCGCCCACGTGGGTCGCCATGGCGATGATCCACACGGCGGCGGTCAGGACCGCGCCGATCACAGAAGGGATCGGGACTCGGCCGACTGTGAAAGGCACACGGTAGGGGCGTCGGCGCTGTGGCTCGCTGAAGCGCAGCTTGATCACCGCCAGCTGCGCCGCGGTGAAGGCGAGCAGGACGCCGAAGCTGAAGAGGCTGGCCAGGAAGAGCACGGGATGCGCGAGGAGCGCCGTGCCGACGAGGAGCCCGATCGAGATCACGGCTGCGGCGACGATCGACTCCGGCGCGACGAGCGTGCGCGGCCTGAGCATCCCGAAGCGCCGCGGCAGCTGTCCGTGCTCACCGAGCGAGTACGCGAGACGACCGAAGCCGGAGATCGACGTCGTCGCCGCTGTCAGCAGGATCAGCGCGCCGGAGAGGCCGACGAAGACCTGCAGCGGCGCACCGATCCAATACGGAACCTGCTCGCGGATCTGCGTCACGATGCCGACCAGAGGAGCTCGGATCCAGTTGCTCCCGAGCAGCGTCCCGTGGGTCGGCGGGAACGCTGAGAGCCCGACGACCGCGATCGCCACATAGATGACGACGACGAGTCCGATCGCACTGAAGAGGCTGCGCGGAAGGTCTCGTCCGGGCCGTCGTGTCTCCTCCGCAAGGTTCGCAACGGTCTCGAGCCCCGTGTAGGCAAGCATCGCCAACGGGATCGCGAACGCGAGCGAGTGCCAGGTCGGCGAGGTGCCGAGCGACGTCCCGGTCGTGAGCACATCCGGCGAGAAGAGCATCGCGAGGCCGAGCGTGACGATGAGCAGCTGGGTCACGAGGTCGACGAGCGCGACGACGAGTGCCCACCGATGCAAGCGTGTGCGGTGGACCAAACGGATGATCGCCACAGCCGCGATCACCCCGCACCCTGCGACGACGTCCCAGGGCCGGTGCAACTTGGTGAAGAAGGCACCGGCGACGTAGTGCGGCAGGAACAGCGCCGAAAGTGCGATCACGATCAGGTAGTCGAGGAAGAGAACCCAGCCGGTGATGAAGCCCCAGAAGTCGTTGAAGGCAATCCGGACGAAGGTCGCAGCGCCCCCGGTTTCGCGGATTGCCGCGGTTCCCTCCGCATAGGAGAGCGAGACGATCAGGAAGAGCAGACCTGTCGCGAGCAGGAGCGCCGGCGTGAGCCCGAGGGCGTACAGCGTGATGATCCCGAGCGCGAAGTAGATCGAGGAGGCGACCTCCCCGTACGCGATCGAGAAGAGGGCGGGCGCGTCGAGGACCCGCTCGAGCCGGGGCAGCTTGCGCGCCACTAGCGCCCCTGCCAGTGGTGCTGTTCGCGCATTGCTGGGAGGGGCACTAGCTGAGGTTAACGCCGCCGGCGGAGCAGATAGAGCCGGCCGACCCCGAGGGCGAGGAAGAGGAAGCCCATCAGGTAGCCGAACGCCGCGCCGCCTCTGACCGTCGTCACGACGATGATCGCGAGCCCGATCCCGATGAAGGTGACCGCGAAGATGGCAACGCCGTAACGGTAGGCGTCGTTCATGCCGCCTTCTGTCCGGCGACGACCATGCACCCGGCCTCCCGAGCCTGCGGCTCGCTCGCGTGGGGGAAACCATGTTTCCCCCATGTGCCCCCTTCTTTGAGGCACGCTCCGACACCCGCGCCGCTGAGATCGCCGCGTGTGCCGGAGAAGACGAGCGGGGAAACCGCTCGGTTTCCCCCTTCCCCTTCCCCACCGCGTCTGCGCGTCATGCCGCCTTCTGTCCGGCGACGACCATGACGCGGCACGGTGCGTGCTTGAGCACGAAGTCCACCGTATCGCTGAACACGCCGCGGCCGCGGCCTCCACGCGGGGCGCCCATGACGATGATCTCGCTCTGGCGTCGCGTTGCCTCGTCCACGATGGCGCGGCCGGCGTTGCGCGCGCGGACGAGGCGCTCGGTGAAGCTGACGCCGTAGAGCTCGGCGATCGCCGCGGCGGAGTCGAGGGCATCTTCGGCTCGAAGCTCCTCTTCCTCCAGCAGAGTGTCGAGCGCTAACTCGAGCGGGATGACGACCACGCTCAGCGAGGAGATCGACGCGCCCCGGTCGGTGGCCAGGCGACAGGCGACGTCGATCGCCTCTTCCGACGACCGCCCGGGCTTGACCGGGACGAGGATGTTTCGATACTCGAGGGCGATCGCCGGGCCGATGATCACCGGGGCGCGCAAGGTCGCCGTCAGCGGCTCACGCAGCACGTAGCGCCGGTACACGATGTAGCCGATCAGGCCGGCGATGAGCCAGCCCAGCCCGGCCCACCGGGTCCCCGGCTTCTGAACCACGACGACCAGCCAGGCGATCCCGGTGCCCAACCCGCCGAAGATCGCGAACAGCGGCCAGTCGATGCCGCGCACGCGGATGTTCGGGCGGACCTTGAACGCCTCGTCGTCGTCGCGCGATTTGACGCGCAGAGCGACCACCGAGACGTGCGCGATCGTGAACGACAGCATCGCGCCGAACGCGTACATGTTCCCGAGGAAGTCCGTCTGACCTGGGAGCAGGACGAGAATCGAGATGATCCCGCCGAAGACGACGAGCGACAACCACGGCGTCTTGAACCTTGGATGCAGCCGGCGGAACACCTCGGGCAGCTGCCGGTGGGTCGCCATCGCGTACGTGATCCGCGACGCCCCGATCACGCCCGCGTTCGTGGCGATGAGCAGAATCGTCGCCGCAAGGATCCCGACGTAGATCTTCGACACGTGCAGCACCTGGCCGTGGAAGCCGAGGTGCTCGACCAGGCCGAGGACCGGATCGTTCTTGAAGCCGCCCTGCTCCGGCCCGAGGCCGAGTAGCGTCTGATAGCCGTTCGCGGTCTTCTCCACGGGCAGCGCGGAGAGCGCGATCAGCGGCAGCGTGAAGTAGATCGCAAAGACCGCGCCGGCGACCCACGTGATCGAGCGCGGAATGTCGCGCGGTGGGTCGCGTGCCTCCTCGGCCAGGTTCGAGACCGTCTCGATGCCGGTGTACGCGATCATCGCGATCGGGATCGCGAGGAAGAACTGGCTCCACGTAGGCGCGACTCCCCAGTGGATGTTCGCCGAGAAGACGATGTGCGGGTTGAAGATCAGCGCGAACCCGATGATCACGAGCAGGAGCTGCGTTGCGAAGTCGATGACGGCCAGCAGGATGTTCAGGCGGGCCGCTTCCCTGATCCCGATCACGTTGAGCAGGACGAGAAAGACGACGACGACCACCCCGCCGACGATGTCCCACGGGTTCTCTCGCAGTGGGCCCCAGAAGATCGAGAGGTAGTGCGGCACGAAGAACGCCGAGATGGCGATCGTGATGATGTAGTTGAGCATCTGCGCCCAGGCCGCCCCGAAGGACACGAGCTCGTTGAACGCATGGCGCGCGAAGCTCGACGAGCCGCCCGCTTCCGGATAGCGCACCGTCCCCTCCGCATACGTCGCGGCGGTGGCGGCGAAGATCAGCCCACTGATGACGAACACGAGGGGCGTCAGCCCGAGGGCGATCCCCGCGACGAGGCCGAGCGCGTAGTAGATCGACGAGCCGACGTTGCCGTAGGCGGTGGCAAAGAGCGCAGGCGTCCCGAGCACCCGCTCGAGCGTCTGCTGCCTGCGCCTGCCCCTACGTCGCGGCTGCGGGGCGACAGTGCCCGGCGGCGTCGTGCTCATGGCGCCGGAGCGTAGAGCTTCGGCGGGCTAGAGGCCTGATGTGAAATTCCGCCGGGCCGGATGACGCACCAGACACGGCGCCGGATCAGCACGCCCGCCCGCGGCACGTAGCGCCGCTACGCACCGCGAACGACCGCACTGCCCGGCTTGGTCTGGAGCGCCCCCGACGGCGGCCCAATTTCACATCAACCCTCTAGCCGTGAATCGAGACGATCAGAGGGATGATCAGGATCGCGACGATGTTCGTGATCTTGATCATCGGGTTGATCGCCGGCCCGGCGGTGTCCTTGTAGGGATCGCCCACCGTGTCGCCCGTCACCGATGCTGCATGGGCTTCCGAGCCCTTGCCGCCGAAGGCTCCGTCCTCGATCAGCTTCTTCGCGTTGTCCCAGGCGCCTCCGCCCGAGGTCATCGAGATCGCCAGGAAGAGACCGGTCACGATCGTGCCGATCAAGAGGCCGCCGAGCATGCGCGCGCTGATGATTCCCACGACGATCGGGAAGACGATCGGGATCAGCGCAGGCAGCAGCATCGCCTTGATCGCCGAGCCCGTGACGATGTCGATGGCCCGCCCGTATTCCGGCCGGGTCGTCCCCTCCATGATCCCGGGGTTCTCACGGAACTGCCGGCGCACCTCGGTGACGACCTCGCCGCCCACCCGGCCGACCGCCTGCATCGCAAGCGAGGCGAAGAGGAACGGCATCAGGCCGCCGATGAACAGACCGGCGATCACCCAGGCGTCGTTGAGGTTGAAAACCGAGGGCAGGCCCTGGTCGGCCAGGCCGGTCGTGTACGAGTCGAAGAGGACGAGCGCGGCCAACGCGGCAGACCCGATCGCGTAGCCCTTGGTCACCGCCTTGGTCGTGTTGCCGACCGCGTCCAGAGGATCGGTGATCGCACGGACCGAGTCCGGCAGGTCGGCCATCTCTGCGATACCTCCTGCGTTGTCGGTCACCGGGCCGTAGGCGTCGAGCGCGACGATCAGGCCGGCCATCGAGAGCTGCGCCATCACCGCGACGCCGATGCCGTAGAGCCCCGCGAAATGATGCGCAACGAGGATTCCCGCGGCGAGCACGACCACCGGGAGCGCTGTCGCCTGCATGCCGACGGCAAGGCCGGAGATGATGTTCGTGGCGTGTCCGGTCTGTGACGCCGAGGAGATCGACTTCACCGGTCCCCAGCGAGTGCCGGTGTAGTACTCCGTGATCGCAACGAGCAGAAACGTCACGACGAGGCCGACAAGGGACGATGCATAGAGATCCGTGAAGCTGAACTTCCCGCCGTCGTAGGCCATCGTCACCGGGATGAACCCGATCGCAGAGAGCACGGTCGCGACGAGGACGGCCTTGTAGAGGGCGTTCATGATGTTTCCGCTCTTCCCGACGCGCGCGAAGAACGTGCCGATCACCGATGCGAGGATGGACATCCCGCCGAGCGCAAGCGGATAGAGCGCAAGCCGGCTCGACGGGAACTGCGTTCCGAGGAGCATCACCGCGACCGCGGTCACGGCGTAGGTCTCGAAGAGGTCGGCCGCCATCCCTGCGCAGTCGCCGACATTGTCGCCGACGTTGTCCGCGATCACCGCCGGGTTCCGGGGATCGTCCTCGGGAATGCCCGCCTCGATCTTCCCGACGAGGTCGGCGCCGACGTCGGCAGCCTTGGTGTAGATGCCGCCGCCGAGCCGCGCGAAGACCGAGATGAGCGACCCGCCGAAGGCCAGCCCGATCAGGTCGTCGATCGCCGAGTCCTGCGAGTGCCCGAGCCAGCCGGTGAGAGCCCAGTAGTAGCCCGCGACGCCGAGCAAGCCGAGGCCGACGACCATCATGCCGGTCACCGAGCCTGCGCGAAACGCAACGTCGAGCGCCGGTTTGAGCCCCTCGCGGGCGGCCTCGGCGGTGCGCACGTTCGCCCGCACGGCGACGTTCATCCCGATGAACCCGGCTGCTGCGGAGAGCACAGCGCCGACGAGGAAGCCGATCGCCGTCCCCCACCCGAGCTTGTTGTAGAAGCCGAGCAGTAGAAATGGGACGATCGAGACCACGCCGATGGTGATGTACTGGCGACGCAGATAGGCGGCCGCGCCTTCCTGGACAGCCTTCGCGATCTCCCGCATGCGGTCGTTGCCGGCCGGACGGCTCAGCACCCAGTAGGTCAGCACGATGCCGTAGGCGATTGCCACCCCCGCGCAGATGAGCGCGAACAGCACCGGATGCTCGTTGAAAAAGCTCCCGACGATCAGCGTCCCTACCCCCTCACAAAGTCGGCGCCGAGAGGTCTCGGCGCGGCGGCTTTTCTATCACATGGCGGCCCTGCGAGCGCCGCTCGAAGGCTCAGGCCGCCGCTTCGTCCTCATCCGCCGGGCGGGCCAACTCGAGCGGGGAAAGGGTGCCGACGAGGTCGGGATGGGCGTTCCGCACATGGAGATCGGCGGCGACCAGCAGATTCTGCTCGTCGTCCCCCCAGAGGACGTAGCCGCAGCCACAGCGGATGCCGGTTGCGATATCGACTGCCATCTCCCCCACAAGACGGCCGGCCGCGGGGCGTTCTTCCGAGTCAGGCGTCGGTTTTCGTCGCGTCCGCGTAGGCGAGCTGGAGGTTCGCGGTCACCTGCTTGAAGTCCCGGATCAGCTCCTCGGCCGCAGAGCCCTCCAGCACCGGCAGGAGCGCCCGCAGCGCTTCGATCGCCAGCCTCGCCTGGTCGAGGTCCCGCTCTTCCTCGGAGAGCCGCCGGTAACCGAGTGAGGACACGGTGTAGAGCGTCTGGACGAGCAGGTCCGAGACCTTCAGCTTCTTCAGCTCCTCTTCGAGCTGCTTCACGAGCTGCTCGTCGGACGGCGTGCTCATGCGGGCTCCCAGAGCTCGAATCGGTTCCCTTCCAGATCGGTCGCCCAGCCGAACCTGCCGAACTCGATCTCCTCCACGCGTTCGTCGACGGCGACACCCGCGGCGCGGAGCTGGTGAAGCATCGCGTCCAGATCGCGCACGCGGAAGTTGACCATCGACTGCTGCCCGGTCGAGCCGAAGTACTCAGTGTCGGCGGCAAACGGTGCCCAGACCGTCTGGTCGCCTTCGGCCGCGGTGAACGTCGTGCCGTAGTCCTCCATGTCGATCCCGAGCTGCTCGGCGTACCAGGCACGAAGCGCTTCCGGGTCACGCGCCCGAAAGAAAATGCCGCCGATTCCCTGGACGGCCTCAGCCACCGACGCGTTCTCGCGGCCGGCGGACGAGCTCGGCGAAGACATCGCGATGCGAGCCCAGCTCCCCTTGACGTTCGTACTGACGCTCGGCCGCATTCGCCGCAGGCACGGCGAGGAAAGGCGCAGCGCCGATCTCACCCGCAACGGGCTCCACCCACTCGATCAGTGCCTCGATCCGCGACCGGGCCGAAACGACCTCGCTTCGCTCGAAGTCGATCAGCCCGCCGCTGAGCCCGTGGCGGATCGCGCGCCACAGGTTCTCCTCGATCAACCGGTACGGCAGGTCGGGCAGAGGCTCGCCCTCGTCGAGCGCGCGCGCGAACCGGGTGCCCAGGGCGTAGATCAGAGCTGTCAGCGACTGGGCTTCCGCGAGGTCCGGCTGCGCGTCGCAGATGCGCACCTCCACCGTCGGATACGCAAGATGCGGGCGGACGCTCCACCAGATCTGCGTGTGCTCGTCGATCGATCCGGTCGCATAGAGGAAGCGCACGTACTCTTCGTAGGCGGACCAGCCGTCGAAGGCATCGGGCACGCCGCAGCGCGGAAAGGTCTTCGTGAAGATCTCGGTTCGCGCCGAGTGCAGCCCCGTGACGCAGTCCTCGACGAACGGCGAGCTCGCGGAGAGCGCAAGCAGCTCAGGGAGCACGTTACGGAATGCATTGCACACCGCGATCGCCCGGTCAGCGCCCTTGATCCCGATGTGCGCGTGGATGCCGAAGCTGTTGTTCCGCCAGACGACGTACTGGAGGATCTCGCTGTTACGGCGATAGTGAGGCGTGTCGATGATGCGCTGGTCCTGCCAGCGGCTCCAGGGATGCGTGCCCGTGCTGCTGAGCCCGACTCCGAACTCGTCGGCCAGCTCGCCGAGCTGCACGCGGCGTCTCGCGATCAGCTCGGCCGCTTCCGCAAAGTTTGTGCACCTCCCCGTCTTCACCTCGATCTCCGAAGCGATCAGCTCTCCGACGAGGTGCTCGTCGAGCTCGGTGCCGCCGGCGCCTGCCTTCAGTTCCTCGAATCGATTCGTGAGCTCGAGCGTGTCGGGATCGAGCAGGGCGAACTCCTCCTCGACGGCGATCGTGAAGTCCTGTCCCTCGTCGAACGCCTCGCGAGCCGAGTTGACCTGCTCGTCCGGGCTCAGCTTTTGCGAATCCCCCACGTCGCTAGCGTAAATGAAGCGATAGCAGGCGCTCGCTGACGCTCGACCAGCTCCAGCGCTCCACGGCGACGCGGCGCGCCGCGGCGCCGAGGTCCGCCCGGGCCCCGGGGGTGAGCGCAAGCAGCTCGCGGAGCTTTCCGGCCAGGTCCGCCGAGTCTCCCGTCGCGAAGCTCGCGAGGTGCCGCAACTCGGCTGGATAGCCGGCCTCCAGGTCCTCCGCGACCTCGGCGAGCCCCGAGTGACGGGCCACGAGCGGCGGCGATCCGGCAGCTGCCGCCTCCGCCGCAACCATCCCGAATGCCTCGGGGAAGATCGACGGCACGACGGTGACGTCGGCCAGCGGCAACAGATGGACGAGGTGGCGGTGCTCGAGCGGACCGGTGAAGAGCGTTCCCGGCGGTGCCGCTCGCTCCAGCTCCTCGCGGTAGTCGCCGAAGCCGACGATGACCGCACGGGCATCGACCTGACGGAGCGCGTCCAGCAGGATGTGGACGCCCTTGTTGTAGATGAGCTTGCCGAAGTAGACGACCGTCGCCTCGTCGCTCGCAAAGAACTCCGAGAAGCGCTCCGCGTTACCGGCATCGGGATGACGCTCGTTCGCGTTCCCCGGGTTAGGAGGATCGGCTCGCGCCTCGGCGAGCAGTTCCTGCAGCGCCTCCTCACGCGGCGCGGGGCGAAACTCGTCGACGTCCACGCCCGGCGGCACCTCATGGACGCGGTCGACCTGACCGACCACGTCCTCGAGCACCTCGCGGATATGGGCTGATCCGACGTATACGGCTTCCGCATAGGGAAGCGTCTCCCTCGCCCAAATCGTCAGGTCGTCGTTGCCGCGGATCGAGTACTCGAGCTCGGAGCCGTGTGCCTTGACAACGAACGGCATGCCACTTGCGACTCCGACCGGGGCGCCCAGCAGGACGTGGTTCGCAAAAACGAGGTCGGCCGGCATGTGGGCGCACAACGCCGTCGCGTTCAGGGCGACGTAGCGGTCACGTTCGGCGCGCGTGAAGTCCTGCAGCAGCTTTGCTTCGATGCCTTCGTAACGATCGAGCACGAAGACCGGCAGCAGCGGCCCAACGCTCGGGCGGAAAACCCTCGCGCCGCCGAGGTCGTAGCGCTCGGGGTGCGGCTCCTGGCAGATGACAGTCACCTCGTGACCCGCGCGGCTCCACTCTCGCGCGAGCGCACGGGTATAGACGTTCGACCCCGTGCCCCCGAGGAGGTAGCCGTGCCAGAGCAGGATCCTCATCGGGCTCCCGACGGTGCCGCTAGGTCAAGTAGAAGTAGAGCGCGTAGAGGAGCTCGACCGCAGGGTTCGACGTATGGACGGCCACGTCCTGCGGGACGTCGAGCAAAGCCTCGGAGTAATTGAAGATGATCCGGACCCCGGACTCGACGAGATCGTTCGCGACCTTCTGCGCATTGTCGGCAGGCACCGCCACGACGCCGACGATGATGTTCTTCTCGCGAATCGTGTCGGTGAGGCGCGTGTAGTCGCTCACCGGGACGTTGCCGACGCCGCGGCCGACCTTGTCCGGGTCGGTGTCGAACACGGCGGCGATGTTGATCCCGTGCTCCGCGAAGATCGGAGAGCTCGCAATCGCCTGGCCGAGCCGGCCGGCCCCGATCAGCGCGATGTTGTGCTGACCCTGCGTGCGGAGGATCTTGCGGATCTCTCCGAGCAGCGAGTCGATGTTGTAGCCGACGCCGCGCTTGCCGAACTTCCCGAAGGCGGAAAGGTCACGCCGGATCTGGGTCGCGTTGATGTTGGTGTAGTCCGAGATCTCCTGGGAAGAGATGCGCTCTTTGCCCATCTTCTTCGCCTGGGTCAGCACCTGGAGATAGCGGGACAGACGAGCGGCTACTCCGACGGTGAGCCGGTCGGAGACGGCCACGGGGCCTTTTGTGTCGAGAGTTTGTGACAACCCGAACCCGTTGTATCACGAGGCGACGAGCCGCCGCGTAGGTCAAGTTTGTGCGGCCAGTTTGCGCCTCAATGCGCCGGAATCCACGTAGTAGACGAATGCCCGTACCCCGTCGATCTCGACCACGGGAAGCCACTCGCGGTAACGAGCCTCAAGAGACGGGTCCCCGTCGATATCGATCTCCTCGAAGTCGAAGGGGATCTCTTGGCGAATCTCGTGAAGCACCCGCAGCGCGCGCTCGCATAGGTGGCAGCCCTGCGCATGGTAAAGAACCACTTTCCTTTGATCGACCGGCACGGGTTCCCCCGTGTGACTACGGATAAATCCCGCGCGTGGTCGTCGCTTCGGCGACGCGTTGGACCGCGAGCCCGTAAGCCGCGAGGCGCATCGAGATGTCGCGGCTCTCCATCGTGGCCCAGGTCTCGTTGAACGCACGCGTCACGATGTCGTTCAGCTTCGCGTTCACCTCGGCCTCCTTCCAAAAGTACTCCTGGAGACCCTGCACCCATTCGAAGTAGGAGACGACGACGCCCCCCGCGTTGGCAAGGATGTCCGGCAGGACGAGCACGCCCTTCTCCTCGAGGATCTCGTCCGCCGCAGGCGTGATCGGGCCGTTCGCTCCTTCGACGATGATCTTCGCCCTGACCTTGTCCGCGTTGTCCGGCGTGATGACCTGTTCGAGGGCGCAGGGCGCGAGCACGTCGCACTCGAGGAGCAGCAGCTCGTCGTTCGAGATCGGCTCTGCGGCCTTGAGTCCCGCCAGCGAGCCTGTCTCGCGTTTGTGCGCGATCGCCGCCTGGATGTCGATCCCATTCGGGTTGTGGAGACCGGAGGTCGAATCGGAGATCGCGATCACGGTCGCCCCGTCCTCGGCCAGGAACTTCGCGAGGAACGAGCCGACGTTGCCGAAACCCTGTACCGCGACCCTCGTCCCCTCCAGCGACATCTGCTTCTTCCGCACTGCCTCGCGCACGCAATAGAGAGCACCGCGCGCCGTCGCCTCTTCGCGACCCAGTGAGCCACCGATCGTCAGCGGCTTGCCGGTGACGACACCCAACACCGAGTGGCCCTTGTTCATCGAGTAGGTGTCGAAGATCCAGGCCATCACTCGCCCGTCCGTACCGACGTCCGGTGCGGGAATGTCCTTCTCGGGACCGATCTCGTTGATGATCTCGGACGTGTAGCGGCGCGTCATCCGCTGCAGCTCACCCTCGGACATCGTCTTCGGATTGCAGATCACGCCGCCCTTTGCGCCGCCGAACGGGATGCCCGAAAGCGCGCACTTCCACGTCATCCACATCGCGAGCGACTTGACCTCGTCGAGCGTGACGTCCGGGTGATAGCGGATGCCGCCCTTCGACGGCCCGCGCGCGACGTTGTGCGTCACGCGATACCCCTCGAAGACCTGGGTCGTGCCGTCGTCCATCGCGACCGGAATCGAAACGGACACCGCCTTCTTGCACATCTGAAGCACGTTGACGAGGTTCGGATCGATCGCGAACGTCTTCGCCACCTTGCGCAACTGCGACTTCGCGATCTCGTAGGGGTTCTCGCGCAGATGCGAGACGGGCGCATCGACCGTGGTCACATCAGCTCCTTTTTCCGCGCAAATGGGGACATTTCGGGCTGGGCCGCCGGAGCCTACTTGATCGTGAAACCCATTGTCCGCACTGTCGGCGGTCCCGCGTCCGTCCCAAAGGCGACCAGCCTGAGCTCGTAGTCGCCGCTCGGCAGCACGGCCCCGGTCGGGTCCCGACCGGTGACGCCGAACGAATAGCGTCCCGGGAGCACGTCGCGCAGGCGGGCCAGCAAACCGATGCGGCCGCCCGCTGGGCTCCAGAGCTCGAGGTCCAGACGGGACAGCGGCAGCACGTCGGATACGGCCGCCGAACGCCGCACGGATCCGGCCACGAAGCTCAGCAGTGGAGGCGCCGCGTCCGAGGGTGTGAACGAGCGTTGCGAGAGCCGGACCGTGGTCAGCTCGGCCGGGCGGCGCCGGCCGAAGACGATCGTCCAGGGCACACGAATCGCGTGACCCGCGGCGGGCGTCACGACCAAGACGCCCTCGGCCGGGGCGGTTCCCTCCAGCTTGCTCGTCGCGCGCGCCCGCACATGCACGCGGATCGAGCGTCCCGACCCCAGTGAGAAGCGTTGAGGCTTCACATCGAACGCGACGGACGCCGCTCCCTCGTCGGTGACCTCCACGTCGAGCGACAGAATCAGACGGCGGTAAGAGACGTTACGCAGAACGACCACCTGGTCGGTTCGCCAGCGGCTGCTGTCCGCGCGGCCGAGTGCGAGGGAGGCAGGGCTCGCCCCGACTTCGGTCGCCGCAGCACCCCCGAGGTCGACGAGTCCCGCGCCTTGCGCGGTGATGCCGTCGCCGGGAAGAGGCCGCGCCGCACCGACAAGCAGGCTCTTGAGCGCGTCGGCGTCGAGGTACGGCCGAGCCTGGGCGAGCAGCGCGGCGGCCCCGGCGACCAGCGCCGCCGCAGCACTCGTTCCGTTCACGGTGCCATAGCGGGCCGAGCCGTCGACGTTGGCTCCGGGCTCGGCGGTTTCCAGGGCGACCCCCGGTGCGACGAGCTCCGGCTTCACGCGTCCGTCGAACGCGAGCCCGGTCGACGAGAAGGGAGCGACGCGGTCCTCGGCGGCGTTGGACGTCGTACGCGCCGCGCCGAGTGACAGGGTCGCCGGAATGCCACTGCGAATGCGTGCGAGCAGCGTTAGCGCGGCAGCCTCGGGAACGGAAACTGCAGGGATCGGTGCGCCCTCGTCGAGACCGATGCCGCCGGCCGGCAGGTCCGCGCCGTAGAACAGAACCGCAACGGCCCCAGCCTGAGCTGCGTTTGCGAGCGAGCCGTTCGGATCGGCCCCGGCCGGCAGGAGAGCGGCGCGGCCCGCAACGAGACTCTCGCCGTGACGGTCGAAGAAGTCGAGCAGCGGAACGGGCCCGTGGTAACCGACCGGCTCCGTCGTTTGTGCGCGCGGTGCGCCGATCCCGACGTCGAGTGGCTCCGACGGGGTCACCGCGCCGACGAGCGGGCTCGTGCCGTCGAACTCGACCCGGAGAGCCGCGCGGAGAACCACCCGCACCTGGCCGTAGCGGGGCCGCAGATCGGCCGCACCAACGGTCAGCACCGCAGGTGCGCCTCCCGGGCCGGCGACCGAACCGTACCCGGGCCCGGCGGGCCCATCGTTTCCGGCGGGGGCGACGACGAGCGTGTCGAGCCGCGTTGCGCCCTCGACAGCCCGGGCGATGGGACCGTCTGCGAAACCTGCGAACGGCTCGGCGACGCCAACCAGGGCCACGCGGGCAGCATCGTGCGCATCGCCGTCACCATTCGGATCGACCGCGCGCTCGAGCCCGGCCAGCACCTGGTCGGTCCTGCCATAGACGGCCCAGCCTGCCGAGGCGTCTCGCTGCCAGCCGGCAACGCGGATCGGCAAGACCGTGGCTCCCGGGGCGACGCCCGCAAGCGCACCCGGCCCACCGGAGCCGACGAGGAGGCCGGCCATCTCGGTGCCGTGCCGTTCGAGTTGGGAGGGCTCGCCGGGCTGTGGCGCGGCGAGGGCGCCCGCGTCGCCCCCGACGATGTCGATCCCACCGGTGACTCGTCCGCGCAGGAAGGGCTGCGCCCGATCGACGCCAGTATCGAGAAGCGCGATCGTGACGCCGCGGCCATCCTTGTCGGACAGGCTGATGTTCGGCCGCTCTCCGAAACCCGCTGTCGTGAGGAGACGCGAGCTCAGCGACGCCGGATATGCCGCCCGCACGGGATAGACGCCCGCGACGTCCGGTGCCCGTTCGAGAAGCGCGATCCCGCGCGCATCGAACGCGGCCGAGAAGCCGTTGACGGCACGCGTGTAACTGAACTCGGGCTGGACGACGACGCCCTGGACTCGCAGCCGTGCGACGAGAAGCTTTTGAGCCGAGAGCGCGCTCTGCGTCCATTGCCGCTCCTGCTCGCTCGTCGCCAGGCCTCCGGCGTTGCCAACGCGGTCTGCGAGCGCGGGTGCCTTGAGCAGGACGATCACGCGCTGGCCGACAGCAACGCGGGGACGCTGGGCCCCGGCGAGGCCCTGCCAGCTGGTTTCTCCCTCGGCCGTCAGGCCGCTGCTGTGACCTCCGGCCGCGATGAGGACGGCCGTCGCGACGACCGCCAGAGCCGCGAGCACGAGCGCGTTTCTCGGCTCACGCGGTGGACGCGTACGCATCGAGCCCAAGATAGCGGGGATACTGGATGGGGTCCGTGAAGCGCGCGGCCGAGGCGATCATCGCCGCGTTGTCCGTGCAGAGCGGCAGTGGCGCGAGCGCCGTAGAAGAGGGAAGCGCAGCACGCAGCTCCGAATTTGCAGCTACGCCGCCGACCACGGCGATCTTCGAGCCGCCGAGCTCCGCAGCAGCCCGCTGGGCCCTGTCGACGAGAGCGCGCACGATCGCCGACTGGTAACTCGCGGCGAGATCAGCACGCCGTCGTTCGAGCTCGTCCGCAGGCAGGTCCCTGACCGCGTAGAGCAGTGCTGTCTTGAGCCCTGAGAAGGAGAAGTCGAGCCCGGGCACCCGCGCGACTGGGAAGTCGTACGCCCCGGCGTCTCCCTCTCGCGCGATGCGGTCGATCTCGGCGCCGCCGGGGTAGCCGAGCCCGAGCAGGCGCGCTCCCTTGTCGAAAGCCTCTCCCGCGGCGTCGTCGAGCGTCGTGCCGAGCACCCGGGCCTTGCCCGCACGATCCTGAACATCCAGCAGCATCGTGTGACCACCGCTCGCGAGGAGGCAGAGAAACGGCGGTTCGACCGGGTCCGGCTCGAGATAGAGCGATGCGATGTGTCCCTGGAGGTGATCCACCGGCGCCAGCGGCAACCGCCTCGCCCAGGCGATCGCTTTCGCTGCGGCAACTCCGACGAGCAGGGCACCGATCAAGCCGGGGCCCGCCGTCACCGCCACCAACTCGACGTCGTCGAGCTCTGCGCCGGCATCGCGCAACGCTTCCTGCAAGACAGGCGTGACGAGCTCGAGGTGACGCCTCGACGCCACTTCGGGCACGACTCCGCCGTAGCGGGCGTGCAGATCGGCCTGAGACGAGATGACGTTCGCGAGGATCTGCCCGTCCTCCGTGATCACCGCTGCAGCGGTCTCGTCGCAGGACGTCTCGAGGCCCAGGATCAAGTCGGTCGCGGCTCGAAATCGCGCCACATGATGAGCGCGTCCTCACGGTTGTCCGTGTAGTAGCCGCGACGAACTCCGCGAGCCTTGAACCCGGCCTGCTCGTAGAGACGGATCGCGACGTCGTTCGAAACTCGCACCTCGAGGGTGTAACCGCGGCGTCCTTCGCCTCCCGTGAGCTCGAAGAGGCGTTCGAGCAAGCCGGTCGCGATCCGCTTGCGCCGGTGGTCAGGTGCAACGGCGAGGTTCATCACGTGCCATGCGTCGACGTAGCGGGAGATGATCAGGTAGCCGAGCAGGTCACGCGTCTCGGGCTCGAACGCACCGAGCGAGATCGACGACGGCTTTGCAAGCTCGCCCGCAAACATCGACCGCGACCACGGTGTCGGATACGAGGCGCGCTCGATCGTCTCGATCGCATTGAGGTCGCGCAGTTCGAGGCGCCGGAAATCCACCTTGTTGGCCGTGGCGCTCATTACCTGGTTTTATCAGCGTCGGGGACTCGCAGGTAGAGCGGCTCCACTTCGTCGGCCGGCCCGAAGTCGTGCGCAAGTTGGGCGTGGAAGCGGGCCCGGGGCACGTGCCGCTCGTCTCCATCCGGAGGGATCTCGGCTCCGGCAGCTTCCAGCAAGGCGCGGTAGCGGACGGCGCCGCTCCCGACGCAGATCGTCCCGGCCACCTCGAGCTTTCCCGGGTCGAGCACTGTCGGCTCGTCCTTCAGCACGAAGACCTCACCGCGCCGGGCATCGACGACCGGCAAAGCCCCGGGGGAGCCGGCCGCAAGCGCGTCGAGCGTCGAGACGCCGGCCGCCGGAATGCCCAGGGCGAACGCCAGGCCACGCGCGGTCGCGAGACCGATGCGAACACCGGTGAAGCTGCCGGGCCCGACGCCGACCGCAAGCGCTTCGATCTCACGCGTCTGCGCACTCGCTTGCCGCAACAACGCATCGACGTCCTCGAGCACCGTGGACGCCCTCGATGAGCGCTCGCCGAGCACCTCACCGTCGAAGACGAGCGCGCTCGTCGCTACGTCAGTCGCCGTGTCGAAGGCCAGGATCAGCATCACCGAGAATCGTGACAAGCCGACGCCCATCTCCGCCATGCTCGAGCCGCACTCCGATGCGTGTCGGCGGCAGGACTCCCTCCCCCGCCTCGGGCCACTCGACGAAGACGACCGCGTCGTCGAAGTACGGCTCGAGATCGCCCCACTCCGCCGGCGACACCACCTCTTGGAAGCGAAAGAGGTCCAGGTGCGACACGTCGACTCGGCCCTTGTACCTGTTGCCGATGGTGTACGTCGGGCTCGTGACCGGCCCTTCGACGCCGAGCGCGCGGGCAGCGCCGCGGACGAACGTCGTCTTGCCGGAGCCGAGCTCGCCAGAGACCGTCACAACGTCGCCCGGCCGCAGGTCGACGGCGAGCCTGGCAGCGAGCTGCTCGGTTTCTTCAGGCGAGTGTGTCTCGATCAGAAGAGGCCGAGCTGGACCGCCGGCTCGGCTGTCGCCTGGGCGGCGAACACCGGCTGCGGCGGCGCGACCTCGCGGCCCATGAGCTCCGGCAGGCGCGCGAAGTCCGACTTCAGAACGTCGAGCATCCGCGGTGTATAGAGCGCCGCTGCGGGATGAAAGATCGGGTACAGGAGCACGCACCGTCCACCGAGTGTCACCTTCTGCTCCTGGCCGTGCACTCTCGTGATGCCGGTCGGCTTGCCGGACAGGAGCTTCGTCGCGAAGTTCCCGAGCGTCGCGACGACACGCGGCTCGATCAGCTCGATCTGCCGCCAGAGATGGCCTTCGCAGGCTTCGATCTCGTCGGGCAGTGGATCGCGGTTGCCCGGAGGGCGGCAGTTGTGCACCACGCCCCCTGCTGTGACGAAGTTGTGCGTGCCCTCGACGTCTAGGCAGAAGAAAGTCCGATCAGTACGAGGGCGATCCGTGACATCTTCGATCTCGACTTCGTCGAAAAACGTCTGGGGCTGCCCGGGGCTCAAACGGTCCGGATCGAACGGCGATGCCGCAGCCACTTCTGGGTGAAGCTTGTAGCGCATCGAGGGAGGCGTGTACGGCGCAATTCGTTCAGAGAGTTTGCGAGTTGTTGCCACGTCAAAATGAAGGCGTCCGTGCGAGGCCTTTGTGGGCAGCCCCAGCCGGAGCAAACCCCTCCGAAGGACCTTCAGATCATCCTCGCCAAAGCTGTGCGTCGCGATTTCGGCAAGAGGTTGGCGGCCGTCTCTGATCCTCACATGACCGTCGTCCAGGAACCAGATCGCAAGCATTCGCTCGTTGAGCTCATCAGCAAGCCAGCTCGGAACAACCTTCCGGTGACGGTAGAAGTCATGTCGAAGGATCCTCAAAGCACGGTGCGCGAGACTTCGAACCTGGACGACTGGATACGACTGCGAGCCGCCCGATACGGCGGCCACAGAAAACACGTCAGATCGAGTCGATAGCTCTCCTAGGAGCTCCGCTTTGAAAAGGGCGTAGTCAGCTTGCCATTGAGAGTGCGAGAAGGAGATGTACGAGGAAGCGGCGTTTAGATGGCCGTCGCCAAGAAGCGTTCCGCAGAGCACATCTCGAGCAAGACGGCTCAGTCCTACTCCAGTCGCGATCCGATCACCAGGCTCGAGCTCATCTGCTCGGACGTATCCGCCTTCGGTGAGGACCGGGTGATCCTCAGTCAACTCGATCGCAACTTTGTTCGCGCCTACACGTTTGGCGGAACGATACGAAAGGTGAAAGACGCGCCGATTGCCCAGAGGTGTCGCATGCCAACCAGTCACGCGACGCGGCACCAGTGCCCCGTCGGCATCAAGTGACATCACCGTCCCGCTGTAGCGGGATCGCACAAGGCGCCCGATACGTTCCCATGAGCCATCCCCCAGCTGAACCTGCGCTGTGTATCTAAGACATTTGAGAACGTTGACGACATAGACGTCGTCACGCGCGAGCCCGATGTCGGCGAGCAGTTGGTCGAGTAGCTTGCCTGCCGCGCCCACGAACGGAACGCCTTGCTTGTCCTCGTGGAAGCCGGGAGCCTCGCCCACGAACATCAGATCGGAGTCCGGATTGCCCGAGCCGAACACGACCTGCGTGCGCCCTCCGGCGAGTGCGCATTTGGTGCAGCCGGCAACGACCTCGCCGAAGGCGCGAAGCTCGTCGACCCTGGTCAGCTCAGTGACCGCAGCCACAGCTTCCGCCGCAACAGCCGCCGCCACTGCTGAACGCGCCGGTCTGCCCGGCGGTGCCGACCATCGAGAACGTCGAAAGCTGCCGGGCGACGTTGGTCGCGCCGCACTGCGGGCACGCAACCTCCTGATCCCCCCGGACGAGCTCCTCGAAGTGCTCCTCGCACTTCATGCACACGTACTCGTACATCGGCATCGCCCGGGCAGTTTAGGGGCGAGGCCGGACGGGTCGCAAATCGGCTAGAGGGGTGATGCGAAATTTGGCCGACGGGCGCTCCAGACCAAGCCGGGCGTGCAATTTCACATCCGGCCTCTAGTACGTGCCCTTGACGCTGTGGCCGCCGAGCTTGCCGGAGACCGAATTCTTCGTGAATTTCAGCGTTCCGGCCGTGGCCGCCGGGCCCGAGACCTTGATCGTGCCCTTGTAGGTCGACGGCGGGCCGATGTCGACGAAGGTGATCTTCCCGGTCACGAAGACGCCCGGGGCGATCGCGTACTTCGTCAGGATGAAGCCGTCGCCGTTCTTCGTGTTCGCGAGCTTGCCGCCGTAGACGCCGCGCGGGGTGAAGCTGACCGAGGAGAAGAGCAGCTGCAGCCACGTCGCCTCCGCTTCACGCACGGTCTTCGAAGCGAGCGCCAGCGTCGACTTCGCCGTCGGCTTCGCAGGTTTCGCCGGGAAGGCGCCGAGAATCTTCACAAGCGGCGGCACGCGCGGGCACGCAGCCTGAATCGGTGCGTCCAGCGTGCCGAGGATCCACTGGCGCGCCGCGCGCTGCGAGCAATACGAGAAGTCTGCCGTGAGCACGCTGTGGCCCACGCCCGGTACGACGATCAGCCGGCCCTGCGGGAACTGGCTGATCACCGCGATTGCGCTGGCCGTCGGCGTGCGCAGGTCGTAGCCGCCGCTGACGGCGAGAACGGGGACGTTCGGATACGGGCCCGGCCCAAGCGGCGTGTTGCCGGACGGCGAGGGCCACTGCTCGCAGAAGTACGCCGTGCCGAGGCGGGCGGCCCACTTTCCGAAGGGGCCGAGTGCGCCTGGTGCGAGCCCGGCGACAGCGGTGTCGATCGCGGCCTGACGCGCGGACGGATCCGTGCCGGGCGACCACGGGAAGTGGCCGTCGGCGCAGTTCGTCGCGGCATTGAGGCCGAAGCTCAGATCCTCCGAAGAGAGCTCACTCGTGCGGAGGTCGAGGTCGTAGATCCGCAGTAGCGGTCGCACGTCGCCCTTGAGGGCGGCGTGCACGGCCGCGGGAGCTTCGGCAGCGAGGCCCGGGCTCAGATCCGTGTCGATCAGCATCGAGAGGAGCTGCTCACCGTCCATCCGCACCGTCTTCAGTGCGCCGTTCGGGGCGACGATCTTCCCGGAGATCGGCTTCGCCTCGATCCTGTTCGCGAGCACGGCCACCTCAGCCGAGAAGTTCGGCGTCGCCGCGCGGCAGAGGCCACCGTCGCAGAGTGAGCTCAGAGTGTCCGGCATCTGACTCAACACGTTGCGGTCGAACGGATCCGGGAACTGCGGCGGAACCACGGAGTCGAGGATCATTCGCTCCACGTTGCCGGGGTGTGCAAGCGCGTACGCGAGCGCGAGCTTCGTTCCATACGACACGCCCATCAGGCCGATCTTCGGAACACCCAGCGCCGCGCGAACCGCATCGATGTCCTCGGCGTGGTCCCGGGTCGCATAGAACTGGCGCTGCGGGCCGATGATCGCCGCACAGTCGCGTGCGAGAACCGCGCTTTGCTCGGCGGTCGCGATCAACGTGCTCTGGAGCTGCGGACAGCGGATCACGCCCGAATCACCCGTCCCGCGGTTGTCGAAGGCCACGAGCGTGTAGCCCGGCAGCATCGCCCGCATGAACTCGGCGGTGTCGGTCGATCCGAGCCCGTACACGTGAGCGGATCCCTGGCCGGGGCCCCCGGCGATCAGGAACATGGTTCCGCGGGGCAGCCCCGTGGCAGGCAGAACCTCGACGTGCAGCCCGATCGTCCCGGGGACCACACCCGTGCGATCGAGCGGGACGTTGACCGTTCCACACTGAAGCCCGTTCGTCGTATCCGGACAGGGCGTGAGCGGGATCGCTGCGTGCGCGGTGCCGGGCGCGGCCAGTGCGACGGCGAGAACAAGCCCCAGGAGGAGACGACGACCCACGGAGCACGCCAGAGTACCAGTGCCCGTGTACGCTTCAACTGCCCGGTATCCGCTACGGAACTGGAGCTACGAGTGCTCAGAAGCATCAACGTCATCGGGTCCGGCCGCGTCGGGTCGGCCGTCTCCGCTCGGCTCCGCGAGCGAGGCATCAGCGTGGGCGACGACGGCGACCTCGTGCTTCTGTGCGTGCCGGACAGCGTCATTGCGGATGTCGCCCGGCACAATCGAACCCGGCCCGTGGCTTGCACACGTTTCGGGCGCCACGCCCCTCTCGGCCCTGGAACCGCATCGACGCCGTTTCTCGCTCCACCCGCTGCAGACGTTCACCCGTGCACGCGGGCCCGAGCAGCTCGACGGGGCCTGGGCGGCGGTCACGTCGGAATCGGCGGAGGCGCAATCGGTCGGCTTCTGGCTCGCCGAGCTGCTCGGCCTCCAGCCCTTCGAGCTTGCCGACGACGCGCGCCCGCTGTACCACGCCGGCGCTGCGATCGCGTCGAACTATCTGGTCACGCTGCACGAAGTCGCGTCCGAATTGTTTCGCGCCGCGGGTGCGCCGCCCGAGGCGCTCGTTCCGTTGATGCGACGCACGATCGAGAACGGCTTCGAGCTGACCGGCCCGATCGAGCGCGGCGACTGGGAGACGGTCGAGGCGCACCGCCGGGCGATTCGCGCCGCAAGGCCCGAGCTCGAGCCGTTGTACGACGTCCTCGCGGAGGCGACCACGAAATGAGAGTCGCGCGAACCATTCCCGCTCTGCGCCTCGCACTACTCGGCGGCGGCCGCATCGGCCTCGTGCCGACGATGGGCTCGTTCCACGAAGGGCACCTGTCGTTGATGCAGGCCGCCCGCGCGGAATGCAACGTCGTCGTCGTCTCGCTGTTCGTGAATCCCGTGCAATTCGGCCCGAGCGAGGACCTGAAGCGTTACCCGCGCGACGAGGAGCGTGACGTGCGGCTCGCGGAGGAAGCCGGCGTCGACGTGCTCTTCATGCCAAGCGCCGAGGTCATGTACCCGAAGGGATTCGGCACCTGGGTCGAGGTCGAGGACACTGGCGGAGAAGGTGCGGCGCGACCGGATCACTTTCGCGGCGTGGCGACCGTCTGTCTGAAGCTCTTCAACATCGTGCGCCCCGATGTCGCATTCTTCGGTCAGAAGGATGCACAGCAAGCCGAAGTGATTCGCCGCATGGTGCGGGACCTCGACTTGAAGCTCCACCTCCGCGTGCTCCCCACCGTTCGCGACGAGAACGGCCTCGCCCTTTCGTCGCGAAACGCCTATCTGTCGGATGAGGAGAGGCAGCTGGCGCTCGCGCTACCGCATGCTCTCGAGGCCGGACGCTCGGCGCATGCTGCAGGTTCCGATCCGGTCGCGGCAACGCGGGCCGCACTCAACGGCCTCGAGCCCGACTACGTCGAGCTGATCGACCTCGAGGCCGTCACCGTCCTCGCGGCCGCCGTCCGAATCGGCCCCACCCGTTTGATCGACAACGTCGTCCTGGAAGGAGACCTGAGATGAAGCCCGGCAAGCTGACACTGCTCGAGCTCGCCGACCTGAAGAGTCGCGGCGAGAAGATCGTGATGGTCACCGCCTACGACGCTCCCGGCGCGCGGTTCGCGGAGCAGGCCGGAGTCGACATCCTCCTCGTCGGCGACACCGCCGGCATGGTCGTTCTCGGCCATGACGGAACGGTCCCGGTGACCATGGACGAGATGCTCTTCCTGACACGTGCCGTCTCGGGCGCCGTGGAGCGACCGCTCGTCGTCGGCGACATGCCCTTCGGGAGCTACCACGTGTCCGACGAGGACGCGGTTCGAAACGCGATCCGATTCGTCAAGGAAGCCGGCGCCGACGTCGTCAAGCTCGAGGGCGCGGGACCGTCGCTGTCGCGCGTCCGCTCGATCGCGTCCGCCGGCATCGGAGTCATGGGCCACATCGGCTTGACGCCTCAGTCCGAGACGATTCTCGGCGGCTTCAAGACCCAGGGTCGCACGGCTGCGAAAGCGCAGCAGCTGCTCTCCGATGCGCTGGCGCTGGAAGCCGCGGGCTGCTTCGCGATCGTGCTCGAGGCAGTGCCGGTGCCGGTCGCGGCGCGCATCACCGAATCGCTGACCGTACCGACGATCGGGATCGGTGCCGGGCCGGACTGCGACGGGCAGGTGCTCGTCTACCACGACCTGCTCGGGCTGACCGAGGGACGCGCACCGCGCTTCGTGAAGCGCTACGCCAACCTGGCGGAGGAGGTCCGCGGCGCACTCACGACGTACGCAGCAGAGGTTCGCAGCGGCGCGTACCCCGCCCCGGAGCACACGTATGCAATGCCGGAGGACGAGCTCGAGCTGTTTTCAGCCAAACGCGTGCAAGAGACTCACACCGACGGCTAGCGCGCCGCCGATCGTTGCGGTGACCGCAACGCCCGCCAGCGAACGGCTCCACGTCCAGCCGTGGACGGTTCGCACTCCGACGACGAGCAGCACGACCGCCCAGGCCACGAACCCGTAGAAGAGCCAGGCCACCGCGGGCCCGGCGCCACGCCCGTCCGCACCGCCTGTGCGGAACAGATCCTCGCCGTAGATCGCCATCCGGACAGGCCAGTAGACGAAGAGCGCAAGCGCGATCGGCGCCGCTGCAAAGGCGAGCAGGTGACGCGCACGACGGAAGCTGCCGCGGCCGCCCAGACGGCGAAGCGAGACGTGCAGCAGCTTGCCGACGGCGAAGTAGAGCACGAAACCGTAGAGACCTCCCGCGAGAAACGCCCAAACGGCGAACAAGGAGCCGTCGATCACGACGTCGTCGCGGACGGTGCTCGCCGTTGCCAGGATCGTCGCGATACCGGCAAGCCACACGATCGCGCCCGCCGTGTCCTGCCGGACCGCGGCTACCTCGTCCGAATCGTCGCGCAGCGCCGCAAACACCGGGCGGGGATGCTGCAGCACGAGCAGTCCACGAAGAAACCAGGACTTCTCGTCCTGCCGCGGCTCGGCTCGCGCGACCACGTCAGGCAGCCGCGACTGCGGCCTTCGGCAAAACGTGCCGGAGGAACTGGCCGGTGAACGACTCGTCGACGTCGGCGATCTGCTCGGGCGTTCCGGTCGCGATGATCTCGCCACCGGCCTCGCCACCTTCCGGGCCGAGATCGATGATCCAGTCGGCCTGCTTGATCACGTCGAGGTTGTGCTCGATCACGAGCACCGTGTTCCCCGAGTCGACCAGCCTCTGCAGGACGTCCAGCAGCTTCTCGATGTCGGCGAAATGGAGCCCCGTCGTCGGCTCGTCGAGGATGTAGAGCGTCTTACCGGTCGCGATCTTCGAGAGCTCGGAGGAGAGCTTCACCCGCTGCGCCTCGCCGCCCGAGAGCGTCGTCGCCGGCTGGCCCAGCTTGATGTAGTCGAGCCCGACGTCATGGAGGGTCTGGAGGCGGCGGCGAAGCTTCGGGATCTTCGCGAAGAACTGCAGCGCCTCCTCGACCGACATCTCGAGCACGTCGGCGATCGACTTCCCCTTGAAGCGAACCTCGAGCGTCTCGCGGTTGTAGCGCGCGCCCTTGCACGTCTCGCAGGGGACGTACACATCCGGGAGGAAGTGCATCTCGATCTTGATCTGGCCGTCTCCCTTGCACGTCTCGCAGCGCCCGCCGCGGACGTTGAACGAGAACCGGCCTGGCTTGTAGCCGCGCACCTTCGCCTCGGGCGTCATCGAGTACAGCTCGCGAATGTGATCGAAGAGCTTGGTGTACGTCGCCGGGTTCGAGCGTGGCGTGCGCCCGATCGGCGACTGGTCGATGTCGATCACCTTGTCGAACACCTCGATGCCTTCGACCGCCTCGTGCTCGCCCGGCTTCGTCCGGTGCCGGTGCAGCTTGTTCGCCAGCGCCTTGTGGACGATCTCGTTGACGAGCGTCGACTTTCCGGAGCCGGACACACCGGTGACGACGACGAACTTCCCGACCGGGAACTCGACGTCGATGTTCTTCAGATTGTGCTGGGACGCCCCTCGAACCCAGAACGAGCCGTGATCCTCGGTGCGACGCTCGGGCACTGCGATCACGCGCCGGCCCGACAGGAAGTGCCCGGTGACGGAGGTCTTGCTCCGCTCCACCTTCGCCGCGGTTCCCTCGGCGACGACGTGCCCGCCGTGCTCGCCCGCGCCCGGCCCCATGTCGACGAGCCAGTCGGAGGAGCGCATCATCTGTTCGTCGTGCTCGACCACGAGCACCGTATTGCCGAGATCGCGCAGACGCTCGAGGGTGCCGATCAGCTTGTCGTTGTCGCGCTGGTGCAGGCCGATCGACGGCTCGTCGAGGATGTAGAGCACGCCCACGAGCTGCGAACCGATCTGAGTCGCGAGCCGCAGCCGTTGCGCCTCGCCACCGGAGAGCGTCGCGGACGCGCGGTCGAGCTGCAGGTAGCCGACACCGACGTTGTCGAGGAAGGTGAGCCGTTCCCGGATCTCCTTGACGATCCGCGCGCCGATCAGCTGTTCGGTCTCGGTCAGCTCCAGCCCGTCGAGGAACTCGAGGGCGCGCGTGACCGACATCTGCGTGAACTCGTGGATGTTCTTGTCGCCGACCGTCACGGCGAGCACCTCGGGCTTCAGGCGCGCGCCCTTGCAGACGGGGCACGGCCGAAACGACATGTACTCCTCGATCCGTTCGCGCTGGGTCGCGGAGTCGGTCTCGCGGTAGCGGCGCTCGAGGCTCGGGATGATCCCCTCGAACGCGAGCATGTACGAGCGGCGCCGGCCCATCCGGTTGCGATAGCTGACGTAGAGCCGCTCACCCTCGGTGCCGTACAGGAAGAGGTCTTGCTCCTCGTGCGTCAGGTTCTCCCACGGCTCGTCGAGTGGAATCTCGTAGCGCTCGGCGATCGCCTGGATGACGGACTCGTAGAAACCCGAGTTCCCGACCGACCACGGGACTAGCGCGCCCTCCGAGATCGAGAGCGACGGATCCGGCACGAGCAGGTCCGGATCGATCTCCTGCTGCGCGCCGAGCCCGGTGCAGCGAGGGCACGCGCCGTGCGGGGAGTTGAACGAGAAGATGCGCGGCTGCAGCTCGGGCAGTGAGACACCGTGGTCCGGACAGGCGAAGCGCTCGCTGAACAGGAGCGAACGATCTTCGTCGACGATGTCGATCGAGACGAGCCCGTCCGCGAGTTGCGCCGCCGTCTCGACCGACTGCGCAAGCCTTGTGCGCAGGTCGGGCTTCATCGTCAACCGGTCGACCACGACCTCGATCGTGTGCTTGAACTTCTTGTCGAGCGTGATCTCGTCCTCGAGCAGGTGCTGCACGCCGTCGACCTTCACACGCGTGAAGCCCTCGTTCCGCAACTCCTCGAAGACGTCCTTGTACTCGCCCTTGCGGTCGCGCACCACGGGCGCGTTGACGGTGAACTTCGTTCCTTCGGGCAACTGCAGGATCTGATCGACGATCGCCTCCTGGCTTTGCCCCGTGATCGGCTTGCCGCAGACCGGGCAGTGCGGGCGACCGACCCGTGCATAGAGGAGCCTCAGATAGTCGTAGATCTCGGTGACCGTCCCCACCGTCGAGCGCGGGTTGCGGGAGGTCGTCTTCTGATCGATCGAGATCGCCGGCGACAGCCCTTCGATCGAGTCGACGTCGGGCTTCTCCATCATCTGGAGGAACTGCCGCGCATAGGCCGAGAGGCTCTCGACGTAGCGGCGCTGGCCCTCGGCGTAGATCGTGTCGAAGGCGAGCGAGGACTTGCCGGAGCCCGACAGGCCGGTGATGCAGATCAGTTTGTTCCGCGGGAGCCGGACGTCGAAGTCCTTGAGGTTGTGCTCCCTGGCGCCGTGGACGACGAGCTCTTCTGAGGCCATAACTTGACCAGTTTAGCCGGGCCGGCCGGATCGAACAAGTGTTCTGTCGGCCGGCGGGAAACCCTCTCCGAGAGCCGAAATCCGTCCGCTCGAGCCTAGACGTCGCGGCCGAGGAAGACGAACAGCCCGGCGGTCACGAAAACGGCTGTCCAGACGGCCGCGGCAACTCCCCCTGCGCCCATGCCCAGCAGGTTTTCCGACCCGCCTTCACCCGAGACGAGCGCGGCGAACGCCCGGCCCGGCGTGTACTTCGCGACCGACCGGCTCATGACGGTCACGATGTTCTCGCCGATCAGAAGCCAGACGAGGCTGATGCCGATGCCACTTCCCTGATTGCGCACGATGGCGCCGAAGCCGACGCCGAGAGCACCTGCGAGCGGTGCCGCAATCAGGACGCCGAGCAAGACGGCCCGGCTGTTGTGAAGGTCGAGCGATGCGCCGGGGACCGTAATCGCAAGCACGAGCAGCTCGGCCACGGCGGCGAGGAACAGCGAGATCAGACCCGCCATCGCGACTTTCGAAAGGAGGACGCGTTCCCGAACCGGCGTGACGAGAAGGCTCTGCGTGACCGTCCCGTGCGTGATCTCACCGGCCATTACGACGATTCCGCCGATCAGCCCGAAGACGAGTGCGATGGCGGCGATTCGCGCGACCGAGCGATCGTCCGCTGCCGTGTTGATCTGCCCGTTGGAGGCGACGACGGAGATCGCAGCGATCAGGACGAGCCCAGCGCTCCCGAGCGCGAACCAGAGGAAGGTGCGCACGGTCCGGACCTTCAGCCACTCCGAGCGAAAGGTGGCGCTCACCGGATCTCGTCCCCGCCGGTCAGCTCGAGGAATGCCTCTTCGAGCGAGGTCGAGTCGGCGACGAGCTCGTGTAAGACGATCGCGTTCGCTGCCGCGAGCTCTCCGACGCGCTCCGGCGGAGCCGGAGTGACGAGCTGGTCGCCGTCGAGGCTTCCTTCGAAGCCCGCCTGCAAGAGCGCGTCTCGCAAAGCGGCCGCCTGCGGCGAGCGCACCCGAGTGCCGCCTGCTGCCCGCGCCGTCAACTCGCTGACCGGGCCGTGCGCAATCAGCTTGCCGTGGTGGATGATGACGACCTCGTCGACGAGCTGTTGCATCTCCCCCAGCACGTGGCTCGAGATGAACACCGTCTTTCCGTCACCGGCGAACGTCCGGAGGAAGTCGCGGAGCCAACGAATCCCCTCCGGATCGAGCCCGTTGGCCGGCTCGTCGAGGACCAGCAGATTCGGCTCGCCGAGCAGCGCGCCCGCAACGCTCAGCCGCTGGCGCATACCGAGCGAGTAGCCACCGACGGCACGACCGCCCGCGTTCCCGAGCCCCACGAACTCGAGCAGCTCGTCCACGCGCGTGAAGGGAACCTCCGCTGCGGCCGCCAGCATCCGCAGGTGGTTCCGTCCGGATCGCTTCGGATGGTAGTTCGACGCCTCCAGCACCGCACCGACTCGCGCCACGGGGCGCTCGAGCTCGCGATAGCGGTGTCCGCCGATCGTCGCCTTGCCCGAAGTCGCGTGCACGAGGCCGAGCAGAATTCGCAAGGTGGTCGTCTTGCCCGCGCCGTTCGGACCGAGGAACCCGGTGATCGAGCCCTCCCGGACGGTGAACGTCAGACCGTCGACGGCCGTGGTCTTCCGGTAGCGCTTGCGAAGGTCGACGACCTCGATCACGCGAGGACTCTAAGCGGACAGTCGCTCGACGAGCCCGTAGACACGCCGAGGCTCGGGCACGAACTCGATCTCGAGCTCACCTGCGACGATCGTCCCGTACCCGAGGAGCCGGCCGGTCAGGCTCTGCTCGATCTCGACTGCGCCGAGCCGCGCCAGCCGGACGGCAGCCGCCCGCCTCCGTAGCGTGCCATGGACGATGAACAGCTTCTCCGTCGTGATCACGACGCGGGTGCGCTCCCAGCTCCACACCGCGCGGAGCACGATCACGGCTCCAGCGACCTGCAACACGACGCCCGCGATCGACGCCGGCCAGCCGACCGCCATGCACCCGATCCCGACGGCCGCGAGCGCGAGCGCGCGCAAGAAAGGACCGGCGAGCACGACGGCGTGTCGCCGCTCGTCGAGGCAGACGCGTTCCCCGTTCGACGTGATCATCGCGTTTCGGGTTTCGCCGAGCGGCGAAGGATCCCTGGGTACTCCGCGCGAAAGCTGCGCTTTCGCGCGGAAATGGGCACGGCGCTTCGCGCTGAACGTTGCGCGGGCGAAGCCCGCGCAACTCCATTTGGTGTCTCTGGTCGGCCGTTGTTCCCTTCCGTGCGGGCACGGGCGCTGACGCGGCCGCGCCCGCATCAGTTCGCCTCCCGCTAAGCCCGGCTTCGCCTGGTCTTAGCGTCCGGCCTTGGTGGTCCCGGCCTTCGGGCGGTCTAGGCTTTTCGCCAGCGGCCGAAGATTAAGCCGCCTAGGGTGAAGCCCAATCCGAATGTGCCGATTGCGAAGCCGCCGATCGCTAGGGACTTTCGCCAGGTCGAGAGTCGCTGCCAGCGGCCGAGGGCCTCGCGCTCTTCACTCGTTAGGGTCTCGCCTCGGCGTTGCTTGCGGATCGCGCCGCCCGCCCGGAGACCGAGATAGAGGTCGTCGAAGATCTCGGCAGACTCTTCGGTCACGCGGATCAGACTATAGCCTCCACCGGCCGTGCTTACACGCGTTTTACACCTCTCTGACCTCCATTACGGAGCGGGTGACGACGATGCGATCGAGCATGGGGCGCCGGCTCTGATCGAGCGCTTCGAGCCGGAGCTGATCATCGCGAGCGGCGATCTGAGCCACCGGGGACGGGAGGACCAGCTCGCCCGCGCCTCGCGGTTCCTCCACAGTCTCGACCGGCCCGTGTTGGCGGTTCCGGGCAATCACGACATCCCATACACCTTCCCGGCTCGCTTCACCCACTCGTTTCGAGAGTTCGAGCGCCAGTGGGAGACGACCGAGCCGACTTACTCCTCTCCGACCTTGCATGTGGTGGGCCTCAACTCGGTTCGCCCGTGGCGGCACCAGTCGGGCGGGATTCGCACGGCGCAGCTGGCCGGCGCGGAGGAGCGGCTGAAGGAAGGACCTGCGGGCGCATTCCACATCGTCGTGCTCCACCACCACCTGATCGGTGCGCCCTGGCGCTCGCGGAAGAAGCCGGTCTCCCGCCGGAACCACGTTCTCGGCGCACTCGTCGCAGGCGGCGCCGACCTGATCCTCGCGGGACACATCCACCAGGCGGCGGTGAGCGAGCGGCGCGAATTCGAGATCTCGCACGGAGATGAGCAATCCGTGGTCGTCTCGATCGCGCCCGGCCTCGGCCAGCCGCGCCCGAAACGGCAAGGAGAGGCGCGCGGCCTCCACCTCTACGAGATCGAGGACAAGTGCCTTCGGATCCAGACGTACGTCTGGCGCGACACCGATTGGGGCCTCACGGCCGAGCGGAGGTTTCCGCGCGGCCGTGAGACCCTCGAGTCCGAATCGGCGGCCTAGACCCTCGCGGGGCTACGGCCTCGGCCCGCGTACAGGCGGCCGACGAGTGCAACGAGGATTACCGCGACGATGACGCCGATGATGAACGCCAGCCATCCACTCGAGATGAGCGCCGCGACGAGCAGGGAGACGATGCCGATCGCAATGGTCAGCAGCCAGCCCATGGGGTCAGACCCCGGATGGAAAAGCCGACCAAGCGCGCCGACGATCGCTCCTACGATGATGAACCAGATGAAGTGCATGGCCGGTGGATTCCCGTCCGGCGAGGAAGGAAACCTCAGGTTCCTCTAGGTTCGGCTGAGGACTTGCGCCCTTTTGGCCTCGAACTCCTCGTCGGTGAGGATTCCCGCCTTGTGGAGGTCGCTGAGCTTGCTGAGGTTGGACTCTGCGTCATTGGCGGCCTGGGTGTGCTGCGCCTGCCGCATGAGGTCCTCCATCTTCTGCCGGCGTTCGTTGAAGCGGTCGATGCCGATCCCCTTGTCGGGAAACTTCAGGGCATCCGGACCGGTGAGCGGCCGCTTCTGCACGAAGCGGCGGTAGGCAACCACGAGCAGGACCGAGCCGAGGAACGACAAGAGGCCGATTGCCTGGGTTCCGCGCCCCCAGATCCCGATCGCGAGCGCCCCTCCCGCCGCTGATCCGGCGAGCCCGATCGCAACCGTGAGCCAGATCGGCATCGGGTCGGGCCCCGGCACCGCCAGACGCGCGAGCCCGCCGGTGATGAAGCCGAAGACCATGATCATGACGATCGAGGCGAGCATCGGCGGGTGAGTCTAGGCCGCCGTCGCCGCTGCAGCGAGCAGTTCGCGCCGCAGGTCCTTGATCTCGTCGCGGAGCTTTGCGGCGTACTCGAACCGAAGCTCTTCCGCCGCGGTGTACATCTCTTCCTCGAGCTCGATGATGAGCCGCTCGAGCTCGCTCGGCGCCATCCCCTCGACGTCCTTGCGCCCGCGACGGCGCTTCGACTTCGGCACGGTCGGCGAGTCGAGCGCCAGGAGCTCCGCGATGTCGGACACGCCCTTGACGATCGTCTCAGGCGTGATCCCGTGCTCCTCGTTGTAGGCGATCTGGATCGACCGGCGGCGGTTCGTCTCTCCCACCGCGTCCTGGATCGCCTGGGTCATCTTGTCCGCGTAGAGCAGGACCCTTCCGTTCACGTTGCGCGCAGCGCGGCCGATCGTCTGGATCAGCGACGTGCGGCCGCGGAGGAAGCCCTCCTTGTCCGCGTCGAGCACGGCCACGAGCGACACCTCGGGCAGATCGAGGCCTTCCCGCAGCAGGTTCACGCCGACGAGCACGTCGTAGTCGCCGAGCCGTAGCTCGCGGATGATCTGGATCCGTTCGAGCGTGTCGATCTCGGAGTGGAGGTACCGAGCCTTGACGCCTGACTCGAGGAGGTAGTCCGTGAGGTCCTCGGACATCTTCTTCGTCAGGGTTGTGACGAGCACCCGCTCACCGACTTCCTCGCGGCGGCGGATCTCGTTCAGCAGGTCGTCAATCTGATTCTTCGTCGCGCGCAGCTCGACCTCGGGATCGACGATCCCGGTCGGACGGATCAGCTGCTCGGCGAGCCGCGTCGCATTCCTTTCCTCGAACGGCCCCGGTGTCGCGGAGACGAACACCATCTGCGGCACCTTCTCGAGGAACTCGTCGAACCTGAGCGGCCGGTTGTCGAGCGCAGATGGGAGTCGGAAGCCGTAGTCGACGAGTGTCTGCTTGCGCGACCGGTCGCCCTCGTGCATGCCGCCGATCTGCGGGATCGTCTGATGCGACTCGTCGACGAAGACGACGAAGTCCTTCGGGAAGTAGTCGAGCAGCGTGAACGGGTGCGTTCCCGGCGCACGTCCTTCGAGGATGCGCGAGTAGTTCTCGATCCCGTTGCAGAAGCCGAGCTCCTGCATCATCTCGAGGTCGTACTCGGTGCGCTGCCGGAGCCTGTGCGCCTCGAGCATCTTCCCCTCGATCTCCAGCTCCTTCGTGCGTTGCTCGAGCTCGTGACGGATCTCCGACACCGCGCGCTCGATCGTCGGCTTCGAGGTGACGTATTCCGTCGCCGGCCAGATCGCGATGTTGTCGAGCTTCGTGAAGATCTCACCCGTGAGCGGGTCGAAGTGGCTGATCTGCTCCACCTCGTCGCCGAAGAACGAGATCCGGTACGCGGTCTCCTGGTTCGCCGGCTGTACCTCGACCACGTCGCCCTTCACGCGGAAGCGTCCGCGCCCGAGCATGGTGTCGTTGCGGACGTACTGCGAGTCGATCAGCTTGCGGAGCATCAGGTCGCGGTCGTGCTCTTCGCCCACCTCGAGGATGATCACCCGGTCGCGCCACTCCTCGGGCGAGCCGAGCCCGTAGATGGCGGAGACCGAGGCGACGACCACCACGTCGCGGCGGGTGAAGAGCGCCGACGTCGCAGCGAGCCTGAGCCGCGCGATGTCGTCGTTCTGGGATGAGTCCTTCTCGATGTAGAGGTCGGCCTGCGGCACGTACGCCTCCGGCTGGTAGTAGTCGTAGTAGGAGACGAAGTACTCCACGGCGTTGTCCGGGAAGAACTCGCGGAACTCGTTGCAGAGCTGCGCGGCGAGCGTCTTGTTGTGCGCGATGATGAGTGCCGGCCGGCCGACCTTCTCGATCGTCCAGGCCATCGTCGCGGTCTTTCCGGTACCCGTCGCCCCCACGAGCGTCTGCATGCGGTCGCCCGCTTCGAGGCCTTCGGCCAAGGTCGCGACCGCCGTCGGCTGGTCGCCGGTCGGTCGATAGGAGGCGTTTGTTTTGAACTCGGCCATTTGGGCCAAGGGTAGCTTCCATGGCCGTCAGAACGAAAAGACCCGAGGTGCTTCCGCCGTACGAAGCGTACGCCAGGATCATGGGTGTCTTCGTCGAAGGCGACCCGCGGGAGCCCGACCACGAGCGCCCCGTTCAGACCGACGACATGGAGCAGGCGATCGGCGAGCTCGTAACCTGCAGCCGCTGCATCGGCACGTGGGCCGCCGCAGGACTCGCGACCGCGCAGATCATCGCGCCGCGCTTCGGACGTATGTTGACCTGGACGCTCGCCGGCGCAGGCGTCAACGATTTCCTGCAGGCGGGGTTCGCGGCGCTCACGCGCAAGGCGAACGACCTCGAGAACGAGGCCTAGCGCGAACGCAGCCGGTCCGAGGGTGGACGGAGGCTCGTGATCAGGCCGCCGTCAAGAGACGCGGCTAACCTAGGGCGACCCTCTCCGTCTCTACGACTTGTGCGCCTCCGACTCCTCTTGCTCATCGCTTGCTTCGCCCTGGCGCTTGCCGCGAGCGCCGGTGCCTCGGCGTTCCCCTGGCCGATCAAGCCGTTCAACAAGCAGCATCCGATCCGGGCGAACTTCGGCGACCCACGTACGCGCTTCCTGAACACGATGCTCACGGACGGCCTGCAGGGGCCGGGCACATTCCTCTTCCACAACGGCATCGACATCGCAGCCGCCGACGGCACGCCCGTCTATCCCGTCATCTCGGGGAAGGTCCGCTACATCGACGACTCGGCGATTTCCGTTCGCACGAAAGGACGCGGGGTCTTCCAGTACTTCCACATCATCGCCACCGTCCGCAACGGTGAGCACGTGATCGCCGGCCGTACGATTCTCGGCTACGTGATGCGCGCGTACGGCCACGTGCACCTTTCGTGGATCCGCGGAGGGCGTGTCTGGAATCCCCTCGCCCGCGGCGGCATCGCGCCCTATCGCGACCGGACCGTTCCGCAGGTGAGAGCGATCAACGTGCGCCCCGCGGGGTCCTTGCTGTCGTTCGACGAGACCGTGTGCGGCATGGTCTCGATCGTGGCCGCGGCCGACGATACGGCGCCGATGGCGGTCCCCGGAGTCTTTGCGAACTTTCCGCTCGCCCCGGCGTTCCTCACCTGGTCGCTCGCGAAGGTCGGCGGGAGCACCTATGTGCGGGATGTCCCCGCCGCCGACTTCCGCACCACGTTGCCGGCCGCGCGCACCTTCTGGAACGTCTACGCGCGCGGCAGCTATCAGAACGCGCCACGCTTCTCGAACCGGCAGTACTTCATGGCGGGACGGTTCCTCTACAACCTTGCGAACGGCGTCGACACGCGTTCCTACCCGAACGGGCTCTACGAGGTGACGGTGCAGGTCAGCGACATGCGCGGAAACAGCTCCGAAGCCGCGCTCCAGTTCAAGATCGAGAACCACGCCGGCACCGAGACCGGCTGCGCTCAGGCGCCGAGCTCGGAACCGTAGGCCTGGCGGTAGATCCGCTTCAGCTCCTCGACCCGCTTGACGTAGGCGCGCGTCTCCGCGAACTGGATCCCCTTGCCGGCACGACGCCAGCGGTCGACATTGTCCTGACCGGCGTTGTACGCCGCCAGCGCGTCCTGCTCGTCGCCGTACTTGTCGAGCAGGTGCCGGAGATACCAGGCGCCGTAACGCACGTTGATCTCCGGGTCGTAGAGATCCTTGACGCGGAACTTCGATCCGCCCGTGTGCAAGGCGATGCCCTTGGCCGTGTCCGGCAAGAGCTGCATCAGACCGATCGCTCCCGAGCTCGACATCGCGTCGGCTTTGAACTTGGACTCCTGGTAGATGACCGCTGCCAGCAGCGCAGGATCCAGCTGGTAGTTGCGCGCGTGCCCGCGGACGATCTGTCCGTATGAGAGCGGATACCAGAGTCGTTCCCACCATCCCGGCTTCGCGGACTGCAGGCTTGTGAAGGTCACGATCAAGGCACCCGCGAGCACAGCGACGCCGAGCAGCCGTTTCACGGTGCGAGCTTGCTCATCACGCCGGCCACGAAAGCATCGAGCTCCTCGAGAGTGCCGTCGTTCACGTACGCATAGTCGGCGAGCCGCAGCTTCTCGTCGTCCGGGATCAGGCGTTGCTCCCTCGTGTCCGTGATCGGTCGTCGTGCGGCGCGCACCTCAGGTGAAGCCGTGATCACCACCACCACGTCGAAGCGCCTGTCGCCGCCCGTTTCGTAGAGGAGGGGCACCTCAGTCACCGACACCGCAGGTGGATTCGGACGTTCCGCGAGCTCCTGGCGCCATGCGGAATGTTGTTGCACCACCTTCGGATGGAGGAGCGCTTCGAGCCATTCGAGCTCCTCCGGATCGTTGAAGACGATGCGCCCGATCGCCTCGCGGTCCGCACCGTCTGGGCCGATCACCACGGGGCCGAACCGTTCGGCGAGCGCGTCCCGGACATCGGGATCGCCGCTCAGCAGGCGGTGCACGATCTCGTCACTCGACCTCGTCGCGGCGCCGTGACGCGCGAAGGCTGCGAGCGCAGCACTCTTGCCGGCGCCGATTCCGCCGGTGATCGCCAGCGCGAGTGGAGGCTTCGAGTTAGTGCTCGTCGGAGACAGGCTCGGCGGGAACGGCTGATTCGTCGGCCGCCGCCGGGTCGGTCTCGTCACCGGCAGCCGCGGACTCGCGTTCGACGGCGCCTTCGCCCGCCGGCGGTGCATCGAGCTCCGGCTTCGGTGCGTCGAGCTCGGGCGCCAGTGGCGCTGAGGCGGAGTCGCTGAACACGTCCTCCGAAAGATCGAGGTGAGGCGTCCCCTCGATCGGACCCTCCGACTCGTCGCGCCGGTCCGCGTCGACCCGCTTCAGCGAGAGCGACAGCCGGCGGCGCTCCGCATCGACCTCGAGGATCAGCACCGGGACCGTATCGCCCTGCGAAACGACCTCGCGCGGGTTCTCGACGTGATGCTGCGCAAGCTCTGAGATGTGAACGAGACCTTCGACGCCGGGAAGGATCTCGACGAAGGCGCCGAACGTGACGACCTTCGTCACCTTGCCCTCGACGACGTCGCCCTCCTTGTGCTGCTCGAGCACCTGCTGCCATGGATCGGACTGCGTCTGCTTGAGGCCGAGTGAGATGCGCTGGCGCTCGCGGTCGATGTCGAGCACCTTGACCTGGACGGTCTGGCCGATCTCGAGCACCTCCGACGGGTGGTTGACGTGCGACCACGACAGCTCGGAGATGTGGATCAGACCGTCCATGCCGTCGAGATCGACGAAGGCGCCGAAGTCGACGATGTTGGAAATCTGTCCCTCGACGACGTCGCCCGGGTTGAGCCGGTCGAGGATCGCCTGACGCATCTCCTTGCGCTCGTCCTCGAGGACGGCGCGACGGGAGAGAACGACGTTGTTCCGCGAGCGGTTGAGCTCGATCACTTTGCAGCGGAGCTCCTTACCCATGAACTCGTCGAGGTCCTGCACGCGGCGGATGTCGACGAGCGACGCCGGCAGGAAGCCGCGCACGCCTAGGTCGAGGATGAGACCGCCCTTGACGACCTCGATCACACGGCCGTTCACCGGCTCGCCGGATTCGGCCGCCTGCTCGATCGCTTTCCAGGCGAGCTCGAAGCGGGCGCGCTTCTTCGAGAGGATGAGCCGGCCTTCGGCATCCTCCTTCGTCATCACGAGCGCATCGATCTCGTCGCCGACAGAGACCTCGTCGGCCGGGTTCACGGAACGCCGGATCGAAAGCTCGGCGACCGGGATCACGCCCTCCGACTTGTAGCCGATGTCGACGAGCACCTCGTCCTTGTCGACCCGGACGACCTGCCCGTGGACGACCTCCCCCTCGTTGATCGTCGGGAAGGTCGACTCGTAGTCGGGGATCAGGTCGCCGTCCGGACCGGTGATCCAGACGCCGTCGCCGGCGATTCGCTGTTCGGTTTGCTCGGTGGCCATGAAGCGGCGGTCAGTATAGCCAGGGGCTTTTTCCGGGCGAAAGCCGCGCTTTCGCCCGGGCTCTCGGTTTGCCGGTTCGGGGGCTAGCTCTTGGCCTCGCTCCAGTCGTCGCCCACTCCGATTTCCACGGCCAACGGGGGATCCAGGGGGTAAGCCGCGCACATTTCTTCCCGCACGAGCTCCCGCACCGGGCCGACCTCGGCCTCCGGCACTTCCAGAAGGAGCTCGTCGTGGACCTGGAGGACGAGGCGGGCCCCGCGGCCCTCGTCGCGCAGGCGGCGGTGAATCGCGATCATCGCCTTCTTGATGATGTCCGCGTTCGAGCCCTGCATGACGAAGTTCACGGCCAGCCGCTCGCCGAGCGAGCGGGTCGCCCTGTTGGACGCGCGAATCTCCGGGGTGGGGCGGCGCCGGCCGAGCAAGCTCGTCGCATAGCCGTCGCGCTTCGACTGCTCGATCGTCCGCTGGATGAAGTCCTGCACGAGCGGGAAACGCGCGAGGTACGCGTCGATGTACGCCTGTGCCTCGTCGCGCGGAATCTCGAGATTTTCGGAGAGACCGAATGCCGAGATCCCGTAGACGATCCCGAAGTTGATCATCTTGGCGATCGAACGATCGCCGGACGTCAACTCGGACGGGTCCTTGCCGAGCACCTCCACCGCCGTGGCGGTGTGGATGTCGTCGCCGCGCGCGAACGCCTCACGCAGCTTCGGTTCCCCGGAGACGTGCGCGAGGATGCGCAGCTCGATCTGCGAGTAGTCGGCGGAAAGGAGCCGCGAGCCGGTCTCGGGGACAAAGGCAGATCGGATCTCCTTCCCGAGCTCGGTGCGAATCGGGATCGCCTGCAAGTTCGGGTTCGTCGTCGAGAGGCGGCCCGTCGATGCCACGGTCTGGTTGAACGTCGTGTGCAGGCGCCCGTCGTGTTCGGAGAGGAGCGAGGGCAGCGGCCCGAGATACGTGTTCAGGAGCTTCGAGTACTCGCGCCACTCCTCGATCACCGGCACGATCTCGTGCTCGCCACGGATGCTGCGCAGCACGCGCGTGTCCGTCGAGTAACCCGTCTTACCCTTCCGGCCCGGCGTCAGCTGGAGCTTCTCGAAGAGGATCCGCGCAACCTGCTGCGTCGAGCCGATCATGAACTCCTCGCCGGCGAGCTCGTAGGCCTTCGCCTCGAGCTCCTCGACTCGGTCGGCGAGGCGCGCGGTGATCTCGCCCATCCGGTACGTGTCGATCTTGACGCCTGCGTCCTCCATCGCCGCGAGAACGGCGGTGAGAGGGAGCTCGATGTTGCGGTACAGGTCCTCGGCGCCGCGCTCGCGGACTCGGTCGAGCATCGTCGCCGCCAGTCGCCGTGGTGTCTCGGCGTGGCGCACGAGCGCCGCGGTTTCGTCTTCGGTCGCAGGAGTCGGAATCGGCTCGACGCCGTACTCTTGCGCGAGATCGTCGAGCTCGTACGCGGCCCGACCTGGCTCGATCAGGTACGCGAGCAGCATCGTGTCCTCCGCCGGTTCCATCGTGAGCCGCGGCAAAGCCTTGAAGTCGTGTGCGATCAGCTCCGCGTCATCGAGGCGGCGCTCGAGCCCCGGCTCCCAGTCGCCGATGATGACGCCGTCTTCCTGAGCGAGCGCAAAGCGCCCGTCGTGGATTGCGAGCGAAGCGCGCGAGCGTACTTCCGGCAGCTCCCCCTCACGCCACGCGACCTCGGTGCCCTGCACGCGCATCGGTTGCGCAGGGACGGCCTCGTCGAGAATGTCGACGCGCCCGAGCAGATTGCGGAACTCGAAGCGCCTGAACATCTCCCGGAGCTCCGAGCGGTCGGGCGGGAGGAGCACGAGCTCGGCCGGATCGCAGTTGAGCTCGAGATCTCGCCGCATCGTCGCGAGTTGCTTCGACTGCCGCGCCTGGTCCGCGTACTCGGTCACGTTCTTTCGGCGCGCAGGCGACAGGTCGTCCGCGTGCTCGATCACTTCCTCCAGCGACCCGTACTGTGCGATCAGCTGGCCAGCGGTCTTGTCGCCGATGCCGGGAATCCCCGGAATGTTGTCGGACGTGTCGCCCTTGAGTCCGATGAAGTCTGGAATCTGGTCCGGGCGGATGCCGTAGCGAGCTTCGACGCGGTCCGGGGTGTACACCTGCACGTCCGAGACGCCGCGCGGCGTCATCATCAGGCTGACGTTGTCGGAGACGAGCTGAAACGCATCGCGGTCGGTCGAGACGATCGCGGTCCGGATCCCGGCTTCGTCCGCTCGGGTCGCGAGCGTCGCGATCACGTCGTCAGCCTCCCACCCTTCGAACTCGAGGTTGCGGTAGCCGAACGCCTCGACGATCGGGCGGAAGTACGGGAACTGCTCGGAGAGCAGGTCCGGCGTCGGGCGGCGGTCGGCCTTGTAGTCACCTGCCACCTCCAGCCGCTCGGCCGGGCGCGTGTCCCACGCGACCGCGACCCCCTTGGGCTTGTAGTCGGACAGGAGCTTGAAGAGCATGTTGGTGAACCCGAGGAGCGCATTCGTCGGAAAGCCTTCCGTCGTCGCGAGCTCCTCGGGCAGCGCGAAGAACGCCCGATAGGCAAGGTTGTTGCCGTCCACGAGGAAGAGCTCGGCATCGCGGACGGGCGCATCGTCGAGCTGCAGCTCGGCGCCTGTCAGTGTCTTCGGCATCGACCGCCAACGCTATCGTCCGGCGCCGATGCGAGCGCTCCAAATTCATCCACTTTCCGAGACCCACCTGGCCGGCGCTGCGCGGTTGCTCGAAGAGCGGCACGCCCGCCATCGAGCGGCGGAAGCGCTCCTTCCCGACGGCGGGGACTTTCAGGCCCACATCGCGCGAGCGCTGTCCGCCGACGGGGCCGCGGGCGCTGTCGCGCTCGTAGACGGTGACGTGGCTGCCTATTTGATCGGCTCGCCGCAGGACGACGGGTCGAGCGAGGTCGGGCTTGCGGGCTGCGCCGCGCGTGAGCCCGAGTTGATCCGGGATCTCTATGAACACCTTGGCTCGGGCTGGGCGGCCGCCGGTCTCGACCGGCATCGCGTCTACGTCCCTGCGACGGACGCCGGCCTGGTCGGCGCGTGGTTCAGGCTCGCGTTCGGCCTGCAATTCACGTACGCGGTCCGTGAGACGCTCCCGGAATCCCCGGTGGACGCCGAAGTGGAGATCCGCAAGGGCCGCGCTTCGGACCTCGATGCCGTCGCGGCGCTGGAGCGTGCGTTCAGCGAGCACCTACGCGCGGCTCCGAGCTTCTCGGGGCGAGTCGTCGCGAGCGACGAAGAGGTTCGAGCGGATTGGGCGGACACGTGGGACAACGAGAGGTTCACGCACTTCGTCGCGGAGCGAGGCGGCCACATCGTCGGCCATGTGCTGCTGTATCGCCGCGAAGGCGGCGACCTGCGGATTCCAGAGGGAAGCATCGACCTCGCGCTCGCGACGACGCAGTCGGACGTGCGCGGCTCGGGAGTCGGCCGCGCACTGATGGCGCACGCGATGCGCTGGGCGCATGAGAGCGGTTACCGCGCGATGACGATCGACTGGCGTGTCGTGAATCTCCTCGCAGACCGCTTCTTCACCGCGCGTGGATTCCGGCCGACCTTCTCTCGCCTCTACCGGCACGTACCGTGAAACGCGTTCCGCTGCTGGCCGGCTCACGGCTCGTGGTCGTGACCACCGAGGACGACGCGCTCGTGCTGCAGCCCCCTCCACCCGGCGACTCCGTCGCCGATGTCGCCGCAGCGGTGCGCGACGCTTTGCGCTTTCCGCTTGCCGGCCAGCCACTCGAGGCAATCGTGTCCCGTGGTGCGCGCGCCACGATCGTCGTCGAGCCACCGGCCCTTCCCATTCCGGGCGTCGAGCGCGATCCGCGACATGCCGCGATCGCCGCCGCAGTTGCGGAGCTCGAGCGCCTGGGAATTCCAACGGGCTACCAGACATTGCTCGTCGCCGGCGGGCTCGCGCGGCGCGCGGGCGGCGATCGGCTCGAGACGCTGGTCTCGCCGGAGTTCGCGCGCCGCTTCCACGGTCACGTCGAAGTGCATGACGTCGAGCGCGAAGATCTGGTGGACGTCGGCACCTCGGGCCCGATCCCCCTGCGCGTGCATCCGTCTCTCGCACGCACCGACGTGGTTGTCGTCGTGACGGCAGCCGAGACCGTCCTGCACGGCGGGCCGGCCGCGTTCGTCGGCGCGGCCGGCAAGGAGGTTCTGCGCGCCGCCGGTGCGGACTCGTTGCTCGAGACCTCGGCATCGCAGGGCTGGCGGCTTGGCCTCGAGCTCGAGCGCGCCCTCGCGCAGCGCGTGCCGGTCATCGGCGTCTCCCTCGTCCTCAACCATCCGAGGCTGGGCGGCACGCTCGGCGGCTACCCCTATGAGGCCGAGGCGCTCGAGCGCGTTGTCCGCTCACCGTTCCGCCAGATCTTCCGCGCCCTGCCCGGCCCACTCCGCGCGTACGTCCTGCGCTCTCTCCCGCTCGATCGCACGGTGGCAGGCGTCTTCGCGGGTCCGCCCTCGGTTGCGCACACCGAAGCGCTGCTGCGTGGGGTCGAGCTGCGTGGGATCACGCTCGCCCGCGAGCTGGACGCCGTCTGCATCGGCATCCCGCGCACGACCCCCTACCTGCCTCGTGAGCGGCCGAACCCCCTCCTCGGCGCGCATCTCGGGCTCGGGCTCGCACTACGCCTCTGGCGCGACTCGTTTCCCATCGCGGAAGGCGGTACGGCGATTCTGTTTCACCGCTTCCAGCGCCAGTTCGCGCATCCCACGCAACAGCCGTACCGGGCGTTCTTCGCCGCGACGCGAGCCGTCGGCCCCGACGAGGCGGCGCTCGCCCAAGCGGAGCGTGCAGCGGGTGGCGACGTGCGTGCGCTCCAGGCATACCGCGCCGGCCTGTCGTGCCATCCGCTGCTGCCCTTCGTCGACTGGGACGCCTGCCGGCCCGCACTCGGGCGCCTGGGACACGTGATCATCGCCGGCTGCCGCGACCACAGCGCCGCTCGCCAGCTCGGCTTCGTGCCCACCCACGGAGCGGGCGCGGCGTTGACGATGGCGCGCGGCTGGACGGAGCGTCCGCCGCGAATCGGTTTCCTGCTCTCCCCGCCGTACTTCCCGCTGCGGGTCGCGCCCGGCTGAGCTCACAGCACCTTCGAAAGGAAGGTCCGGGTCCGCTCGTGCTTCGGATTGGCGAAGACCTCCCGTGGCTTGCCCGACTCGACAACCACTCCTTCGTCCATGAAGACGACCGTGTCGCCGACCTCGCGGGCGAAGCCGATCTCGTGTGTCACGACGACCATCGTCATGCCGAACTCGAACGCGAGCTGTCGCATGACGTCGAGCACCTCACCCACGAGCTCGGGGTCAAGGGCGGAAGTGGGCTCGTCGAACAACATCAGCTTCGGTTGCATCGCAAGCGCTCGCGCAATCGCGACACGCTGCTGCTGACCACCCGACAGCTGCGACGGATAGCTGTCGTGCTTATCCGCGAGGCCGACCCGGTTCAGAAGTTCCCTTGCCTCCCTGACGGCCTGAGCCTTCTGCACCTTCTTGACCCGGATCGGCGCCTCGATGACGTTCTCGAGCGCGGTCTTGTGCCCGAAAAGGTTGAACTGCTGGAAAACCATGCCGATCTCCGCGCGCTTCCTGCAGATCTCTGCATCGCGCAGCTCGTACAGCTTGTCGCCTGATTGGCGATAGCCGACGAGCTCACCGTCCACCCACAGGCGCCCAGCGTCGATCTTCTCCAGGTGGTTGATGCAGCGTAGGAAAGTCGACTTTCCCGACCCGGACGGTCCGAGCACGCACATCACGTCGCCCGGGTCGACCTCGAGGGAGATCCCCTTGAGGACCTCCAGACGGCCGAAGCTCTTGTGCACACCCTCCGCTTTGACCATCGGCCCGCTCATCGTCCCTCCCTAGACCCCTTCGGCATCTCGACGCTCTTGGCCGCTGGTGCCTCGACGGTCGCATGCCCGAACGTGAAGAGGTGGCGGCGAAGCCGTTGGATGGGCGTCTCGGGGAGCGCCCGTGTGGCGCCACGACCGAAGTGGCGCTCGAGGTAGTACTGCCCGATCGAGAGCACGGTGGTGACGATCAGATACCAGCTGCACGCCACTATGAGGAGAGGGATGGTCCTGTAGTTCACCGAGTAGATGAGCTGCACCGAGTAGAGCAGGTCGGTCGTCGCGATCACGCTGACGAGCGAAGTCGTCTTCAGCATCGAGATCGTTTCGTTGCCGGTCGGCGGGATGATCACGCGCATCGCCTGGGGCAGGACGATTCGGTAGGTCGTCTGAAGGCGGGTCATGCCGAGGCTCTGGGCGGCTTCGGTCTGCCCCTCCGCGACGGAGATGATCCCCGCTCGCACGATCTCGGCCATGTAGGCGCCCTCGTTCAGGCCCAATGCGAGCGTCCCGGCCACAAACGGTGTTATCAGCGCGCTTGCGTTGAGGTGCGCAAACGTAGGGCCGAACGGGATCCCGAGCGAGAGGCGCGGATAGAGAGCGGCGATGTTGTACCAGAGAAGAATCTGGACCAGCACAGGCGTGCCACGGAACAACCAGATGTAGACCCAGCTTGCGCCGGAGACGAGCGGATTCGCGGAAAGCCGCATCACCGCGAGCACGATTCCGAGGACGATGCCGATCGCCATCGAGATCGCCGTCAACTCGAGAGTCACGACGAGGCCATGTAGGACCCGGCTCGAGAAGAAGTAGTGGCGGACGATGTTCCACTGAAAGCGCGGATTCGACGCCATCGAGTGGCCGAGCGCTACCACGACGAAAAGGACGAACGCGGCCGCCACCCAGCGTCCCGGGTGGCGGACCGGGATCGCCTTGATCTCGTCGGGCCGAACGGGTGACGGTGCCGTGTCGGGGGTCGCCGGAGCAGACGCCACGGTGCCGCTGAGGCTAACTCATCGTGTTATTCGTGCCTAGCTGGTCGCGCCGTTGATCTTCGGGTTCGTGATCGCGCCCGCCTGAATCCCCCACTTCGTGAGGACCGACATGTACGTGCCGTTGGACATCAGTACCTTGAGTGCGGCGAGGATCGGCTTGGCCATGCCGTTGCCCTTGGGGATCGCGATGCCGTATGGGGCCGTCCCATACGACTTGCCGGAAATCTTGAACTGTCCGTTCGACTGCTTGACGATGTACGCCGCGACGGGTGAGTCGGCCATCCCGACCTCGGCACGCCCGCTCGAGAGAGCGAGGTTCGCCGCGTTCTGATCGGGAAAGACGGAAACGCTCACTTTTGGCTTCCCCGCCTTCCGACACTTCGCGCTCTGAGCAGTCGCGTCCGTGGCCTGGGTCGTCCCGCGCTCGACGGCGACCTTGTGCCCGCAGAGGTCGGCGAGCGTGTTGATGGTTGGACCACCCTGCGCCTTGACATAAAAGGAGGTGCCGGCGATGAAGTACGTGACGAAGTCGACGACCTTCTCGCGCGCCTTGGTGTCGCTGAACGAGGAGAACCCGAGGTCGTACTTGCCGGACTGGAGGCCCGGGATGATGGTGTCGAACGTCGCATTGACGAAATTGGCCTTCAGTCCCATCACGCTCGCGATGGCGTGGCCGAGATCGGGGCTCATGCCCTGGACGGTGTGGCCGTCGGAGCCGATGAACTCGTTCGGCGCATAAGTAGCGTCGGCTGCGACGGTCAGGGTCCCTTTGGATTTGATCTTCGCAGGGACTTCCGCAGCGATTGTGCTGTTCATCGCGACGGTGGTCGTGGCCGCCGTGGTGCCGGTCGTGGTCGCGGCACTCTTCTTGCTGCTGCCGCCGCAGCCCGCGGCGAGGAAGGCAAGGAGGAGGACGAGGGCGCCTGCCAGCGCAGTCAGCTTCGAGCGTGACACGGTGGAGCTCCTTTCAGAATCGGTCAGTCGGTCTCGCCAAGATACGTCTTTCGGACCTGCTCGTTGCGAAGTAGCGCCTTCGCGTCGTCGGCGAGAGCGACCGTCCCGGTTTCGAGTACGTAGCCATGGCTCGCTACATTTGCCTGTCCCCGCAAGAGGGAGGAGTATCGAGGTATTCGGGTGCCTGAATCAACCCCGCAGTCGCCCTAATGGCTCGAAACTGGTGAGTGCCGAAGGTGGGACTTGAACCCACACTCCCCGAAGGGAACCGGATTTTGAGTCCGGCGCGTCTGCCAATTCCGCCACTTCGGCCCGCTCGACAATCGTAGCCCCCGTCGCGGCGTTCTTTACGATCACGATCATGCGGGTTGGAATACTCACGGGGGGTGGCGACTGCCCGGGCCTGAATGCCGTCATACGAGCGGTCAGCCGGCGCGTGCTGACGCAGGGCGGCGAGGTGATCGGCGTCCTCGAGGGCTGGAAGGGCCTCGTCGAAGGCCTCTTCGAGCCGCTCGGGCCTCGCGAGATCTCCGGGCTCCTGCCGCGGGGCGGCACGATCCTGCGCACGTCGCGGACGAACCCCTACAAGATCGAGGGTGGCGTAGAGCGCGTCCTCGCGAACTTCGAGCGGGAGCGGTTGGACGCGCTCGTCGCGATCGGGGGCGAGGACACGCTGGGTGTGGCCGCCCGCCTGTACGAGGAGCACGGCTTGCCCGTGGTCGGCGTGCCGAAGACGATCGACAACGACCTCTCGGCGACGGACTACACGTTCGGGTTCGACACCGCCGTCTCGGTCGCAACCGAGGCGATCGACCGGCTGCACACCACGGCCGAGTCGCACAACCGGGTCATGGTCGTCGAGGTGATGGGCCGGCACACCGGCTGGATCGCAGTCACGAGCGGGATCGCGGGCGGCGCCGACATGATCCTGATCCCCGAGCAGCCGGTCTCGATCGACGACGCGTGCAAGGAGCTTCGCCGCCGCCACGAGCGCGGCAAGGACTTCTCGATCGTCGTCGTCTCGGAGGGCTACGAGCTCGAGGGGATGCCGGAGAGCGACGACGTCGACCAGTTCGGTCACGCACGGCTGTCCGAGCGCGGCGTCGGCGCCGCGCTGGCGAAAGAGATCGAGGCGCGCACCGGCTACGAGACGCGCGTCACGGTTCTCGGACACGTTCAGCGCGGCGGCTCGCCGACTCCGCGTGACCGCGTGCTCGCGACGCGCTACGGCCTCAAGGCGGCCGACCTCGTCAAAGCCCGGAACTTCGGTCGCATGGCTGCGCTGCACGGCGATGACATCGTCGACGTCGCGCTCGCCGATGCCACCGCGCAGCTGAAGACGGTCCCGCCGGAGCTGTGGTCCGTGGCGCAGGCGTTCTTCGGATGAGCACGACGTCGCCGCGACTCTTCGGCGGCCAGAACATGACGCAACAACTGCAGCGCGTGCTCGTCCGCTCGCCGCGCGCGGTTGGATTCGCGACCTGGCGCGAGTACGGCTGGCGGGCCGAGCCCGACCCCAAGAAGCTCGCCGCAGAGCACGATGCGTTCTGCACTGCGCTCGGCGCGGCCGGCGCCCAGGTCGTGCTTGCGGAGACCGCTGTTCCCACCGACCCCGATTCGATCTACGTCTTCGATCCGGCGATCGTGTCCGACCGCGGCGCGATCGTCCTTCGTCCCGGCAAGGAAGGCCGGCTCGTGGAGACAGACGCAATCGCGGCCGACTTCGAGAGTGCAGGGGTGCCGGTTGTCGCGCGGCTCGATGCACCGGCGAGGGCGGACGGCGGGGACACGATCTGGCTCGACGAGCAGACCCTGCTGGTCGGACGCGGTTACAGGACGAGCGACGACGGCATCCACGCGCTGCAGGCGGCGCTACCGGAGGTCAACGTCCTCGGTTTCGATCTGCCGCATCTGCACGGCTCCGACGTCGTGCTGCACCTGCTCTCGCTGCTGAGCCCACTCGACGAGGACCTCGTCGTCGCCTACCTCCCGTTACTGCCGGTGCGCCTGGTGCAACTTCTGACCGAGCTCGAGATCCAGATCATCGAGATTCCGGACGACGAGTTCGAGACGATGGGCGCGAACGTGCTCGCGCTCGCGCCGCGGGTCGCACTCGCCCTCGAAGGCAACGGCGAGACCCGCCGGCGGCTCGAACGGGCCGGCGTCGACGTGACGATCTACAGCGGCGACGAGATCTCGCGCAAGGGCAACGGCGGCCCGACCTGTCTCACGCGTCCGCTCCTACGTGCGTAATCGGTAGACCGCGACCCACGGCCCGGCCAGGTCGCCTCCGGGCTCGACGTAGTAGACGCGCTGCGCGCTTTTCTCCAGCTCGTCGTAGAAGCGAGCCTCCCGCGGATAGCGATCGCGCGCGTCCAGGACCCGGTCCGTCACCGCCCCCGTCACGACGACGTCCCTGACGCCGATCTTTCGGAGACGGGCGATGTTGCGGTTCGGGTCGAACTCGCGCTTCGGGCCCGGCAGGAGGAGAGGCAGCACACGAAGCCCTGCGAAGCTGGGAGTCGACGGGTCCGCGGCGATCTGCGTGCCGCGACTCACATGCCGCTCCACCCAGCGCTGCGCAACCACACGCGTGTCGGTACGCGTGAGCTCCTTCGCGTCGCGAACCGACCAGGTCAGCGGGACGACGAGCAGCAGGAGCGTGACCGGTGCCAGCGAACGCATGCGCCCCGCGAGCGCTCCGAGCGCCGGAACGAGGGGCAGCACGTAGCGGTCGAAGTGCGCGCTCAGGGTCAGCAGATCCGCGAAGTAGACGATGACGAACGACGAGAGGACGAGGTCGGCGCGAGTCCGATGGATGAGCGCGAGGACGAGACCGACCCCGCAGACGATCAAGACGGGGCCGAGCCCTTCCCACAGCCGACCGGTGAACGCGATCGGCGCGATGTGATCGTGCTCGAACCCGAGCCAGCCTTCACGCGCCAGGCGCTGCACGCGGAACGCTTCGTGCCAGGCCTGGTGACGGTGCACGAGGATGAAGGGGCTCGAGGCCAGGAACGCCACCACCGCGAGCCCGACGGACACGGCGACCCGCCCCCACTGCTTCCAGCCTGCGACGACGAGCGGCACGAGCAGGAACACGCCGGGATACTTGAACCCCATTGCGAGCCCTGCGGCAAGGCCCCCCAGCTCGAGCCGGCCCGTCACGAGCAGGGCAAGAGAAACGGCCACGCCGAGCGTCAGCGGTACGTCGGTCACCGCGGCTCGCGAATAGGCGACGTGGATCGTGCACACGGCCACCACCGAGGCTGCGACAACGCCCGCCGACGCGGTGCCGTAGGCACGGCGGCCGAGCCACCAGGAGGCCGCGATCGCGCCGAGCGCGAGCGCGACGCCGACGATCCGCGCGGTCAGATACGACGGTTCGTCGTGCCAGAGCTGGAACGGCGCGTTGACGTACATGAGCAGGCTCGGATAGTCGAACCAGTGCGGATCTCCACCGCCACCGTGCACGAGCTTCCAGGCACGCGGCACGATCGATTGCTCATCGGGATTGAGCAGGTTGCCGAAGGGAAGCCCGTACTGGATCCCGACGAGCCGCAGCGCAGCGCCACCGGCCAGGATCGCGACGAGCGCGGCGCCGGGCCCGCCCCACCGGGTGCCGGACCGGTGGTCGCCGGCGGCGCCGGGGTTAGACCGGCGGCGGGACGTCACCGGCGAGGTCGGCGACGTGTCGCGCTCCGACGATGACCGCATCGACTCCCGCCCGTTCGAGCTCCTCGACCTGCTCACGGCTGGACACGGGGACATCCGCGACGGCGAGCTTGCCGGCAGGAACGTCGGGCAGCAGCTCGAGTGCACCGTCGAGCGCGTTGCCGTCGTGATCCTCGCCGGCCGCCAGTAGAAAGATCTCGGGGTCGAGCAGCTCGAGTGCGAGCTCGATCTGTTCTTCGGTTCGCACTTCCACGACGCAGTCGAGACCGAGCTCGATCGCCTCCGCGTGCTGGCGCACGAGCCACTCTGTGTCCTCGCCGGCGCTCGCGACCGTCACGAGCCAGGCGTCAGCGCCCGCGAGCGCGGCTTCCGAAGGCGATCCCGCCGAACGCCACAGGACGGGCAGCTCGGTGACTTCGCGCAGGTCGCCGACTTCGCCCCGGACGGCGATGGCTTCGGCGCCTTCTCCCGCGGCGTCTCGGGCTGTCGCCAAGTCGCCGACGTCGGCGATCAGGGAGATGCCGTCGCCCTCGGAGATGGCTTGGCTGAAGCGGCGGTCGCTTCTCACGCGCGAAGTATCTACTGGCCGACCGGGTGCCAGACGGTCTTGAGCTCGAGGAACGAGGCGATCTCCCAGGGGCTTTGGGTGTCCGGACTGCCGTGGACCACGCGCTTCACGTTGTCTGCGGCCGCCCGCTCCAGGTCTGCGGAGCCGCCGTCGGCTCCCGTGACGTCGATGGCGTTGACATCCATGTGCGAGGCGAGCCACGGGGCCAGCTCGTCGCGGTGACCGGTCAGCAGATTGACCGCCCCGCCCGGGACATCGGACGTCGCCAACGCCTCCGCGAGCTCGATCGCGGCGAGCGGATGCATCTCCGAGGCCACCGCCACGACGGCATTCCCGCCGGTCAGCGCAGGCAGCACGCGTGAGACGAGCCCCAGGAGGGGCGGCTCGTCGGGCGCAACGACCGCAACCACTCCGGTCGGCTCGGGAACGGTGAAGTTGAAGTACGGACCCGCCACGGGATTCGAGGAGCCGAGCACCTGCGCGAGCTTGTCGGCCCAACCTGCGTACCAGACGATCCGATCGACCGTGCGCTCGACCTCGTCGAGGCCGGTGCTCAGCTCTGCAAACTCAGAGCCGCGCGCCTCGATCATCTCGGCGATGCGGTAGAGCACCTGACCACGGTTGTAGGCAGTCATCCCTGCCCACTTCGGGAGCGCAGACCGCGCGGCGCGCACCGCGTCGCGAACGTCCTTCCGAGACGCCCTGGCGACGTTCTGACCTTCGGCCTCGTAGGTCCGCCCCGACTCGGAGCGCGGGAACGCACCGCCGATGAAAAGCTTGTACGTCTTCTTGACCGGCAGCCGGTCAGCCACCGCCCCGCTCCGATCCGTCGAAGTCGATGTACGGCTCCAGCCCGTGGCGTCCGCCTTCGCGGCCGAAGCCGGATTCCTTGTAGCCGCCGAAGGGCGACGTCGGGTCGAACCGGTTGAAGGTGTTCGCCCACACGACCCCCGCGCGCAGACGCTCGGCCATCCAGAGGATGCGCGAACCCTTCTCCGTCCAGACTCCGGCGCTCAGCCCGTACGGCGTGTTGTTCGCCTTCTCGACCGCTTCCTCGGGTGTACGGAACGTCAGCACCGAGAGAACCGGGCCGAAGATCTCTTCCTGCGCGATGCGATAGCTCTGCGCGACGTTCGTGAAGACCGTCGGCACGAACCAGTAGCCCTTCTCGGGCAAGCGGCACGGCGGCTGGTAGATCTCAGCTCCTTCGTCCTCGCCGGCTTCGACGAGCTCGCGGATCTTGTCGAGCTGCTGCTTCGAGTTGATCGCGCCGACGTCGGTGTTCTTGTCGAGCGGATCGCCGACACGCAGCGTCGTCAGGCGTCGCTTCAGCTTCTCGACGACGGGCTCGTAGATCGACTCTTGCACGAGCAGCCGTGAGCCGGCGCAGCAGACGTGGCCCTGGTTGAAGTAGATGCCGTTGACGATTCCCTCCACGGCCTGGTCGAGCGCCGCGTCGTCGAAGATGATGTTCGCCGCCTTGCCGCCCAGCTCGAGCGTCAGCCGCTTACCGGTGCCGGCGAGTTCGCGCTGGATCGCCTTGCCGACGTCGGTCGAGCCGGTGAAGGCGATCTTGTCGACGCCTTCCGCTTTCACGAGCGCGGCTCCCGCCCGGCCGTCGCCGGTGACGATGTTCACCACTCCCGGGGGCAGCTCCGCCTGCCTCAGCACGTCCGCGAAGAGAAGCGCGGACAGCGGCGTCGTTTCCGCCGGCTTGAGGACGACGGTGTTGCCCGCGGCCAGGGCGGGCGCGATCTTCCACGAGAGCATCAGCAACGGGAAGTTCCACGGGATGATCTGCCCCGCCACGCCGATGGGGCGCGGTCGTCGATTGGGAAACGCGTACTCGAGCTTGTCGGCCCAGCCCGCGTAGTAGAAGAAGTGCGCGGCGGCGAGCGGGAGGTCGACGTCGCGGGACTCCTTGATCGGCTTGCCGCCGTTCAGCGATTCCAGCACGGCGAACTCACGCGAGCGCTCCTGAAGGATCCGTGCGATGCGGAAGAGGTACTTCGCCCGCTCGGCGGGCGCGATGCCCGACCAGCCGTTTTCGAACGCCTCGCGCGCCGCAGCGACCGCCCCCTCGACTTCCTCGGGAGTCGCCTGACCGACCTCTGCGAGCGTCTCCTCGGTCGCCGGTGAGATCGTCGTGTAGGTCTCGCTCGGCTCGAGCCACTGACCGCCGACGAAGTGGCCGTATCGGTCCTCGATCGAGACAACGTCGCGTGACTCCGGCGCGGGCGCGTACGCCCACTCCTTCGGTACCGGCGTCTGCTCCTTCTTGCGGTCGAGCTCAGTCAACGGTGAAGTAATCCGGGCTCTAGCATGGGGGAACCCATGGTTCCCCCATGAGCCCTCTCCTTCTTGGTTGCGCACGGAAGGGCGTAGGCGAACTGCCGACGGGCGAAGCCCGCCGGCAGCGGAGAAATGGTTGAGGCGTTTCAACTCAGTCAACCGTGAAGTAATCAGGGCTTTGGTAGACGCCTCTTTTCCTTCCGCAGCTGCATCAGGACGTCGTTCAGAAGCGACGAGGCGCCCAGGCGATAGAGGTCCGGTGTCAGCCAGTCCGGGCCGAGCGTCTCATGGAGCTGGACGAGGTACTGCACCGCCTGCTTGGCGAGCCGGATGCCGCCGGCCGGTTTCATCCCGACCATGCGGCCGTTCTCCTCGTAGACGTCGCGGATCGCCTCGAGCATGCACAGCGTCACGGGGAGGGTCGCCGCGCCCGGGAGCTTGCCGGTCGAGGTCTTGATGAAGTCCGCGCCCGCGGCCATCGCGAGGAGCGACGCTCGGCGGACGTTGTCATAGGTGCCGAGCTCGGAGACCTCGAGGATCACCTTCAGGTGCGCGTCGCCGGACGCTTCCTTCACGCGCACGATCTCGTCGTAGACTTTCGCGTACCGCCCGGAAAGGAACGCGCCACGGTCGATCACCATGTCGACCTCGTCGGCGCCCTGGTCGACGACCCACGCGACCTCCTCGAGCTTCAGCTCGATCGGGGATTGGCCAGACGGAAACGACGTTGCGACCGAGGCAACCTTGACGCTCGAGCCCTCGACGCGCGCGACGGCGGCCGGGACGAGGTTCGGGTAGACGCAGATCGCGGCGACCGACGGCACGCCCGGCTCGCTCGGGTCCGGCCGAATCGCCTTCGAGGCAAGCGCGGCCACCTTGCCGGGAGTGTCCTGGCCCTCGAGCGTCGTCAGGTCCATCATCCGGACGGCGAGCTCGAGGGCGAAGACCTTCGCCTCCTTCTTGATCGAGCGCTTCGCAAGCGATGCGGCGCGCTCCTCGAGCGCGACCGCGTCGACGGAGCCGATCCGGGGCAGCCTCGGCTCGAGCGGAAGCTCGAAACCCCGTGGCAGAACCGGCGCTTGCGCCATTGCTTCAGTGTAGCCCGGGCGAAAGCTCTCCTTTCGTCCGGGGCCGAACCGCGCCACGCGAAGAGCGCGCAGGCCGCTTGCCCACGCACTCCTCGCAACGGCTCCGAACTATTGCGTGACCTTCGCGAAGTAGATCTCGAGGTTGTACGGCTGTGGCGCCGCCACCCCAGTCCACGTCAGGCCGGCCCAGTCATTTCTCGAGACGAGGCCGTTGTAGTCGCCGATGAACGGGCGATAACCCAGGGCGCTCGAGCTCGGCACACCCCAGGTGGACGGGTCGAACGACGACTTCGACACCCGTGCGGTGCTCCAGGTCGAGCCGCCGTCGGTGCTCGTCGCATAGGTGAGGTCAACGAGCAGGTTGTTGGTGTAACGACGGTCGTAGAACGACGCATCATAGCGGCCGTCCGGCGCGATCCCGAACTCGCCCATGAACTGATCGGCGGGCGCAGAAGCGATCGCCTTCGGAGCGGTCCAGCTGGCTGAGGTCGCTCACTGAAGCAGACGTCACGTACATCTGGCCATACGGACCGACGATGTCCGCATAGGCTACGACGAGCCGGTTGCGCACAGCTGTCGTAAGCCGGAACCGGGTACGTGCCACCGGCGCGGAACTGGCCGCCGGAGATGTTGAAGCAGTACGCCGGGAAGATGCAGACCGGATTCACGAGCGTCGCGAACAGGATCGGTGACGACCACGTCGCGCCGCCGTCCGTCGACTTCGAGACGTAGAACACGGTTCCCTTGCCGCCCTGCACGCCGTTGTCGAACGTCAGGTAGGCGTCGCCGTTTGGCGCGGTGACGATCCGCTGGTCCTGGTTGTTGCGGATGTTCGACACCGTTACTTGAACCGGCGTTCCAAACGAGCGTCCGCCGTTCGTCGACCTCGCGACGAGCACGGGCGAGTGGGCGCTCTTACCGTTGAACTGCGCCCAGGTGACGTAGATCCGCCCGGTCGCGTCGACATGGATCGACTCGTGATCCGGGAACTGGCCGTTCCCGCCCTTGGTCTTGCCGTTGCCGTTCCAGGTCGAGATCGGCGTCAGGCCCGTGGTCTGCCACGTGATGCCGGTGCTCGTCACGGTGCCGCGGTTTAGCAGCAACTGGATCTGATACGGCGGCGTGAAGTTGAACGACTGGCAAACGAAGTACGCCGTCCTACCGTCCGGGCTGAACGCGACGACCGGATCTCCGCCCGCGTCGTACGCGCCGGTGCCGGCGACGTCCGGATTGTTCGTGTACTTGGTGATGCCCGGGAGGTAGCCCTCCGGAAGTGCGCCCGACCACGAGCGGCCGCCGTTCGTGCTGGTGTACATGCCGCAACCGTCGTTGTAGTTCCAGTCATTCGACCCCGACAGGAGCATCGACGGGTTCGCCGGGTTCACCGCGAGCGGCGTCTCGTTCTGCGAAAGGTCGTCGTGGGTGACGTTCACCGGGTTGCCGACCGTGTAGGCGCCGGCGGAACCCGCGGCGACCGCAGCCGCAACGAGCACGGTAGAGACCGCCAACAGGCGGATTGTTCTCTTCAAGACCTCTCCTCCCCTAGATTCCCCGTTCGGAGCCGAGTTTATCGGATCCGATATCTGACTAGAGCCCGAGGCGCTGCAAGAGAGCTTCGTCGCGGCGCCAGCGGGCCTTCACCTTCACCCGCAGCTCGAGGTAGATGGGATGCCCGACGATCGCCTCGATCTCGGGCCGGGCGCGGCGGCCGATCTCCCGCACCATCGAGCCGCCTTTGCCGACGAGGATCTGCTTCTGGGACTCGGTCTCGACGAGGATCTCGGCCTCGATCACGCGCTCGCCCAGCTCCTGGACCTCGACCGTGATCGCGTGCGGCACTTCGTCCTTCGTCAACCGCAGTGCCTGCTCCCGCACGAGCTCTGCGATCTGCACCTCGAGCGGCAGGTCGGTGCGCTGCTCCTGCGGGAAGTACAACGGTCCTTCGGGCAGAAGCGTGACGAGATCGTCGCGGAGCTCGGGTACGCCGTCGCCGGTCTTGGCGCTGATGGGATGCAGCGCATGAAAGTCGCCGAGTCTCGACGCGGTCTCCATTTGCGTCGCGATATGTCCGCCTTTGAGCCGGTCGACCTTGTTGAGGGCGATCACGACGGGCACACCGAGCTCGAAGACGCGGCGCGCAACGAACTTGTCGCCTGCCCCGATTCGTTCCCGGGCGGAGAGGACGAGGAGGACGGCTTCGACGTCCTCAAAGGAGGTGTCCACGGTGCGCTGCATGTGCTCCGTCAGCGAGTCGAGCGGACGCTGGAACCCCGGCAGGTCGGCGAGGACGAGCTGATAGTCGTCCCCGTTCGCGATCCCGAAGATCCGGCGGCGCGTCGTCTGCGGCTTGTCGGACACGATCGCGACCTTCCCGCCCGCGAGCGCGTTCACCATCGTGGACTTGCCGACGTTCGGCCGCCCGGCCACCGCAACGAAGCCGGACTTCAAGTCGGAAGGTCCCAGGTATCCGGCAGCAGGTCCGCCGCCGAATAGGTGGCCAGCTCGCCGGCCGGGTTCAGGAACGTGACCTCGTCGATCCGGAACTCGAACAACCACTGGCGGCAACCGCCGCAGGGCGAGGCCGTGATCCCGATCGCCTCGAAGTCGCCGGGCCTGTATCCCTCGCTGACCGCTTTGACGAGCGCCGTCTTCTCGGCGCAGACACCGAGTGGGTAGGCAGCGTTCTCGACGTTCACTCCCTCGAAGACCTTGCCGTCACGGGTCCGCACCGCTGCGCCGACGAGATAGTTCGAATACGGGGCGTACGCTCGCGCGGAGATCGCGACGGCGCGGTCGTAGAGATCCTTGCTCACAACAGCTGGAAGACGGAAAGGGTGACGAGCGCGCCGAGCGCGCCACCGTAGGCGACCTCGAGGGCCGAGTGAACGCCGGATTCAACGCGAGTTTGTGCCACGAGCAAAGCCATCAGGAAGGTCAGCCCACTGACGACGAAACGGTGCGAGTCACCGACGATATAGGTGGCCGCCATCCATCCGGCGAAGGCGACGGCTGCATGGCCTGAGGGCAGCCCTCCCCGCAGCGGCGTCCCGCGGCCCGTCCAGGCCTTGGTCGCGATCACGATGATCACGGTCAGCACGAGCGCGACCACCGTGATCTTTGCCGGCGCATCGCGGAGGTTGTCGAGGACGCGAGCAGTCTTGTCCGCCGCTTTGCCCGCGAACACGAGGTAGCCGATGGCAACGGCATTGACCGACGCGATCAGCACCGCTCCGGCGGCGATGTCCTTCGCGAGCTTCGCCATCGGATCGAAGGAAGTCGTCGCGGCGTCGATCGCGCCTTCGATCGCGGTGTTGATCATCTCGGCAACGAGCACGAACGCGATCGCGAGCAACAGGGCGATCAGCTCGATCTTGGAGACGCCCACCGCGACGGCGCCGACGATCACGGCGACAGCGACAGCGAAGTGGATTCGCATGTTGCGCTGCGTCCGCAGGACGTGGATCACGCCCTCGATCGCGTAGTTGAAGCTCTCGATCATGTTCGGTCGTGTTTTCATGCGTGTACACGCTCCCTGGCTTCCATCTCGGCGCCATGGTCGTACCCGACCAGGTGCAGCACGGCATGAACGAGTGGGCCGCGCCAGGCGTCGCCCACAACCTCCGGGCAGATGACGACATCGCCCAGCTGCCGCGGCACGCCCGCCGGGATCGTCTCGAGGCCGTCGATCGGAAAGGCGAGCGCGTCGGTCTCCTCGTCGATGCCGAGATGCTCGCGCTTGAGGTCGCGGATCTCGTCGCGCCCGACGAGCGCGAGGCCGAGCTCGCCCTCGTCGATCCCCTCCTCGCGCAGCACGTCGCGGATCAGCTGCGCAGCGGCCTCGAGATCGAGCGCCGCGGCCGAACGGTTCGCCACCTCGATCTCGACCATCGCCGCTACTTCCGCCGTAACGTGCCGGTCTCCTCCGCGTGCAGCTTGTAGGCCTCGACGATCCGCTGCACGAGCTTGTGGCGCACGACGTCCTCGTGACCGAATTGGATGAACTCGATCCCGTCGATCGTGCGGAGGATGTCCTGCACCTGGATGAGGCCGGACGCCTGCTCGCGGGGCAGGTCGATCTGGGTGACGTCTCCGGTGACGACCATCTTCGATCCGAAGCCGAGCCTGGTCAGGAACATCTGCATCTGCTCCGGGCTCGTGTTCTGCGCCTCGTCGAGGATGATGAAGGAGTCGTTGAGCGTGCGGCCGCGCATGAACGCGAGCGGCGCGACCTCGATCGTCCCCCGCTCCATGTAGGTGTTGAGCCGCTCCGCGTCGAGCATGTCGTAGAGCGCATCGAAGAGCGGGCGCAGGTAGGGATCGACCTTCGCCAGCATGTCGCCTGGGAGGAAGCCGAGCCGCTCTCCGGCCTCGACGGCGGGACGAGTCAGGATGAGCCGGGCGACCTGCCGCTCCTGCAGCGCGGCGACCGCAGCGGCCATCGCCAGGTACGTCTTCCCCGTGCCGGCCGGGCCGATGCCGAAGGTCACCGTGGATTTGCGGATCGCGTCGACATAGCGCTTCTGGGTCACTGTCTTCGGAGTGATCTGCTTGCCACGGTGACGCCACACGACGTCGCCGAGGACGTCCTGGACGTTCTCGGCCTGGTCGATCGCCCGCAGGACCGCGTCCACGGTCGCCGGCCCGATCTCCTGGCCCGTTTCCACCAGCTCGACGAGCTCCTCGACGACGGCACGGGCCTCGGCGACATGGATGTCGTCCCCGGCGATCGTCAGGCGGTTCCCGCGCAGCAGGATCGTGCACTCCAGCCGGTCCCGGAGCGCCTCGAGCACGCCGTCTCCGATCGTGGCGAGCTCCGCCGCCACGTCGTTCGAAACGTCGAGGGTCTCTTTCACCTCTTGCACGCGCTCAAGTGTAGGCGCGGGCCTCGGGCGTCAGGCCTAGGCGAGCTTCTCCTTGACGAGCTGGCTCACCACAGAGCCGTCGGTCCGGCCGGACACCTGCGGCCTTCGTCGCCGCTTGCGGCGTCGAACGTCAAGGAGGTGCTGGCTCTGCCCGCGCCTCCGCCTGGGTGTAGACATCACGCCAGCTTTTCCTTCACGAGCTGGCTCACAACCGAGCCATCTGTACGACCTGACACCTGAGGCATCACGTCGGCCATCACCCGACCGAAGTCGCGCATGCTGGTCGCCCCGTTCTCGGCGATCGCGTCGTCCACGATCTCCTCGAGCTCGTCCTCGGACAGAGGCTCCGGCATGAACTCCTTCAGGACCGCGAGCTCCTGCTCTTCGCCTTCCGCCTGCTCCTCACGGCCGCCGGTGCGGAACGCTTCGGCCGCCTCGATCCGCCGCTTGCGCTCCCGTTGCAAGACCTGCAGCTCCTCCTCGTCCGAGAGCGGGCGCTGCAGCTCTTTCTCGGCGGAGCGCAGGCTCGACAGCAGGAGGCGCAACGCGTCGCGCCGCGGAGCGTCCCGCGCGAGTGTCGCAGCTTTCACTTCGTCCTCCATCCGTGCGATCAGGCTCACTTCGGGAGACCTTTCACCCGTCCGCCGAGGATGTGCCAGTGCAGGTGGAAGATCGTCTGTCCGCCGCCCTCGCCGACATTGACGAGGACGCGGTAGTCCTCGAGACCCGCCTGCTCTGCTGTCTCGGCCACGAAGTCGAGCATGCGCTTCGCCTCGTCCGCCGGGAACTCACCGACCTCGCGGAACGTGGCGACGTGACGCTCCGGCAGGACGAGCAGGTGCATGTCGGCGCGGGGGTTGATGTCCCGGATCGCGACGAAGCCGTCGCTCTTCGCGACGTGATCGCCTTCGTCGACGAGCCGACAGAACAGGCAGTCGTCAGGCAGCGACGATCCCCTCCTCGGAGACCTCGGCGCCGCGGACGCGGACGAACCGGCCCACGGGCGCGTCGACGAGCCATGGCGAGTAGTCGTCCCCGTAGCCGCGTCCGGGGCGATCGATGAGGACGACGTCATCTGCGCCGATCTTCTCACGCCAGCGAGCGAGGCACGCCGCTTCCGACGCGGCCCGCAGTCGAGCACTCCGATCCTTCTTCACCGAGGGCGGAACGGCATCGTCCCCACCCGTGACAGTCCCGGGCCGCGGCGAGTACGGGAAGACGTGGACTTTTGTGATGCCGGCCGCCTCGACGACGCGGAGGGTGTTCCTAAAAGCATGCTCGGACTCCGTCGGGAAGCCAACGATCGCGTCCGTCGTCAGGTTGAAGTCCGCGAGCGGCTCGAGCCGCCGCAGGTACGTCTTCGTGGAGTAGCGGCGCGCCATGTCCCGGAGCACGCCGTCGTCGCCGGACTGCAGCGGCACGTGCAGATGCGAGCTGACCGTCGGCGTCTCTCGGAGTGCCGCAATCAGGGCCGCGTCGACGTGGTTGATCTCGATCGAGGACAGGCGCAGGCGCTCGAGGCCATCGATCTCGCCGACCTCCCGGACGAGCCGCGGCAGTGCGTAGCCGGCGTCCCGGTCGCGATAGCAGCCCAGGTTGATCCCGGTCAAGACGATCTCGCGGTGGCCCTGCGCGACCCGCCGGCGCACCTCGTCGAGCACCGCGGCAGCAGTGCGGCTGCGCGAGCCGCCGCGCACGAGCGGGATCACGCAGAAGTTGCAGGAGAAGCTGCAGCCGTCCTGGATCTTCACGAACGCACGCACGCGATCGAGCCGTGCGTCAGCCTGCACGCAGCCGATCGTGCCCACGTCGCCCGCCACGAAGGCAGGCGTCTCCTCGCTTCGCCTCCCCACGACGGTGACGTTCTCCGGAAGCCCGGCGAACGCGTCGCCCGCGAGATTCGCCGCGCAGCCGGTGACGTACACCTTGCTGTGAGTCCTCGCCGCGCGTGCAGCGGCCTGTCGCGACTTGCGGACGGCCTCGTGTGTGACGCAGCACGTGTTGACGACGGCGACATCGGCGCCGAGGTCGTGGGAGCGCTCCACATGACCGTCTCCGAGGAGACGCTCGCGAACGTCCTGCGCATCGGTGTGCGACACCTTGCAACCGAGGAAACGAACGGAGAATGTCGTCATCTGCCTGATGCTACTGCGCCGAAAACGGTGTTTTCACGTTCTTTCGTAATGATCCGCCGCCCAGCCCTCTCGGGTGATCCGGCGAACGTGAGTGAAGCCGGCGAGCACGTCCGCGTCGGTCGGGAAATAGCCCGACGACAACAATCGCTGCGACCGCAATCTCGGTGCGAGCGCCTCGACCGAGGGCCGCGTGATGTTCGCGAGTGCGACCTCGGCGGCGGGAAGCTCGTCGTTCAACACGTCGACGAGGCGCGCTTCGATCTCGACGCCGTTCGCCGCCGCGTTCGCGAGCGTCGCGACAACGGCGCTCTCCTCCGTGTCGAGTGCGATCACCGGATCGAAGCCGAGCTTCGCGGCGACGATTGCGAGCACGCCGGAGCCGGAGCCGAAGTCGACGGCACTCGCGGGCTCGATCTCGAGCATCAGCTCCACGAGCAGCTGTGTGGTGGGATGCGCCCCGGTTCCAAAGGCGCGACCCGGATCGATCACGATCGCGGTTGCATCATCCGGCGGCTCGTGCCACGGCGGGCCGATCCAGAGCCTGCCGACGCGGACGGGGTGATGAAAGGCCTTCCAGCGGTCGCGCCAGTCGGCGGCCACGTCCTGGCCTCTGGCGCCGCCGAATGCCTGCCAGAGCCGTTCCTCCCCACCGGGATCGGTGTAGGCGATCAACTCGACGCCGTCCGACGACTCGACCTCTTCGAAGCCCTCGGGAAAGAGCTCGAGCATCTGCGCCCTCGCTTCTTCCGCACGCTCGACGGGCACGGCCACCGAGACGCGCCGCATGACGCTCAGCGGAACGCGCTCTTCAGCTTGTCGAAGAACCCCTCGTTCGGCTCGTAGGTCTCGGCGGTCGCGTGGCGCTCGAACTCCTCGAGCAGCCGGCGCTGTTCCTCGTTGAGCTGCCGTGGGACGGTCACATTCACGAACAGGCGCTGGCTGCCTCGCCCGAATCCCTGGAGCACGGGCAGCCCGCGGCCGCGCAGGACTCGCACCTCGCCCGGCTGCGTACCGGGGTCGAACGTGACCTCCGTCTCTCCCTCGAGCGTGGGGACCTGCACGGTCGCACCCAGTGCTGCCTGCGTGATCGTGAGGTCGACGGTCGTATACACGTCGTTGCCCTCGCGGACGAACCGATCGTCGTGGCGCACGTGCACCTCGACGTACGCATCGCCGGCCCGCCCGCCGGGAGTGCCCGCATGACCTTCGCCGCCGAGGCGAATCCGTTGCCCGTCGTGGATGCCAGGCGGGATCTCCACTTCCAGCGTCCGCTCCTGGATCACGCGGCCGGCACCGTTGCACTGCTCGCACGGATGCTCGACCAGCTGTCCCGATCCGTTGCAGGTGGGACAGCCACCGGTCCGGACGAACTCGCCGAAGACGCTCCGAGAGACCTGCCGCACCCGTCCGCTCCCGGCGCAGGTCGGACAGGTCCTGACCGTCGTGTCGGGCTCCGCTCCATTGCCGCCGCACCGCTCGCACGGCACGGCGACCCCGAACGGCACCTCTCGCTTCGTCCCCGTCGCGACCTCGGCGAGGTCGATCTCGATTCTGGCCGCAATGTCCGCGCCACGCCCCCGCCCCCCGCGCCCGCCGATCCCGAAGAGGTCGTCGCCGAAGAACGCCGAGAAGAGATCGGAAAGGCTGCTGAGGTCGAACGAGCTCGGCTGGAAGCCACCGCTACGTAGCCCCGCATGGCCGAAACGGTCGTACAGCTCACGGCGCTCCGAGCTGGAGAGCACTTCGTACGCCTCTACGACCTCGCGAAATCGATCCTCGGCGTCCGGCGCCTCCGACACGTCCGGATGAAGCTCACGCGCGAGCCCTCGGAATGCGCTCTTGATCTCGTCGGAGCTCGCGGTACGCGGCACGCCGAGGAGCTCGTAGTAATCGCGCTCGGTTGTCGCCACGCGTCAAGCGTAGCGGCGGCCTCAGTTGTCCTCGTAGACCTCTTCGACGAAGCGCGACAGCTCTTGGGCCGCTCCGCGCACCGACCGGATCGCTTTGTCGTAGTCCATTCGCGCCGGCCCGAGCAAGCCGACCGCGCCGAGCGGCCGGTTCGTCAGCCCGTACGTCGCACCGACGAGTGCCGCATCCTGAAATGCCGGATGCTCGAGCTCACCGCCGACGCGAACGAATGCGTGCCTCGGGTCGAGCGCCTCGCCGAGGATCTCGAGCAGCGCAGCCCTTCGCTCGAGCGTTACGAGGACATGTCGGTAGATCCCGAGCTCGTCGTCACGCGCGGCGTCGAGCAGCCCTGCAGCGCCGCCGACGTAGAGCCGCTGCCCGGCTCCTAGCAGGTTCGTGAAGACGGGCTTCAATGCAGCAAGGAACTGCCGCTCGCCGGGCGAGAGGCTTGCATCTTCCAGCTCACGCCGGAGACGGCTCGTGCCCATCTGCAGTCCGACGACGCGCTCGTTCAGATACTCGCCGGCCCATTTGGCAAGCCCGGGGTCGACGGCGTCGTCGAACGTGACGACGCTCTTCGCAACGCCGCCCGTGGAGGTGATCACAACCGCCATCACCGTGCGCGGGTTGAGCAGCAGCACCTCGACGTGGCGGACGAGGGTCGTCTCGAGCGGCGGCGCCGACACGAGTGCGAGCTGACTGGTTACACGCGAGAGCGCGTCGGTCGTCGCCTCGAGGGCGGAGTCGATCTCTCGTCGCAGCTCCGAGAGGTCGAGCGGGAAGGAGCCCGGTCGCTGGTCTTGCCGGGCAAGGATCCCGTCTGCGTACAACCTGTAACCCTGCTCGGTCGGGACCCGCCCGGCGGACGTGTGCGGATGGGTGAGGAGCCCCCGGCCCTCGAGCTCCGCAAGCTCGTTGCGCACCGTCGAGGCCGAAACGCTCAGGCTCCCGCGCTCGACGAGGTACCGCGAGCCGACCGGCTGGCCGGTCGCGACGTACTCCTCGATCACGAGCGCGAGCAGCTCGCGCTGGCGGGCACTGAGATTCGCAATTGGATCAGGGGCCATTTGCAGGAATTTTAGCTGTGCTTCAAGCGAGCAGGTCTGCGGTCACACCGCCGCCGAGAAACCGGCCCCGCTGCGTGAGCGCAAGCGTCAGCGCATCGCTCTCGACGAGACCGAGGCGTTCGAGCCGTAGCAAAGCCTCCCCGTCGAGGACGGCGGCGAGCCCTCCGAGCACGAGCGGCTCGTCCAGGCGCAGCCCGAGCATCACCCGTTCGCGCTGCTGGACCTCTCTGGAGAGCTGCTCGAGCTCTCGCTCGGGTCGCCGGCCTTGCGCGAGCGCCTGCAGGTATCGAGACAGCCCGGGAGTGTTTCGCCACCTGCGGCCTGCCACCGTCGACACCGCCCCGACACCCAGTCCGAGGTAGTCGCGGCCGAGCCAGTACGCGAGATTGTGGTGGGAGCGGAGGTCCCGGTCACCCGCGCGACAGAAGTTCGCGGTCTCGTACCAGCGATACCCGCCGTCGGTCAGCCGGTCGACGACGATTTCGAAGTAGGCCTCCATCGCATCGGCCTGGCGTGCGAGCTCGTCGCCGTGGGCGTGGGTGAAGCGGGTTCCGGTCTTCGCTTCGAGCTCGTAGCACGACAGGTGCTCGGGCGCGAGCTCGAGCGCGTCTTCCAGGTCGGCCTCGAGATCGGCGGGGCTCTGGCCCGGGATGCCGTAGATGAGATCGAAGGAGATGTTGTCAAATCCGGCATCACGCAGATGGTAGAACGCGCGCCGAACGGTGTCCGGTTGGACAACACGGTCGAGAACGCGAAGCAGATGCGGGCGGAAGCTCTGCACGCCGAGCGACACGCGATTCACGCCGTGCGCGTGCAACTTGCCGGCGAGCTCCTGCGTGATCGTCTCCGGATTGGCCTCTACGGTCACCTCATCGGCTTCCGGCAGCGAGGCGAGCAGTCGCTCGAGGGCGTACGCCTCGGTGAAGGTCGGCGTGCCGCCGCCGAGGAACACGGTCTCGAGCTCCGGCGCCAGGAGCCCTCGCTCCAGCTCGAGCTCCGACAGCAGCGCATCGACATACGGCGCGTGCTGCTCCAGCCGGCCGACCGCGGTCACGAAGTCGCAGTAGCCGCAGCGGTGGGCGCAGAAGGGCAGATGCACATAGAGATGACGCGCCATCACGACTTCTTCTCGTCGTTGAGATTGAGCACCGCGAGGAACGCTTCCTGTGGGACTTCGACCATGCCGACCTGCTTCATCCGCTTCTTGCCCGCCTTCTGCCGCTCGAGCAGCTTGCGCTTGCGGGAGATGTCGCCGCCGTAGCACTTGGCCAGCACGTCCTTTCGCCGGGCCTTCACCGTCTCGCGCGCGATCACGCGCGCACCGATCGCCGCCTGGATGGCGACGTCGAAGTGCTGGCGCGGGATCTCCTCGCGCAGCCGCTCGACGAGCATGCGCCCGCGGTCGTAGGCCGAGTCACGGTGGATGATCAGCGAGAGCGCGTCGACCGGCTCGCCGCCGACGAGGACGTCCACGCGCACGAGCTTCCCCGGGCGGAACCCGATGATGTCGTAGTCGAAGCTCGCATAGCCGCGCGTGCGCGACTTCAGCGCGTCGTAGTAGTCGAGCACGATCTCCGCAAGTGGGAGCTCATAGGTCAGATGGACGCGGGCTTCCGACAGGTACTCCATGTGGTCGAAGCGACCGCGGCGGTCGTTGTTCAGCTCCATCACCGCTCCGACGTATTCCTTCGGGACGATGATCGACGCCTTGATGTACGGCTCCTCGACCTCCTCGATCTCGTTCGGCATGTCGGACGGCGTGTGCACTTCGACCCAGTCGCCGTTCGGCGGCTTGACGCGGTACGCGACGTTCGGAGCGGTGACGATGAGGTCTAGGTCGAACTCACGCTCGAGGCGCTCGCGCACGATCTCCATGTGCAGCAGGCCGAGGAAGCCGCAGCGGAAGCCGAAGCCGAGCGCCTGGGACGTCTCCGGCTCGTAGAAGAGCGCCGCGTCGTTCAGCTTGAGCTTCTCGAGTGCGTCACGGAGCTCCGGGTAGTCGTCCGAGTCCGTCGGGAAGAGGCCCGAGAAGACCATCGGCTTGACGTCCTTGTAGCCGGGCACCGGCTCGCTCGCCGGCCGCCGCTCGGACGTGATGGTGTCGCCGACGCGCAGGCGCGAGACATCCTTCAACCCCGTGATGACGTAGCCGACCTCGCCGGCTTCGAGCACGCCGGTCTCGCGGCGCGTCGGCGCGAAGAACCCGAGCTCCTCGGCCTCGAAGCGGGTGCCGAGAGCCATAGCTCGCAAGGGCTCCCGCGCAGAGAAGCGGCCGTCGACGACGCGCACGAAGGCGACGACTCCGCGGTATTGGTCGTAAGAGGAGTCGAAGATCAGCGCACGCGCGGGCGCATCCGGGTCGCCCGCAGGAGGCGGGACGCGCTCGATGATCGCGTCGAGCACGTCCTCGACGCCCTCGCCGGTCTTCGCGGAGATCCGGAGCACATGCGACGCGTCGTCGCCGATGAGATCGGCGACTTCCGACGCCGCCGCGTCGGGGTCCGCCTGCGGCAGGTCGATCTTGTTGACGATGGGAACGATCTCGAGGTTGTTCTCGATTGCGAGGTATGCGTTCGCGAGTGTCTGGGCCTGGATTCCCTGGGCGGCGTCGACGACGAGCAGTGCTCCCTCACAGGCTTGCAGGGAGCGGGAAACCTCGTAGGTGAAGTCGACGTGGCCCGGCGTGTCGATCAGGTTGAGCTGGTGGCCCTTCCACTCCACCCGCACGGCCTGCGCCTTGATCGTGATGCCCCGTTCGCGCTCGAGGTCCATCGAGTCGAGGACCTGCGCGCGCATGTCGCGGTCGGCGACGGCGTGCGTGAGCTCGAGAATCCGGTCGGCCAGGGTGGATTTCCCGTGGTCGATGTGGGCGATGATCGAGAAGTTGCGAATGCGGTCTTGGGCCATGGTTTAGGCGCGCTTCAAGCGGCTTCGCAACGCTAGCAACGCCCCGAGCTCACGAACCTTGAGCGCCCGGCACATGAGCAGATAGACGGCAGTGCCGACGACGAGCGCGGTGACGACCGAGACGACCTGTCCAAGGAACCCGCGTCCGAGAGCGCTCTCGAGCTCGTACCACGTCCCGTAGGCAGCTCCCGCCAGTACGGCTGAAGCCGTCACGATTCGCAGGACCGAGTCCATGATCTGGCCGAAACCGAGCCGCCCGAGACGGCGGCGCATCAGCACCATCAGGACCGCGCTTCCTGCAACATTGACGAGCGAGGTCGCGAGCGGGATCCCCCACGTCCCGAACCGGTAGAAGGCCGCATCGAGCGCGGCGTTCAGGACAGAGATTCGCGAGCGCGACCAATGTCGGGATCCAGTTCGACTGCAGGCTGAAGAAGCCGCGGTTGAGCAGCAGCATCACCCCGTTGAAAAACAGGCCCGCCGAGAAAGCGGCGAGCGCGGCCGCGACCACCGGCGTCTGCGACGGCTCGAACTGGCCGCGCTGGTAGACGAGGCGTGTGATCGGCTCGGCCAGCACGGCGCTGATCACGCCTGCCGGGATGAGCAGGAACGCGATCTGCCGCAGTCCCGATGTAAGCGTGTTGCGAAACCCCGCCTGGTCTCCGCGCGCCGCAAGGCGTGAGAGCGACGGAAAGAGGACCGTGGTGATCGCCACGGAGAAGATGCCCTGCGGGAGCATGTAGAGGCGGAACGCCTTGTCGATCGCCGTCGGCGCAAGCTCGGGATCGATCAGCCGCGACGCGAAGATCGAGTCGACGACCGCGTTGAAGTTGATCAGACCGAGGCCGAGCGTGACCGGCAGCATCAGCTTGAGCACCCGCCAGACCGCCGGGTCCCGCCAGTCGATCAAGACGCGGAGCTTTCCGTCGAGACCGCGGAGCCACGGCATCGGCAGTAACACCTGGATCACGGTGCCGATCACGATCGAGATCGCGTACACGTAGAGCTTCGCGTCGATCGTCTTGGCGTTCGGCACACCGAGCACCAGCCCGACGATGATCGCGAGGTTCCAGAAGATCGGGCTGAGCGCAGGAACCGTGAAGCGCTCGTAGCTGTTGAGGATCCCGACGACGATCCCCGACACGCCGAGCAGCGTGACGATGGGGAAGAGCACGCGGGAGAGGCCGATCGCGAGCTGCTTGTCGCCGCCGGGATCGCCGAACAGCCCGATGACCCAGGGCGCGATCACGATGTAGATCGCGGTGAGCGCGCTCAGCCCGAGCAAGACGATCCAGAAGAGGCTCGCGGCGACACGCCATGCCCGCTGGCGCTCGCCCCTCTCCTGTAGCTCCGTGAAGACGGGGACGAACGCCGACGACAGAGCCGCGTCGGCGACGAGGGCCCGGATCAGGTTCGGGACCTGGAAGGCGACCGTGAACGCGTTGATCTTGCCGGCGGCGCCGAAGTAATACGCGGCCACGACCTCGCGAATGAGGCCGGCGATCCGGGAGAGGCCCGTGGCGAGCGAGAAGATCGCCGTCGACCTCGCGAGCCGCCGGCCTGAGTGCTCGTCCACGCGGCGAGTATAGGGAGGGCGCTGAACGGCGCAGCCGGGGCTCAGAGCGCCTTTGGTACCATCGTCGCGCCCGCGGATTGCGGGCCTTTTCACGCGATGCCGAACATCAACCAACAGAAGAAGCGCGTTCGCTCGGCTGCCAGGCAGCGGCTCGAGAACCTGCGCTACCGCTCGACCGCGAAGACGCTGGCGAAGCGGCTCGAAGCTGCGGTTGCAGCCGGAGACAAGAACCAGGTCGAGGCCGAGCACCGCGCCCTCGTGCGCTGGCTCGATCGCTCCGCGGCCCGGGGCGCGCTGCACCGGAACACCGCCGCCCGCCGCAAGGCGCAGGCCGCCCGGCTCGTCTCCGCGCCGAAGCGCTAGCTCGCGACCGCGGCCTCGCGGGGCCGCGTGATGTCGATCAGCGCACGCTCGAGCTCGAGGTCGACGGCGAGCCGAGAGCCACCCTTGACGGCGTGGTCGAGCTCCGCGAGCCTCACGACCGCTCCGCGCAACTCATCGGAGTCGTAGTTACGGGACTGCGCGAAGAGCTTCTCGACGTAGAACGGATGCCGCTTCAGCCGCGTCGCCGCCTCGCGGGCGCTCAACCCTTCTTCGGCGAGCAACTGGCAGTCGCGCACCCGGCCGACGTGCGCGACGAGCAGGCCGATGAGTGATGGAACCGTGCGTGAGACGGAATCGCCAGAGCGTTCGATCAGCGTCTGGCAGGAAGTGAGGGCGGCTGCCAGATCACGACGGCCCCACGCGTCGGTGAGCTCGTACCCCGGCACTTCGGCGCACCCTGCCGCAAGCTGCTCGACCTCTGAGACCCCGACCGGATCCGCCCCGGCCCACGTCGCGATCTTGTCCACTTCGCTCGAGAGCTCCTCCGGATCCTCCCCGACCACCTCGACGAGCAGCCGGACGGCTTCCTGGTCGATCGTGACGCCGCGGTCCGAGAACTGGTTCGTCACCCATTCCGGTACTCGTCGCTTCGGGACGTCGTAGACGAGCAGGTCTCCGGCCTTCGCGCACGCCTTGGCAAGTGCCGAGTCCTTCTTCAACTCCGCTGCGACCAGGGCGAGCACGGTGTCCGGCGCGGGGCTCCCGAGGTACGCGGCGATCGCCTTCGTGTCCGCGGCCTTCCAGCGATCCACATCCTCGACGATCACGAGGCGCCTCCCGCCGCCGAGGAGACCCATCGAGTTGCAGGCGGCGACCGCGTCGTCGCCGGCGGTGTCGTGCGCGGACAGGAGCTCGACGCCCTCCTCTCCGATCCGGTCGCGCAAACGACGGAGCGCACGGTGGATCTTCGGCCGGTCTCCGCCGGTGATCAGATAGACAGGCTTGAGCTCCGTCGTCGCCACCTCGGCCAAGCATAGGCGGCGAGGAGGAAGACCCCTGCGAGCACGACAACGAGGGTCCGGGTCGAGGTGATCTGCGCGATCGGAAGGCCGCCGACGGCCCGGGCGACCGCGACGAGGTACGCGGCGCACCAGCCGTTGAGCCAGGCGAGCGTCGCCGCCGCGCCACCCGAGAATGGCGCGACCGCTGCCGCCGCGAGCGCCAGGGCCAGAAGCGGCACGACTGCCGGCGCGGCGAGCGCGTTCGCCGGCACTGTCAGGACCTGGAGGGAATGGAACTGCAGCCAAGCGATCGGCGCGGTCGCCAGACCGCAGGCGGCCGACACCGCGACCACCGTCCGCAGCCGAGGGCCCAACGGATATCCCTCGAGAAAGCGCTCGAAGCGCGGCACGAGGACAAAGATCGCGAGCACCGCCGCAAACGAGAACTGAAAGCCGGCGTCGAGGAGCGTGTACGGGTTCCAAGCGAGCAGCACGATCGCCCCGACGAGCAGCAGATGCCAGCGGTCGGCCGCGCGCGCGGTGAGCCAGGCGAGCGAGCCGAGCGCACCGGCGACCCCGGCACGGATGACCGAAGGCTGGGCGCCGACCGCGAGCACATAGGCCCCGATCGCCGCGAGTGCGCCGACCTCGCCGAGCAGGCGCGGCAGGCCGAGCAGCCAGGTGAGCAGCACCGCACTGGCTGCGACGAGCGCGACGTTCTGCCCGGACACCGCGAGCAGGTGGTAAAGCCCCGACGCGCGGAAGCTGCGGCGCAACTCGTCCGAGAGACCGTTGTCCTCGCCGAGCACCACGCCTTCGATGACTGCGGCACGCTCACCGTGGAGCCCTCGCGCGACCGAATGCCGCAAGCGCCGTCGAACCGCGTCCGCGACGCCACCGATTCCGCCGCGACGACCGACGATCCGCCAGTCGTCGACACGCAGGACGACGTGGACGCCGTGCCGGCGCAGCCACCTTCGCTCATCGAACCCGTTTTCGGCGCCGCGCGGCGCCGTCACGATCACGAGCGCCTCCAGGATGGCTCCCTGAGGAGGTGCCCGTCCGCGCGGCAGCTTCAGCAAGACCGGCTCGCGCAACGTCAACCGGCCGAAGCGCTTGACTACGGCAGGCGTCCGAATGTCGAACTTGCCGGCATGCACAGGGCCCGTGACGACCAGGTATGCACGCTCCGCCGTGTCGATTCGTGAGCTCAGGGGACTGCGATCGAGCGCGTCGAGACGGCTGCTTCCCCAGCACCAGCCGAGCAGCGCGAGGGCGACTGCGACGAGCAGCAACCGCTGGCGCCCGGCGACACCGAAGGCGGCCGACCCGACCAGACCGGCGAGAACGAGCGCAACGGCGCCGTTCACCCGGACCGCGTTCGCGGCAGCGAGGCCGAGACAGAGCGACGCCGCGAGCAGCTGCGGGGAGCGGCGGACGGCGACGAGCTCGCTCAGGGCGCCACCAGGTCGCGGAGCGTCTCGAGCCGCGCGGGCCCGATGCCCGAGATCGCATCGAGCTCGTCGACGGACCCGAACGCCCCGTGCTTCTGGCGGTAGTCGAGGATCTTCTGCGCGGTGACCGGGCCGACCCCGGGCAGTGCGTCGAGTTGCTCGAGCGTCGCGCTGTTCAGATGGACCGGGCCCGATGCCGCGCCGCCGCCCGGCGTCGGTGCGACTGCGGCGACCGACCCGCGCGCCGGCACGACGATCTGCTCTCCGTCCGCGATCCGAGCGGCGAGATTGACGAGGTCGATCTGCGCCTTGGGCGTCGGCCCGCCCGCGCGCGTGACCGCATCGGCCACGCGAGACCCGTCGCGCAGCCGGTACAGACCGGGCCTCCGAACGGCCCCCACGACGTCGACGTACAGCGTCGCCGAGGAGAGCCGACTCGTCCCGGTCGGCACCACACGCAGCGGCGGCGGAACGGCCGCAGGCTTCGCGGGCCGCAACAGAAACTTGCCCGCCAGCACGAACGCCAGCAGAAGCACCACGCCCGTGACGACGAGTCGCCGGCGATCGAGTGCGATTTCTGGCATGTCGCCAATCGTGGCAACGAAACCGTCACCTGTCCGTGACGATCTTGTGGCGAGAGTGAGCTAGCCGACGACGAGGTTGACGAGCCTGCGCGGCACGACAATCGTCTGGCGGATCTCTCCGCCGTTCAGGTGCGCCTGAACCTTCGGCGACTCCTTCGCGCGCGCGACCAGCTCGTCCTCGGGTAGGTCGACGGGGACCCGGAACCGGTCACGCACCTTCCCGTTGACCTGCACGACCAGCTCGAACGTGTCGTCTTCCAGGAACGAAGGGTCGGCCTGCGGCCACGGCTCCTCCCACAGGCGCTCGTGTCCCAGGCGCTCCCACAACTCCTCTGCCACGTGCGGAGCGTACGGCTGGAGCAGCGACACCGTCGTCTCCGCGGCAAATCGAGCTGCGGGGTCGTCCGGTGACTTCGACAGCTCGTTGACGAGCTCCATCACCGCGGCAATCGGTGTGTGGAACTGCTGCCGGCGCCCGAGATCGTCCGTGACTCGCGCGATCGTGCGATGGACGCGACGCGTTAGTGCACCATCGCGCGGTGTGCCTCCGGCCGGCGCATTGTCGGCCACCTCGCCGACCAGGCGCCAGACCCGCCGCAGGAACCGCTGCATCCCTTCAACTCCGGACGCGGTCCACTCCATGTCCTGGTCGGCCGGACCGATGAACAGGATCGAGAGCCGTGTCGCATCGGCTCCGTACATCTCGACCAGCTCATCGGGCGTCGCAGCGCCGCCCACGCGCTTCGAGATCTTCGCGCCGCCCTGCGTGACGAAGCCGTTGCCGAAGAAGCGCTTGAACGGCTCGCGGTGAACGCTCAGATCGAGCTCGTTCAGCACCTTCTGGAAGTAGCGGGCATAGATCAGATGGACCGTCGAGTGGTCGAGACCACCGGTGTAGTGGTCGACCGGCATCCAGTAGTCCGCCATCTCCCGGTTGTACGGCGCCTCGTCGTTGAGGGGATCGCAGTAGCGCAGGAAGTACCACGACGAATCGACGAAGGTGTCCATGGTCTCGACCTCGCGGCGTCCTTCCTTGCCGCACTGGGGACACGGAACGCGGACCCAATCCTCGGCCTGCGCCAGCGGCGGAATCCCTTTCGGCTTGTAGTCCGCGACCTCCGGCAGGATCACGGGCAGCTCGTCCTCCGGCACGGGAACGATCCCACAGTCGTCGCAGTAGACGATCGGAATCGGGCAGCCCCAGTACCGCTGACGGGAGTAGCCCCAGTCGCGCAGGCGGTAGCTCACTGCAGGCCGTCCGCGCCCCCGAGTGCCCAGCCAGTCGACGATCGCCTTCGCCGCCTCTTCGTGCGGCTGGCCGGAGAACTGAGCCGAGTCGACGAGCTTCCCGTCGTCGGCGACGACGGCCTTGACGGGCAGGTCGAATCGTTGCGCAAACTCCCCGTCGCGGTCGTCGTGCGCGGGCACGGCCATGATCGCGCCGGTGCCGTAGTCCATCAGGACGTAGTCCGCGACCCAGATCGGAATCTGGGCGTCGTTGACGGGGTTCGTCGCGAAGAAGCCGGTCTTGACGCCGGTCTTGGTTCCCGCGGCACGCTCCTCGGCGGGCCTGGCGCCCGCCTTGCGGACGTAGGCGCGAATCTCGTCGCCGTTCGGCGATTGTTCGGCCAGCCGATCCACGAGCGGATGCTCGGGGGCGAGGACGAAGAACGTCGCGCCGTACAACGTGTCGGCGCGAGTCGTGAACACCGGGATGTCGATGTCGAGCTCGTCCACGCGGAAGAGGACCTCCGCGCCTTCGGAGCGGCCGATCCAGTTGCGCTGCATCGCCAGGACGCGCTCCGGCCAGTCCAGCTCCTTCATCTCGTCGATCAGGCTGTCGGCGTAGGCGGTGATCCGGAAGAACCACTGGTCGAGCTTGCGCGCTTCGACCTCGAAGCCGCACCGCTCGCAGCGGCCGTTCTTCACCTGTTCGTTCGCCAGCACCGTCTGGTCGTTGGGGCACCAGTTGACCAGCGCAGCCTTCCGGTAGGTGTGACCGGCCTCGAAGAACTTCAGGAAGAGCCACTGCGTCCAGCGGTAGTACTCGGGCTCATGGGTGGAGAGCTCGCGTGACCAGTCGATCGCCCAGCCGAGCCGCTTCATCGTGCGCCGGATCGACACGATGTTCCGCTCGACGATGTCGCGAGGATGCTCGCCCTCCTTCAGCGCAGCGTTCTCCGCGGGCAGGCCGAAGGAGTCGTAGCCCATCGGCCTCAACACCTCGGAACCGGTGCGCCGGTAGAAGTGAGCCAGCACGTCGCCGAGCGTGTACACAAGTACGTGGCCGATGTGCAGCGTCCCGGACGGGTATGGCAGCATCTCCAGCACGTAGGACTTGCGCTCGTTGCGAGGCGCACCCGGCTCCGGGTTCGGCACCTCGAAGGCGCGGCTCTCGTCCCAGATCCGCTGCCACTTCGTCTCGACTGTCTGCGCGTCGTACCTGTCCATGTCCGTCCTCTAGAAACGAAAAAGCCTCTCATGTGAGAGGCCGTGGGGAGCTGGCGCGGCTTTCGCCACGGTGGCTCCCTTCCCTACAGAAGCAGCTCCTTCATCTCTTCGCACTCTAGCAGCGTTACAGTCGGGGTCATGAGCGATTACACCCATCTCAATCTCAAGGACGCCGACGATCAGGCGCCGAACTTCGGCCTTTCGCCGGATCTCGAGTTCCGGATGGCCCGCGTCCCGCTGGGCCTCGAGCACTCGGGTATCAGCTATTGCCGCGTGTCGCCCGGATTCCGGCTGCCATTCGGCCACAAGCACAAGAATCAGGAAGAGATCTACGTCCTCGTCAGCGGCGGCGCACGCATGAAGATCGAGGACGAGGTCCGAGACCTCAAGCCGTGGGACGCTGTCCGCGTCCACAAGGACACGATGCGGAGCATGGAAGCGGGCGATGAGGGTGCCGTGTTCCTGATCGTCGGCGCCCCGAATACCGGCCCGGGCGACGCCGAGATGGTTCAGGAGTGGTGGAGCGACTAACGGGCTGATCGAGCTCTTCCCCGACACGGCAGCCGTCGAGGACGGCGAGCTGGTGGTGGGCGGAGTCCGTGCGTCGACCCTCGCGGAGGAGTTCGGCACGCCGCTCCTCGTGTACTGCCGGGAGACGATTCTCGCCCGGGCGCGGGCGTATACGGGGGTGGATCCCGAAGCGCTCGTCGTGTACGGGACGAAGGCGTTCCCCAACGTCGCTCTTCTCCGGCTCCTCGCTTCGGAAGGTCTGGGGGCCGACGTCTCCACGCGCGGTGAGCTCGAGTTCGCGTTGCGCGCAGGCATGCAGGGCGAGCGGATCCTGTTCCATGGGAACAACAAGTCCGACGAGGAGCTCCAGGCGGCGGCCGAGGCCGGGGCGATCGTGGTCATCGATGCGCTCGACGAGGTTGCGCGGGCAAAAGCGGCAGGCGTTCGAACCGTGCTCGTCCGCGTCACTCCGGGCATCGACGCGGAGACGCACCGTGCGATCCGGACCGCCCATGCCGAATCGAAGTTCGGGCTCGTCGCCGACGACGCGCTCGCCGCGGTTAGGGACGCGCTCGCCTCGGGGCTCGACGTCGCCGGGCTCCACGTGCACATCGGCTCGCAGCTGACGCGAAGCGCAGAGAGCCTGCTCGCGGTCGATCGGCTTGCCAACGTTGCGGCGCACTGCCGGGAGGAGCTGGGCTGGACGCCGCGCCTCTTCGACCTCGGCGGCGGCCTCGCGGTTCGTCATTCGCTGAACGAGACCGTCCCGCAGGAAGAGGAGTTCGCACGAGAGCTGCTCTCACGTCTGCGTGCCCACTGGCCCGAACCGGCGCGAGCGGTCTTCGAGCCGGGCCGCTCGCTCGTCGGCCGGGCCGGACTGACGCTCTACCGGATCGGCGTCGTCAAGCGCACGACAGGCGTGGCGTATGCGGCAATCGACGGCGGCATGTCCGACAATCCGCGCCCGCAGCTCTACGGATCGCGCTACGAGGCACTCCTTGCGAACCGTGCCGACGAGGAACCGGTGGCGACGTTCCGGATCGCCGGCAAGCATTGCGAGTCCGGTGACGTGCTCATCGAGAGCGTCGAGCTGCCGGAGCCCCGCCGAGACGACCTGCTCGCGGTTCCCGCCACCGGGGCCTACACCCTGGCGATGGCGTCGAACTACAACGGCGTCGCTCGCCCGGCCGTGGTGCTCGTGGCGGACGGCCACGCCGAGCTGATCCGCCGGCGCGAGTCGCTCGACGATCTGCTGGCGTTCGAGACCTAGAGGGCTGATGCGAAATTCGGCCGACGTCGGGGGCGCTCCAGACCAAGCCGGGCAGGGCGGTCGTTCGCGGTGCGTAGCGGCGCTACGTGCCGCGGGCGAACGTGCTGATCCGGCGCAGTGTCTGGTGCGTCATCCGGCCCGGCGGAATTTCACATCAGGCCTCTAGTTCGTCGCGAAGCCGGGCCGCACGAGACGCGGCGGCGCGACGAGTCGTGCGTCCTTCACCGGCGGATTCCACGGCTCGGCGAGCGGGGCCGCGCCGAACGACGCGAGCCGCCGTTCTTCCGGCGCGTCGCCGTAGAGCGTCGTCCGCTGTCGCGCCACGCGACCACACGAGCGGATCAGCGCCTCCATCGCTTCCGGCGGGAACTCCTGCCCGTGCTCGGCTCCGGCCGAACGGGAGATGGACTCGTTCATCAGCGTGCCGCCCAGGTCGTTGACGCCTGTGCGAAGCGCGGCCGCTGCACCTTCGGCACCGAGCTTCACCCACGACACCTGAATGTTCGTGATCCACGGGTGAAGCGCGAGGCGCGCCACTGCGTGCACGAGCAGCGTCTCGCCGAACGTCGGGCCCGAGCGCGCCTGGCCGCGCAGCCACATCGGCGCCTCCATGTGCACGAACGGGAGCGGCACGAACTCGGTGAACCCGCCGGTCCGGCGTTGCTGTTCGCGCGCGTGCAACAGATGATGCGCCCAGTTGACCGGCCCTTCCACGTGGCCGAGCATCATCGTCACGTTCGAGCGCAGCCCCGCACCATGGGCGGCGTCGTGCACCTCCAACCACTGGCCCGTCGTCACCTTGTCCGGACAGATGATGCGACGTACCTCGTCGTCGAGAATCTCGGCCGCCGTCCCCGGCAGCGACCCAAGACCGGCCTCGGCCAGCTCCGCGAGGTACTCGTCGAGCGGCAGGCCGAGCGTCGCAGCTCCCTGCCACACCTCGAGCGCCGAGAACGCATGCACGTGCAGGCCCGGCACCGCTTCCTTGATCGCACGCACGACCGAGAGGTAGTAGTCGCCGGTGAACGCCGGATGGATCCCGCCCTGCAGACAGACCTCGGTCGCGCCGCGCTCCCAGGCCTCCTCGCAGCGACGCACGATCTCCTCGTGCGGCACGAGGTACGGCGCGCCGCGCAGGTTCGCCGCCAACTTCCCCTTCGAGAAGGCACAGAACCCGCAGCGGAAGTAACAGACGTTCGTGTACTGGATGTTGCGTGTGACGACGTACGTCACCTCGTCGCCGCAAACCTCGCGCCTGAGCTGATCGGCAGCAGCAAAGACACGGTCGCGCTCGTGGCCCCGTGCGCGGAACAGGCGCACGATTTCCTCCTCGCCGAGCTCTGCACGCGTGTCGATCGGCAGGGCATCCCGCGGAACGAACGGGATCCCAGCGACCTCGCCCGGCGACCAGCTGTCCTCGCGCGCGAGGCCGAGCGAATCCGATGCGCGCAGTACCGACGGCAGCACGCTCGGGTCGATCCACTCTGCGGAGATCCACTCGGGATAGACCGGGAGCCGCGGGGCGAGCTCGAGGTCACGGCTTTCGGTGCCGGCCCGGAGCAGTTCGAGCTCGGGCCAGGGAGCCTCCGGGTTGACGTGGTCGATCGTCACCGGCGAGACGCCTCCCCAGTCGTCGATCCCGGCGTCGAGCAGTCGCGGAAAGTCTGTGTACGAGAGGTTCGGAGGTGCCTGCAGATGGGCGTGCGGGCCGAGCACGATCCGCGCGACCGCGATCGTCCAGAGGAGCTCTTCGAGCTCCGGCTCGGGAGACTCGGCCATCCGCGTTCCCGGCTTCGCCCGGAAGTTCTGAACGATCACCTCTTGCACGTGCCCGTACGTGTCGGCGAGCTCGCGAATCGCCAGCAGCGCGTCGATGCGCTCTTCGCGCGACTCGCCGATGCCGATGAGCAGGCCCGTCGTGAACGGCACTCGCTCCTCCCCGGCCGCCGCGATCGTCTCGAGCCTGCGGGCCGGCAGCTTGTCCGGAGAGCCGAAATGCGGACCTCCGCGCGCCGACAGACGCTCCGAGGTCGTCTCGAGCATCAGGCCGAGCGAGACGCTCACGCGCCGAAGCTCCCGCACGTCCTCGCGCGTCATGACGCCCGGGTTGAGATGCGGCAGCAGGCCCGTCTCCGTCAACACCGCCTCGGCCGCGCGGGCCAGGTACTCGATGGTGGTGCCACAGCCGAGAGCGGCCAGCTCGTCCCGAGCCGCGCGGTAGCGCAGCTCAGGCTTGTCCCCGAGGGTGAAGAGTGCCTCGCGGCAGCCGGCGGCCGCACCTGCACGCGCGATCTCGAGGACTTCCTCGATGGTCAGGTAGGCCCGCTCGCCACGCCGCGGCGGCTGCGCGAACGTGCAGTAGTGACACACGTCGCGACAGAGCTTCGTCAGCGGGATGAAGACCTTCGGCGAATAGGTGACGAGGCGGCCGTGGCCGTCGTCCCGTAGCGCCCGCGCCTCCGCACACAGCTCGTCGAGCGGACGGCCGAGGAGCTCCATTCCGGGAGCTTACGTCTACGCCCGAAGACTTCGAAGGCTCAGAGGAAATCGATCGACGCGACGCCGAGCGCCGCCGCCAGGACCACTGCCGCAACCCCGGCTCCGGCCATCGACCAGCGCCTTGTGCGCGTTCCCGGCGCGGCCAGGACGGCAGCACCGGCGAGGCCGAGCGTCATTCCCGAAAACGTCTCGACCGCCTGGAACGCGACTCCGAGCGCAAGTGAGGCGCCGAGGCCCACACCGGTCCCGTGCAATGCGAGTGTCGCCGCGCCCGCGCCTGCCCCGAAGTTCCCCGGCGTGAGCGGCAGCAGGCCGGAAAGCGCCATTGCGGCGAGCAGCACGACGGCTACCCAGACCGGTCGAGACACACCGAGAGCGAGCGAGATCGCGACCGCGCCACACACACGCGTGATCGCCGCGAAGGCAATCCAGCCGAAGATCGTCGCTCCTGCGCGCGGCGACTGCCCGACGCTGCGGAAGATCTGCAGGAGGCTGCCGAGTCGCCCTGCCGCCCGTCGGCTGATGCGCATCGGACACGAGAACCACGCAGGCCACGGCGAGGATCAGCAGCGGAGCCGGCCACAACGGCACGCGGCCCACGGATGCGGCCACGACGATGAGCAGGGCAAGCACGAGCGTCCGTGCCGCGGCCACCGACGCGCCCACCCCGCCCGCACGCCAGAGACGGTCGTCTCCGGGGAGCGTGCGTGAGAGGAGACCGATCCGAACGGCCCCGCCGAGGTGCGCCGGGGCGACAGAGTTGACGAGCGAGCCGATCGCATAGCGCGCCGACACCTGCTTGAAGCACGCCTCGCCGCCGCATGCGCGCAGCCCGGTCCGCCAGGCCGCCGCCGAGGCGAGCAGGCCAAGTCCGAAAGCAATCGCAGCGACGACCAGCCATTTCGGCTGGGCATGCGACAGGCTCGCGAGGGCACCGTCGAAGGTCCCGCGGCCGATCCTGGTCGCTCCGAGGGCGATGCCGGCGATCACGAGGGCTCCGAACCCGACGGCGTAGCTGCGGCGCATCGATCCGAATTGGCCGAGCGAGAGCTCGTTCAGGAAGCCGCTGCTAAGTCCGCTCGCTCTGCACGCCACAAACGCTATCGGCACGAAATGAGAGCAACGTTAAGAATGCCGGGCCGGCCGCACCCTGCATGCCATCATGGCCCGCGGTGAGAACCTCGCGACGAAGGCGACGGCCGGCCTCGAGCGGGGCGCTGATCCTGATTGCTGGCCCTGTTCGCGGTGGTCGGGAGCCTGGTGTATCGAGACCGGAAGGGCGACCACGGAAAGGCAGCTGCCGCGGCCAGACTGCCGCCTCCGGTTCACCAGCAGGCCAAGAACCTCCACCGAACCCTTGCCCAGGTCCGTCCGCTGAACCTCTATGCCTACGATCGAGCGGGCATGATCAGCCCGGCCGCCCGGAGGGATCCGGCCCGCGTCTACGTCCCCAACAGCGCGGGAGACTCGGTGGACGTGATCGACCCGCGGACATACAAGGTCATCGGACATTTCGCCGTGGGAGCGCTGCCACAGCACGTGACGCCCTCGCACGATCTGAAGACGCTCTACGTGAACGACGACGTCGGCAACACGCTGACGCCGATCGATCCGCGCACGGGTCGCCCCGGCAAGGCGATCCCGGTCGACGATCCCTACAACCTCTACTTCACGATCGACGGGCGCTACGCGATCGTGGTCGCCGAGCGTCTGCACCGGCTCGACTTCCGCTCGGCACACTCGTTCCGGCTCGTGCGAGCGCTGAGCGTTCCCTGCGCCGGCGTCAACCACATGGACTTCTCTCCCGACGGGCGTTACGTCATCGCAAGTTGCGAGTTCTCGGGCCGCCTGCTGAAGGTCGACGTGCGCCACTTCCGGGTGCTCGCCGTGCGAACACTGCCGCGCCGGTTCTCGGTGCCGCAGGACGTGCGCTCGTCGCCGGACGCGAAGGTCTTCTACGTGGCCGACCTCGCCGCCGGCGGAGTGTGGGAGATCGACCCCGAACGGCTGAAGGTGATCGGGTTCATCCATACCGGCGCAGGAGCGCACGGTCTCGTCGTCGGTCGGAACGGAAAGGTGCTCTACGTCGCAAATCGCAGCGAGGGAAGCGTGTCCGTGATCTCGTTCCGGACCCGCAAGGTCATTCGCAAGTGGCACATTCCGGGCGGAGGAAGCCCCGACATGGGCGACGTTTCCGCGGACGGCAAGGTGCTCTGGCTCTCGGGACGCTACAACTCGGAGGTCTATGCAATCGACACACGCAGCGGACGGTTGATCGCGCGCATTCCGGTCGGTCCGAGCCCACACGGCCTGTCCGTCTGGCCGCAGCCGGGGAGATTTTCACTCGGTCACACGGGGAACATGCGCTGATGACTCCGCGCATCTGGCTTCGCACGCGCGCCGACCTCCTGATGCCTGCAGCCGCGGCGGCGTCCCTCGCGGCACTGCTCGTCTGGTTCGGCCCACCCGGTACCGACCTCGCCGCGCACGTCTACCAGCGGACGCTCTTTCTCGAGCACGGCTTCGTCCTCTGGAACAACTTCTGGTACGCAGGCCGCTACAGCTTCGTCACCTATAGCGTCCTGTACTACCCGCTGGCCGCGGCGATCGGCATCAAGCTGCTCGCCGTCTTGATCGTCGCTGTCGCGGTCGCCGCCTTTGCCGCTGTCGTGCGACATGAGTGGGGCGAGGAGGCCAAATGGTCGATCCGCGCTTTCGCGGTCGTGTGGGCGCTACTCGTCGTCTCTGCGGCCTACCCGTTCATGCTCGGAAGCGCGCTCGCGCTCGTCGCTCTCTGGCTCCTGCAACTCGGACGCCGCCCGCTCTTCGCAGGCTTCGCGCTCCTGACCCTTGCCGCCAGCCCGCTCGCCTTCGTGCTCCTCGTGGTGCTCCTGGCCGCAGTCGCGCTCGCTCGTCGCGATCAGCGGGCTCTGCTTCTGTGGCCGTCCCTCGCGATCGCGGCGGTCGGGGCGCTCGAGCTCGTGGTCCGCAGAATGTTCCCGGGCCGCGGCACCTTCCCCTTCTCGGTTCAGGAGTTCCTCGCCGCGACGGTCTTCTGCGTGCTCGGGATCGGATTGACGTGGGGAGTCGCGAGCGCACGGCTCCTTCGTTGGACGTACATCGTCTACTTCGCCGCCTGCACGGCCGCGTTCGCGTTCGCCTCGCCGATCGGCGAGAACATCGCGCGGCTTCGGTTCGCCGCGGCGCCGATCGCGATCCTGACACTCACGCTCCGCCACTGGCGTCCACGGCCCGTCTGCGCGGTCGCGCTTGCACTTGCCCTCTCCTGGAATCTCACGCCGCTCGCCGCCAGCTTCGTCCACAGCGCCGGGGATCCCACCGCACACGCCGCCTACTGGAAGCCGACGATCTCCTACCTCCAGGGCCACGTGCAGCCCTCGTATCGCGTCGAGGCGGTGGACACGAGTGGTCACTGGCCCGCTGACTTTCTCGCCCGCGCGCGGATCCCGCTCGTGCGCGGCTGGTTCAGGCAGGAGGACTTTCCGCAGAACCGCGTGCTGTACGGGAAGCTCGGACCATCCGTCTACGTGAACTGGCTGCGCAAGCTCAGTGTCCGCTACGTCGTGCTCACGACTGCGACGCCGGATTACAGCGCACGCGCCGAAGCACGGCTGCTCGAAAGTGGCCGCTCGGGTCTCGCCGTCGTCCACCAAACTGCGACGACAACCGTCTTCGCCGTTCCGTCACCGCGCCCGCTCGTCAGCCCGCCGGCACGTGTGCTCGAGCTCGGCTACACGTCGATCCGCATCGCCGCTCCCGTGGCGGGCACGTACAGGCTCGGCGTCACCTACGCGCCCTACTGGCACACACCTGCGGGTTGCCTGAGCCCCAGCCCCGACGGCATGACGGAGCTGACGGTTCGACATCCCGGCATCGTCTCGCTGCGCTTTGCCGTCACGGCCAGGCGTGCGCTCGCCGCGGTTGTCGGCGACAACTCGGACTGTCGCTGACCAGCGCTAGCCGGGCTTGGCCGAGACGAGCGGACCGAAGGTGCGCCACGCCCCCTTCGACCACCGCTGCAGTCGCACCTGCGTGATCGGAAAGCGACTCGTCGGTGTCGTATGGATGACGATGCCCGGCAGCACGAAGGGATTCCCACGTTCGGTCAGATGCGTCGCCGCGTTCATCAAGCTCTGCCTGGTCAGGTTCTTCCCGGCCTTCTTGAGCGTGTTGACGAGCGTGTAGGCCGTTGCCATACCTGCGGTGAAGTAGCCGTCCTTCAGGTCGCGTGAGCTGGTTCCGTTGCCGTACTTCTTGAGGATCGACTGGAAGAGCTTGATGCCCTTGTCGTTCGCCCACTGAGGTGAGGCCGGGTCCTTGCCGAAGACGATCGAGATCGATCCGTTCGCCGCCTTTTGCGGGACGATCGCCATCAGCGACGCGGCCGACGACACGTCGTTGACGAAGATCTGCGGCTTCCAGCCGAGCCGCGACACGGCGTTGAACGCCTGGAGCGAGAACTTGCCGAAGGCGAACACCATCAGCACGTTCGCCTTCGAGGCCTTCAGCTGGGTCACCTGCGGCTGCACATCCGAGGACGTCGGGTCGTAGCCCACGCTCGCGACGATCGACTTCGCCTTCTTGCCGAGCCCGCGCTTCATGCCGGCGAGGAGATCGCGGCCGTAGTCGTCGTTCTGGTACAGAACGGCGACCTTCGCCTTCTTGATGTTCTTGACGACATAGCGCCCGTAGATCTCGCCTTCTTCCGAGTACGGCGGGATGTACCCGATCGTCCACGGGTACTTCTTGTAGTCCCGGCCGAACGTCGTCGCGCCGGACGACACATAGAGCTGCGGGACCTTCGCGTCGTTCAGGAGCTTGCGGACTGCGAGGTTGTTGTTCGTCCCGAGCGAGCTGAAGACCGCGAAGACCTGCTCCTGCTGGATCAGGCGGATCGTGTTGTTCACTGCGCGGCCCGGGTCGTACCCGTCGTCGAGGTACGTGTACTTGAGCTTGCGTCCGAGGACCCCGCCCTTGTCGTTGACGTACTTGAAGTAGGCGTCGATTCCGCGCGCGACGTTCCCGGCGATCGCGGCCTCTCCGCTCAGCGGGACGCTCGAGCCGATGTGGATCTCGTCCGACGAGACACCGGGAGTGGCGACGGGGCGCGCGCCGGCAGACGCGGCGGCCATGACGGCCACTGCGGCACACACGACAAAGACCCTCACGCCCACCTGCTCACCTAAGACCGAGTGTATAGCCGAGTTGTTAGCGGCCCAAAGAGCCGTCGCACCAAGCCTCCGACGCCGGTCGGGAGCAGCACCATCACGACGATCAGCACGATCCCGAACACGACACTCGGGATCCCGGGCTTCTGCGGGTCGAGGCTCAGCGCCGGCAGGTGGTTGAGCCAGCGCGCAACCGTGTCGGCATGGTTCTGCAGGAAGTAGATCAGGGCGGCGCCCGCGATCATCCCGAAGAGCGAGTCGAGCCCGCCGACCGCGAGGCCGACGACGAGGTAGACGGAGAGGATGATCGGGAAGACGTCGGGATTGACGTAGGCATTCGCGATCGCGTACAGCGATCCGGCGACGCCGGCATAGAAGGCCGAGATCCCGAACGCGAGCGTCTTGTATCTCCCGAGGCTGATCCCGGCGGACACCGCTGCGACCTCGCTGTCGCGGATCGCCTTGAAGGCGCGTCCTGTCTTTCCGCGCACGAGCAGCCAGGCAGCAACCAGCAGCACGAGTGCGATCCCCCAGGTCAGGTAGTAGATCCAGTTGTTCGTCGTCGTGCTGAGCCCGAACGGCGGCTTCGCCAGGTTGAGGATCTTGCCCGTCGTGCCGCCGAAGAAGTGGTCGAACTCCTTCGGCAGCTGCGGGAACGAGACGGCAATGCCGAAGGTGATCAGCGCGAGATAGAGCCCCGAAAGGCGCAGAGCGGGAAGGCCGACGACAAGGCCTGCGATCCCGGCGACGACCCCCGCGATCGGGATCGTCCAGAGGTCGCGCACCTGGTGTCCGTAGAAGCCGTCCACGCTCAGGATTGCGGTGGTGTAGCCGCCGATCGCCATGAACGCGCCGTTACCGAGCGAGATCTGCCCGCTGAATCCGGTCAGGACCGAAAGGCCCAGCAGGGCGATGAAGTACATCCCGACGATCGCGAGCTCGCGGGCGCGGAAGTCGCTCACGAACCGCGGCAGCAACACGACGACCGCCGCGAGCACGACGAAAGCCGACAGCTCGAGCCAGAGCTTCGTCCTCATACGCGCCGCACCGCAACCTTTCCGAAGAGGCCGCCCGGCCGCACGAGCAGCAGCACGAGAATGAGCAGGAGCGCCGCCGGCAGCTTCAGCGTCGACCCGATGAACCCGACGTAGCGGCCGAGCAACGTGATCGTGACCCCGAGGAGGATGCCGCCGACGACTGCGCCGAGCGGCGAGTCGAGACCGCCGAGCACGGCAGCCGCGAACGCGTAGAGCAGGATCGTCTGCATCATGTTCGGGTCGAGGAACACGACGGGTGCGATCATCATTCCCGCGACTGCGCCCAGCACGGTCGCGATCCCCCAGCCGAGCGCGAACATCCAGCTGACGCGCACGCCGACGAGCCGCGACGAATCACGGTTGACGGCCGCGGCGCGCATCCCGAGCCCGAGCTTCGTGAAGCGGAAGAAGAGCGCGAGCAACGCGACGAGCAGGATCGAGACGACGACGATGCCGATGTCCTGCACGCTGACCGGGACGCCGCCGACGTCGATCGTCCTCGTCGAGAAGGGACCGTGGAACTGCTGGTTGGCCCCACCCCAGATCAGATTCATCAACCCGTTCAGCAGCAGGGCGAGACCGAGCGTGATGATCACGATCGTCAGCACCGGGGCGTTTTCGACCGGACGGATCAGGGTCCGCTCGATCACCACGCCGCCGGTGAAGGCGATCGCAAGCACGATCGGGAACGCCTCCCAGAACGTGAGCCCCTGGTTCATCAGGGACCAGGCGATGAAGGTCGTGAAGGTCGCCATCTCGCCTTGCGCGAAGTTGATGACCCGTGTCGAGCGGTAGATGATCACGATCGCGAGGGCGAGCCCGGCGTAGATCGCACCCTCGCGAATGCCCGCCGCGAGCTGCTGAGCGAACTCGGTCCAGGTGAAGGCGGCGATCGGCATCAGTAACCCAGGTACGACTTCCGGACGGATTCGTTCGCGCGCAGCTCGTCGCTCGTCCCCGCGACGACGACGGCGCCGACCTCGAGGACGTACGCGCGGGCGGCGTGGGCAAGCACGAGATTGGCGTTCTGCTCGACGACGAGCACTGACATGCCGTCCTGGCCCTTCATGCGTTCGAGCGCCTCGAAGATCTCGTTCACGACGATCGGCGCCAGACCGAGCGAGGGCTCGTCGAGCAGCAGCAGCTTCGGTCGCGCCATCATCGCGCGGCCGAGCGCCAGCATCTGCTGCTCGCCGCCGGAAAGGGTCCCGGCCTGCTGGTGACGGCGCTCTTCCAGCCGGGGGAAGAATCCGAAGACACGACGCGCGTCGTCCTTGATGCTGCCGCGACGCGTGTACGCACCGAGGCGGAGGTTCTCCCAAACGGTCAGGTCGCTGAATGTTCCCCGGCCCTCGGGCACGTGCGCGATTCCTGCTCTCGCGGTGGCTTCGGGACGGCCCGGTAGTGCCTTCCCGCCGAAGACGAGGTCGCCGGTACGGCGCACGGTTCCCGAGATCGCGCGCAGAGTCGTCGTCTTGCCCGCGCCGTTCGCGCCGAGCACCGCGACGAGCTCGCCGTCGCCGACGGTGAGCGACACACCGTGCAGGGCCTTGACCGGGCCGTAGCGCGCCTCGACGTTCGAGAGCTCCAGCAGACTCACGATTCGGCTCCGAGGTAGGCCTCGATCACACCCTTGTCCGACTGCACCTGCGCCGGCGTCCCCTCCGCGATCTTCCTGCCGAAGTCGAGAACGTGCACCCGGTCGGCGACGCTCATCACCAGGCCCATGTGGTGCTCGACGAGCAGGATCGTCAGCTCGAAATCGTCTCGCATCCGGCCGATGAACTTGCCGAGCTGGTCGACCTCTTCGTGGCTCAGACCGCCGGCGGGCTCGTCCAGCAGCAGGAGCTGTGGCCCGGACGCAAGCGCACGCGCGAGCTCGACGCGCTTCTGCGTCCCGTACGGCAGCTCCGACGCCGGCCGGTCGCGGACCGAGTGAAGGTTCACGTAGAAGAGCACCTCGTCCGCCGTTTGTTCTCCCTGGCGCGCGTGCGCACCGACCCGCACGTTGTCGAGGACGGACATGCCGCGGAAGAGCTCGACGTTCTGGAAGGTCCGCGCGATTCCCCGGCGGATCACGTCGCTCGGAGGAGTGCCGAGGAGGCTCTCGCCGTCGAAGCGGACATCGCCTTCGGCCGGTGTGTACAGACGGGTGATCACGTTGAACGCAGTCGTCTTGCCGGCACCGTTCGGGCCGATCAGCCCGACGATCTCGCCGGCGCCCGCGTCGAACGAGACCGCGTCGAGCGCGACGATGCCTCCGAACTCCATGGAGACGTTCTCGACTTCGAGGAGGGGCACGGCTCGCCTACCCTAAAGTGCGGCAACGATGCACCCAACCGCTGAGCGATTCCAGGAGCGCCTCCGCGAGCTCGGGCTCGATGCCGAGGTGCGGGAGCTCGCGGACTCGACCCGGACAGCGAAGGAGGCAGCGGCCGCGGTCGGCGTCGAGGTCGGCCAGATCGTCAAGTCGCTGGTCTTCGTCGACGATTCCGGCCCTCTGCTCTGTCTGTGCGCCGGGGACCGGCGGGTGGACACGGGCAAGCTCGGCGCGGACGTGCGCCAGGCCGACGGCGACGAAGTGCGAGAGGCGACCGGCTACGCCATCGGCGGCGTTCCGCCCCTCGGGCACGACCGGCCGGTCCCCACCGTCGTGGACGCCTCGCTCCGTCGTTTCGAGATGGTGTGGTGCGCCGGCGGCACTCCGCATGCGGTCTTTCCCGTGGCGACCGAGGCGCTGATCGGCGCGATTCCGGGCGCCCAGGTCAAAGAGATTTCCTAGCCTCGAAAGTCGAGTGCAGGGTTTTCCCGCCCGGCCGAGTCTCTTTGCTCGAGGGGCGCGCCGACCGCGGTTGTCGACCTGCTAGGAAGTCACAGTCGCGGCTGCGCCCCCTCCTAAAGCTCGTGCCTCCGTCACGGGTGCCTGACAGGCAAAGGCTTCGCAGACGTAGACCGCCGGGCGCCCGTCCACCAGGTCCTTCCCGGCCAGGAGCGGCACCTCGTCGCTCGGCCCGAAAGCGACTACCGCGTTCGGGTCGAACGACGCCAGCGCAGCCCGCGCCACCTCGGAGTCCGCCGGTCCGACGATCGCGATCTCACGGGGCGGCGAGAAATGGAGATCGAGCGCGTTGAGTGCATGTCCGAACGCGGATGGAGCGCGCGGAAGGAGTGGAGCGACGAACCGGAACACGCCGACCGCCTGCCGCTCGAGCTCCTCGTCGCCCCAGAGCCGGCAGAGGCGGAGCAGCACGTAGGCGAGCATGGAGTTTCCCGACGGTGTCGGGTGATCGTCGAAGTCCTTCTTCCTCGCGACGAGCTCCTCTCCGTCCCTCGGGGTCAGGAAGAAGCCGCCGTCGACGGGATCGCCGAAGAGATCGACGGCAAGCACTGCAAGCCGTCGCGACTCTTCGAGCCAGCGCAGTTCTCCCGTTGCGACGTGGAGCTCGTACAGGCCGTTCGCAACGTCGGCGTAATCCTCGAGCACGCCCGCATGCTTCGCCTGGCCTGCACGCCAGCTGCGGTAGAGACGACCCTCTGCGGTGGAGAGCGGTCCGAGCAGGAACTCGCCGAGCGAGCGAGCCGCGTCCAGGTAGTCGTCACGCCCGAGCCTGCGCCCGGCCTCGGCCAGGGCCGCGAGCGCGAGGCCGTTCCAGGACGCGATCGCCTTGTCGTCACGCAGCGGCTTCCGGCGACGATCCCTCTCTTCGAACAATCGTGCTCGCAGCTCTGGGTCGAGGGCGCCGCGGATGATGAGGCGTCCGTGCTCGAACGGGTGCAACAACTCGTCCGGGAGGTCGTCCTCCTCCGTCCACGTATAGGTGAGCCCTTCGACGCCGTCCGTGTCGGCGTCCTCAGCGGAGGCGAATCCCCCTTCCTCGAGGGCCGAGCTCACGCAGCATGTAGTCGAGCGTCTCGGTGGCGATCTCGCGGTAACGCTCGTTGCCCGTCACGAGCCAGCCGTGCAGATACACCGGAACGAGCAGCGCGTTGTCGTAGAGCATCTTCTCGAAGTGCGGCACGAGCCATTGCCGATCGACGGAGTACCGATGGAAGCCGCCGGCGACGAGGTCGTACATGCCTCCGGCTGCCATCGCGTCGAGCGTCTTCGTCGCGAGCTCGAGCTCGCCGCGGCGGAGCAGAAACTCGAGCACCGAGGCGGGCGGGAACTTCGGCGCCGGTCCGAACCCGCCCCACTCGGGATCGAACTGCTGCCGAAGTCCGCGCACGGCGTCCGTCAGCAGAGACGACGTCAACGGCTCGCGTGATGGCTCGGCTGTGCGGCGGAGCTGCTCCGTGATCGCGCCGGCGTCGCGCTCGATGTCGGGGCGGCGCTCTCGCCACGCGTCGGCGATCGCCTGCAACAGCTGACGGAAGCTCGGCAGCCCATGCCGCGGCTCAGGCGGGTAGTACGTCCCGCCGAAGAACGGCGCGCCCGCGGGCGTCAGAAAGACGGTCATCGGCCAACCCCCGTGGCCCGTGAGCGAGACGACGGCGTCCATGTACACCGAGTCGATGTCGGGACGCTCTTCGCGGTCGACCTTGACCGAAACGAAGTGCTCGTTCATCAACGCCGCGGTCGCCCCGTCTTCAAAGGACTCGTGCTCCATGACATGGCACCAGTGACAGGCCGCGTAGCCGACGGAGAGCAGAATGGGCTTGTCTTCTTCTCGCGCGCGCGCGAGTGCCTCGTCACCCCAGGGATACCAGTCCACGGGATTGCCGGCGTGCTGCAGAAGATAAGGGCTTGTTTCGCCGGCGAGGCGGTTCATCCCGGCACCGTAGCTACCCGCGGAAGCGGCGCCAGCCCTCGACGGCGGCCGTGACCGACGCCGCGATTCCAAACGCCACCAGCAGCGCGAGGATCGGCCGATCCTTGAACAGCATCCCTCCGAAGTAGCCGAGCAACGCGGCGTAGCACGCCCACGCAATGGCCGCGATGAAGATGTACGGCACGAACCGGGTCAGCCAAGGTAGGTGAACAAGACCGGCGGTGAACGTCGTCGCGGTGCGGCCGCCGGGAATGAACCGGGCGACGATGAGGACGTAGCTGCCGCGTTCCTTGAGAAAGTTCCGCGCCCAGTCGAGTCGGCGTTGGGCCACCTCGCCGCTGAAGAACCGATCCACAACCGGCAGGCCGAGCCAGCGGCCCAGGCAATAACACAGGTTGTCACCGACGAACGCCCCGGCCGCGCCGACGGCGATCACCGCCTCGAGCGACAACTGACCGCGGGCAGCCTGGATCCCGGTCACGATCACTGCCGTCTCGCTGGGAAAGGCCGGGATGATCGCGTCGCCCACGCAGATCCCGAACAGAATCGGGTAGGTCCAGAGCGACCCCGTCAGCAGGTCGATGAGGTTCTGCAGGAAAGCGAGGGTCACTGACGTTCCTTCCGCAACTCGATCGCCCGCGTGTGCCGGCGAAAGCCGATGCTCTCGTACAAGGCACGCGAACGCTGGTCCTCGTCGCGTCCACCCGCGTACACGATCGCGGTGCGTGCGCCTTCTTCCTGCAAGCGCCGCAGCCCGTACCGGCACACCGCGGCCCCGAGACCGCGCCGCCGATAGTCACGATGGGTGCCGACGGGCTCGAACTCGCCTACGCGGTTCTCCTCGTCGAACCAGCAGAGAACGTAGGCCGCAAAGCTCTCGTCGGGTGCCTCCACCACGCAGTCGAGATCGGCCCGGTAGGGCCAGGCCGACGTCACCTTGCGATAGCCCTCCTCCGTCAGCCGCGATGGTGCCCAGACGGCACGATGGAGCGCAACGCGTTTGTGGAAGTCGTCTGCGGTGCGAACCGTCCGGAGAGTGAAGCCGTCGGGCACAACCGGCTCGGGAAGCTCACGATCGAGCTCCTGGACGTAGTACGCGTACCACGAAAGCGGCTCTGAGGCGCTGTAACCGCGGTCAGCGAGAAACGCGAGCCGGTCCGCGTCATCTTCCAGCGCAAAGGTCGTGAGAGCATCCGTTCCTCCGGCCTCTGACTCGAACCACTCCAGCACCCCTTGCTCCACCGAGCCGCGCCGGTGCTCGGGATGGACGTCGTAGTCGAGCGCCGCAGGCGGCCAGAGCCAGGCCCAGGCGACGCAGCGGTCGCCGTCCAGCCACAACCGCCGGCTCCAGTCCTCCTCCGCCCCACGGTGCAACCACCACGCGAGGTCACCGACATGGGTCAGCACCTGTGGGCCCTCGAGCGCCCACAGCTCCTGCTGAAGCGCCTGCATGCGCCGAAGGTCGCCGTCGTTCTCGTATGGTCGCGCGCGTATGGCCAACGGATTTCTGCCGCTCGACGGTGTGCGAGTCGTCGACGTCACGAGCTCGCTGGCGGGCCCCTACTGTACGGAGATCCTGGGCGCGCTCGGCGCCGACGTGGTCAAGGTCGAGCATCCGGACCGCGGCGACGAAGCGCGCGCCTGGGGCCCGCCGTTCTGGGAGGGCTCGAGCGTGATGTTCTACGCGGCGAACCTGAACAAGCGGTCAGTTGCCCTCGATCTCAAGCGCGGGCGGGAGGTGCTGCTCCGTCTCGTCGATTCGGCGGACGTCTTTCTGCAGAGCCTGCGGCCCGGAACGGCGACACGGCTCGGTTTCGGCGCCGAGGAGTTGCGTGCCCGTAATCCGCGCCTCGTCTACTGCGACATCGGCGCGTTCGGACGAGCGGGACCGTTGCGCCAGCGTCCTGGGTACGACCCGCTGCTCCAGGCGTTCAGCGGGATCATGAGCGTGACCGGGGAGCCGGACCGGCCCGGCGTGCGCGTCGGCGCGTCGATCATCGACCAGGGGACCGGAATGTGGGCAGCGCTCGGCATCGTCGCCGCGCTGCACTCGGGCGGCGGGCACACGGTGGACGTGTCGCTCTTCGAGACGGCTCTGGGCCTCATGCCCTACCAGATCACTGCGTACCTGGCGGGCGGCGGCGCGCCCGGCCGCCATGGGACGGCCTTCCCGCTGATCTCGCCTTACCAGGTGTTTCACGCCCACGGGCGGTGACGTGATGATCGCCGCGGGAAACGACGGGCTCTTCGCCCGGTTGTGCTCGGCACTCGACCTCCCGGCGCTCACAGCGGACGCACGCTTCGCCACGAATCCCGATCGGGTCGCGCATCGCGAAGAGCTTGCGGCGCTGCTCCAGGACCGACTGCGCGACGAGCCCTTCGCGGAACTGCTCGAGCGCCTCGAGGCTGCCGGCGTTCCTGCCGCACCGGTCAACGACGTCGGTGACGCGGCCGACCACGAGCAGACAAACGCGCTCGGGATGATTCAGCCGACACCCGAGCCGACGGTCGCGCTGCCGCTTTCCATCGACGGCGAGCGCGTGTCGCATCGCAGGCAGCCGCCGCGGCTCGGCGAGCACACGGACGAGATCCTCCGCGACCTCGGCTATGACGACGAGGAGCTCGCCCGCCTATCCGCGCAGGGTGTGATCCGGCGCGTAGAGTCGAGCTCATGAGCGACATCCGCGCGCTTCTTCGACGAACCGCAGAGCTTGCCTCGGACTTCCTCGAGTCGCTCGACGACCGGCCGGTCTTCCCGCAAACATCGGTCGACGAGCTCCGTAAGGCGCTCGGCGGGCCGCTGCCGGACGAGCCGACCGCTCCGGAAGACGTCGTGGAGAGCCTGGTCGCGGCCGCGGATCAGGGAATCGTGGCGATACCGAGCGGGCGGTACTTCGGCTTCGTCATCGGCGGTGGCCTGCCCGCGGCGCTCGCCGCGGACTGGTTGACCTCCGCCTGGGATCAGAACGCGGGCCTCTACGTGGGCGGCCCGTCGGCGTCCGTCGTCGAACAGGTGGTGCGCGAGTGGGTGTGCGATCTGCTCGGGCTGCCGGAGGACGCCTCGCTCGGTCTCGTCACCGGCACCCAGATGGGAAGCGTCACGGCGCTTGCTGCCGCGCGCTTCCGCGTGCTCGAGCGCGTGGGCTGGGATGTCGGCCGGGACGGTCTCTCCGGAGCACCGCGCGTTCGCGTGCTCGTCGGCGCGCAGCGCCACGTCACGATCGACCGTGCGCTCCGCTTGCTCGGCCTCGGCGTGCCCGAGGTCGTGCCCGCCGACGGGCAGGGACGGTTGGACGCCGAGGCTCTGCGTGCGGCGCTGGCGGAAGGAGACGGGCCGACGATCGTCTGCGCGCAGGCGGGCGAGGTGAACACCGGGGCATTCGATCCCTTCGACGAGATCGCCGATGCGGTTGCTCCGCACGGTGCGTGGCTGCACGTCGACGGTGCGTTCGGTCTCTGGGCGGCTGCGAGCCCGAGTCTTCGTCATCTCGTCCACGGCGTCGAGCGGGCGGATTCCTGGATCACGGACGCCCACAAGTGGCTGAACGTCCCCTACGACTCTGCGCTCGTCCTCTGCGCCGATCCGGAAGCACATCGTGCGGCTATGACGATCAGCGCGTCCTATCTGATCCAGGACGACAGCCGCACCGTTCGCGACCAGGTGGACTGGGTACCGGAGTTCTCGCGTCGCGCGCGCGGCTTCGCGGTCTACGCCGCGCTGCGCTCGCTCGGTCGCAGCGGGCTCGCCGAGCTCGTCGAGCGGAACCTGCGCCTGCGCGCGACGTTTCGCCGACGGCATCGTCGAGCTCGACGGCGTCGAGCTCGTCAACGACGTCGTTCTGAACCAGGTCCTGTTCCGGTTCGAGAGCGACGCGCGCACCGACGAGGTGCTGAAGGCCGTGCAGGAAGCAGGCGACGTCTGGATGAGCGGGACGGTCTGGGACGGCCGGCGCGCAATTCGTGTCTCGGTCTCGAACTGGCAGACAGGCGACGACGAGATCGACCTGGCGCTCGAGGCCTTCCGGACGGCGAGTCAGTCGCCGGCCCACGCTCCGGCGCGGTAGACCTGGCCCTCGAGCCGGCGGCCGAGAGCTCCTTCCAACCACTGCGACGCGGCGACGAGCGCATCGAGGTCGATTCCGGTCTCGACTCCTTCGCCGTCGAAAAGGTAGACGAGATCCTCGGTCGCGATGTTGCCGGTGGCGCGCGGCGCGTAGGGGCAGCCGCCGAGACCTCCACAGGATGCGTCGAAGAGCGTTGCGCCGGAGTCGAGCGCCGCGATCGCGTTCGCGTAACCGGTGTTGCGGGTGTTGTGCAGGTGGACGCCCGGCGCGCGTGTGCGCTCTACGAGCCCTCGCACCTGCTTCGGGGTCGCGACGCCGATCGTGTCTGCCAGGACGATCTCCGCCGTCGGGAAGTGGGCAGCGATCTCCGCCACGACTCCGGGGTCCACACGTCCTTCGAAAGGACAGCCGAACGCAACGCTGATCGTCAGCGTGACCGGGAGCTCCGACCGGGCGATCACGTTCTCCGCCGCCGCCTGCGCCTCGGCGACCGACTGGTTGGCGTTGCGCTCGCTGAAGCTCTCGGTTGCGGCGAGCGTGAAGTTGACACGGTCGAGGCCGGAGGCGGCGAGCCGCTCGTAACCCTTCTCGTTCAGCGCGAGCCCGGAGTACTCGGTTCCGTCCCGGCGTTCGATCGCCGCGACGACTTCCTCGGCGCCTGCCATCTGCGGCACCGCGTCGGCGCGCACGAAGCTCGCGGCCTCGACGCGCGGCAGGCCGGCGGCAGCGAGCCGGTTGACGAGCTCTGCACGGAACGCGGGCTCGAACGTCCCCGGCTCGTTCTGCAGGCCGTCGCGCGGTCCAACGTCGCAGATCGTGGCGGACATCGTCAAGCCGGCCGCTCGAGCTGCCTGAGGCGCTGACCTGCTTCGGCTACAAGGGCCTGCGCCAGCCGGACGTCCTCGTCTCCGAAGCGACGTCCGTCCTGGTCGTAGACCTCGACCAGGCCCCAGACCCCGTCTTCCGCCTCGATCGCAACCATCAGGACGGAGTCGAACCCGAGCTCACGCAGCAGCTTGACCTCGTTCGCGTCCGCGTCCGCGTCTCCGACGAAAACCGTGCGGGGCTCGTGCTCCTCGATCACGGCCCGCGTCAGCGGATAGTCGGAGATCAGGTACCCGTGACCGAGGCGCCGGGGCTCGCCTTCCTGCTGGTACTGGATCAGGTCGACCAGCAGATCGCCGATGACGCGCGAAATCGTGCAGGAGCGCGCACCGACGACGTCGACATACGCCCGCGCCAACGCGCCAAGAAGGCCGGGGACGGTCTGTTCTGCGCGTAGGCGTTCTGCCGCCGCCGCGAGCTCCGGATGGTCGACGCTCACGCGCCGATCTTACGGACGACTCAGTCGTCGAAGCCCGACGCGTCGACCTTGTCCGGCTCGATCACGACCTTGACGCGCTGCTCCGCCGGGTTCCGCCACGGATACTCGTCCTTGCCGAGGTACTTCTTCGCGAGCTTGTCGATCTGTGCGTCGGCACCGGACTCCGTGACCTCCGCAGGCCCGCTGACGGCGACCCACTTGTGCGTGTCGTTCGGGTCGACGACGAGCAGTGAGGCACGCGCGATCCTTCTCCAGGTGCTCCGTCTTCGCGCGGCCGCGGGCCGTGTTGAAGGAGACCTTGCCGTCGTCGACGTCCACCCAGACGATCGTCGAGTGCGGCGAGCCGTCCTCGCGCAATGTCGTCGCCGTGCCGACGAATGGGTTCTCCTCCAGGAACTTCCGTTGCTTCGCTTCGAGCTTTGCCATCCCCCACCTCCGGTTCTTTTCGACCTGCAACGACTCGAGCCGTTACCGCCTTCCCCGATGGCCACGCTCTTACGCGTCGGACCAAGAAGGGGCGCCGGGGGACTTAGTGGCTCTGAGCCACTAAGTCGGAATCAAGGCCGTCCGGAGGGCTGCCGATTCTCTGCCTGTGCGCGGCATTGCCGTTCTCCTCGTCGTCGTCGGCGCTCTTTCGGCGCTCGGCTTCGCTCGCCACGAGCAACGCATCCGCGAGCAGGACCAGCTGGCGTCGATCGCAAGCGACCTCGCCGGCCGCAAGGTCGCCGTTCGCTGCCCCAGCTTTCTGGCGGGACTCGTGGACGTGCACGGAGAGGCCGGCCGGGTGCAGTTCGACGAATCCGGTCGCCCCGCTGACCACACAGACCTTTCACCGCGAGACGTGCAAGGCGCTCCGGCATCTCGACCGCGTCGACTTCAGCTGCCTCGAGCGCGGCGATTGCGGCCTGTCGCAGTTCAGCGCCGGCTGGGCGGCCCACACGCTGGCCCACGAGGCGTTCCATCTGCGCGGGTTCCAGGACGAAGGCGTCACCGAGTGCTACGCGCTGCAGAACACGGCGTACGTCGCGGAGCGGCTGGGCGTGCCCACACGGCAGGCCGAGGTGATCCAGGCCTGGCTCTTCAACCGGGGCTACCCGAACGAGCCCGCGGAATACCAGTCCCCGCAGTGCCACGACGGAGGCCCGTTGGACCTCCGCCCTCAGCAAAGCCGCTTTCCCTAGTTAGGGCACTTCCGTCGGGATGTTCTTGATCTTGCCGGCGATGATGTCGGCGCGGACCTTCATCACCTTGGCGACCTCGGACTTCGGCACCTTGGGGCTGATCTTGCCGAGGCCGACACCGTTGTCCTTGAGGCCGAAGACGATGTTGCCGCCCTTGAACTTGCCGTCGACGACGAGCTTGATCGCGTCGAACACCGCGGTGTCGACACGCTTCACGGCGCTCGTGAGGATGTGCGGGCCGAGGAACGACTGGTCGGCGTCGACGCCGATGCCCCAGACGCCCTTCTCCTTCGCTGCGTCGAGCGCGCCGAGGCCGCACCCACCCGCAACCTGGAAGATGACACCCGCGCCCTGCTCGATCTGGTTGAGCGCGATCTGCTTGCACTTCGCGAGATCCGAGAAGTCCTCCGAGTAGCCGTTCAACGTGGTGATCCCCGGATCGGCGGCCTTCGCGCCCGCCTGGTAGCCGGCGATGAAGCGGTCGACCGGCGGCTGCTTCTGGCCACCGACGGAGCCGATCACGTCCTTGCCGGGCCGCCGCTTCTCCTCGAGCCCCGCGAGGTAGCCGACGAGATAGCCGGTCTCCTGCTCGCGAAACAGGAGGCCCAGGAGATTCGCCGGCTTGTGCGGCTCCTCTGTCTGGTCGACGTCGACGATCGCGAAGTTCGACTTCGGGAAGGTCGTCGCGACAGTGTCGATCGCCGTCGCCTCGGTGAAGCCGACGCCGATAGTCAGGTCATAGCCCTTGCGCGCGAACGCCGAGAGGTTCGGGACGTAGTCCTGCGTCGACTTCGCCTGAAAGACCTGCTGCTGGATCCCGAGCTCGGACTGTGCTCGCAGCAGACCGACGTACGAGAGATGGTTGAAGCCGCGATCGTTCAGGCCGCCGATGTCAGTGACAAGCCCGATGTTCTTGCCGCTCTTGCCGGAGGAGGAGGTCGTGGTGTTGGCGGAGGACTTCTTGCCGCTTCCGCCACAGCCTGCGGCGACGACCACGATGAGGCCGATCAGTACGAGCGATCTCTTCATTCCGACCTTTCCGCTAAGGTTTACGACTATGGGGCGAAAACTGTGACGGAGACTAACACGCGGCACCCCATGCCCGCCCACGTGACCCTGGCCGTCGTCCTCCAGGTGCGAGACGGCGAGTTGCAAGCGCTGCTCTGGCAGCGGGCGCGCGCTCCGTTCAAGGGGAGTTGGGCGCTGCCGGGCGGCTACCTCAACCAGGGCGACACGCTCGAGGACTCGATCCGCCGGCACCTCGCGGAGAAGGTCGACGTGCGCGAGCTCTCGCATCTCGAGCAGCTCGAGACGCTGAGCGATCCGAAGCGCTCGCCGCAGGAGTGGCAGCTGGCGACGGCCTACCTCGGGCTCGTGCCGAGCAACGTCGACCCCGAGCTCCCCGGCGACACGGACTGGCACCCGGTCGACGGCCTCCCCACCCCCGCGTTCGACCACGACTCGATCGTCCTCGCCGGACGAGAACGTCTGCGGGCCAAGCTCTCGTACACGAACCTGGGCTTCGCGCTCGCGCCCGCGGAGTTCACCATCTCCGAGCTCCGCGACCTCTACGCGGCCGCGCTCGGACACGACGTGTCGGCGACGAATCTCCAGCGAGTCCTGCTCCGACGCGAAGTGCTCGAGCCCACAGGGCGCCGGCGAGCGTCGGGCCCGACGGGCGGCCGTCCCGGGTCGCTCTTCCGCTTCCGTACGAGCGAGCTGGAGATCACCGATCAGTTCGCCGTGCTGCGGCCGCCGGGACCTGCTCGGCTCCCTGTCGCGTAACTCAAGGCTCGCGGGCTGGTGCTGTCCGTGACCGCGTGCTACGGTCAGTTCGTTCCCGGCGACAAGGAGGTCGAACAAATGACGATTGAGCTTGCCTCCGCCCGAAGAGCCACGCGGCTCGTCGGCTAGCCGGCACCAGTTTCGACTAGCGCGAGTCCCGTGAGCTGAACCACCGCAACGGGCGGTGGTCCTTCGTCGTTCACTCACTCACAAAGGAGACTCGCGTTGTTTCCCATGGATTCCCTCGGATGGGACGCCGCCTTCGCGGCCGCATTCGATCAACTGCAAGACGACAATCTGTTACCTGCCCGTGTCGCCGCGCAGCACCGCGGTGAATACGTCCTCTTCGCGGAGGAGGGCGAGCTGCGCGCGCGAGCGGCCGGCCGCATGTTCCACGACCACGAGGTCGGCGGACAGCTTCCCGCTGTCGGCGACTGGGTGGGTGTGACTCCGCCCGCGACGATTACGGCGATCCTCGAGCGGCGGAGCGCGTTCATCCGCAAGACCGCAGGCAAGGACTCGACCGAACAGGTGCTGGCGGCGAACGTCGACACCGCATTCCTTCTCGCAGGGCTCGACGACGACTTCAGCCTGCGACGACTCGAGCGTTACATCACCAGTGCCTGGGAGAGCGGCGCCGCACCGATCGTCGTCCTGACGAAAGCCGACCTCTGCCCGGACGTGGCGGACGCTGTGCTGGCGGTGGAGTCCGTCGCCATCGGCGTGCCCGTGCATCCCATCTCGAACCTGTCGGGCGAAGGGCTCGACACGCTCGACCTCTACGTTCGACCTGGTCGAACCGTCGTGCTGCTCGGCTCTTCCGGTGTCGGCAAGTCGACGCTGCTCAACCGGCTGGCGGGAGAAGAGGTCATGCGCACGCGTGCCGTTGCGGCCGACGGCACCGGACGTCACACGACGACTCACCGTGAGCTCTTCCAGCTGCCCGGCGGCGGGCTCGTCGTCGACACGCCCGGCCTGCGCGAGCTCCAGTTCTGGGAGGGCGACGTCAGTGCAGCCTTCGAGGACATCGAAGCCCTTGGCACGACGTGCCGCTTCCGCGACTGCGCGCACGCAAGCGAGCCCGGCTGTGCCGTCCTCGAAGCGGTCGACAACGGCTCGCTCGAGCTCGACCGGCTTCGCTCGTGGCGCAAGTTGCAGCGAGAGCTCGAGATGATCGCCGCACGCACCGACCATCGGCTCCGAATCGCACGCAAGAAGCGCTGGAAGGAAGTGGCGTCAGTCGCGCGGCAAAAGAGCCGCCCGTGAAAGAGGGCTAGGCGACTTCGCAGCCGAGAACTTGCAGTGCGCCGAGCGAGCTCTCGACGAAGCTCCGTGCTTCCTGCGCGGAGCCGAACACGTAGGGGCCCGCGCTCCGCGGTTCGACCTCGAGTTGGTCGACCGGATAGACGTCCGCGGCAACGACCCATTCCGACCCGTAGTCGGCGCAGCTCAGCCGCACGACGGGCTTGCCGTCCTTGCTCACCGAAGAGACGAGCTCACGGACGGCGGCAAGAGGGAAGTTCATGCGCCGTTTCGTCCCAGCACGTCGACCGAGACGACCTGGCGGCCGTCGATCGTCGCGTCACCGATCGCAACTGTGCCGCCGGCTTCGGCCTCGTCGATGACACGCATGCCGACTTGCTTGGCGTACTCGAAATCGGTCGTTTCGGCGACGAGCAGCGTCGCGCCGCTCGCAAGCGTCACCTCAACGCGGTAGATCGTGGTGGGAACCGTCTCCGGCTCGGGCACCTGCGGTGTCCGCGCCTCGGCCAGCGCCATCTGCGTGATCATCCCCTGAGGCTCGTGTGCGCGCTGGATCGCATCCTTGATGTCGGAGCGCGCTGCGGTCACCAGCCGGATCGGCCCGTGGAGCGCCTCCCGCAGGCGGGTGAGATGCGACGCGTTGTCTGCATCGGGGACCGCGACGATCGTGCAGTCGCCTTCACGCCACAGCGGCAGCGCGCAGTACATCTCCTGGACCGCGCGTGGCAGGAGCTGGACGACCTCGAGCTCGATCGGAACTTCAGTGAGGTCGACGAACTCCTGTCCATGCTGAGCCGCGAGCAGACGCGTGAGGTCTCGCTCCGGCAGGCCGTACTCGAGCAGGACTTCACCGAGCCGCCGTCCGCTCTCCGCCGCTTCGGCGAGCGCACGGTTGACCGCCTCGAGCGGCATCAGGCCCGACCGGTACACGAGCGTGCCTAGTGGATAGCTCCGCATCTCTGCAGAGCTGAACGGGGGCGCGGTGGGCGTCGCCGACGCCGCTTGGCTGGTCTCGAACATAGTCATGGTGCCGCAGTTCTCCTCTGACAGAGTCGTCAGATCCGGGGTGCGCGTCTACCCCCGATCGAGCTACCTCAATTGAGGGGATGCCCGCACGGTTGAAGCCAAGGGCCGCCCGGCCGTTGTTCAGCGGGCGCGCGTGACCTTGCTGAGCCCGACCGGATAGTCCGCGTCGAGGCCCTTGGCATGCGCGAGTGCCCCCGCGAAGAGCTGGCCTGGCACGACCGAGAGGAGCGGCGACAGGATCGCGTGCGGCGGCTCTGGGACCGGCAGGATGTACGCAGCGCCTTCGATCTCGGCAGCGGCATTGCCGCTGGCCACGACGGTCGCGCCGGCCTCGCGCAATCGGGTCGCCGCGTCGACCACGATCGGCAGGCTCTCGTCGCGAGAAGCGATCGTCCAGACCGGAAAGAGTGCGTCCACCGCGGCGATCGGCCCATGCGCGAGATCGGTTGCGGTCAGAGGCTCGGCCGCGACGCGGCAGGTCTCCGTCAGCTTCAAGGCCACCTCACGGGCGGTTCCGAACTCGATGCCACGTCCGATCACGTACATCCGGCCGACGTAGGCGAACGCGGTCGCGACGTTGGTCACTGCGCGTTCGAGGGGCTCGAGCGACTCCGCGAGCTGTTCGGACACGCGACGCAGGCCGGCGCCGATCTCGGCGCCTCTGCCCGCAGCCCCGCCCGCGAGCAGCGCAAGCGCGGCGAGCGTGTTGAGGAACGTCTTCGACGCGGCGACGGCGCGCTCCGGGCCGGCCGCGAGTGGCAACGTCGCATCCGCAGCTTCCGCGAGACCGGAGGTTTCCCCGTTCGTGATCGCGACGGTCAGTGCACCCCTTGCACCCGCACGCGTGACGTACTCGACGACGTCGGGTGTTTCGCCGGACTGCGAGAGAGCAATGACCACCGAGTCGGAGAGGTCGAGCTTCGCGTCGTAGTACACAGTGAGCGAGATCGAGTCGCGCATTGCGGTCCAGCCCGGCAGCAGGCCGAACGCGTAGACGCCGTACGACGCCGCCGCGTCGGAGGAGCCGTGGCCGACGAGACGCACGACCGAGGGGGCCCGGTCCACCATGGCCTTCGTCACGGCGGCAAACTCCGCCTCGTGATCGAGCAGCCGGAGGAGCGCTGCCGGTTGCTCCCTGATCTCGCCGCGGAACAGCTCGCCCGGAGTGTGCGGGTCGGGCTCCGGAACGGCGGCGGGCGCCATCAATGATCCAGCCGCTCGCCGCTTGCGGAGTCGAACAGGTGCGCCTCGTCGGGACGCGGACGCAGCGACACGCGCTCACCCTGCTTCGGCGCCTTGCGCACCTCCGTGCGTGCGACGAGCTTGGTCGCCTCCCCGGCAAGTTCGGTGCTGCAGAAGACGAACGCATCGGCTCCGACATCCTCGACGACGTCCACCTTCGCGGGGATCCCGTCTGCCGCCACCTCGAGTGACTCGGGTCGCACGCCGATCACGAGCGTCGATCTCCCGTTCCCCGCGACGCCGGTCGGCAGCGGGACGTCGACACCGCCGAAGGAGGCCGTTCCGTTCGAGAGGGGCACCGTGCAGAGGTTCATCGCAGGCGAGCCGATGAAGCCCGCGACGAAGACGTTCGCCGGACGCTCGTAGAGCTGACGCGGCGGACCGACCTGCTGGAGGTGGCCTTCGTGCAGGACGGCAACTCGGTGCCCGAGGGTCATCGCCTCCGACTGGTCGTGAGTCACGTACACCGTCGTGATACCGAAGTCGGCCTGCAGAGCCGCGATGTCCGCCCGCATCTGGACGCGAAGCTTTGCGTCGAGGTTCGAGAGGGGCTCGTCCATCAGGAAGACCCTCGGGACGCGCACGATCGCGCGTCCCATTGCGACCCGCTGGCGTTGCCCGCCTGAGAGCTGCCCGGGCTTGCGCTCCAGGTACTCGGTGAGCCCGAGCAAGGCGGCGACCTCTTTGACGCGCTTTTCGCGGACGCTCTTCTTCACCCTCGCAATCCGAAGCGGAAAGCCGATGTTCGCCGCCACCGTGAGATACGGATACAGCGCGTAGTTCTGGAAGACCATCGAGACGTCGCGCTCCTTGGGCGCAAGGTCGGTGACGTCGCGGTCCCCGATGAAGACCGACCCGGCGTCGACCTCCTCGAGGCCGGCGAGCATCCGCAACGCCGTCGTCTTTCCGGAGCCGGATGGGCCCACCAGCACCATGAACTCCCCGTCGGCGATGTCCAGATCGAGTGCGTCGACTGCGGGCGCTTCCGTTCCCGGATACACCCTGGTTGCTTGGACGAATCTGACTTCAGCCAATGCTCGCCACTCCTTCGAGCTGGGAAAACGCCGTGCCGAGCTCGCGGCGGAGCCGAGCCTGAGCGTCGGGGCCTGCCTCGATCTCGTCGAGACCCAGCAGCGCTGCGCCGACGATCGCCGCAGATGCGGTAGGCCGCACGGTGACGTTGGGAGCGACCTCGTGCAACGCCGACTCGATCGCGGCGAGCAGAGCGCCTGCGGCCTCCTGCAGAACTCCTCCGCCCAGGAGAACCTCCACCGATTCGTCGAGGAGATCCAGGCGGGCCAACGCGACCCGGGCGAGCGCGACCACCTCCGCCGCGAGGCGTTGGACGATCTCCGCCGCGACAGCGTCGTCCGCGGCTTCGGCGAGCACGACGGGCGCGAGCTCGATGACGCGGCGTTGTGCGATTCGGCCGGCGTGAATCGCTTCGGCAAGCTCAGTCGGCGTCGTGAGGCCGAAGTGGGCCGGCACCGCGTGCTCCAGACTCGTGCGCGGGCCGCGGCCGTCTTCGCCGCGTGCGCCGGCCGACACGGCGGCGAGGCCGAGGTCGTATCCCCCGCCCCAGTCGCCGGTGATCGCGCCGAGCGCGGGAAAGCGCGCGTGCCGACCGTCCGGCGACACACCGACGCAGTTGATCCCGGCGCCGCACGTGACCGCGACGCCCCAGCCGCGCTCCGTCCCCGCTCGCAGGATGGCGAACGTGTCGTTGCCGACGTGAACCCGCTGGGCCCAGCCGCGCTCCTCGATCGCGTCGCGCACGACGTCCTCCTCGATGGGGAAGTCGACTCCGGCCATCAACAGCGTGGCGACCTGTGCGACGCGTCCAGCGTGATCGTTGAGGCCGGCCTCGCGCACCGCCTCCGCCAGCAGGTCTTCGAGAACCGCGAGAGCTCCGTCGATGCCGAGATGGTGAGGAGAGCTGAGCGGTCCGCGGACGAGCGCCAGCACCGACCCATCCGCCTCCACGAGCGCGAGGTCGGTCTTCGAGTTGCCGCCGTCCACGGCAAGCACCGCTGCGCGACTCATGCGCGGGTCTCCGCGTGGAATTGCGGGAGATGCTCCGAGCCTGCCTCGAGCAGGCGGTCGACGAGCTCCTCCGACAACGGGTGCTGGCCGATCAGCGGATGCGTCAGCAGTGCCTTGCGCGCGATTGCCGGATCGCCGGTCACGGCCGCGCTTGCAGCAAGACGCTCGTAGGCGGTCACGTGCTGCATCAGCCCGAGCAGCTCCGGGGCGACGGCCGGCTGCGGCAGCGGCTTCGCGCCGCCTGCGCCGACTGCGCACAACACCTCGATCACGTCGTCGTCCGCGAGACCCTCGACCGTTCCGTTGTTCCGCACGTCGACGACATGAGCCTCACCGCTGTCGGTCGCGAGCGCGCCGACGAGCCCGATGGCGGCCTCGCTGTAGAACGCGCCGCCGCGCTGCTCCAGGAGTGCCGGCTTCTCCACGAGGTTCGGGTCGCGGTACATCTCCAGGAGCTTGCGCTCGATCTCCGCGACGGTCGTCGCACGGGGAATCCCGCCGAGCTGCTCGGCGAGCTCCCGGTCGTGTCCGTAGAAGTAGTGCAGGTAGTACGACGGGATCACGCCGAGCTCGTCGATCAGGCGCCGCGCCACGCCCGACATCTCGGCGATCTCGTCTCCGTGTGACGCGAGGAGGTCCGGGAGCACTTCCTCTCCGTCCAGACGGACAAAGCGGACCCAGGACAGATGGTTGAGCCCGACCTGGTCGATCTGCACCCGCTCCGGCTCTGCTCCCAGCATCTTCGCGAAGGTCCGCTGAAACCCGATCGCGACGTTGCAGAGACCGACGGCGCGATGGCCGTGATCGAGCAACGACCGTGTGACGATGCCGACCGGATTCGTGAAGTCGACGATCCATGCCCCGTCGGCTGCACGCTCGCGGACGCGGTCGGCGATCCCGAGGACGACCGGGACGGTGCGCAACGACTTTCCAAGGCCACCCGCACCGGTCGTCTCCTGACCGATGCAGCCGCAGGCGAGCGGCACCGTCTCGTCCGAGAGCCGAGCGTCCTGCCCGCCGACCCGGATCTGGATCAGGACGAAGTCCGCACCGTCGACCGCACGATCGAGATCGTCGGTGATCTCGAGCCTGCCTTCGTAGCCTTGCCGGTCGAGCATTCGCTGCGCGAGCCCGCCGACGACCTCACGCCGCTCCGGGTCGATGTCGTGCAGGACGAGGTCGCTGACGTCGATGCGGCCCCGCTCACGCGAGAGGCCGGACACGAGCTCGGGCGTGTACGTCGAGCCGCCGCCGATAACGGCGATTTTCATCCCTTGACCCCGGTGAGAGTGACGCCCTCGACGAACGCCTTCTGCGCGAGGAAGAAGACGATGATCACGGGCGCCATCACGAGCAGCGTGGCCGCCATCGTCAGGTTCCACTGCACCTGGTGGAGCGATCGGAACTCCGACAGGCCGATCTGGAGCACCCAGCTGCTCGGGTTTTCGCGCGTGTACAGCAGCGGCAGGAAGAAGTCGTTGAAGGTGTACAGGAACGAGAACAGCGCTACCGCGGCGATCGCGGGCTTCGCGAGCCGGAGGACGACCGTGCCGAGAATGCGCAGCTCGCCGCAACCGTCGACACGGGCGGCGTCGAGGTACTCCTCGGGAATCGTCATGAAGAACTGGCGGAGCAGGAAGATCGAGAAGGCGTCGCCGAACCAGTTGGGGATGATGAGCGGGCCCAGGCCGCCGACGAGGCCCAGCTTCGCCCACATGACGTAGAGCGGCACCACCGACACCACGGGCGGCAGCATCAGAGCGATCAGAACGAGCCCGAAAGCGACATTCCGTCCACGCCAGCGGATGCGGGACAGCGCATACGCAACAGGAATGCTCGACACCAGCACGCCGAGGGTGGCGAGACACGAGTAGATCATCGTGTTCAGGGCCCAGCGCCAGATCGGTGCCTGATGGAACACGTCAACGAAGTTCTGCCAGCGGAACGGGTGCGGCCAGATGTGTGAGGACAGCGCCTGACTGTTCGTCATCAGCGCGGTCAGTGCGATGAACACGAACGGCGCCAAGAAGGCGATGGCCGCGACGATGAGCAGGCTGTGGTTCGCCACGGCCAGCAGGAAGCGGCGCCTCCGCACGGCGGCCGGAGGCTTTCGCCTCACCAGCGCGGTCGCGGTGGGAACCGTGGCGCTGCTCACTTGGCCGCCCCCGTGTAGTGGACAAAGCGCCGGGAGTTGCGAATGATCAGGACGGTGACCGTGAAGGCAACGAGCAGCAACATCACGGACATCGCCGACGCGTAACCCATGTTGAAGTAGCGGAATCCGTGCTGGTAGAGCAACACCGGATAGAAGAGCGTCGACCCTTCCGGATAGCCGAGGTTGTTGACGGTTTGATCACCGGCCTGGGAGGCCTGCCCCGACGCGACATTCGCCGCGACGTAGGCCTGCGTGAAGTACTGCAGGCCGGCGATGACGCCGATCACGACCGAGAAGAGGATCACCGGGCTGATCGTCGGCAAGGTCACCCAGCGCATGCGCTGGAATGGGCCTGCACCATCCAGTTCCGCCGACTCGTACAGGTGCGTCGGGACATCGAGGACGGCGGCGAGAAAGATGATCATGATGTTCCCGACGCCCCACAGTCCGAGGATCGTCAATGACGGCTTCGACCATCCCGGAGACTGGAACCAGAGGGGGCCATCGATGCCGAGGTGCTGGAGCAGGATGTTCACCGGCCCCGTCGCAGGGTTGAGGATGTAGACGAACGCGAGAGTTGCGGCCACGGGCGGCGCGAGAGCCGGCAGGTAGAAGATCGTCCGGAAGAAGCCCACGCCGCGCCGTGCGCGCGCGAGCATCGTGGCGACGCCGAAGGCGAAGAGGACCTGCAACGGGACCATGATCGCGATGATCCAGAGGGTGTTCTTCACCGCCTGTCCGACCTGGGGGTCCTGGGTGAAGAGGTACCGGTAGTTCGCGGTGCCGATCCACTTCGGCGGAGACAGCAGGTCGTAGTGCGTGAACGACAGGTAGACGCTCATCACGAGCGGGTACCCGAAGAAGACCGAGAAGCCGATCAGCCACGGCATCATCAAGAGCAGGACGAGGCGACGTCGACGCCAGGCCGCCTTTCGCTTCGCCCGCGTCCGGTCGACCGGTTGGGCGCGGACCGCCGGGACGGTTATCCCGGTCATTTGGAAAGGGGCGCGCGGGCTAAGCCCGCGCGCCCCGAGGTCGGTACAGCAGCAGCCGTAACGACGCTCACCATTACGGCACTCCGCCCGCCTGTGCCTGCTTCAGTTGGGCGTCGATCTGCTTGTCGAGCTTCTTCAGGCCGCCCTGCAGGTCGCCTGCGTGACCGGCCTGATACTTGACCGCAAACGCCTGGATCAGCGATCCGTACGCATTTCCCGCCGCCGTGATCGGCGTGGTCTTCGAGTTCGGATTCGCGAAGATCTTCAGGAATGTCTTGAAGTGCGCGTCCGGCTTGATGTCCTTCGACGACAGCGATGCCTTCGTCGTCGGAACGTTGCGCACGCCGTTCGAGAAGATCGCCAGCGCGTGGCTGTCGGTCGTCAGGTACTTGACGAGTGCCCATGCCTCGTTCTTGTTCTTCACACCCTTCGGGATGCCGATGATCGTGCCGTTCACGTAGCCGGCCCCGTAGAGCTCGGGATGGGCATCGTCGACCGGCGCCGGCGCCGTCCCGTAGTCGAGCGACGGATGCTCACGTCCGATGAACGCCACCCGCCACTCGCCGTCGATCATCATCGCGAGCTTGCCGATCTCGAACGCGTGAGACGCGGAGAACTCGTCCGCCGCTCCCGCGTTGAACTTCTGGAGCTTCTTGTACCCGTACCAGTCGACGAGGTTCTTCTGCCATTTCAGGATCCGGTTCCAGGCCGGATCGCGCGAGAGCATCGACTTGCCGCCTCCGTCCACGTACTTGGCGCCGAAGAGCGGCGCGTAGGTACTCAGGTCGGGAGCATTGCCTGCGTAGAAACCGTAGAAGGGGTTGTACCCGGCGACCTTGATCGAGCCGTCCGAGTTCTTCTTCGTCAGCTTCTTCGCATACGCGGTGAGCTGCGACATCGTCTTCGGCGGGCTCGTGAGCCCGGCCGCCTTGAACATCTTCTTGTTGTAGTAGAAGCCGTAGACGTCGGCGAGCAGCGGCAAGGCACAACGCTTGCCCTTGTACTGCGTGTAGTACTGCGACGTCTTCGGGAACATGTTGACGTCGATCTTGTCCTTCGACAGGAACGGCTTCAGGTCGATCCACGCACCCGAGTTGCAGTAGCTGCCGACGTTCGCCGATGTGAACGAGCTGACGACGTCCGGCACCTTGCCGCTGCGGATCGCGGCGGTGATCTTGTCGTCGTTGATACCGCCGACGACCTTGACGGTCACTTCTGGATGCTTGTTGTCGTATTCCGCCACAACGCCCTTGAAGGCCTTGAGCTCTGCAGCGCTCCAGCCCACCCAGATCGTGATGTTCTTGGCCTTCGCCGCCGACGTGCCGGCGTTGGCGGAGGTCCTCGCGGTTGCCGCGATGACGGCGGCTCCGAGCACAAGCGCCACGAGCAACCCGATCCCCACGCGTCTCATACCCTGCCCTCCTCTTGGGGTGATTGTCGTCGACCCCGGTCTCCCGCTCCAGTCCCGGTTCCTCGCTCTAGCCGGCATCCTGGATCTCGTAAGGTTTCCGAACGAGGACTCTACGACTGTCTCGAAATGGAGTCAAGCTTGACGAGAATCGGGCTTGCTGAGTTAACTTCCTTGACAAGATGGCGGAAACTGCCCCACCAGCCCGCGCGACGCCGCCGCTGCTCAAGCACCTGAACGAGCGAACGGTGCTCGAGACGATCCGTGCCCTCGCCCCCATCTCACGGGCCGAGATCTCCCGCCGCGCGAACATCTCGAAGCCGACCGTCTCGCTGGCCCTCCAGTCGCTGCTCGACGCGGGGCTCGTCCGGGAGGCCGCCGACGCCCCCGGAGGGCCGAGCTACGGGGCCGTCTTCTTCGAGCCGGTCCCGGACGCGGCGTACGTGCTCGGCCTGGACCTCGGTACGCGGTTCCTGCGCGGAGCTGTCTGCGACCTCGCCGGTCAGGTGCGTGCGCGTCAGGACGTCGAACTGCGCGGCGCCGACGCCGACGGGGCGCTGCAGGCGATCTGCAGCCTGCACGAGTCTCTGATTGCGTCGGCGCGGCTTCCGGTCGAGCGCATCGATGGCGTCGTTCTCGGCGTTCCGGGCGTGATCGACGCAAAGAAAGGCACGTTGCAACTGACGACGCCGAACATCCCCGGGCTCGAAGGCCGGGCCTTCGGCGGCGAGCTTCGCGAGCAGCTGGGCATCGACGTGACGCTCGAGAACGACGTGAACCTCGCGGCGGTGGGCGAGCACTGGGCCGGTGTCGCGCAAGGGGTCGACGACTTCGCGTTCCTCTCCATCGGCACGGGCATGGGCATGGGGCTGGTGCTCGGCGGAGAGCTTCATCGCGGCAATCACGGCGCGGCCGGCGAGGTCGACTGGGCACTGGCCGGTATGGCGGAGGAGGTCGATCCCTCCGCGGACGGCGTTGCAGCCCTGGCGGCGCGCATCGCCCCGTCCGGCTCGACCGCGACCTCGCTGACGCCGCCGTACGACCCGCGTGCGATCTTCACGGCTGCACGGGGCGGTGATCCACTCGCGCGCACGATCGTCGAGGAAGTTGCCCGCCGCATCGCAGCGCACATCACCCCGATCGCCGCCGTTGCCGACCCCGCTCTCGTCGTCCTCGGCGGCGGGCTCGGGACGAACGGCGATCTGCTCCTGACGCCGGTGCGGAGATTGCTGGCCGCCTGGATTCCGTATGCGCCACGGGTCGAGATCTCGACGCTCGGCGAGTCGGCCGTCCTGATGGGCGCCCTGGCGGTCGGCCTGCGCTCGGCGCTCGACAACGTCTTCGTCAACCGGCCGCGCGCCGCTACGGCGTAAGAGCGACCTACCTATAAGCCGCGCGAAGGACCGCCTTCGTTGCCGCCGAGATCGTTACCGCTCGCCTCCACGACCAGACGAAGGCGGCTGCCGAGGATCCCGGGCCCACCGTTACCCCGCACCGTGTTGTCCTTGAGCACCAGAGTCCCCTTGCCTCCATCTTGCCCGCCTGCAAGGACGATGCCGGCGCGTTTCGGCGGAGAGCGCTTGAGCGCGTTCTCGACGATCGTGTTGCCGCTGATCTCGAGGTTCGTCGCGACGACCGCCGGGCCGTCGTTCGACTCGAGCTCGAGCATGACGCCCGGGCCGGCGTTTCCTCGGATCGTGTTTCCGACGATGTGCACGTCAAGGGCCGGCTGGCCACGATCGTCCGGCTCGATGTCGATGCCGGCCGCGGGCTGTCCGGGCGGAGAGTCCCGCACGCCGACGATGGTGTTGCGCTCGATGTGCAGCCCGATCACGGCGGTAGCGGAGATCGCATTCCGGCTCGCGCCGCTGAGCGTCGAGTCGAGGATCGACACGCTGCCCGCGTACGAGTTGCCGTTGCCCCGTCCACTGATCGTGACGTCGTCCTTCGGAGCTCCGCCGATGTCGAGGTGGCTCAGCGTGATCTGGTGACCGAACACCGCCACGCCGTACATCGACTGGCCGTCGGGAACGACGATCTTCAGGTTCGAGATCGTGACCCCCACCGGCGCCGGCTTCGACGGTTTGGACCGGTTGACGAAGAACACGGCGCTCGCCGCGATCGGGTCGCCGTCGATCGAGTGCAGACGGACAGGCCCGAGGCCGAGCGAGACGATGCATGCGCCGTCCGAGGTGATCGTCGTCCGGTCGTGCGACACCCACAATCCGCGGGTCGCGTAGCAGTTGTCGTTCGGCAGCTTCGGCAGGAAGATGGTTCCCGCGCTGCGGTCGAGTCGCGCCTGCAGCCACGCCGTGTCGTCGCGCTCCGCGCCGCCCACGGTAGGCGCCGTGGTCCGCGGGCCCGCGGCCACCGCGACCGCGCGTCCCTCGCGTCGTCAGGAGCGTCCGGCCGCGGTTGCCGCGAAACAGGTTCTCGGCGAGAACGACCTGGCCCTTGCCGTCGTTCTGTCCGCCGGCGATCACGATGCCGGCGCGGCGCTCGGGCGGCGCCTTCCGCGCATTCCCGACGAGCTCGTTGCGGACGAGCTCGATTCCCGATGCGATGACCGGCAGGCCGTTCGCCGGCGCGAGGTCCAGGAAGATCCCGGGGCCCGCGTTGCCGAACGACCTTGTTCCCGGCGACGTGCACGTCGAGCGTCGGCTGGCCGCGATCGGCCGCCCGGATATGCAGGCCGGCGGCGCCCGCCCCGCGTGCACCAGAGAGGAGATTGCCGGTGACGCGTAATCCCACTGCGCCGAAGATCGAGACGACGTCGCGCTGCCCGCCCGAGAGTGTCGAGTCCGTGAGCTCGACGCGGCCCGACATTCCCCCAGAGCCCTTCGTCCCGCCGCCGATGCGGACATCGGTGAGCGGAGCGCCGTCGATCGCAAGGCCGCTGAGCGTCACCTCGTGGCCGAGCACGCTGATCCCGTGCATGCGCGTTGCCGCCGGAACGGTGAGATGCAGCCCGCTGATCGAGATCCTGACGGGCAAGGGCTTGCGCACGTCGGAGTGATCGACGAAGAAGACCGCGTTCGCGCGCACGAACGTCCCGTCGCCTTTCGGAATGCGACCCTCGCCCGGCCCGAGCGCGACCACGCACGCTCCGTCGGACGTAACGGTCGTGTCGTCGTGGGAGACCCAGAGGCCGCGTGTCTCGTAGCACTCCCCGTTCGGAAGGCGCGGCAGAAAGAGACTGCCACCGGCATCGAGCTTCGCCTGGAGCCACGCGGTGTCGTCGCGAACGCCGCCGTGAGCCGACGGCGACACGCAGAGCATCGCCGCGATGCAGGCAGCGGCTCCGAGCCCTCTGACCGTCGGGCCGGTCATCCTCGACAGGTGATGGTAGACGCCGCGGATCGAGAACACTGTGGAAGGTTCGTCACACTTCCGTGACCATGTCCGACACCGGGACGTGGCCGTAGTAGCTCCCCGGGGAAACGCCCGCCCGACCCGAATCCCGGAGCCCCGCAACGCTTCGGTGACACGAACGTCACCATGTCCGACACCCGGACATGGTTCGACGAGTCGATCCTGAGCTAGGCGAAGTTCCGCCGGTAGAGCACGAACGAGAGCGGGAATAGCGCCGACAGCGCAACGTACGGCGCCAGGGACACGCGCGTGCGCTGCTCTCTCGTCGTCGTGGCGGGACCGCTGCCGAGCACGCCCTTCGCCGCCGAGGCAAGCGCGTCGCCGTCCCCGTCGTGGAACACCTTGCCGTCGCCGGCGGCTGCGACCTGGGCCGCCTCGCGCTGGCTCGCCGGATCGGGCCGGTAGCCCGGATCCTGCGCCTTCGAGGTGAGGAAAATCTTCTCGCGAGGGTCCCAGAGGTGAACGAACAGCACGCGGACGTGCCCCGCGCGCAGCTGACTGGCCAGCTTGTTCGTGTCGAACGAACGGCTCTCGCCGTCGCTGAAGATCACGAGCAGCCGCTTCGACACCTCTGGCCTGAAGTAGTTGTTCGCGGCGATCGTGCCGAACTCGCCGAAATCGGTCGCAAGCTTATCCGTGCCGCTCGGCGGAGGGCGCTCGATTCCGATCGAGTCCTGGAGCGTCGACGCGAAGACCTGCGCATCGAGCGTCGGAAAGAGATCCGGGAGCGCGCGATCGGTCAGCGAGGCAATCCCGACGGGGACGTCCGCGAGGCTCTGGCGGAGGTGCAGCGCAAGATCCTTCGCGCGCGCGAGACGCGTAGGCGAGTCGAAGCTCTGCTTGGCGAGCATCGACCGCGACGAGTCGAACAGGAGGAAGACCTCTGCGTCCGACCGGCCCACCCGCTTCTGCGTGCCTGCGACGACGGGCTGCGCGGCCGCGAAGGCGAGCAGCACGGCCACTGCGATGATCGCGATGGGAATGCCCGGCCGCGAGCGAAACGACGGCGGTGTCAGCTTCAAGACGCGCGAAACCCGGCGGGCGCGCAGCTCGAGGAGCGCGTACGCGGCCAACGGCACGATCACGACCAGAGCGACCAGGGCCGCGAGTGGCGTGAGAAACGTCATCAGTAGCCGCTGCCGGGTTGCGCGAGGGCTGCGCCGGATGCGCGTCCCGGCCCGTGCGCAGTACCGCCGCCGGTCCGCGTGGGCTGCCGCTGCAGCAGGCGCAGCGTCAGCTCGAGATTGAACTTGGCGTCCTCGTTGTTCGGATCTGCGGTAAGGGCACCGCGGAAGGCCCGCGACGCGTAGAGGAGGAAGCGAAGGCGCTGACCCGGGTCGTCGGTCGTTGCGAGGCCCAGTCCCATCACGCCGAGGAGGTTCGCGGTCTGACCCCGGCGGAGCGGCTCCTTCTGCGTCCCGTGCGAAGTTCGCGAGCGTGACGATCGCCTCGCTACGCAACGCGTCGAGATTCAGCTGCGTGAGCGAGCTCGCATGTGGGCGGGCGAGCCAGAAGTTCCGGAGCGTCTGGCGGTACTCGATGTCGTCGTCGAGACGCAACAGGGATCGCGCTGCGTGAAACGGGAGGAGCTCGTCGGGTTGCCAGAGATTTGCGCGGGTAGGCGTCGCCTTGAAGCGCACGTCGTCACGCGAGATCGTCGTCTGCCAGCGCCCGACGTCGAGTGCGAGCAGCAGCGCGAGAATCGCCACGGTCAGAGCGACGACGCAGGCTGCGGCCCACCGGATCATGATTGCGTCCTCGGGACCGGCAGACGCCCATTCCAGTGTTCGTTCGCGGCGAGCGCGACTAGCACGAGCACGGCGATGAAGATGAGCGACCAGGGAGTCCGGCCCTGCAACGCGCCCTCCGTGTCCCCCACCCCGCTTGCGACAGAGCCGACGTGAGGCACGAATGCATCGCGTCCCGCGAGATTCTGGAAGAGAGACAGGTTGTCCGCGCGAGGTGTGAGCGCGACGATCCGGAACTTCACGCCCTGGCTTCGGAACGTGTTGAACGTCTGGGCGACGCGCGGGACGTCGTCGGGTGCGGTGTCGAGATCGCTGACGAGCAGGATCGAGCCACGAGGATTGCCGGCCCGAACGAGCGCGTCATGCGCAAGTATCAGCCCCAGGGAGATCTGGGTGCCACCGGAAAAGCTGCTCGACCACGGATTCGGCGGAGGCCCGTCGGGCCCGGGCCGCGGCGGTCCGGGCGCGAAGAACCGCAGCAGGGAGCGCAGCTCCCGCGACGGCGTTCCGGGTGGCAGCAACTGGTAGGCGATGTCCGAGAATGCGACCAGCCCAAGCCGGCTGTGCGACCTGATCAGCTGCTGCAAGACGCTGGTGATCGTGCGGTTGGCCTCCGGCTTGATGCTGCGCGACACGTCGAGCACGAGCATGCCGGTTCCCCCACCGGGCAAGAGCCCGCGCGCTGCCGCCGCGTTGCTTCGGCCCGTCTCGCTCGCGAGCAGCGCAAGCACGAGCAGCACGACCGCCAGCGCGACGCGCAGTACGAGCGTCCGGCGGGCCGGGCCGGCCAGCTCGGCAGTGCTTGCGAGCGGGATCGCCGGACCGCGCGTGCGCGCTGGAAGCGGGCTACGCGCCATGACCGTTCGACCGCTGCTCGATCAGACGCCGGACGTCCAGCGTCAACGGTTGAGTGGCTGCAGGGATCGGCGTCGGTTCCGCCCAGGCGAGCTCACGGGCGGCGAGGGCCAGCTGGCTCTCGCCGCTACGCGTCAGCTCGCGTGACAGCAACTCGAGTGCCTTGCGTTTCGCAGCTGCGTCATCCCTGGCTTCGGTCCGCTCGACGAGCCGGACCGCACGCTCGAGGGCGCTCGGGAGCGGGAGACGCAGCCGCCCCTGCAATGCCCGCAAGACCCGCCAGAGGGCGAAGGCCGCGCCCGCGAAGAGAAGCGCGCTGAGCACGAGCAGCACAGTCTTCAACACGGACGGCGAGAAACGGTACGACACCGCTAGCGGATCGGTCGACGCGTGCCAGATCGGCTGCGAGAACGGATCGTCGCCGGCGAGATCGGCGGGGGTCGTCCGGGTGCCGAGCGTCAGCGGTTGCCAGTTGAGCTTGAGCGTCTTCCGTCCACTGCCGTCCCGCGGGAAGTAGAAGACCTGGGCCTGCGCGAAGCGGATCCTCATGCTGCTGCTGCGGCCCTTCGGCAGGCAGGCGTCGGTCGAGCACACGAGATCGGTGCTGTACACGAGTTGGGTCAGCCGATCGGTGTCGTGACGGGACGAGACGCGGGATGCCGATCCGCGAGTAAGGCTCGAAGCCGACACTGACACCGACGCGCGCAGGATCGACGCGCTTTCGGTCGACGAGCACCTCGATCGTCGCGCGCAGTGGATCGGCGAAGAGCGCGCCCGACCGCGACAGGGAGGTTTCGGCGGTCAGCGCGTGCTCCGGAACGGCCTGGGTCGAACTGCCGGTAAGCACGACCGCGAGCACGAGCGCGGCGGCGACCGTGAGCGCCGCGACCGCCACGACGATCCAGGTTCCGGCGCCTGCTCACCACCAGCGACCCCGCGAGATGATGCGCTCGTCTGCCCACTCGAGGAACGCCTGGAAGATCTGCTCACGATCGGTGGTCGAGACGACTACCGGGCCGAGGTCCAGCGCACGCAGGCGCAGGAGCAGGTCCTCCGAGCGCGCTTCGTTTTCCTCACGCCGGCGAATGGCCTCACGGTCGGTCAGCCGAACCGAGACGAAACGCCCTGTCGACCGGTCGTGCAACGGCACGACGACACCGCCGACCTCCGGGAAGCTTCGCTCCCAGACAGGGTCCTGCACGATCACCGGGACGACGTCCCAGCCGCGCTCGAGCGTGAACACCCAGGTGTCGTCGGAGACCGGTGCGAGGAAATCGGAGAAGACGAAGATGAACGTTCCGCCTGGAAGCGGCGGGTGCTGCCGCGCGAGGAAGTCGAACGCGTGCGCGAGATTTTCCTCGGATGCGCGAAAGGCTCCGCCGCGTGCCGCGTCGGGCAGCTCGTGCTCGGACCGCGGCGCGACCCACGTCGCCTTCTCTTCGTCGAGATCGAGGTAGCCGAGAAAGCCGCGCGCCGCGAGAGTCGCCTCCGAGACGAGATCGGCCGCAACGCGCACGGCCTCGGGTTTCGCGAGCCACGGTAAAGGCCTCGGAAAGAGCGACATCGCCGGACGGCGGTCCCAAAGCAGAACGACCCGCGGCGCTTCCTCTGCGATGTATTCGCGGACGATGAACTCGTCGGCTCCGTGCGCCGAGGACAGGCGAGCGGACGCGTTCCAGTCGATCGAGCGCGCATCGTCGCCGGGGCGATAGGGGCGCGAGCCCGCGATGTCCGAGCCCGAGCCGCGACGAACACTGTTCATGCCGCCGAACGGGAGACCTGCGAACCGCCGGCGCGGCGCCAGCGGAAAAGTGACGTCAGTGCTGGTCACGCGCGACTGGCACGGGCTCCGGAGCCGGCTGCACCTCGACCGGCTCGGGCTCAGGCCGAGGCGCGGCTGCGAAGCACTTGCGCTCGATCCCTTCGACGGCCTCGTTCCAGCCGACGCGGCGCGCCTCGGCGAGGAACGTCGGACGGAACACGACACGGTGCAAGAGCACCGGCGCGAAGAGCCGATCGATGTCCTCGGGGACGACGTATGGACGATGATCGAGCAACGCCCACGCACGAGCTGCGCGCTCGAGCGCGAGGCTGCCGCGCACTGAAGCGCCGACCGCCACCTCGTCGAGGTTGCGCGTGGCGCGAACGAGCTCGACGATCCAGCGTTGCAGCAACGGATCGACGTAGACGGTCGTGACCGCATCGCGCACCGCGCGGATGTCGTCGACGTCGACGACCGGCTCGAGCCAGCGAAGCGGGTGACCGTGACGCTGCTCGTCGACGATCTGCATCTCCTCGTCGATGGTGGGATAGCCGAGGGCGGTCTTGAGGAAGAAGCGGTCGAGCTGCGCCTCCGGCAGCGGGAACGTCCCTTCGTACTCGATCGGGTTCTCAGTCGCGAGCAGGAGGAACGGATCCGGCAGCACGCGCGTCTGTCCATCCACCGTCACCTGCTGCTCCGCCATCGCCTCGAGCAGCGCGGACTGCGTCTTGGGCATGGCGCGGTTGATCTCGTCGACGAGGATGACGTTGGCGAAGATCGGCCCCGGCCTGAATTCGAAGTCCCGCTCCCGCTGGTTGAAGATGGAGAGCCCGGTGACGTCAGTCGGCTGCAGGTCCGGCGTGCACTGGATGCGCGACGGCGACGCCCCCGAGATCGTCTGGGCGATCGCACGCGCCAGAACCGTCTTGGCCGTTCCCGGAACGTCTTCGAAGAGGACGTGCCCGCCGCAGATCATGGCGGCGAAGACGAGCTTCACCTCGTCCCGCTTGCCGTGGACCACGGTCTCGATGTTCTCCAGGAAGCGATCCGCCGTCGCGGTCGCGCGCTGGAACAGGTCCGACCCCTCTAGACGAGCAACCTCCGTAGGTTCCATGGCCTCCTCGATTGTAGGGGGGTCGCGCAGGAGGTTGGACGCCCGGCGGCCCGGATTAGTTAGCGAACCGTTAAGAGACCGGCGAGGGGGCCGCTAGGCTTCGGCCGTTGGCCCGGAGACAGCAATTGACGCATCGTGGCGCGCAGAAGCGCGCGGAACGCGAGCGCTCGGCCGGTCTCGAGCCGGACGACGACGCCGCGCGCTGGCTGGACGAGCACGATCCAAAGCCGAAGCCGCAACCGCCCAAGTCGGCGACGAAGTCCAAGGTGCTCCACCGCTGGCGGCAAGGCCAGCAGCGCAGCTAGACAATCGCCAGAACAGCGGTAAAGTACCGGTAATGAATGGCGAATCGGAGCCGCAGGAGGAGATCATGAGCCGGCTGATGGATCTCTTCGCGCGCCTGCTCGACCATCAGGGGACGTGTCTCGAGACACTCAGCCTCACCTACTCGCAGGCGAAGCTCATCTGGCGCCTCGAGGCAAACGACACGCCTTCCCTCAAGGAGCTCGCGAAGCGTTGCGGCGTGGATCCCTCGAACCTCGCCGGCGTCGTCGACCAGCTCACCGAGCGGAACCTCGTCCGGAGCCGTCCGGCAACGCACGACAAGCGCATTCGAATCGTCCGCCTGACCGCCGACGGTATTCGGTTGCGTCGCCGTCTGGTCGCCTGCATCTCGCAGGACCCGGCGATCCACGCGCTCGCGCCGAAGCAGCAGGACCAGTTCCTCGAGATCCTGCGTGAGGTGTCGTGAGCTCGGACTTCAAGAAGTTCTGGATCGGCCAAACGATCTCGAACCTGGGCAGCTCGTTCACGCAGTGGGCCGTACCGCTGCTCGTCTACCAGCTGACCCATTCGGCGCTGAGCCTCGGCATCGCGACGGCATTCACCTTCATTCCCTACCTCCTGTTCGGGCTGCTGATCGGCGCCTGGATGGACCGCGTCGACCGCAAGAAGGCGATGATCGTGCTCGACTCGGTGAACGCCGTCGTGATCCTCTCGATTCCGCTGGTCGCACAGTTCGGGCACCTGACGGTCGGGTGGATCTACGTCGTCACGTTCATCCAGTCGACGATCTTCATCGCTTTCAGCGCGGGAGAGTTCGCAGCGATCCCGAGCCTCGTTTCCACCGACGATCTCGTGACCGCCAATGGTCGGATCCAGGCGACCTTCTCGGCAGCGCAGGTTGCGGGGCCGCTCCTCGCCGGCGCGCTCCTCTCGGTCATGCCGTTGACGTGGGTGATGTCGTTCGACTCCGCGTCGTTCGCCGTCTCCGCCTTGTCACTTGCGCTCGTTCGCGCGAGCTTCAACGAACGAATCGACGAGCCGAAGGAGCCGACGAAGATCCTGCACGACGTCCGTGAAGGCCTCGCTTACGTGCTGTCGCATCCCGTCCTGCGGAACATCTCGGTGATGATGGCGCTGATCAACTTCGTCGGAGCGTCGACGTACGCGCAGCTCGTGCTCTTCGCAGACGTCCGTCTGGACGCGAGCAAACGCCAGATCGGCCTGCTCTTCGCCGCAGGCAGCGCCGGGGTCGTAGTGACCGGCCTCCTCGCCGGACGTCTGCGGAAGCGCTTCAGCTTCACGGCGCTCGCGATGACGTCGCTGATGCTGATGGGCCTCTGCCTGATCGTTTTCGCCGGCATGCGCTGGTTCTGGGTCGCACTGCCGTTCTGGGCCGCCGCGGGCGGTCTCGGGATCCTGTTCAACATCAACACCGGGAGCCTGCGGCAGGCGATCGTCCCGAACCACATGCTGTCGCGAGTCCTGTCGATCGCCGGCGTGCTGGCGTGGTCGGCGATTCCCGCGGGGGCACTGGTCGGCGGCTGGGTGGTCAGCGCCACGGGAAACGTCGCGCTCGTCTACGGGGTCATCGGCGTCCTGACGATCGCGATCGCCGCGTTCTTCCGTTTCTTCACGGCACTCGGCGACGCGCAGCGCTACGTCGACGAGCGGACGACGGAAGAAGAGCAGGTCGCAGCCGAGATCGTCACGGCCTAGACGCCCTCTTCAGCCGGTAGCCAGATGGTCGACGGCGAGTGCAAGCCAGGCCTGCGCGTGCGCAGACCACACGCTCTGCTCGTGACCGCCCGGATACACACGGAACAGGTGCGGGACGCGCGCAACCGTGAGCTCCCGGTCGAAACGCCGGTTCTCGGCGCGGAAGCGAGCGTCGCCGCGGCCGACGTAGAACGCAAAGAACGTCTCGTGATGCGCGAAGCCTCTTCTCAAGGTGCCGACGTAGGAGTGCGCACTCGCCTTCGCGTTGGCCTGCGCCGATCCGAGATCGAGCGCCTGCCACTCCGGCAGGGTCGGTCGGATGGAAGTAACCGCTCCATGACTCCATCACCGAGAACGCCTCCAGGTGATGGAGCGCAAGGATCACTGCGCCGTACCCGCCTGCGGAGAGGCCGACGATCGCGCGCCCACGCCGGTTCGGAATCGTGCGGAGGTGACTGTCGACGTAGTGCACGACGTCACGCGTGATCGCCGTCTCCCAGTTCCGCCCTGTCCCCCAGTCGAGGTACTCGGGGTCGGAGTCACCGTCGCGGGCGCCCTGGGGTGCGACGATGATCGCCTTGCGGCCGCTCGACTCCAGCGCGCGCGCAAGGAAGTCAGCGCCACGATAAGAACTCGGGGCAGCCGGCAGCCCGTGCAGGAAGTACACGACGGGATATCTCTTGCTGCTCTCGGAATAGCCGTTCGGCAGATAGACAGCGAGCCGCAACCTGCCCTCGATCGCGGGCGAATAGATCGTCCGCTGAAGCTGATCCGGTTGACTCCGAACCCGGGCCCCCACCCCGGCCGGAAGGAGCATGAGCGTCACGACGACGAGAAGGGCGACGAGAACGCGCACCCTTTGACGGTAGCGATCTTCTCCATCGCTTAACCAGGCCTTAACCGGGGGTCGAGTAGAACGAGCGCAATGGCCATTGCGCGTCGCTCGCCGCGCTCGGCCGCGCGCCGATTCGCTCTCGTCGCCGCCGCACTGGTCGGCGTCTTCATCGCCGTCGGATTCGTCGGAGTCAACCGGTACGGAAGGAACTATTGGCTGTACCGTGGCTTCCCGCCGCCGCATGATCCGGCGTACGTCACCCAGAAAGGAAGCACCCAGCAGTTCAAGGTCGTGAGCGCCGCGCTCGGTGGCCGTAGCCAGCCGGTGTACGTCTATCTCCCGCCCGGTTACGCGGACCACCCGGACAAGCGCTACCCGGTCCTCTACCTCCTGCACGGCTTTCCAGGACGACCGCTCGCCTTCCTGCTGACAGTTCGGATGGGTGTCGTCGAGGACGAGCTCGTTGCGAAGCACGTGGCGCAACCGCTCATCCTCGTGATGCCCTTCGGCTCGACCGGCACGTTCACAGACAAGGAATGGGCGGACGGCCTCGGGCCTTATGAGGGGTGGGCCACATTCGTCTCACGGGACGTCGTGCACGCGGTCGACGCGCGCTTCCGGACAATTGCTTCGCCCGCGGGGCGGGGAATCGCCGGTCTCTCGGAAGGCGGCTACGGCGCCATCAACATCGCGCTGCACAACCCGCTGGAGTTCTCGCTCGTCGAGAGCTGGTCGGGCTACCAGGTGGCCGCGCACAACCATTCGATCTTCGGGCACCGGCTGCAGGGTCTCGCGTCGAACACCCCGCTCGAGCAGCTGAGCGAAGAGGCCGGGACCCTCCGCGAAGCGCACACGTACTTCTGGTTCTACACCGGCACGGACGATCCGCTGCGGTACGAGAACCGAGCGTTCGCCGCTGCTCTCAACTCGGCCCGCGTTCCGCACACCTACCTCGAGTTGAAGGGCGGGCACAACTGGGCGTTGTGGCGTGGAATGGCGCGGCGCTCGTATCTCGCTGCCGCACGGAGGCTGGAGCATGCTTAGGGCCGCAAGGATCGCCAGCGCCGCGCTCCTGTCGTTCGGCGTCGTCCTTGCTGCGAGCGGGTGGCTGTACGTGATCCAGCCGCATTCGGCGCTGCCGGGGCCGGCAGTAGCCGACGCACTGCCGCTCGACGAGCTCTCACGGCGATCCGCCGTGCCGCTGATCGTCTTCCTCGGAGTCTGGGCGGTCGCTGCGCTTTCGCTCGCCCTGATCGCGCGCATCATGCGAGCCGAACGGCTGACTGCCGGGCTCCTCCTCGCCCTCGGCGTCGGCGGCTGGGCCTATCTGCAAACCGGCGTCTCACTGCTGATCGTGCGCCAGATCCCTGCGCACCAGGCCTTCCACGCCGCCGCCGGACAGAAGGCGGTCTATCTACCGGCGACGCTCGCAGGGCTTGCCGGCGCGCTCGGCGGCCGCGCGCACGACCTGCCGCGACCGCGCAGCCCACTCGTGCTGGCGTGGTTCGTGGCCGCCGCCGGGGCGCTCGGTCTCATCGACGCGATCGTTCCGGACCGGCGGTCGGTCCTCGTGTCAGCACTCGCGCCCGAGCACGTGCACGGCATCTCGGAGGCACTCGTCGCGCCGCTCGGTCTCGCTCTCCTCCTGGCCGCGCGTGGCCTTGCACGGAGGAAGCGGCGTGCCTGGCAGGTAGCAGTCGTCCTGCTTCTGTCGCTCGTCGCGCTCCATCTGCAACATCGCTTCGGCTACGGCGCGATCGCGACGGCCCTCGTTGCGGTGGCGCTGCTCGCCAGACGCAGTGACTTCGACGCACCGGGGGATCCGGATGTCCATCCCCGCCTTGCAGCTCGCGCGCTGCTGTTCGGCGGGGTCATCTTCGGCTACGCGTTCATCGCACTCTGGGTGAACCGTGTGATGGCCGACCAGCCGTTCACCGCTCGGATTCGCATTGCGCGAGACGGGCCGCGCGGCGGCGGGAATCAACACCGGCGGCTCCGGGCACCTTTCCGGCGCGTTCGGCGAGTGGTTTCCGCTGTCCGTCCTGTTGCTGACGGTTTGCGGCGCCGGTCTCTTGCTCGTGGCGTGGCTCGCTCCCTGGCGCTACCGGCACGCGCTCCAGGTGCACCACCGCCGTCTGACACGCGACCTGGTGGCGGTCTGGGGAGTCGACACGCTCGCACCCTTCGTCCTGCGTGGAGACAAGTCGTACTTCTTCGACGACGAGGAGGCCGCGTTCCTCGCCTACAAGGTCGTCGGCGGGGTGGCAATCGTGTCGGGCGACCCGATCGGTCCCCGCGAGCGCTTCGGCGGGCTCATCGGTTCCTTCCTGCTGTTCGCGCATGCACGCGGCTGGCGCGTCGCCATCCTCGGTGCATCGGAAGGGGCCCTCGATGTCTACCGCGCGCACGGCTTGCACGCGCTGTATCACGGAGACGAAGCAGTGGTGGACACCGCGACGTTCTCGCTCGAGGGACGGCTGATCCGGAAGGTGCGGCAGTCGGTGCACCGGCTCGAACGGGCGGGATACACGGCGGCTGCCGTTCGCCCGAGTGAGATCGACCAGTCGCTTCGCCACGAGCTCGAGGACCTGGCGCGATCCTGGCGAGGGGCGCAGCCCGAGCGCGGCTTCGTGATGGCGCTCGACACGCTCTTTCGGCTCGACGACGACCACGCGTTGTTCGTGGTCGGCCGGGCGCCCGACGGTTCGGTCGCCGGGTTCCTGCACTTCGCGGTCTGCCGCTGCGGCTCCGCTCTTTCCCTGTCGTCGATGCCGCGCCTTCGCACGACGCCGAACGGCTTCAACGAGTGGCTGGTCTGCGTCGCAATCGATTGGGCGCGGACCGAGGGGTTCGAACGTGTCTCGCTCAACTTCGCGCCGTTCGCGGCGCTGCTCGCGCCCGAAGCCGACCTGTCAGGGGTGCAGCGGCTCCAGCGACGCGCGCTCCTGCGGCTCAAGGGTCACTTCCAGCTCGACAATCTCCTGCTCTTCAACCGGAAATTCTTCCCGCAGTGGCAGCGCCGCTTCGTCGTCTACGAGAAGCGGCTCGACCTTCCCCGTGTCGGGATCGCTGCGCTCGCGGCCGAGGCGTATCTGCCGTTCAGCGGACGAGACCGCGAGTGACCTGGGGTCAGGCAGGCGGGCTCGTCCTCGCGCTGGCGTCCGCGGCGGCGCTGAACTGGAGCTACTTCGTCCAGCACGGTGCGGCAGCGGCGCTCCCGGCATTGTCACTTCGCCGGCCGCTGCGTTCCCTTGCTTCGCTCTTCGGCAACCGGCGTTGGCTCATCGGCTTCGTGACGGGCATCGGCGGTTGGATCTTGTACGTGGTCGCGCTGACCCTCGCGCCGCTCTCTTTGGTACAGGCGTGTGCGGCGGGAGGCCTGGCGGTCCTTGCCGCGCTCGCCGGCATGCGGTCGCGCCGGGAGCGGCTCGCGGTGGCGACGTCGATCGCAGGCCTCGGGCTGCTCGCGATCTCACTCACCGGCGCCGTCACCGCTTCGCACCACGCGAGCCTCCGTGACGCCGCCGTCTGGATGCTCGTCTCCGCTGCAGCCGCCGCCGTTGCAGCCGGACCGGCGGCAGATGTCTTCGCGCGTGGCGCCGGTCTCGGGACTGCAGCGGGTGTTCTCTATGCGGCAGGTGACGTCGGAACGAAGGCTGCTCTGACGAACGGCTTTCACGTCGCGTTCGTGCCCGCGCTGCTCGCGTGCCACGGCCTCGCCTTCGTCGCACTTCAGCTCGGGTTCCAGCGCGGCGGGGCACTGGCCACGGCAGGCGTCGCCACACTCTGGACCAACGCGCTGCCGATCCTTGCCGGGATGATCATCTTCGGCGAGCCGCTCCCCGGTGGAGCGCGCGGTGTCGCGCGCGTTGCCGCGTTCGTCGCCGTTGTCGTCGGTGCCGCGCTGCTCGCCCGGTCGGGAGAGGAGGACGCGCCGGAGGCATCGGACCCGCAACGCAAGGGCCCACGCATCGTTGCCGGCGTCGGCGCGGCGGTCATCCTGCTTGTCTCCGCCGGGACGGTTCGGGCCTCAATCGATCCGCCGCTCGCGAACTTCCGGCAGATCGACCAGGGGTCCGCCGGCGGGACGGTCTGGTCGGGGCGGATCCCGAATCCGTTCGTCCCGTCCGACACACGCGACACCGACGTCTATCTGCCGCCGGACTACTCGCCGTCGACGCACTACCCGGTTCTCTACCTCCTGCACGGTTTCTGGGGAGCGCCGTCGTCGTTCGTCATCAGTCTCCGGCTCGCCGATGTGGCGGACTCCCTCATTAGAGCCAGAACGGCGCGCCCGTTCATCGCCGTCATGCCTCCGGGCGGGCTCCCTGTCGGTTCGAAGCGTGAGCGTGCGGCGAGTGAATGGGCTGGCGCCTGGGAGGACTTCGTCGTCCGGACGGTCGTTCCGTGGGCCGACACGCATCTCCCCACCCAACGAGTCGCCGCTGGACGTGCAATTGCCGGCGTCTCGGCGGGAGGCTACGGCGCGGTCGACATCGCGCTGCGCCATCTCGGCGTCTTCGCAACGGCCGAGTCATGGGAGGGGTACTTCCACCCCTTCGCCGATGGACCATTCGTCCACGCATCGCGCACGACCCTCGCAGCTCACGACCCCTCCCTCCTCGCTCGCAGGCAAGCCACCGCGATCCGGTCGCACCGCGTGCGTTTCTTTCTCTCGACCGGCGGCAGCCATGGTTCGGTGAAACGGCGCTGGACGTTCGACTTCGCCCGTGAGCTGCGGGCACTCGGGATCACCGAGCGGCTGTGGGCGCAGCCTCCCGGGCTCGGCGGCTTCGGCCGTAGGCAGCTGCCTGCGGCCCTGGCCTACGCCGAGCCGTCCGCGGCCGGATGAGAAGGATCCACCCGCTTGCATTCGGCGCAGGCACCGCCGCGGCGCTCGCCGTTGCAATCGCCGCTGCTTCACTGCCCGGATCGCCGGTCCGCGTCGGCGAAGGAGAGCGCGGCGACGGGACCAGCATCGTCTTCGTCGCCGCGCTGGCTACCGCCTTCGTTCTCTACGCCGCCGGCCTGTTACTGCTCCGTCACCACTCCAGCCGCCTCTTCGCGGTGTGCGCGATTGCCGCAGCGATTCAACTCATCCCGCTCGCAGGCCCGCTCCTGCTCTCGCACGACGTCTACAGCTACTGGGCATACGCGCGGATCGCAGCGCAACACGACGAGGATCCGTACACCGTCCCGCCCGCGAGCTTTCCGACCGATCCGGCCACGCGAGCCGTGGCACCGGGGTGGCGCGGAACGACGTCGGTGTACGGCCCTGGCTTCACGGTCTCCTCGATAGCGGCTGACCAGGCGGCGGGCGGGTCGGCAGAGAGGGTTGCCCTGATCTTCAGGATCACTGCCGCGCTCGCGGCAATCGGTGCAACCGTTCTGGCCGCAAACATCGCGCGAGCGAAGTCGTTCGCGGCTGCATTCGTCGGGTGGAACCCTCTTCTCGCAGTGAGCTTCGCGGGCGGCGGGCACAACGACGCGTTGATGCTCGTCCTGATGCTTGGCGCCCTCGCGCTCGCGCTCCGCAAACGCGACGTAGGAGCAGGCGCGCTTTGGGTGCTCGCAGGAGCAGTGAAGGCTCCCGCGCTCTTGCTCGTCCCTCTGCAGCTCGCGTGCGGCCGCCGTCGGTTTTGGCTCGGCGTCGGGCTGACTGCCTTTGCGGGTTCCATCGCAGCTTCGGCGCTGTTCGGCAGCGCCTGGTTGACGGCGCTCGGCCGGATCGGCCGGCACGAGGCGCGCTACGCGATTCCGGTGCGCCTGGAGCAATTCGGCGTGCCCGATTCCCTGGCGCATCTGCTCGCACTCTCGGTTCTGCTTCTGGGCGCTCTCTGGCTCCTTTGGCAGGCTCGCAACGGTCGGCCACGCCTGGCTCTCGGTGCCTGCCTGCTCGTGTTGACGACCCCGTGGCTCCTCCCGTGGTACGCGACCTGGCCGATCGCGCTGGCCGCCGTCGAAGAGGACGCTGCGGCCCAGATCCTCGCAGTCGCTGTCGCCGCCTATCTTCTGCCGGCGCGTGTTCCCTTCTAGGCTGGCACCGTGACCGACTCCGACTCCCCTTCGTCGATCGTCGCGACGTCGGCGGGGCGGATGAGCAAGATCACGACCGCGGCGGCGGCGAGCATCAGGAAGGCGCCCGTCGTGAACGCGGTCTGATAGCCGTCGACCTGCGCCGCCGTGTGCTCTGCCGTCGAGGCTGGATGCCCGAGCGCAGTCGACGACGCTGTTGGTCTTGCTCGTGGCGAGGGTCGAGAGGATCGCGAGCCCGAGCGCACCGCCTACCTGTTGCGTCGTGTTCAGAAGCCCTGAGGCGAGCCCGGCGTCCTCAGACTCGATGTTCGTCGTCGCGATCAGCGTCAGCGGCACGAAGACGAGGCCGATGCCGATCGACATCAGGAGAAGGCCGGGCAGCAGATCGTGCAGATACGAACCGTGGGTCGGGACGCGCCCCAGCAGGAAGAGACCGCCGGAGGCGAGCGCGATCCCGATCAGCGGGACGCGTCGTGCGCTCATGGCCTTGATCGCCACCTGCGAGAGCGCCGCCCCAATCACGATCCCTGCGGTCACCGGCAGAAATGCGAGACCCGCCTTGAGCGGGCTGTAGCCCAGCACGTCCTGCACGTACAGCGACGCGAAGTAGAACATCGCAAAGAGACCGGCGGTCACGAAGAGCATTGCCCCGTTCGACGCCGTTAGCGAACGGATGCGGAAGATTGAGAGCCGGATCAGCGGAGCCCGAGAGCGGTGCTCGATCGCGACGAAGGCGGCGAGCAGGAGCGCGGCGAGCGCCGCAAGTCCGAGGGTGCGGCCCGATGTCCAGCCGTACTCCTGTGCCTTGACTATGTCGTACACGAGGACGAGCAGCCCGGCCGTGACGGACACCGCACCGGCGACGTCGACGGTTTCGGGCCGCTTGGCCGCGCGCGAGTTCGGTACGTAACGAACTGCGAGGATGACCGCGGCGATACCGATCGGCAGGTTGATGAAGAAAACCCAGCGCCACGACAGCACGTCGGTGAGAAACCCACCGACCACGAGGCCGACGGCGCCACCGCCCGCTGCGATTGCGCTCCAGACGCCGAGCGCTTGCGTTCGCTCGCGACCCTCCGCAAAGGTCGTCGTCACGATGGAGAGAGCGGCCGGTGAGACGAGCGCAGCGCCGAGGCCCTGCAGCGCCCGGCCGCCGATGAGGACGTTCGACGTCGACGCCAGCCCGTTCAGGAGCGACGCTGCGGTGAACACGACCACGCCGACGATGAACAGCAACTGCCGCCCGAAGAGATCCGCAGCACGTCCACCGAGGAGGAGAAAGCCGCCGAAGACGAGCGTGTAGGCGTTGACGATCCACTGCAGGCTCGAGGGAGAGAAGTGAAGTGCCTGCTGGATCGACGGGAGTGCGACGTTGACGATCGTCGCGTCAAGAACGACCATGAACTGCGCAACGCAGACAATCACGAGGACGAGCCAGCGGTTCGTGTCTGATCTGGTGCTCATCGTCAACACCCTCTCCTCGAACGCCGACCGCCGGTCTCGTATTCGCGGCGTGTAACCGCCGTGTAAAAGGTTCGTTCGGCCACGTTGACTTCGACCGGCAAGCGCGCAACGGTACCTGGGCCGTCATGCCGAGGTTCCTCCCAATCGGGAAGGAGGCCAAGGGCGCAGCAGGCTTTCTTCTCGCCGCACTGCCAGCATTGGGTGCCCTGCTGACCGCACTTGCGATCAGCGGCGACCTCATTGGACGAATGGCGCGGAACCATCCGCTCGCGAGCTTCGGCGCATTCGGGTGCGCCGCGGTTGCGGTGTTCCTCGGGGCAGTCGCCGCCTACGGGTTGCAGGAGGGCTCGCACGAGGAGCGCGGCGTCGTCGCCGCGGGAATCCTCGTGCTCGGCGGTGCGCTCGTGTTCGGCGTCTACGCCGGTGTCGCGACCTGGGGTGACCGGGCTCAGCCGAGCATCACGGTGACGCCGAAGTCGGGCTCGCTCGTTGCGGTCTCGGTCCACGGGATCGGCTTACGCTCCACCGACCACATCGTCGTCGAGGTGGAGCAGCTGCTCCACACCTCAGGCGGAGCCGGACACGAGAGCTGGGAGCCGGGCCAGCCGCTCTACGGAGCTTCACTCGGCCCGAACAGCTCCGGCGAGATCGACCAGACCGTGAACCTCTCCCTCCCGGCAGGCGACTTCGACGACGTCGGCGCACGCGCCTGGGTCGGTGAGGAGCCCCGTCCTTGTTACACCCGCGGCAACACGACCGGGTGCGTCCGGGTGCACGTGCCGCGACCACAGGAGCGGCCGCAGCTGTCGGTCGTCTGGGAGACGTTCGTCAGGGCACCGCGCCTGCTCGTCAGGCTGAAGGCCCGCAATCTGCCGCAGCGCCCAGCACGGTCGATGACCTTGCGGGTGTTCGGCATCGCCGCGGGCCAGCCGCGACGAAACCTGGCCGAGTGGTCGCTCGCCCCGAACGCCGGCGGGGAGTTCAACCGCAGCCTGGCGGTGGTCGTCGGGCGCGCGTATTCCGACGTCTGTGTCGTGGCCAGCATCTCGACGCGTGATCCCGAATGCCCCGCACCGGTCGAGGACGGCACGGTGTGGACGCAGCTCGCCGTGCCCGCTGCCCAGTAGGCGTCCCTCGTTCGAGTGATTCGGTGCAGGATTTGTTGCGTTTGCGCGCTCTTCCCTAAGGCAGAAGTCCGAGGAGGAGCCGCTGCTCGACAGTGAGATCGAGCGCGTGAACACGACGAGGAGGCACTGATGCCCGGTTGGCTGCTCTGGACACTCGTCGGGCTCGGGATCTGGTGCGCGGTCTCGGTTCCCGTCGCCTTTCTGCTGGCCTGTTTATTCGGGCGAACGCGGACCGAGAGTCTCCCGACTCGTCGTCGAATCTTGATCCTCGGCCGTCGCGTGAAGAGAAGTGGTCGGGACGAGGCGCGCTCCCGGACGCTGACGAGGTCCGGCTAGGCGCGTTACACCGTCAGCGCCGCGCGAGGACGACACCGCCGAGACAAAGCGCCCCGCCGGCGACGGCCAGCAGAGCCGGCGTCTCACCGAGGAACGCCCAGCCGAGCGCGATCGCGATCGGCGGGACGAGATACGTCATCGAGCCCATGCGGCCCGCGGTCGTCCGCCCGAGCGCATAGGCCCAGAGCACGAAGCCGACGGCCGTCGGGAAGACCCCGAGATAGACCGTCCAGGCGATCGAGCTGCCATCCGCGCCGCGCAGGTCGTGAAGGAGCTGCGGCGTCAGCGGCAAGCAGACGATCGTCGCGACGCTGCACGCGATCCACGTCACCTGGAAGGCGGAGGCGCGAAGAAGCACCGGCTTCTGCACGATCACGGCGGCGGCGTACGCGAAGGCTGCGAGGACGCAGAGCACTGCTCCCCAGCTCGCGGCGACACCACCGTCGGAGGTCGCGACGGCGATGATCGCGGTACCCGCGAAGGCGACCATGCAACCGGCGAGCAGGCCGGGCGGGAAGCCTTCGCGGAGGAGCAGGCCCGCGAGCAACGCGATCAGGACGGGCCCGATGTTCACGAGCATCGCCGCCGTGCCTGCGTCGACGCGCCGCTCTGCCTCGTTCAGGACGATGTTGTAGACGACGAGCCAGAGCACGCCGTAACACGCGATCCGCGCGAGGTCGCGCCGCGCCGGCAGCGGTTCGCGGCGAACCACGGCGTAGGCGCCGAGCGCCGCGCTGCTGACCAGGAGCCGTCCGAGCGCAAGAGCTTCAGGCGAGAGCGAACGCCCCGCTGAACGGATCCCGACGAACGCCGAGGACCACAGGACGACTGTGCCGAGCGCAGCTACGAGCGCTGGAGCCTCGCCCTCGCGAAGCTGAACGATGCGCTGCACATCTGCTGAAACGGGGTGGCTGCTTCGGGTGTGAGGTCAGGTACGGCTGGATGCAGCCCAGAGGTTGATGTCGGCCTCGGTCGCGAAGCGGTCGATCTCGGCGAGCTCGTCCTCGGTGAGGTCGAGCTTCTCCAGCGTGGCGACGTTGGCTTCCAGTTGCTCCACGCTGGAGGCGCCGACGAGTGTCGACGTCACTCGCGGGTCGCGGAGCGTCCACGCCAGTGCCAGTTGCGCGAGCGTCTGGCCACGGCGGGCCGCGATCTCGTTCAGCGCCTTGATCTTGGCGAGGGCCTGTTCGTCGATCAAGCTCGGTGACAGCGAACCGTCACGACTCGCCCGCGAGCCCTCCGGGATTCCATCGAGGTACTTGTCGGTGAGCATGCCCTGGGCAAGAGGCGAGAAGACGATGCAGCCGACGCCCAGCTCGCCGAGCGCGTCGAGGAGCTCGGGCTCGATCCAGCGGTTGAGCATCGAGTAGGACGGTTGATGGATGACGAGCGGCGTCCCGAGCTCGTGCAGGATCGCGTACGCCTCGCGCGTCTTCGGCGCCGAGTAGGACGAGATGCCGACGTAGAGCGCCTTCCCCTGGCGAACCGCAGAGTCGAGCGCACCCATCGTCTCCTCGAGCGGCGTCTCCGGGTCGAAGCGGTGTGAATAGAAGATGTCGACGTAGTCGAGCCCCATTCGCTGCAGGCTCTGGTCGAGGCTCGCCAGCAGGTACTTCCGCGAGCCCCACTCCCCGTACGGGCCCGGCCACATGTCGTATCCGGCCTTGCTCGAGATGATCAGCTCAGTCGCGATACGGGCCGAGGTCCTGTTGCAGCAGCCGGCCGAAGTTCTCCTCGGCCGAGCCGTAGGGAGGCCCGTAGTTGTTCGCCAGGTCGAAGTGCGTGATGCCGAGGTCGAAGGCACGCCGCACGATCGCGCGACTCGTGTCGAGCGCCCGGTCGTGTCCGAAGTTCTGCCAGAGGCCGAGCGAGACGCCCGGGAGCCTGAGCCCGCTCCGGCCGGAGCGGCGGTAGTCCATCCGCTCGTAACGGTTCTCTGCCGCGACGTACGTCATTCTGCGCTCCCTTCTCTACCAAAGGCCGCCTCGAGCGTCTCACGCGACGGCCCGGTCGCGCCATAGTGCGACGTTCCCTCCTGTTGAAGCTCTCGCGCGCCGGCGAGGAGCGCGCCGTAGGCCGCGCCGGCGAGCAGGCTTCCGGTAGAGACCCGCCGAACGCCTACCGATTCGAGCTCCCGCAGGCTCGGTCCACCGGGCAGCGCCAGCACGTTCACCGGGATGCCGACCGCAACGACCTTCGCTATGTCGGCCGATCGGGTCAGCCCCGGCGCGTAGACGACGTCCGCGCCCGCGTCTCGGTAGGCGCTCAGGCGGGCGATCGTGTCGTCGAGATCGTCGAAGCCGCGGATGTGATTCTCGGCGCGGCCCGTCAGCACCAGCGGCTCGTCGAGAGCATGCGCGGCTTCGGCCGCCTCGGCCACCCGCGCCGAGGCGAGGTCGATGTCGTCGATCGCACCGGTCACCGGGTCGTAGTCCTCGATCGAAAAGCCTGCCGCTCCGGCCGCCGCCAGTAGGGTCACTGTCTGGGTCACACCGCCCGGGTCGTCCGGATAGCAACGCTCGCTGTCCACGTTGAGCGGGAGCTCGGTGGCCCTGGTCAGCGAGGAAACGTGCGCCACGAGCTCGTCTCTCGCCACCCGCTGGTCCAGCTTTCCCGTCGACCAGGCGAATCCCGCGCTCGTTGTCGCGAGCGCCTCGAAACCGGCCGATTCGAGGAGACGGGCGGAGCCGGCGTCCCACGGGTTCGGCATCACGAACAGCTTCTCCCTCTCGTGAAGCGCCCGAAAGCGGGCCCGGCGTCCTTCTGTCGCCATGCTCGATTCCTCCGATCCCGATAGCCGACCAACTATTTTGCCCTGCCGCCGTCCAAGGTTGTGATCGCGGTTACGTAGGCCTCCGCGTAATAGCAGCGTCACTCGGGAGACGAGATGACAGAGGGCGGGCGCAGCGCATGGCAGGGAATCGAGGTCCGCCATCTCGCTGCTCTGCTTGCGCTTGCGGAAGAGTCGTCGTTCAACCGGGCGGCGCGCCGCCTCGGGTATTCGCAGCCGGCCGTCAGCCAGCAGCTCGCAGCCCTCGAGCGAATCGTGGGACGACAGCTCGTCAACCGCCCTCGCGCATCCCAGCCCTTGAGCCTGACCGACGCGGGCGAGCGTCTGCTCGTGCACGCCCGCGCCATCCAGACGAATCTCGCGCTCGCTGAAGCCGACCTCGACACCACTGCCGCCGCCCACCTGAGGATCGGGACGTACCAGACGATCGCAGCGCACCTCCTGCCTCACGTTCTGCGCGAGCTCTCGGAGACGGCACCGGGCGTCGATGTCGTGCTCACGGACACGCCCGGAGACGAGCGCCTCGTCAGCTTTCTTCACCAGGGCGAGCTCGACCTCGCGTTCGTCGACCTGCCGCTCCGCTTTCAGGGAGAGCTCAAGACCGAAGCACTGGCGAAGGACGACTACGTCCTCGTGCTGCCGCGTAATTCGCGGCGCGCATCACAGGCCGAGCCGATTCGCTTCGCCGAACTGAGCGAGCTGAAGCTGATCGGTTTCAAGTCGTCGGGCAGCACGCAGCGGGTCATCACCCACCTGCGAAATCGAGGCATCGAATTGCAGTTCGCGCTTCGCTCGGACGACAACAGCATGATCCAGGGCTTTGTCGCCGCGGGCTTCGGCGCCGCCCTGATTCCCGGCCTCGCAGCCGACCTTCTTTCCCGCGACCTCGCGGTCCTGAGCTTCGAGTCGCCGCTGCCTCCGCGGGTCATCGGGCTCGCTTGGGTTCGCGAGCTCGACGTGTCGTCACCGGCCGCAGCGTTCGTCTCGTCTACTCGGAGTGTCGTCGCTCGACTGTGGGGCGATCGTGTCATCACTCCCGAAGATGAGCTCGTGGCACGTAGAAACAGAACGATCGCAATCTGAAAACCGGCGATTACGAAAACGCAACGGCACGACCATTGCGTTGGGTTATGTTCGAATGACTGCGTCTACCTCGGACCGTCGACGCATCTACTCATCAGCTGAAGACGCACACCCACTTTGGGCGTCTTCAGCTGCATCCTTTCGCTCGTCACGACGTGCTGTGCGTTTTCTGATCACGTGATTCGTTCTCGAAATCGCCGCTAACTCGCGTTCGGTTCTCAAGTCTCGGTTGGTGCAATGCGGAGAGCTGTGAGTTCTGGTGCTCGCAAAGAGCCATGTCGTTCGGGCTCGCAGATCGAAGCCTAAGAAGGAGGGATCGATGCATCGACGGAAGCTCTGGCTCTGTGCCGGGGTGGTGTTCGCAGCGCTTGCGCTCGCGGCCACCGGCTCGGCGAGGGTGAATGGAGCTGGCAGCGTCTCGGCCGCCAAGGCAGGGACGCTCATCTTCGGAGCCGAGCAGGGCGGCGGTCCGGATTGGTGTCTCAACCTGATCCTGGACGTCGATTGCAACGCGTTCTGGAACGTCGTGTTCCAGACGCCTGTGATCCGCGGCGCGTTCCTGTTCACGCCCAGCTTCAAGTACAAGCCCGACCTGATCAGCAGGTACACGCTCAAGCACAACCCACAACGCGTGACGTACTACATCCGCAAGAACGCGAAGTGGAGCGACGGCGTGCAGGTCACGGCCAAGGACTGGCGTTTCACGTGGCAGACCGCGATGAACGCGAAATACAAGGACCACATCGACCCACTCGGCTGGCAGGACATCTCCAGCGTGAAGGGAAATGGCAAGGTCGTCACGGTCACGTTCAAGCGGAACTTCGCCGCGTGGCAACAGTTGTTCGGCTATGTGCTTCCCCAGCACGCGCTGGCGGGCACCGACATGCTGACGGTCTGGAACGACTGCATCTGTAACCCGAAGAAGGGGAACGCTCCCATCGCGGACGGGCCGTTCCTGCTGACCAAGTTCGATCGCGGCTCGGGCATTACGCTCGAGAAGAACACGCATGGTTGGTACGGCAAGCCGGCGAAACTGGGCTCGATCGTGTTCCGCTTCATCACGAACACGAACTCCGAGATCCAGGCGATCCGTGGCGGCGAGGTAGACGCGATCTATCCGCAGCCGCAGCTGGCCCTTGCCGACCTGAAAGGTCAGGCCGGGTTGAAGATCCAGACGCACCTGAGCCTTTCCTGGGAGCACATCGAGATCCAGCAAGGGGCGAAGGGCAATCCGCTGGCGAAGCAGAAGTGGCTCCGTCAGGCCCTGATCACCGGGCTCAACCGCCAGGCGGCGGCGAAGGCGCTCTACGGCACGCTCAACCCGAAGGTCGGCGTGCTGAACAGCCTCGTCCGCCTGACGAACGAGCCGACGTACAACGCCAAGAACTTCAACAAGTGGAACTACAACGCGACCAAGGTCGCGAACATGATGCGCGCCCACAACTGCACCAAGGGTTCGGACGGCATCTACACGTGCAACGGCACCAAGGTGTCGTTCCTGCTCGAGTCCACGGTTGGGAACAGGCTCCGCGAGCTCGCCTTCACGATCTTCCAGGATCAGGCGGCGAGAGCCGGGATCCAGCTGAGGAACGGGTTCATCCCCGCGGGGACGTTGTTCGGCAGCCACCTGCCCGAGCACAACTTCGATCTGGCGATGTTCACGCAGCTCGTCACGGTCGACCCGCACTACGTCGTGAGCGTCTTCTCGTGCGGTCTTCCGGGGAACTACACGGAGTACTGCAACCGCACGGCGACGAAGCTCCTGGCGCAGTCGGACCGGGAACTGAACCCGGTCAAGCGGCTTGCGCTCATCGCAAGGGTCGGAACGATCCTCGGCAACGACGTGCCGATGATCCCGCTGTTCCAGCGGCCGACGTACTTCGTCTACAAGTCGAACATCAGCGGCATGGTCGACAACCCGAGTAGCCAGGGGCCCAGCTTCAACGCTGAGAACTGGTCGAAGAAGTAACTAGAGCACTCGGAGGTTGACCTCCGAGATCACGAGCCCGGCCCCTCTGCCGCACAGGGGCCGGGCTCTTTGCCGTCCGTGCGAAGATCGCGGCATGGTTGTGGCCAAACCCATCGACGTCGCGGTGCTCGGTCGTGTCGGCATCGACCTGTACCCCAACCAGCTGCGAACGCCGCTGCGCGAGGTCCGCACGTACACGCGCTTCGTCGGCGGCTTCGCGGGCAACGTGGCGACAGGGATCGCCCGGCTCGGGCTCACACCGGCGATCGTCTCCCGTGTCGGGCCCGACCCGCACGGCGAGTTCGTGCGCGACTTTCTCTCCGGCGAAGGCGTGGATGTGCGCTTCCTCGCCGTCGACGAACGGCTGATGACTCCGCCGACGTTCTGTGAGGTCTGGCCGCCGGATCGCTTCCCGATCACGTTCTACCGGTACCCGACGGCGCCCGACTGGCAGCTCGCCCCGCAAGACTTCGACAGCGCGGAGGTCGCCGCTACGCCGTTCCTGCTCGCTACGGGAACCGGCCTCGCGCAATCACCGAGTCGCGAGACGACCCTCGCGGCGCTCGCCAAACACCAGGGCACGACGATCTTCGACCTCGACTGGCGTCCGGCGCTCTGGGAGCGAGCTGACGAATACGGCGAGTTCGCCCGGACCGCAGTCGGACACGCGGACATCGTGATCGGCAACGAGGAGGAGGTCGAAGCAGCCGCGGGTTATCCGAGCGCATTGCTCGAGCTCGGCGTGCGCACCCTCGTGCTCAAGCGCGGCGAGCGCGGCGCGCTGCTCTTCCACGAAGGTCAAGAGGTCGACGTGCCGGGACATCCGGTGGACGTCGTCAACGGCCTCGGCGCCGGCGACGCGTTCGTCGCCGCTTTCGTCCAGAGCCTGCACGGCGGGCGGCCGCTCGAGGAAGCAGTTCGTCGCGGCTCGGTCGCCGGCGCGATCGTCGCGTCGCAGCTGGCATGCTCGGAGGCGATGCCGCGACTCGAAGAGCTCGAAGCGGAGCTGACGTGAGCGATCTGCTACTCCGCGACGGTGAGTGGGACGTCGTCGATCCCGGGTCCGCCGGTTGGCGCTATTTGTCTTTCCGCGTCGATCGATTACGCGACCGCGAGAGCATCGCCCGCAACACCGGTGACGAGGAGATCGCACTCGTGCCACTCGGAGGGCGTTGTGCCGTCGACACGGACGGCGAGCGCTTCGAGCTCGGCGGACGCGCAAGCGTGTTCGAGGGCATGCCGTGGGCGCTCTACCTGCCCCGCGACACGGAGTACACGGTGACCGCTCTCGGCGACGTCGAGGTCGCAGTCTCCGGCGCGCTCTCCGACGAGCGTCTCGAACCGCGGCTGGTCAAGCCGGAGGACGTGGAGATCGAGGTGCGCGGCTCTGGCAACGCGACGCGGCAGATCAACCACATCCTCAAGCCCGAGTTTCCCGCGCAGCGTCTCCTCGTCGTCGAAGTGTTCACCCCCGCAGGGAACTGGTCGAGCTACCCGCCGCACAAGCACGACGTAGACGATCCACCCGGCGAGGTCGTGCTCGAGGAGGTCTACTACTACCGCACGCAGAGTGAGCCGCCTGGGGCGTTCGCGGTGCAGCGCCTGTACAGCCCGCAGTACGGCACCGACGTGACCGAGACGGTGCGCGACGGCGACATCATGCTCGTCCCGCACGGCTACCACACGACCGCGGCGGCGCACGGCTACGACCTCTACTACCTCAACGGGCTTGCCGGCGACCGGCGTTCGATGGCCTCCGCGGATGATCCGGCGCTCGCCTGGATCAGGCCGGCCTGGGCGGACCTCGAGCCGGATCCGCGCGTGCCGCTCGTCACGCTCGAAGGACGGCGGCGCTGACCGGCATCCGCGTGGCGAACGCGCCATGCAGCTACGGCGCGTTCGAGATCACGGTCGGCGTGCTCCCCGACGTGCCGGAAGCAGAGAGCGTGCTGAGCGCGATCGCAAGCGCCGGCTACGAGGGGACCGAGCTCGGCCCGCCCGGCTATCTCGGAGATCGACTCACGCTCCGCAAGAGCCTCGAGGACCACGGACTCGCGCTCGTCGGTGGCTACATCCCGATTCGGTTCAGCGAGCCGGAGCACTGGACCGAAGACCTCGCCGCCATGGGCGCAACACTCGATCTCTTTGCGGCCGCTGATGGCAGTGAGGCAAAGCCGGTGCTCGCGGACGGGGGCTCGGCGGAACGGATTCGCTTTCCCGGCCGCGCCGCGGCAGACCGCTCGATCGGCCTCGACGAGGCCGGGTGGACGCGGCTTCGCGGAGGGTGTTGCACGGGCGTGCGAACTCGCCCGCACACATGGCTTCGAGCCCACGTTCCACCACCACACCGCGACGTTCGTGGAGGCGCCGTGGGAGATCGAGCGCGTCCTCGAGCTCACCGACGTCGGTCTACTGCTCGACACCGGACATCTGAGACTCGGCGGCGGAGATCCGACAACCGCTTTGCGCGACTGGGGCAGTCGGATCAACCACATCCACATCAAGGACGTGCACGACGAGGTGCTCGCGGGCGTGATCGCAGACGCGGCCGACATGCCGGAGGCCTGGCGCCGCGGCGTGTTCTGCGAGCTCGGGACCGGCGACGTCGATCTGGACAGCTTCTTCGCAGAGCTTGCGCGCTCGGACTATTCGGGCTGGCTCGTCGTCGAGCAGGACATGGTGCCGCAGTCACCGCAGGACGCCATCGACGCGGGAGCCTCCCAGGTGCGCAACCGCGCCTGGCTAGCCGAGCACGCGGGTCTCTAGTCCAGGGCCTGGGTCCACGCGAGGTCGACTGCGACCAGCCGTAGCGCTACTCGCCGACGGGCGCTCTGCAGGATCAGGCGATCGTGTCTCGCCAGCGCGACCCACCGCTCGTCGGCTGACCAGGCGATCGCGGTCGGTGTGCCGAAACGACGAACGCGCGGCAACGTGCTGCGGCGCACGTCGTAGACCCGCAGCCCGCCCGGTGTGCGCAGCACGAGGTAATCCCCCTTCGGGCTCGCGCGTAGCTCAGTAACCGAATCGGAGACATGCGTCCTGATCGAGACGATGCGCCTACCGGAGAAGACCGCGAGGATGGTCCTCGGTCCCGCGGAGGCGACGATCGCAAATCGCCCCGGCCCGAGCCATGCGACCCGGCTCGCGCGCCAGCCCGTGCTCCCCTTCAGTACGGGAGCAAGCTCGAGCGCCCGGGCCAGCTGTTCGCGGCTGCGCAGCACTTCCGCACGGCCGGTGCGCGGAAACTGAACGATCGCCCCGCGGCGGATATACGTCATCGACCCGTCGGGCCGCCAGGCCGGCGCGCAGCCACCGATCATCGGAAGCGAGAGCCCGGCGGTGGCGCTGACGATCACGCGCCGGTGCTCGCAGCGTGCCACGAGCGGCGTCTTTCGAGGCCAGAGCGACCAGCCTGGTGGTGCCGATGCCGGTGAGACGAGCGCGCGGCACCCTCCACCGCGGGGAGCCGGCGCGGTCGTCAGCCCCGGAAGGCGCAGGCCGTGCAGTCGGCACGACCGATCGACGAAATAGAGCACGCCGTCGACACTGCTACCGCGCAGAGTTGCGGCGAGCTGCGCTCGATCCTGGAGCACGACGCCGCGCACTACCGGTGTGGTCTCCTTCTGCTTGCTCGAACGTTCATGAGAGACCGACTTGCCGATCGAGTCGGCAACCGCGGCGCCGACGACTGCAATCGCAAGCAGCAGGAGCGCCGCTGTGCCCAGCTTCTGGCCACGGGAGCCGTGTCTCACGGCCAGGGCCAGTCCGTTCCGACCTCGAGCGGACGGCCCCCCGCAACCGCGCTCGCACGAGCGGCGATTCCGATCGCGACCGCCTTCCGGTCGTCTTCGAGCGTCGGTCCCGCGAGACCCTCACCCCTGCAGGCACGGGCGAACGCAGTGAGCTCGGCGACGTAGGCGTCCTTGAAGCGGGCGCGATAGTCGGCGGGGAAGCGAATCGCATCCGTGCGGTCGATGACCTCCAGCGCACCGTCTCCGGGGCCGCGCACGAAAACGGAACCCTCGGTCCCCACCACCTCGCAGCGAATGTCGTGCCCGAACGGCGAGGTCCGTGACACGTGCGTGACCGCGAGCCCGCCGCGCGCGAAGCGGATCGTCACGAGCGCATTGTCGAGGTCGCCGAGGTCCGCGAGCTCCGGATACACGAGCGCCTGCCTGGCGACCGACACCTCGACCGGCTCGTCCTCGAACAGCCAGCACGCGGCGTCGTAGTCGTGCGACGCCATGTCGAGCAGGAAGCCGCCAGTGTCCTGTGGATCCTCGCCTGCGGGCCACTCCGTGTCGCGGCTCGTCATCAGGATCACCAGGGGCTGGCCGCCTTCGCCGGCCCGCACCCGCCGCTGGGCATCGACGAAGCCGGAGTCGTAGCGGCGCATGTAGCCGACCTGCACGACCTGATCCGGCCTGGCTTGCGCTCTCCCGGAGAAGGGCGTCGTGCTCCGCCAGCGTGGTCGCGCCCGGCTTCTCGAGGAAGAGATGCTTTCCCGACTGCAGCACTTCGACAGCCAGGGGCCCGTGGTCGACCGAACGGGCCGCCAGGACGACCGCGTCGACCTCCTCGCTCGTGAAGAGCTCGGCGTAGCTGCAATGGGCGACTCCGAGGACGCGCCCCAGCTCCTCGGCGCGGCCTTCCCGAGCCGCCGCGACCGCTACGAGCTCGACCCCGGGAGCCCTTTGGGCGTTCTCGGCGTGGACTGTCCCCATCCCGCCGAGGCCGGCCACGCCGAGCCGCAGAGGAGGCCGGGCCCTTGACACTGCAAGAGCGAGTATGGCAGCGTCGCAATCGCTTGCGCAATCGATTTTCAAGCCTGGCGTCCAGCGAGCTGCAGGAGTCTCCTGCGACCGCGCCCGCCCCCCGACGCAAGGCCACGCTCGCCGATGTCGCGGAGCGGGCCGGCGTCTCGACTTCGACCGCCTCCCGCGCCCTCAACGGACACGCGGGGCTCGCCCCGGCAACGAGAGCCGCAGTCGAGGATGCAGCGGCCATCCTGAACTTCCAGCCCTCGGCGCTCGCCCGCTCGCTCCGCACGCAGCAGACCTTCACGGTCGGCTTCGTCGTCCCGGATGTGTCGAGCCCGTTCTACGCAGCCGCGCTGAAGGGAGCGCAGGGCCGTCTCGAACAGGCGGGCTACCGCGTGATGCTCATGGACGCGAATCAGGATGTCGAGCGTGAGCTGGCCGCGGTCGAGACGTTGCTCTCGCACCAGGTCGACGGCCTCCTCGTCGCGAGCGCAGGAATGCCGCGCGCCCTCTTCGAGAGCACGGTTTCGCGCCAAACACCGACGATCTTCTTCGACGGCGTCGTCGAGGACGCCGGCGACGGCGCGGTGACGCTCGACAACGAGCTCGGGATCGCGCTGCTCGTGGAGCATCTCGTCGAGCACGGGCACGAGCGGATCGGCTTGCTCGCAGGATCGCAGCGGGAGAGCGCAGGGGCTGCGCGTCTGCAGGGCTTCTACGACGCGATGGCGGCGCACGGCGTGATCCCGCAGGAGCGCTACGTGAAGGTTTGCGAGTGGGACATCGCCGACGGGCGGCGCGCCGCGCTCGAGCTGCTCGCAGACCCGGACCGGGCGACCGGCGTGATCGCCTCGAGCGCGGAGCTCGCGCTCGGATTCATGTCGGCTGCCGCCGCGCAGCACGTGCGCATTCCCGACGACATCGCGCTGGTTGCCTTCGACGATCCGTATTTCGGTGACCTGCTCGAGCCTTCCCTCACTGCCGTCGCCTACGACACGCGCCTGATCGGGTCGCGCGCCGCCGATCTGCTCGTGGATGCGATGCGGTCGGGGACGGAGCCGCGCGAGGTGCGCATTCCGGTCGAGCTCGTTCGTCGCCGGTCGTGCGGCTGCAACGAGCGAAAGGGCCGCATGAGCGAATCGCCTGCGATCAGCTTCCGCGGCGTGACGAAACGCTATGGGACACAGGAGGCACTGCAGCCGACCGACCTCGACATCGAGGAGGGCGAGTTCTTCTGCCTGCTCGGGCCTTCGGGTTGCGGCAAGACGACGACGCTCAACCTCGTCGGCGGGTTCATCGCGCCGAGCGCAGGTGAGATCCTGATCCGCGGCGCGAACGTCAACCGGCTGCCGCCCTACCGCCGCGCGGTGAACACCGTCTTCCAGAACTACGCGCTCTTCCCGCACATGACCGTGCGCGACAACGTCGGCTTCGGGCTCAAGATGGCGCGCACGCCGAAGCGCGATGCAGGCGGTCGCATCGAGGAATCGCTCGCGCTCGTCGGGCTCGACGAGTTCGCCGACCGGCTGCCGGCGCAGCTTTCGGGTGGACAGCAGCAGCGTGTCGCCGTCGCGCGCGCACTCGTGAACCGCCCGGCCGTTCTCCTGCTCGACGAGCCGCTCGGAGCGCTCGATCTCAAGCTCCGCAAGCGGCTCCAGATCGAGCTCGCGCAGATCCACCGCGACGTGGGCACGACGTTCGTCTACGTCACGCACGATCAGGAGGAGGCGATGTCGATGGCGACGCGCATCGCCGTCATGAACGAGGGTCGCGTCGAGCAGGTGGGCACGCCGCACGAGATCTACCACCAGCCGAAGAGCGCCTTCGTCGCCGACTTCATCGGCGAGTCGAACTTCATCGAGGTCGAGGTCGGAGCCGGTGGCAAGGCCGCGCTCGACAACGGTGCGGAAGTCCCTGCCCCGGCGCCCAAGACAAGCGGAAGGGCGACCCTGATGGTCCGGCCTGAATCGATCCAGATCCAGCGTCCGGCCGATTCCAACGGAACGGGGTTGCGGGGACGAATTGCCCAGTCGTCGTTTCTCGGCAGTCACACGCGCGTTGCGGTCACGTGTGAAGGCGTCTCGGCGCCTGTCACCGCAGCGCTGTTCGGAACCGAGGGTGCTGCCGCGAGCGACTTGCAACCGGAGACCGAGGTCGTTTTGATCTGGGACCCGGCGGACGTGGTGCTGTTGGAGGGGTCCAACCGAAGGGAGGACGACGTTAGTGACGTCAATTGACGAGCGCTTGTTCAACGAGCGCATGAACCGAGGTCGCGTGCTGCGACTCGGGGCGGTCGGCGCTGTCGGGGTCATCGCAGCAGGTTGCGGCGGGTCTTCGAAGAGCTCGAGCGGAGCGGGCTCGGCAACCGGCCGAAGCGACCAGGCGGTCACCCTGAACTGGCTCACCTGGTCGGATCACTACGCGAACGATCAGCTCGCCGCCGTGAAGAACACGACGAACGAGCAGGGCCGGCCACAGCTGTTCAGCGACAACGCCGACGCCTACCTGAAGATCAAGCAGACGGGAAGCCAGTTCGACATCGTGTCCGGCGACGCGCTCTGGGTCCCGAAGTACAACAAGGACGGGCTGACGGAGTCGTTCGACCTCTCGTCGCTTCCCGTCTCGTCACAGCTGTACTCGATCGCACGGACTTTCCCGTTCTGGAAAGACGGCTCGAACTACATGGGTTATCCGTTCTCGTGGTCGACGGTGCAGATCTACTACAACCCGAAGTACGTCAAGACGGTTCCGGACTCGTGGCACGCTGTCCTCGACCCGAAGTACAAGGGCAAGATCTCACTCGAGAACATCCCGACCGACATGATGGCGATCGCGGGGAAAGCCACCGGTGCGAAGGACCCCTACAACATGACCACCGCGGAGATCGCGGATGCGAAGGGTTGGCTGAAGGAGTTCAAGCCGAACGTCCTCAAGCTCGCGTCCCAGAACAACGAAGTGGTGCGCGCGCTCGCGGACGGCTCCGCGTGGATCGGGATCACGAACCTCGGCACTGACGACCGCGTCAAGGACGCGGGCGGCCCGGTGGTCAAGCCGGCGTATCCGAAGGAAGGAACCGTCGGGTTCATCGACTCCGAGCAGATGGTGAAGGCGTCCAAGAACCAGGACTCCTTCCCACGCTTCATCAACGCCATGCAGCAGGCCCCGTTCATCGCACAGAACTTCCTGACGAACGGGCGTCCGCTGTTCAACGAGAAGGCGTACAAGATGCTCGTCAACCAGGGTCACGGCGACCGCGCGCACAGGCTGCTCTACGACCAGCCCGAAAAGGCGCTCGCAATGACGCTGAAAGGCCCCTCGGGCAACGAGCAGGCGTACACCGACGCATTCAACGAGGTGTTCGGCGCCTAGTGTCCCTGCCCGGCTCGAGCCCGGGTGTTGAGGCGGCCCAGTCGGCAGACACAGCGCTGCCGCTGGGTCGCCCCGGACGCAGGGCGTGGGCGAGCCGGCTCGGCGAATACGCGGGTTTCGGCCCCGCCCTCATCCTCTTCGGCCTGTTCTTCATCGTCCCGCTCGGGCTGATCGTCTGTTACAGCTTCTGGCAGACCGTCGACTACAACGTCGTCCACGACTGGACGCTCGACAACTACCGCTACTTCTTCAGCGTCCCGACCTATGTCCGGACGCTGTGGGCGACGGTCTGGGTGTCGGTGGCGTCGACGGCGCTGACGCTCGTGATCGCGTTCCCGTTTGCGTACTGGCTCGCACGGTACGTGCCGAAGAGCTACCAGAAGCTTCTGCTCATCCTCGTGATCCTGCCGTTCTGGACGAGCTACTTGCTCAGGGTCTACTCGTGGCTGACGATCCTCGGCCCGCAAGGCGCGATGAACCGCTTCCTCCAGTGGACTGGATTGACGTCGCAGCCGGTCTCGTTCTTCCTCTACGACCGGCCCGCGGTCATCCTCGTCCTCGTCTACCTGTACTTCCCGTTCGCCGCACTCACGTTGTATGCATCGCTCGAGCGTTTCGACTGGAACCAGTTTCGCGCGGCGATGGACCTTGGCGCGACGCCGGGGACGGCAATGTGGCGCATCCTCCTGCCTCAGATGAAGCCCGGCATCACGACCGCGGTCATCTTCGTCTTCATCCCGATCCTGGGCGAATACCTGACGCCTCAGCTCGTCGGCGGCGCGAGGGGCGTGATGATCGGGAATCTCATCGTCAACTTCTTCCAGGGCGCTCAGTACACGCGCGGCGCTGCCGCTGCGCTGCTCATCGCGGCGCTGATCGTCGTCCTGCTCGCCGTCTTCCGGCGGTCGCTCGAGGTCGAGGACCCGTATGGCACGTGACCTCGACATCGTCTCGCGCCGCGGCCGGCTGACGCGCGGCGCGCTCAGCGTCTGGGCGCTTCTGATCTACGTGTTCCTCTTCGCGCCGATCGTGCTGCTCGTCGTGTTCAGCTTCAACGCGAACCGCTACGGCACGTTTCCGATCACCGGCTGGACGACCAAGTGGTACGGCCAGGTCTTCCACGACTACCAGATCCGGGATGCACTGACGACAACGATTCGAATCGCTCTCGAGGTCACGCTCGTCAGCACCGTCGTCGGCACAGCCGCCGCGTTCCCGCTCGTGCGCTCGCGCCTGCCGTTCCGCAGCGGGGTCCGGATTGCCCTCGTCCTGCCGATCATGATCCCCGGCCTCCTAATCGGGGTCAGCCTCCTCGTCCTGTTCACGAACGTGTTCCACCAGCAGCTTTCGCCGACCACTGCGGTCATCGGGCAGAGCGTCTATACAACGCCGTTCGTCCTGCTGCTGGTCGCGGCGCGGCTGCAGGGCTTCGATGCGAGTCTCGAACGCGCCGCGAGCGACCTCGGCGCAAATACGTTCAACCGGCTGCGCTACGTCGTCTTGCCGCTGCTCGCCCCTGCGATTCTCGCGGGCGCGCTCTTCGCCTTCACTCTGTCGCTGGACGAGTTCATCATCACGCTGTTCCTGATCGGCAGCCACAACACCTTGCCGATCTACATCTACACACAGGTGAAGTTCGGGATCACGCCCGAGGTGAACGCTCTTGCGGCGCTGCTGCTGGCCGCGTCGCTGTGCCTGATGGCGTTGGCGTTCGTTCTCCCCGGGATCGTGCGCAGGGCCGTTCGCCTCGTTCCCCGGCGCGCGGGCTAGGAGTCGACCGGGATCCAGCTGCCGTCGCGCGCGCTGCGGAGCGTCGCGGCGAGGATCTGCATGCCGCGGTGACCGTCGACGAAGGTCGGGAACGGGCCGTGCTCTTCGCCGGCCATCGCGCGGTACGCGTCGAGCAGGATCGCGCGAAAGGCGTCACCATAGCCTTCTGCGTGGCCGGCCGGGTACCTGGCGAACTCCGGCGCGCGGCCGGCATTCGCCGCTGGATCCTTGACGACGACCTCGGTCGGCGTCGCGGCGTGACGGTGCAGGAGCTCATTCGGCGACTCCTGGTCCCAGGTGAAGCCGGCGCGGCTGCCCTCGAGCTCGAACAGCAGCTGGTTCTTACGTCCTGCGCCCAACGCGCTGAAGGTGGCGCTCCCGGTAGCGCCGTTGTCGAACCGGAGCAGCAGCGTTGCATGGTCTTCAAGCGCCCGGCCCGGCACGAACGTCCGGAAATCTGCGAGCACTTCAACGATCCGGGCGCTGGTGACATGCTCGGCGAGGTCGAACCAGTGCGCGCCGAGGTCTGCCGTCACGTAGGTCGGGCCTGAGCTCTGCGGCTCGAGGCGCCAGCCTGCCGTGACCAGGAGCGCGTCGTCGCAGATGTACCGCCCGTGCACAACGCGCAACTCCCCCAGCTCTCCCACCTCGACGAGGGCCCGCATGTGCTCGACGAGCGGGTAGCCCCGCGCGTGGTAGGCGACGGCGCCCACACGGTCGCTTGCCTCGAGCGACTGCAGCATGCGCGCGCTCTCTTCGGCGGTCGTGGCGAGCGGCTTCTCGCAGACGACGTGAGCGCCGTGCTCGAGTGCCAGCAGCGTCTGCTCGGCGTGAAGCGCATTGGGAGTGCAGACGTGCACGACGTCCACCCCGCCTTCCGCGAGCAGTTCGGCGAGCGAGTCGTACGCGCTCACCCTTCCGTCGATCTCCGCGGCGAGCGTTTCCGCGCCGGAGGTCGTCCGGCTGCACACGGCGACGACCGTGCCGCCGAGGTCGCGCACCGCCGCGGCGTGCACGCGCGCGACGAACCCGGAGCCGACGATTGCGGTGCGGAGCTCAGTCGCGGGAGCCCGCTCTCAAGAACATCTCGGTCAGCACGGCCATGTCCAGGCGGGCCTGCTCCGGCGGGGTCCGGCACTCCGTCCCGTTCACGATGCAGTCGTGGAAGTGCGCCAGCTCGCGGGCGAAGCTCTCCTCGTACGACTCGAACAACTCGACGACTCGCGCATCGTCCTGCGCGCGCGAGGCTTCGTAGAGCGTCGGCGACTGTTTGAGCCAGGGCGACGGAAAGCTGAGCGTGTGGACCTCTTCGGCGAAATAGAAAGCCACCGACTCGCGGTACTCGTAGACCTCGAGGAGCTGAATCCAGGCGCTGTCCCAGCGCGCGCCGTTTGCGAGGCGCACAGCTCCGGTCACGGCCTGCCCTTCGTTCCACCAATCACCGTCGATCACCTCGGCGGGCAGCGGCTCGCCCAGCCGCTCGAGCAAGCCGTGCACGACGTTGACGTCATGGACGAGGCTGCCGAGGAACGCGCCCTCGAATGCGGTGATCACCGCCGGGCTGTCGTCGCCGGCCGCGGCTTTCACCTGTGCGCGCATCTGCTCGCGACCTGCATCGAGCACGTCCGGAGGGATGTCCGAGCCGCGAACGATCTGGCCGGGCGCGAAGAACGGCACGAATTCAGGGTCGTGCACCATGACGCGGATGTAACGGAGCGACTCTGCGGACTCGGGGAGGTTCTCGAGCATCCGCTCCCAGGCGCGGTCGAAGCGTTTCATGTAGCCGACCTGCACGACCTTTCCGGTTGTCTCGCGCGCCTCGACGATCCGGTCTGCGTCGGCGAGCGTGATGCACATCGGCTTCTCGACGAAGACGTGGAGCCCCTGGTCGACCGCAGCCAGCGTCACCTCGGCATGGGTCTGCGCCGGAGAGCAGATCACGATTGCGTCGAGCTTCGTCCCGTCCAGCAGCTCTCGATAGTCCGAGTACGTCGCCTCGAGGTTGTAACGCTGCTGCAGGGCAGTCCGGACCGTCGCACTGGGGTCGACCACGGCGACGAGCTCGAACCTGTCGCGCATCTGGGCGAGAAAGTGGAGATGCATCGCCTGAGCGACGAGCCCGCCGCCGACGACGCCGATCCGGAGCCTCATAGGCCGCCCTGTGGCCTATGAGGAGTGGAAGGGGCGTAAGGGGAAACCGGGAGGTTTCCGCTCCTTTTCTCCTCGGCCGGCGCGATCTCAGCGGCGCGAGGGCTGAGGCGATCCCTGAAGAAGGGAGCTCGTGAGGGAAACATGGTTTCCCTCACGGGAGCGAGCCGAAGGCGAGCGACCTCATGCGAGGACCTGCTTGGCCACCTTCTCGAAGGCAAACGCGATCTCGTCCAGGTCTTGCTCCTCGCAGAGAGGCGACACGTCGATGTGGATCGAGCGCTCGAGCAGTTCGAGGGTGCGCGGACAGTCGGGCGCAGTTCCGCCTGAGGCCTCAATCGCGGCGAGGACCGGCGCCCAGAACGGGTAGACGTGCAGGTCGGGAGTGTCTGGCGCGTAAATTCTCATTGCGAGCACGCCTTCTGCGTTCAGCGCGTCGACGGCGTCGCGTGCGCGATCAGCATCCTCGGCGAAAGCGATCAGCGCGATGCCGGCGTCGCCGTCGTCGTCGTTCCCACGCCGCAAGGTCAGCCCCGGCAGGCCTCCGACCTGGGCGCTCAGCCGGGCATGGTTCCTGCGCATCCGCTCGAGCAGGCCGGCGAGACGGGAGAGCTGCACCCGCGCCATCGCACCGGTCAGCTCCGACGCGCGGAAGTTGTAGCCCGCGAACTTCGGCAATCCCACCCCACGCCGCACCGAGTTGGCGCAGTCGTGCACGTCCAGCGCGAGATCGAGCAGATCGTCGCGATCCGTGATCATGACGCCGCCTTCGCCGGTGGTGATGATCTTGTTGAACTGCAAGCTGAAGGCGCCCGCGTCACCGAACGTGCCGAGCCGGCGGCCGCGGAAAGTCGCGCCTGCCGCCTGGCAGACGTCCTCGATCAGCACGAGGCCGTGGCGTTCCGCGATCGCCGTCAGCGCAGCCATGTCGGCGGGGGCGCCGCGCATGTGCACCGGAACGATGGCGCGCGTCCGTGGAGTGATGCGCCGCTCGACGTCTTCCGGATCGAGTGTCAGGGACTCGTCGACCTCCGCAAGGGCAGGAATCGCCCGTGAGGCGAGCACGGCGTTCGGCGTTGCGTTCCACGTGTAGGCGGGCACGATCACCTCGTCGCCCTCGCCGACGCCCGCGCCGATGAGCGCACAGATGAGGGCGGACGAGCCGGCGTTGAGGCAGAGCGCGTGCTTCGCTCCCATCAGCTCGGCGAACTCGCGCTCGAACGACGCCACCTCGTCCGGGCCCTTGCCGACGCCGTAGTAGCGGAAGAGGTTCTTGCTCTCGATCACGCGACGGAGGGCCTCGAGCTCCGCCTGCCCCACCTCCATGCCGCCCGGGAACATCGGCGCCTCCGCTCGTGTACGGGCGGGTGTCCCTCCGTCTCGGGCGAGCGTGAGGTCTCTTTGAGCCTGGGTCGGCGTCGTCATCCGGCCGCCCATTCTGGACATGAAATCGTTTGCGATCAAGGTCGCGGGCCGATCGAGCCACGTTCCAGGGACTGTCCCTGGCACCCGGCCGTCTCAGTCACGTTCCAGGGACTGTCCCTGGGACAGGCGCTACTCGAGGGCCTGCTCGTAGGCCCGGCGGGCTGCCTGGACGGCCTCGACCTCCGAGACCTCGGCCACCGGGACGTCCCACCAGCTTTCGTAGCCGGGGACGCCCTCGTAGCGGTCGACCTCGATCGCGAGGACGACCGTCGACTCTTCGCCCTTCGCCGCCTCGAGTCCCCGCCGGAGATCCTCGACGCTGCCGCACCGGATCACCTTTGCACCCAGGGATTCCGCATTCGCCGCGAGATCGATCGGAAGGAACGGCGCCGGCGAGCTGTCACTGTCGAGGCCGAGCGACCCGTTTCGCCTGTACCTGTACTGCGTCCCGAAGCCGTCCGTCCCGAGCGACCGCGACAGGTTCCCGATCGAGCTAAAGCCGTGGTTGTCGACGAGGACGATCATCAGCTTCAGCCCTTCCTGGATCGAGGTGACGATCTCGCTCGAGAGCATCAGGTAGGAGCCATCGCCGACCATCACGTAGACCTCGCGCTCCGGGGCGGCCAGCTTGACGCCGAGACCGCCGGCGATCTCGTAGCCCATGCACGAGTAGCCGTACTCGACGTGGTAGCCCTTCGGGTCCCGCGTCCGCCAGAGCTTGTGCAGGTCGCCCGGCATCGAGCCGGCGGCGCAAACGACGACATCCGTGGGCTTGCGCCGCGTCGTTAACTGCGCCGATCACCTCGCTCTGTGCGGGCAGCGGCTCGTGACGCAGCCGATACAGGCGCTCGACCTCCTCGTTCCACTCCTTGCTGAGGCGCGCGGCCTCGTCGCGATAGGTCGGATCGACCGCGTAGCCCTGCAGCGCGTCCCCGAGCAGCTCGATCGTCGCGCGCGCGTCGCCGACGAGCGCGAGCCCGGCCTGCTTCGCGGCGTCGAAGTCCGCGACGTTGATGTTGATGAACCCCGCACCGGCGTCTGCGAATGCCGTCTTCGAGGCCGTCGTGAAATCCGACCAGCGAGTACCGATGCCGATCACGAGGTCGGCCTCGGCGGCGATGCGGTTGGCGGCGAAGGTCCCGGTCACTCCGATCGCCCCGAGCGCAGACGCATGGTCGTACGGAAGCGAGCCCTTGCCGGCCTGCGTCTCGCCTTCCGGAATCCCCGTCTGCTCGACGAAGCCGCGCAGTGCAGCGGCGGCCCCGGAGTAGATGACCCCGCCGCCGGCGACGATCAAGGGACGCTTAGCCGCCCTGATGCGCTCGACAGCCTTGGCGATCGACGCCGCGTCCGGGACGGGCCGCGGAACGTGCCAGACGCGCCGCGCGAGAAACTCCTCGGGAAAGTCGTGGGCCTCGGCCTGCACGTCCTGCGGAAACGCGAGCGTCACGGCGCCCGTCTCAGCCTGGTTGACGAGGACCCGCATCGCCGATAGCGCCGCGGACATCAGCTGCTCCGGCCGTTCGATGCGATCGAAGTAGCGCGACACCGGTTCCAGGGAGTCGTTGACCGAGACGTCGCCGCGTCTTGGATCTTCCAACTGCTGCAGGACGGGGTCGGGACGCCGCGATGCGAACACGTCCCCGGGCAGCAGCAGCACCGGCAGCCGATTCACTGTCGCCAACGCGGCGCCGGTGACGAGGTTGGTCGCGCCGGGGCCGATAGAGGTCGTGCAGGCGAGCGTCGCGAGCCGGTTCCTCATGCGCGCGAAACCGACGGCGGTGTGAACCATCGCCTGCTCGTTCCGTGCCTGGTGGTACGTCAGCAGATCGGGGTGCTGGTAGAGCGCCTGCCCGATTCCGGCGACGTTGCCGTGCCCAAAGATCCCGAAGCACCCTTCGAAGAACCGCTGCTCGACGCCGTCCCGCTCGACGTGCTGCGCGGCGAGGAACCGGACGAGCGCCTGTGACGCGGTTATCCGAGGCATCGAGCCAACTCTCGCAGAAGCGTACTGTCAGGTCGTGGCAACGCGACTCGCTCTGGGCCTTGTCGGCGTGGGCAGGATCGGCGTGCTCCACGCCCGCACGCTCCTGGCGCTCGAGGGCGTTTCGCTCACGGTGGCCGACGCCGATCCCGGCCGAGCCCGCAAGGTCGCGGCGGAGCTCGGGATCGAGGCGGCCGAAACGCCGGAGGAGCTCGTGGCCGCAGGCGTGGACGGGCTCGTGATCGCAACCACGACCGCCGGACACGCGCCCCTCGTGCGCCTGGCTGCGGACGCCTCCGTGCCGGTGTTCTGCGAGAAACCCGTTGCGCTCGACCTGCCGACGATGGATGCGCTGGTCACAGCCGTCGACGCCGCCGGAATCCTCGTCCAGGTCGGCTTCCAGCGCCGATTCGATGCCGGCTACCGCATTTTGCGCGATGAAGTCGCGAACGGAAGCGTCGGGCGCATCCTCGCGATGCGTGCTGCGACCCATGACCCCTTTCCGCCGACGGAGGAGTACCTCGCCGCCTCGGGCGGGATCTTCCGCGACCTCCACATCCACGACTTCGACGCAATTCGGTTCGTCAGCGGCGACGAGATCGTCGAGGTCTACGCGGACGGGTCTGCACTCGAGACTCCTTGGCTCGAGCAGTACGGCGACGTCGATGTGGCGGCGGCCGTTCTGAGACTGGCAGGCGGCGGCCTCGTGATCGTGTCGGGAACCCGGCACGACCCTCTGGGGTACGACGTGCGGCTCGAGGTGTTCGGCACGAAGGACAGCCTGGTTGCCGGGCTCGACGAGCGCACGCCGCTTGCCGGACGGCCGGGCCCCGCCTATCGAGATTTCTGGGACCGCTTCGAGCCGGCCTACCGAGCCGAGCTCGAAGCCTTCGTCACGAGCGTTCGGACCGGAGGGAAAAGCGCTTGTTCTCTGCAGGAAGCGCGCTCCGCGCTCCGTGCCGCCCTGGCCGCCGATCGCTCTCTGGCCGAGCACCGGCCGGTGGCACTAGCGAAGGCACCCCCGAACGGTTGAGAATCGGAAAGCCAGCCACGGGAAAGGAGAGTCATGGACAACGACCTCATCGATGAGGAGTTGACCCAGGTCACCCGCAGAGGCCTGCTCCTCAAAGGGGGCGCCGCCGCAGCCGGGCTCTCGGTACTTGGTGTGCCGTCGAGGGCATTCGCCGCCAGCGAGGCGACGATCAAGATCGCGGTGGTGACGCACGGCGACACCGGCTCCTTCTGGTCGGTGTTCAAGAAGGGCGTCGACCAGGCGAAGAACGATCTCAAGGGCCGGGGCGTGAGCGTGACGCAGGTCTACGCGAACAACGACGTGCCGAAGCAGGTCGCCGGGATCAACGCTGCAATCGCAGCGGGGGCAAAGGTGATCGCGACGTCCGTGCCGGATGCGAGCGCGCTACGGGATCCACTGAAGAAGGCCTCGTCGAAAGGCATCGAGATCATCACCGTCAACTCGGGCCTCGGCGCGTTCGACTCGCTCCCCAACTACATGGTCCATGTAGGACAAACGGAGGGCATCGCCGGCCAGGGTGCGGGCAAGCAGTTCAAGAAGGTGGGAACCAAGAAGGTCCTCATCGTCATCCACGAGGCGAGCAACTCCGGCTTGCAGCAGCGTGCAGCGGGGGTCAAGAAGGTGCTCGGCTCGAGCAAGGTCAAGGTTCTGACCATCCCGAACGCGAAGCAGGACATCCCCGGGACGAAGGCCAAGGTCAAGGCAGCCTTCAACGCGGACAAGAGCCTCGACTCGTTTCTCGGTCTCGATCCCGACGTGACCATTCCGTGCATCACGTCGTGCCCGAAGGGCACGAAGATCGGCACGTTCGATGTCGGCGGAGCGATCAAGCAGATCCAGCAGGGCAAGATGCTGTTCGCGATCGACCAGCAGCAGTACCTGCAGGGCTACCTGCCGGTCGTGTTCGCCATGCTCTACGTGACGAACCTCAACACCGTCGGTAATGGTGCGCCGGTGCTGACCGGCCCGGGAATCATCAACAAGGCGAACGCCTCGAAGGTGGCGGCGCTCGCGGCAAAGGGAACTCGCTAGACGCAGGTGGGGCGGGCGGTTCGGGCCGCCCGCCCCACCTGAGCGGATTGACCACCGTGGCCGAGACCGCAGCTCCGAAAGCGCCGCCGGACGAACGAGTCGTCAGTGTCGGACCGCTGGCGCGGTTGCTGACTCGGCCGGACATCGGCGCGCTGGTCGGCGCAATCGCCGTCTTCTTCGCCTTCGGATACTTCGCCCGCGCGGTCAACTGGCTCGGCGATCCTGCGATCGCAGCCGGGTGGACCGACCAGGCCGCGCAGTACGGCATCGTCGCGGTTCCCGTTGCGCTGCTGATGATCGGCGGCGAATTCGACCTCTCGGCGGGCGTCATGATCGGCAGCTCCGGGCTCTTGCTCGGCTATCTCACGACCTTCCAGCACCTGAACATCTGGCCGGCGATGGTGCTCGTGCTGCTGTTCGGCCTCACCATCGGGTTCATCAACGGACTCACTGTGATCAGGACGAAGCTGCCGAGCTTCATCGTCACGCTGGCGACCTTCTTCATCCTCCAGGGTGTCAACGCGGCCGGCACCCTCAAGCTCACCGGGCAGACGGCGATCCAGAACATCGACTCGGCAAGCGGGTTCAACACGGCGCACAAGATCTTCGCCGGCGATCTCACCCACTACGCGTTCAAGGTCAAGGTGCTCTGGTGGATCGGGCTCACGCTCATCGGGGCGTGGCTGCTCGCCAAGTCCCGTTTCGGCAACTGGATCTACGCCTCCGGCGGCGACCCGAACTCCGCGCGGAACGTCGGTGTCCCCGTGGCGCGCACAAAGATCCTGCTGTTCATGATGACCTCGGCCACCGCTGCGCTGATGGGGATCATCGAAGCGCTGGAGCTCCGGTCGATGCAGGCGGGAGAAGGGATCGGTCTGGAGTTCATCTTCATCATCTGCGCCGTCGTCGGCGGCTGCCTACTCACCGGCGGCTTCGGTTCCGTGATCGGCACCTTCTTCGGCGCCGCAATGCTCGGCATGGTGCAGCTCGGCATCGTCGATGCGCAGTGGGACAGCAACTGGACGTTCACGTTCCAGGGTGGGATCCTGTTCGCAGCCGTCCTTCTCAACACGTGGATCCGCAGCAGAGCCCAGAGAGCGAGATGACCATGGCCCACCTGCTCGAAACCGACCACATCTCGAAGTACTACGGGAATGTCGTCGCGCTGAACGACATCTCGACGTACGTCGACGCAGGCGAGGTGACGTGCATCCTCGGCGACAACGGTGCGGGCAAGTCGAGCTTCATCAAGATCCTCTCGGGCGTCCACCGGCAGGACGACGGGCGTCTGCTCGTCGACGGCGAGCCAGTCGAGTTCGCATCACCGCGAGACGCGCGCGCGAAGGGCATCGCCACCGTCTACCAGGATCTTGCGATGGTGCCGCTGATGTCGATCTGGCGGAACTTCTTCCTCGGCGCGGAGCCGAGGAAAGGCTACGGGCCGTTTCAGTGGTTCGACGCGGCGAAGGCCAAGAGCGTCGTGCGCCGCGAATTGAGCGAGATGGGAATCGACATTCGCGACCCAGACCAGACGGTTGGCACGCTGTCGGGCGGCGAGCGTCAGTCGGTCGCTATCGCGCGGGCGGTTTACTTCGGAGCGCGCGTGCTGATCCTCGACGAGCCCACCTCGGCGCTTGGCGTGAAGCAGGCCGGCGTCGTGCTCAAGTACATCCTGCAGGCGCGCGAACGCGGCGTCGCCGTCATCTTCATCACGCACAACCCGCATCACGCCTATCCTGTGGGCGACCGGTTCGTGATCCTGAATCGCGGCCAGAGTCTCGGCACGTACGAGAAGTCGCAGATCGACCGCGAAGAGCTCGTCCGGCTGATGGCAGGAGGCCGTGAGCTGACCGAGCTCGAGCACGAGCTCGACGCGATCAAACTGGAGGTCTGAGATGGCTGTGACGGTCCGCACGCTCGAGAATTTCATCGGTGGAGAATGGGTCGCCTCGACAGGCGAAAGCGCGCGCGCCGTCGTTTCCCCCGTCACCGGCGAGACGCTCGCCGAAGCGCCGGACGCAAGTGTCGATGACATCGACCGCGCAGTTGCGGCGGCGCGGGCAGCGCAACCGAAGTGGGCCGCACTCACCGCCTGGGAGCGGGCGAAGATCTGCCATGCGATCGCCGACCTGATCGTCGAGCGTCGCGAGGACTTCGCGCGCGAGCTCTCGCTCGAACAGGGGAAGCCGTACGCGGCCGAGGCCCTCGGCGACATCGACGAGACGGCCGAGAATTTCCGCATCGCCGCTGAAGACGTGAAACGGATGGAAACGGCGATCATCCCGTCCCAAGACCCGAACAAGCGGATCCTCACGTTCCGGAAGCCGAACGGCGTCTACGGGGGAATCACGCCCTGGAACTTCCCCACGCTGATCCCGGTCGAGCTGATCGCTCCCGGGATCGCAGTCGGAAACACGATCGTCATGAAGCCTTCCGAGTGGACGCCGATCGCGATGGCGAACTTCATTCAGATCATGGCGGAAGCGGGACTTCCCGAAGGAGTCGTCAACGTCGTCTACGGCGGCGGTGACGTCGGCGAGCGGCTCGTGACTCATCCCGGTGTCGATTGCGTCGGCTTCGTCGGATCACACCCGACCGCGGAGAAGATCGTCCGGGCCGCGGGTCTCAAGCGCTCGCTGATCGAAGCGAGCGGCAACGGGCCGGTGATCGTCTGTGAAGACGCCGATCTCGAACGCGCCGCCCAGGGTGCAGTCTTCGGTGGGTTCTTCTGCGCCGGGCAGGTGTGCTGCGCAACCGAGCGAGTCCTCGTCCACGAACGCGTGCACGACTCCTTCCTGGACGAGGTGATGAAGGCTGCCGCCGACTGGCGGCTGGGCGATCCGTTCGACGACACCACTCGCGTCGGGCCGATGAACAACGAGCCGACCGCCGCCAAGATGGACCGCCACATCGAGGATGCGCTCGACAAGGGGGCGAATGTGGTCCTCGGCGGCTCGCGCGCGGGCGATCGCCCCACCTCGCTCTACTACGAGCCGACGGTCGTCACGGACGTCGGCGCGGACACGCTGATCAACCAGCAGGAGACGTTCGGCCCAATCGTCCCCTTGATCCGGGTGCGTTCGGATGAGGAGGCTCTGGCCGTCGCAAACGACTCACACCTCGGCCTGCAAGCCGCTGTCTACACCTCGAATCTCAAGCGCGCGTTCCGTTTCGTCGACAGCCTGCGGGTCGGGAACGTCGTGGTGAACGACTCCACCGACTACTGGGAAGCGCACGAGCCCTTCGGCGGCGCCTCGGGGACGCAGAGCGGCTGGGGCCGCATCGGCGGCCGCTACACCATGCTCGACATGAGCGACCTGAAGACGGTCGTGCTCGACGTCGGCGGTCTCGACTAGAGGGTCACTCAAGCTGCCGACGCGGCCGAACGCGACAACGCCTCGGTCGCCGCAGCGGCCGGTTCAGGACGGCCGAAGTGGAAGCCCTGCGCGCCGTCGCAGCCGAGCCCGTGCACGATTCCCTGCTGGGCGTCACGCTCGATGCCCTCGGCAACGAGCTGGAGGCCGAGCGCCTTGCCGAGCCCGACGATTCCTTCCAGCAACGCGAGGTCTTCTGGCCCGGAATCGATCTTCGCAGTGAAGCTCCTGTCGATCTTCACGATGTCGACCGGCAGGCGCTGGAGGTAGGCGAGCGATGCGTACCCGGTGCCGAAGTCGTCGAGCGCCAGCTTGACACCTCGCTTCTTGAGAGCGGTGAGCTGCAGCTCGACGCGCTCGCCGGCGGCGACCAGAACGCTCTCGGTGAGCTCGAGCGTCAAGAGTGCCGCAGGCAGTTCGGCGCGTTCGAGTGCGGCGTCGACGTGGTCGACGAACTCGGGGTGCTGCAGTTGCCGCGCAGAGACGTTGACGGCGATGCCGACGTCGCGACCGAGCGTCTGGCGCAACCGCGTTGCGTACAGACACGCCTCGTTCAGGACCCAGCGGCCGATCGGGACGATCAGACCGGACTCTTCCGCCAGCGGGATGAAGTCGAGCGGGGGAACCTCGCCGAGGGTCGGGTGCTGCCAGCGAAGAAGCGCTTCGAGCCCGACCACTTCGAAGGGATCGAGCTTCACGACCGGCTGGTAGGCGAGCGTGAACTGCCTCCTGTCGAGCGCCTCGCGCAGCTCTGCGATCCGCTTGAAGCGGTTGAGCGCGGCCTCGTCGAGGTCGTCGTCGTAGAACGCGTAGTTCGCGTCGCCATGGGCCTTCGCGCGGTACATCGCGGCGTCGGCCTGCTTCAGCAGCTCGGCACTGCTCTCCCCGAGCGAGATTCCGATGCTCGCCGAGATCAGGAGGTGCCGCTCACCGACGTCGATGGGAGTACCGATCTGGTCGAGCAGCCGCTCTGCGACGACCGCTGCCTCGGCCGGCTCGTTCACGGAGGTGAGGAGAACGGCGAACTCGTCGCCTCCGAGCCGCGCAACCGAGTCGCCTGCGCGGATGACCTTCTTCAGCCGGTCGCCAAGGGTGGCGAGCACCTGGTCACCCACGCTGTGGCCGAACTGGTCGTTGATCTGCTTGAACTCGTCGAGGTCGACGAACACGAGCGCCGTCTGCTGCTCTCCATCCTTGCGGATCGAGATCGCATGCTCCAGCTGCTCGTGGAAGAAAGCTCTGTTCGCGAGGCCCGTCAGTGGGTCGAAGAGCGCCTGCTGGCGCAACTGGTCCTGGAGCTCACGTTCCGCGGTGACGTCGAGGAGGTAGCCCTGCAGGTACAGCGGCTCGCCGGCCTCGTTGAGAACGATCACGCCTTCGTCGCGAATCGTCACCACCCGCCCATCCCTGGCCAGCAGGCGGTACTCGAGGCTTAGTGGCTCGTGAGTCTCGTGCGTGTGGGCGTGTGCGGCGAGCACGCGGTCTCGGTCGTCCGGATGAAGTGTGCGAACGAAGAGATCCGGATCGTCGCGCCACTCCTTGACGGTGTAGCCGAGCAAGCGGTTCGATCTGATCGCTCGTGAAGATGTTGGAGCTGCCTTCGTCGAGGGCGTCGACGTAGACCACGAGCGGTAGCTGCTCGACGAGCGTGCGGTAGCGCCGCTCGACTTCCCGAGCTTCGTCCTCGTCCGCCGAATCGGCGGTCGTGCGATCGGCGCCGCAGTCCACCAGACCCAAATCGGGCCGGGAAGATAAGCGGCGGTCACCCGGACGGGGGATTCACGCGGGTCTGAAACGGCAACACGTGGCAGACGATGCTCGTCGAGCCGCTTCAGCGCGGAACGGACAAGGACATCCTGGCCGCCCGGGGCGGACACGTGTACCTCGTCTACCACACCCAGCAGAAGATCTTCGCCTCGGTCTCGCACGACGGCGGCAAGACCTGGTCGATTCACAATCTCGTGGGCACGACGAACTCCGACTTGGGTGTGTCGCTACCGAGCGGTGGCGCGATCGACTCGAAAGGGAACGCCTATTTCGCCTGGAACGGCGCCAACAATCCCGGCCAGGCGAAGGGCACGAAGAATCTCTACGTCACACGTTCGACCGACGGCGGCTCTACGTGGACGACATCGCTCGTCGACGTCTCGCAGCCGCTGTTCTCGTGCGGCTGTCCCGGGTGGGATTACTGGGGCTCGCAGATGGCGCTCGGACTCGACGGCAAGGACCGGGTCTACGTGCTGTGGAACGCCGCCCACACGAGCTCCGGAAAGCAGCGCATGTATCTGGCTCGTTCTGACGACGGCGCCGGAACCTGGAGCGCCGCGCGTGAGGTGTCGCTCGCGCCGGCCGGCTCCAACAATCTCTTCCCTGCCCTCGCCGCCCGCGGCGACGGCGACGTGCGGATCGCCTGGATGGACGACCGCAACGGCTTCGATGCCGGAGCCGACGATCCGAGCGCGCGCTGGAACGTGTACTACCGGTCGTCCACGAACGGCGGCGCAACGTGGTCCGCCGAGGCGAAGCTCTCCCAGTACGTCCCCAGCTACTCATACAAGTACGCGACGCCGAAGGACGGCTTCGCCGAGCCCTACGGCGACTACTTCGAGCTCGACATCGACGGTGCGGGACAGACGCAGGCGATCTGGGGCGAGGGCCCGAGCTACGTCGGCCCGGGCAACGTCTGGTACGCGACCGGTCGTTAGCTCTACTTTCGCGGATCGACGCAAGAAACAACCCGCCCCCTGAGAAACGGGGGCGTGGGCTTAGGTGGGCCCCCGGGGCGGCCTGGGCGCGGCCCGCGCTAGATTTGGCTCTGGAGATGATCGAGGACGGGCACCCTCACCTTCGTGTCCTGATCGCGAACGAGCGGCGGGATCGACTGGAGCTGCTTGCCCGGGTCGTAGCCGGTCTCGGCCACGAAGTGATCGCTCGCGAGATCGAGGTCACGGAAGTCGGCGCGGTGACCGCACGAGAGCGCCCCGATGTCGCGCTGGTCGGGCTCGGCCTCCACTCCGACCATGCCCTCGAGCTGATCTCGGAGATCGTCCGCGAGTCTTCTTGCCCGGTGATCGCGCTCCTGACGGCCAAGGATCCGAGCTACGTCCACGAAGCGGCCAAGCGCGGCGTCTTCGCTTACATCGTCGACAGCACCCCGGAGGATCTGCAGAGCGCAATCGACATCACGTTGCAGCGTTTCACGGAGTACCACAGCTTGCAGGGCGCATTCGGGCGCCGGGCGTTGATCGAACAGGCGAAAGGGATTCTGATGGCCCGCAATGCGGTGGACGCCGATCGAGCCTTCGAGATGCTGCGCGACCACTCACAGCACAACGGCCGCAAACTGGTCGACGTGGCTCAGGCGATCGTCGACAGCCACCTCTTGTTGCTGCCGCCCGGCCCGGAACCACCCTCGCCTCTCGAGCCCGCTTAACGCGGCCGCTGCGTTGTCGACTCAGCCCTTCCCCAGAAGGGCTCGGTCGAAGAAGCCGACCACGCGCCGTTCGTATTCCTTCGGCCGGGCGACGATGCCGCCGGTGTGCGAGGCCTCCGGGATCTCCCAGCTCTGCTTCGGCTGGCCTGCAGCTGCGTAGTACTTCGGATTCAGCTGCTTCTCCTCGCCGCCGACTCCATGGGTCGAGTAGATGAAGAAGACCGAGCGCGGGGCGATCCGCCCGACCAGGTCCTTGAGGTTCGGAGGCGGCGCCTGGTTCGAGAAGAGCGCGGTGCCCGCCGTGAGCACCGAGTAGGTCGGCACGTCGAGCCAGGCCTTCTTCTCGATGACCTCGCGGACAGATCGAGAGCCCGCCCCCTCGGACACGACCGCCTTCAGGTCGTTCGATTCGGCTGCGGCCTGCAGCATCATCTCCCCGCCGACGGAGAGCCCGATGCCGCCGATCCGGCTTCGATCGACGTCGGGACGACGCTGGAGGAACGCCGCCGCCGCCGCGATGTCCTTGTCGAGCGCCCAACCGTACGCGTTCGGCTCACCGTCGCTCTCTCCCTCACCGCGCCGGTCGAAGAGCAGCACGCCGTACCCGTGCCGCACGAGCATGCGGGCGTGCTTCTGAGGTCCCGCCCTGCCCGGGAAGGCAATGACCGCCGCACGGTTCCTCGAAGGCACGTACCACCCGTGGAGCGTGAGCCCGTCGCTCGTCGTGAACGACACCTGCTGGTAGGGCGCACCGAGCCTGGCCGCCGGCACGGCGGCCCGCGTCACGTGCGTGAAGCCGTACGAGAGAAAGAAGGGGAGCACGAGTATCCATCCCGCAAGGACGGTTCCAGCCGTCAGCAACAGCCGGCGAAGATACCGCCACCAGAGGTTGTCGTCTTTCCGACGACTCTTCCAGAGAGTCGCTGCACCCACACACACGAGGACGACCCCTGCGCCGAGTGCGACGAATCCGGTGTAGTCGTCGCCTGAGGGGCCGACCTTCAGCGAGTAGTAGACGGCCTCGGATCCTCCGACGACGATCCCGAAGGCCCCGAGGAAGATGGCGACCGCAGCGCGGGAGCCGGCGCGGAGGCGGCCGTATACCGAAGCAGCGACCAGGAGCACGGCGAGCGGCACGAGGCCGCTCACCAGATGGTCGCCGGCCGACATGCCGGGCTGCGGTTGCAGAAAGTTGTCGTCGACGATGTGAACCGCGATCAGCGCGAGGGCAACCGGCGCAAGCACCGACTCTCGTGCGCAAGCCCGGGCCAGCCGGCCGAGCCCGACGCCCCTCCGAACGGATCGACCGGAGGGGCGTACAGATCCGTCGGCGACGGTCACTCGTACTGCAGCGCCTCGAGGACGTTCAGGCGTGCAGCACGGCGTGCCGGAAGAATCGCCGCGAGCATTCCCGCCAGGATCGTCGCAAGCACGAAGATCCCGATCGTGCTCCACGGGATGGTGAGGACGATCCCCTGGTCGGAGAGCGCCTGGGTCGTGAGGATGGCAAGGAAGACGCCGACCACGATTCCGAGCGCGCCTCCGATCAACGCGGTGACGATGCTCTCGTAACGGATCATCCGGCGCACCTGCCTGCGGGTCATCCCCACAGCTCGCAGCATCCCGATCTCGCGTGTCCGCTCGAAGACCGAGAGCACGAGTGTGTTCACCACGCCGAACAGACTGATGATCACGGAGAGCCCGAGCAGCCCGTAGAGGACGTTCAGGAGCTTGTTGATGTCGTCCTCCTGGGTCTTCTTGAACTGCGCGGCAGTCTGGATCTTCGAGTCGGGGAACGAGTTCAGCGAGATGTTCAGACGCGACGTGTTTGCGTCGCTCACGCCTCCCTTCATGTTGATCAGCGTCATGAAGTTCTGCGGCTTCGAATAGTTGGCGTCGAAGGTCGCCGTGGACATCGTCACAGGGCCGAACGGCGAGCCACCCTTGGGTGGATCGAAGATGCCCTTCAAGCGGAGGTGGAGAGTCTGTCCTGTCGGTGTCCCGACTGCGATCGGCGAACCGATTGTCAGGTGATGCTTCTTCGCATAGTCCTTGTCCGTGAAAGCGCCGTCCTTGCCGAGGTTGGCCGGCACGTCCGTACCGCCCTCGAGCCAGTCGATTCGCACAGTCTTCGCGAGGTTCGGCGAGACCGCGGTGACCTGGACGTTCTTGTCGAAGACCCGGGCGTCCCCGCCACGGATCGGAGAGACGGCGGTGACGCCGGGCGTCAGCGCGGCGGCGTCGTCTGCCTGCTTGACGAAGGGATCGAAGCCGTTCGAGGCCGTCAGTGCGTAATCGGCCACGAAGAGCTTGTCGACCGCGTCTCTGAATGACGAGCGGAGACCGGAGCCCAGGATCGCCACGAAGGTGATCAAGGCGAGCCCGATCATCAGAGCAGACGCCGTGGAGGCCGTCCGGCTCGGGTTACGGAGCGCGTTCTCACGCGCAAGCCTCCCGGCAGTGCCGCCGATCCGCGCGCCCGGCCAGCCGAGCACCAGGGCGAGCGGCCGAACCGCTCGCTTGGCGTTCAGCGCTACGCCGATGAACAGGATCAGCACGCCGACTCCGAGCGCCATCAGCCGGGTTGCAGTCGGGCCGGATCCGAAGACCCCGTAGACGAGCAGCACGATCCCGAGGGCGAGGGTGAGAACCGACGCAACGGCACCGAAACGCGCGTGCTTCGACGGCGGCAACGTCGCGCCCTCGCGCACCGCTGCAATCGGCGGAACGCGGGTTGCCTTGATCGCCGGACGGAGGCTCGCGAGGAGCGTCACGATGACGCCGGCGAGGATGCTGACGACGATCGTCCGGGTGGCGACGACGGTCCCTCCCGCGGGGAACTCGACGCCGAGTGCCTTGAAGAGCGCGTTGAGGCCCTTTGCAAGACCCAGTCCGAGCACCAGCCCGAGAATGGACGCGATCAATCCGACGACGAATGCCTCGAGCATCACCACCCTGAGAACCTGCCGTCTCGAACCACCGATCGTCCGCAGCGTGGCGAACTCGCGAACACGCTGCGCGATGGTGATCGAGAGCGTGTTGGCAATGACGAAACTGCCGACGAACAGAGCGATGAACCCGAAGCCGAGCAGGAACTTCTGCACGACGCCGGTCGACTTGTTGATGTCGCTGATCTCGGAGGATTTCTTGGCCTGCGAGGTCTCGACCTTGGCCGTCGGCGGGAGCAGCGGCTTGATTGCCGATGCGAGCCGGTCGGGCGCGACGCCTTTGCTCGCCGCGACCTGGATCTCGTCGAGCTTGCCCAGCTTGTGGAACAGCTGCTGAGCCGTGGGCAGGTCGAAGATCGCGATCGTGGCTCCGCCGATCGACGAAACCGATGCGAACTTCGCGACACCTGTGATCGCGAACGAGCGGAGCCCGTCGACCGTCGAGACGCCGATGCTGTCTCCGACGGCGAAGTGCTTGGTCGTCGCGGTGTTCTCGTCGATCGCGATCTGGCCGTTGCCGACGGGCCACTTGCCGGTCGAGAGCGTCAGCGGATTGAACCGCTGGTCTCCGCCGGCGTCGACGCTGTAGGCAATCGGAGGCGAGCCGCCACTGGCGATGATCTTGCCGTCCCTGCCCACGAGATGGGCCTCGTCGGTGATCACACCCGCAGCGGAGCCCGTTTGCGGGAGCTGTCGCACTTTGGTCAGCACGGCAGCCGGGAAGGCCGGTGTTTCCTGGGTGTTGCTGTTCGTGTTCTTGAACGCGACCTTGCCGCTGATGACGGCGTCCGAGTTCTCGTACGACTTGTCGACGATCGACGTGAACGCGCCCGTGATCGTGTCGGTGAGGATGTAGGTGCCGCTGATCATCGCGACGCCGAGGATGATCGCGAGCGCGGTCAAGACGGTGCGTAGCTTTCGTCCGAGCAGTCCCTTGATGGCTACGCCGGTCATCGTGAGAGCTCTTCCATCACCGCGATGACCTCGCCTGCATCGGACGGGCCGACGTCTCTGACGATCTTCCCATCGGCGAGGAACAGGATCCGGTCGGCAATCGCGGCGGCACGGGCATCGTGCGTCACCATCACAGTCGTCTGGCCGTAGCCGTCGACCGAGTCGCGCATCAGTTCGAGAATCTCCGCGCTCGTCGTCGAGTCGAGATTCCCTGTCGGCTCGTCGGCAAAGACGATCGTCGGCCTGCTTACGAGAGCGCGCCCGATGGCGACTCGCTGCTGCTGTCCTCCGGAGAGCTCCGAGGGACGATGCGTCCGCCGGTCCTGGAGCCCGATCTTCTTCATCAGCTCGGCAACCCAGGCCTTGTCGGGCTTCTCACCCGCGATCGAAAGCGGCAGGAGGACGTTTTCCTCGGCGTTCAACATGGGCAGCAGGTTGAAGAACTGGAAGATGAAGCCGATGTGCTGGCGCCGCAGCTTCGTCAGATCCGTGTCGTTCAGATCGGTGAGGCCGGTGCCCGCGATCGAGACCTCTCCTCCCGTTGGCTTGTCCAGACCCGCGAGGATGTGCATCAGGGTGGACTTGCCAGAGCCTGACGGCCCCATGACTGCGGTGAGCTTTCCGGTCGACACGTCGAGCGAGACTCCACGGAGAGCATCGACCGCGGTCTCCCCTTCGCCGTAGCGGCGGGTGAGCCCCTGGGCGGTGACCACCGGCCCGCGGTGAGTGACGTCGACGGTCGCTGGAACGGGAATCGCAACTGTTGCCATGATCAGCTCCTTCTCTTGTCTGCTTGATGGTTGGCTCTGCGTTCGGCCTCGACCTTCAGGTGGCGAAGGCCGTCGGCGAGCGCGGCGTCGAGTCTCTGTTGGAGCAGGCCGCGGAGGATGCGAACGACGAGCCCGTCGTAGGACTCCTCGCTCGTGACGAACGTGTTGCCGCCGCGAGCCTCGAGCACGTGAACGTGGATCGCCTTGATGCCGAACGTCGAGCCGGTCCAGGCGAGCACGCGAGGGCGATCCACGCGCTGGAGGGTCGTCATGGGATCGAGACCTCGTCGACGCGGCTCGCCCGTGTGCGTTCGGCGACGTATCGCGGCAGCAGCCGCAATGCATCTAGATCCGTCGCTGCCTCGACGATCCACCAGATCTCGTGGCCGCCGGCAAGGCACGACGCGACTGTCGTCCGGCGCCGAAGCGAGCTCGTGTGGCCCCTGAACGACGCGTAGACGACGCCGCACTCATGCGGCTCATGCTGGTGTTGAAGGAGAAAACGGAACATGGAGTCAATCTCGCGCCGAAAGCGGTTTCGGACATCGGGCGGCACCCTGATCCCGCACCCTGATTTCTCGTTTCTCCAGCCCTGACGTATCCTCGACGTAGAGGGAGGCGCACGTGGGCGTGATCGCTGAGCGGATCGTTGGCCGTGCCGCGGAGCTCGAGGCAGTCGATCGAGGCTTGGCGCAACTCAGGGACGGCCGCCCTGCATTGCTCGAGGTCGTCGGCGAGCCCGGCATCGGGAAGACTCGCCTCCTGGCTGAGCTTGGCGCTCGCGCCGACGCGCTCGGGCACCTCGTGCTCAGCGGCTCCGCGTCCGAGCTCGAGCGAGACCTGCCGTTCTCCGTGTTCGTGGATGCGCTCGACGAGTACGTCGAAAGCCTCGATCCGGGCGAGATCGATCGTTTGTCCGGCGAGACCCTGGGCGAGCTCGCGACGGTTCTTCCTTCACTGTCGGATCACGGCCTCGCCCAGAGAGCTGCGGTTCAACAGGAACGCTTCCGGAGCCACCGAGCCGTGCGAGAGCTTCTCGACCTGCTCGCTACGCCGCAACCGCTCGTCCTCCTGCTGGACGACCTGCACTGGTCTGACCCCGGCTCGATCGAGCTGTTGAGCGCTCTTTTGCGCCGGCCTTCGTCCGGCGCAGTGCTGCTCGCGTTCGCGTTGCGGCCGCGTCAGGTCCCGGAACGGCTGCTCTCGCCGCTCGAGCGCGCGCATCGAAGCGGCACGCTCACTCGGCTGGAGCTCGAAGCGCTGACGCGCGCGGAAGCCGGCGAGCTTCTACGCGCGCCTGAGGAGACATGGCTCACAAGCCTGTATGAGGAGAGCGGCGGCAACCCGTTTTATCTCCAGCAGCTGGCACGCCGGGGTCAGCAAGGTGGCCGGGCGGGCGGCCGAGACCTCGCGCTCGGCGGCATCGACGTCCCGTCTGCCGTCGCCGCGGCGCTCGGCGAAGAGCTGGCACTTCTCTCCGACGCGGCGAGGCGTGGGCTCGACGCTGCCGCGGTTGCAGGTGACCCGTTCGAGTCGGAGTTGGCTGCGGCCGCAGCAGAGGTCACGGACGTCGAGCTGCTCGCGATGCTCGACGAGTTGCTTGCGCTCGACCTGACTCGGCCGACGGACGTGCCTCGGAGGTTCCGCTTCCGCCATCCGCTCGTGCGGCGTGTCGTGTACGAGTCGACTCCCGCGGGATGGAGAATCGGCGCGCACGAGCGCTGCGCCCAGGCACTTGCCGCGCGCGGCGCGCCTCCCGCGATGCGGGCACACCACGTCGAGTGGTCCGCGCGGCACGGAGACCTCGACGCGGTGGCGACGCTTCGTGAGGCCGGCGAGGCCGCGCAGCAGCGCACGCCGGAGAGCGCAGCGCGCTGGTTCGGTGCCGCCCTTCGGCTGCTCCCGAGCACGAGCTCGTCGGACGATCGCGTCGAGCTGCTCCTCGCACAGGCCGGAGCGCTCGCTGCGGCGGGACGCTTTGCGGAGAGCCACTCGGCGCTCGTCGACACGATGAAAATCCTGCCGTCCGACGCCACGGTGATGCGGGCGCGGCTCACGGCGCGGTGCGCACGTCTCGAGCATCTCCTGCTGCGGCGCGTCGAAGCGCGCATACGGCTCGAGCGCGCCTTGGCCGAGGTCCACGATCGCGACTCGCCCGAGGCGGTGTCGCTCATGCTGGCGCTCGCGGTCGAAGGCTATTACGACATGGAGCCCGAGGCCCTGTACACGTGGGCAGGCCGCGCGCTCGACGCGAAGAACCTTGCGCCGGTAGGCCTCCGCGCGGAGGCGCTCGCGCTTCGAGCGAACGGGGCAGTGCTCGTGGGTCGTGGGGCGGAGGCCGTCGCTCTACTCGACGAGGCCGAGGCCTTGGTCGACGGTCTCGAGGATCACGAGCTCGAGTCGCATCTCGATGCGCTGGCGCATGTCGGAACCGCGGAGTTCTACTTTCCGCGCTTCGCGGCCGCCGTGGAACACGTCGAGCGGGCGCTGAGGATTGGGCGCGCGACGGGTCAAGCAGACCTGTTCCCCAGCCTCTACCCGGTGCTAGCTACGGCGCTCGGAAGGCTTGGCCGCATCACGGAGGCGATCGACGTGGCCGACACGGCGCTCGAGGTTGCACGGCTGCTCGACAACACCCATCAGGTCGCGTGGGGGCTCGTCAACCGATCGAATATCGCGCTCGTCGCAGGCGATCTCGACTTCGCTCTTTCCGGCTCCGAGGAAGCCATGGAGCTGGCTAAGAAGCTCGACGGCGCCTTGATCTCGGTCGCGTCGGCCTACGCCCGCGGACGCGCGCTCTTCGCGGCCGGTGACGGAGCGGCAGCAGCGGAGCTGCTGGAGCGCGCAGCGGGAGGACCGTCGCTCCCGCGGCAGCCGGTTACATCGCGTATTCCCAGCCTGCAGATTCTTGCGCGCTGCTACCTGAGCGTCGGTCGAACGGCGGATGCAGAGCGCGCTGTGCGCGGCGCTGCGGAGCTGGCCGAACAGATTGGCCTGCCTCTCGCCGTCGCCTACAGCGACGTTGCAAGCGCATACGTAGCACTCGAGCTGGGGGACTACGGGGAAGCAGTCAGTTTGGCGCTCGGGGCGGTTGCAACGTTTGACAGCCTGGACGACGTCTACAGCGCTACCACAACCCGTGCCCTCGCGGGACGTGCTCTTGCAGCGGACGGCCGGCGGGACGACGCAGCCCGCGAGCTCGCGCGCGCCGCTGCGATCTTCGAGTCATGGGGAGCCCTCCGGTATCGGGATGAGGCTGAGCGCGAGCTGCGGAAGCTCGGACGCCGCCTCCATCGTCGAACTGCGCCCGGTGAGGGCGACGGTCTCGGCTCTCTCACGAAGCGAGAGCTGGAGGTGGCAACGCTGGTGAGTCACGGAAAGTCGAACCCCGAGATCGCGGCGGAGTTGTTCCTCAGTCACAAGACCGTGGAGTCACACATCCGTAACATCTTCCGCAAGCTGGACGTGTCGTCCCGGATCCACGTAGCGCGGGCCGTCGATCGTGCGTCTCTCGAAGAAGCAGAACCGATCGATGGGTAACGTCCGTGTAATCGCGCCTGCGCGTCGGCGATAGACACCTTGACCTGATGTTTCCGCGCTCGCGACGAATTGTGCGGCCCGAAGTCGCCGGCGGACATCCGAACGAGCTCGAGTGCGATCGCAACGACGTACGCGGTCGCGACGAAGCTCCGCACGAACCGGCCCTTCAGCCGCCCATCCGGAAATGCCAGAAAGACGTGCAGGAAGAGAACCGGCGGCACCAGGTCGAGCGCCTGCCCAAGGGTGCGCAAGACGTCTCGGCTCGACCAGACCAGCGTCGAAAGGAAGTTCACGAACCCGGCGACGATCAGCAACGGGCCGAAACGGTTCGCCGGTCTTCGCCACCACGCAACGAGACCGCACACCACGTAGGAGAGCGTGATCCACGCGGTCAGCGCTGCTATGAGGAGCGGCTCACCAAGAGTGCCGCTGACGTCTTCGCTCAGGAGCGCGAGCGTGAAGGACGTGGCTGCAGCAGCCAATCCGAGCAGGACGAGCGCCCAGCGAGCAGGGACCGTGGGCGGGCCGCGGGCAGCGCCCGCATCCGCAATGGACGCAAGACCTGAAGCGGCCATTTCTCACCGTCCTTTCCTCACCTGCCGTCTTCGGGACGGAACCTTCCAGGCGCGTCCGCTCAACGGAGCAGCGCAAAACGGGCAGGGATGAAAGGAGGCGTCTCGCACCAGGATACCTCCGCGCAAAGCCGACTCCAACCCCCGCTCGATCCACCTGTGGGCCGCCCGTCAAGTGGGGGCAGGCCGTAGAGACGCAGCAGGCCGCCTCGTCGAGACTGGCCCCATGAAGAAGCGACTCCTCATCTCCGCTCTCGTGTTCGCCGCGTTGCTGCTCGCGCTCTACGGCGTGATGTTCGGAACCGGGGCCAAGTAATGCTCCCGCTGACGCTCGCCATCCCGCTGGCTCTGCTCCCGTTCGTAACCCTTCTGGCGACGCTCCGCCGCATGGCCACCGCTTCGGCGGCCTGACCGCCGACAAGTTCGGCGGTTGGTGCCGGCTCAGTAGCCGCTGAAGCTATCCGCGTGGATCGACTCTTCCGGGACGCCCACGGTGCGCAGCGTCTCCTCGACGCCCTCGAACCATCGGTGGCGGCCCGGCGACGAGGTAATCGAACGAGCCGAGGTCGCTGCCGAGGTGCTCGTGCAGCAGATCGGGTCCGATCCGTCTCGATTCCCCGTCCCAGTCAGGATCGTCCGTCATCGTGAGAACGACGCGAAGGTTCTCCTTCTGCTCGAGCTCTGCGAGCTCGTCGAGAAACGCCGACGAGGCACGGTCGCGGTTCGAATAGATGAGCGTCACGCGATAAGGAAGCTGCTCCTCGGCGATGTAGCGCAGCATGCACCGGAAGACGGTGATGCCGATCCCGCCGGCGATGAAGACATATGGACGATCGGTGTCCTCGGGAAGCAGGAAGTTTCCCTTCGGCTCCTCCACGTCGACCTCGGTTCCGACGGGGAGCTCTGCGAGCGAACGCTTGAAGGCGCTGTCGCGGAGGCGGGTACAGAGGCCCAGGACTCCACGCTCGTTCGGAGAGGTGACGACGGAGATGTGTCGGCGCGGGCCCTTCTCGTCGTCATAGGGCGGATCGAGCAGCGTCACCCAGAAGTACTGACCGGCGCGGAAGTCGACCTCGGCCCCGAGCAGGTCGAACACCACGAGCAATGTGCCTTTGGCGACCTCACGCTTCTCCTTGATCTTCGCGCGCACCGGTCGAAGTATCGCTGTTCGGGGGACGATGAGCGCCGGATACGGTGCTACCCTCACCAACGCCGTGACGAGCAACCTGATCGTTTTCACCGTGGGCACCCTCCTCGGCCTTGCCGCCCTCGTGGTCTGGCTCGTGTTGCGGCTCCGGCCGGCCAAAGGCACCAAAGGCAGGCGCTGGTAACCGGGATCGCCGGCTAGGTGTCGCGGCGGACGAGCAGGATCGACGCGATTACGAGCGCAGCGGCTGCGTAGCCGCAGAGAAGGGCGAAGCCCACCCAGGGACGCAGGTGATTCCCCGGGGTGATCGACATGATCGCCTGCCCCGCAGCCAGCGGCAGGTAGGGCGAGGCCGCGTTGTTCCAACTGGTCGGCAAGACGTTCATCAGCGGAGGCAGCACGAACATGATCCCGGCGAACGTCGCGATGCCGCCGGCCGTGTTCCGGACGATCGCGCCCAGTCCCAGGCCGAACAGGCCGACGACGGTGAGATAGAGCGCCGCACCGATCACGGCGCGCGCGACGCCCGGATGCGAGAAGGCGATGTTGATGTGCCGTCCCTTGAAGATGGATTCGCCGACGAGGAATGCGATCAGCGTGGCCGGGATCGTCAGCGCGAGCGTCACGAGGCCGTAGACGATCGCCTTGGCCCACAGAACGGGTAGACGCCGCGGAACCGCGGTCATCGAGGCGCGGATCATCCCCGTGGAGTACTCGGCCGTGATCACGAGGACGCCGAGAACGCCGAGCGCAAGCTGCGCGAGCTGGACCCCGGCGAGGTTGACCTCGAGCGGATGGAAGTCGGCGCGGTCGGCGGCGCTCATATGCGGCCAGTGATGCGAGACGACGGCACACGCAAGCGCGGCAATCCCGATCGTGAACACCACGGCGGCCACGAACGACCAGCGCGTGGAGCGGACCGAGCGAAGCTTCGTCCATTCCGACAGGCAGACCCGCAGCTGGGTCACCTTGCCGGTGTGCGGCAGGCGGGGCAGTGCCGTGGTCGTCGCGACGCTGCTCACGCTGCGGCCTCCTCTTTCTCGGGGACCGACGGAAGAGCCTTGTACTCGATGTCGTCCCGCGTCAGCGTCATGAATGCCTCTTCGAGTGAAGCTTGCTGCGGCGTCAGCTCGTGCAACGGGATCCCACTCGCCGCGGCGGCGTCGCCGATCTCGGCCGCCGTCAGTCCCGTCACCTCGAGCAGACCCCGCTCGTCGACGAGCGTGGCCGTCACCCCCGGACCGTCCAGGCGCTCGCGCAGCTCGGTGGCCTGCGGCGATCGCACGTGAACGACCTTGCCCGACGCCTGTCGCACGAACTCGTCGACGCTGATGTCGGTGATCAGACGCCCACGCCCGATCACGATCACCTGATCCGCCGTCAGCGCCATCTCGCTCATCAGGTGCGAGGAGACGAACACCGTCCGGCCCTCCGCCGCCAGGCTCCTGAGGAGGTTCCGGATCCAGTGGATGCCTTCCGGGTCGAGGCCGTTGACCGGCTCGTCGAGGATCAGCGTCTCGGGATCGCCGAGCAACGCGCTGGCAATCCCGAGCCGCTGGCCCATGCCGAGCGAGAACTGGCCGGCGCGCTTGTGCGCCACCTCGCGCAGACCGACCAGATCGATCAGGTCGTCCACGCGGCGTCGCGGGATGCCGTGCGTCTGGGCCAGAGCAAGCAGATGGTTGTACGCAGAACGACCGCTGTGAACGGAGCGGGCCTCCAGCAGGGCGCCGACCTCGTGCAGCGGCGCTGCATGATCGCGGTAGTGCTTGCCGTTCACCTTCGTGTCGCCGGCTGTCGGCGCGTCGAGCCCGAGCATCAATCTGATCGTCGTCGACTTCCCCGACCCGTTCGGGCCGAGGAAACCGGTGACGACGCCAGGCCGAACCGTGAACGTCAGATCGTCCACGGCACGCTTGTCGCCGTAATCCTTGGAGAGATTCCGCGTCTCGATCAAGCGTTGGAAAGGTAGCCGCGAGAAGCGCCGCCCCCTCGCCGCATGAGAATCGGTTAACGCAACGGCAACATTGGCTGAACAGGGGCCGGGTCCAGTCCCGACGCGATACTGACCCTATGGATCGCTCCACCGAGGGGCTGCGGCCCGACGAAGCCTTCGAGGGCCGGATCGTGCGCGTCGAGCCGATCGCGGAGCGCCACCGCGAAGGCCTGCGCGAGGCGGCCGAGCAGGAGCCGCAGATTCACCGCTACACGGGCATGTACTCCGTGGGATTCGATCGCTGGTTCGACGATGCGCTCGGAAGCGGAACGGAGGTGCCGTTCGTCGTCCACGTGAATGGACGACCCGTCGGCTCGACGCGCTACCTGAACATCGAGCCCTTCCATGGCCGCACCGAGATCGGCTGGACCTGGCTCGAGCGCCCTCAGTGGGGAACGGGGGCGAACATCGAGACGAAGTACCTCTTGCTCCGAAACGCCTTCGAAACCTGGGGTGCCATGCGCGTCGAGTTCAAGACAGACGCCCGCAATCTCCGCGTTCGGGGCGCGCTCCTCGGCATCGGCGCGACCTTCGAAGGGATCTTCCGCAAGCACATGGTGCTCCCCGACTCGATCCGCGACTCGGCCTGGTACGCCATCGTCGACGACGACTGGCCTCGGGTGAAGGGGCTGCTCGAGCGGAAGATCGAGCAGCACGCGTCCCTGGGCGGCTCATAGGGCTCCGGGCGCCGTTTCTCACCAGCTTTGGCAACACCCAGTGGTCTTTGGGTAACCCCCTTTGTCGGGGTGCGCGCCCGCGGCCGGTGTTCCGACATCAATCTCGGCGAGCTAACTGGCTTCCCGATAGGCCGGCGTACCCGGACGGGAGCCTTTAATGAAGGGACTAAAGAAATGCGGACACTTAAAACGGGCAGCAAGAAGACGCGGGCGGTCGTCATCCTCGCGCTGGTGATTGCAGGTTCTGTCATCGGCGTCGCGATCGCAGCGTGGACGACGGGCGGCAGCGGCTCCGGCCAGGCCTCGGCAGGCACGGCAGCCTCGATGACGATTTCGGCCGGAACGCCGAGCACGAACCTCTATCCGACCGCGTCGGCAGATGTCGCCGCTGTGGTCAGCAATCCGAATCCGTACCTGGTGCACGTCAGCTCTGTTTCGCTCGGAGCGGTCACCGTGGACGGTGGCCACAGCGCTTGCAACACGCGCCAGCGTCAGCGTCACCTCACCACAGACCAACGGTGGACGGGCTGGGATGTCCCCGCCAAGAGCGGAGCCGTGAACGGCAGCTTGAACCTCGACCTCGCAAACGCGATCTCGATGAGCAGTGCCGCGAACGACTCCTGCCAGGGCGCGACGTTCACGGTGGCGCTGACAGCTACGGGCGCGAGCGGGCCGTAGAGCTCGGCACCCGCCGCTCGACGCGTCGTCGAAGTGCCGGACGATGGCAAGCGGTTTCGAACTCGGTAGCAGGGCCAGCCGGTTGACCGCGCTGGCCCTGCTGACCTTCGTCGTCTGCATTCCGGCGGCCTTCGTTGCTGCAAGGGCACCGGCCGGTTGGCAGGTCGCAACTGCAAGCAGTCGCGGGCCGGGCTCGCTCCGGATCAGGAGCAACCGCATCAGCAACCTCTATCCGGGCGCCAAGAGAAAACTCACCTTGACCATTCGCAACAATTCAAAGCACGCAGTCAGGATTCGCGCTCTGCGCGTTCGTGACCTCGGCACGACGAAGCGCGGCTGCGCCCCCACTCGCCGCAATCTGACGATTCGCAGGCAGAAGTCTCGCGCGTTCCGCCTCCGATCGGGCGCCAGCCGCCGGGTCGTCTTCCTGCTCACGATGCCGAACACGGTTGCGAATGCGTGCCAGGGGGCTGTCTTCGACCTTCGCTACAAGGCGTTACTGGAAACGAGCGCGCGATGAAGCCACGGCGAATGTCCGTCATTGCCGTGGTCGCACTCCTCGTCGTCACGGCAAGCGCATTTGCCTACTGGGCGGCGACATCCTCCGCCGGCAGCAACGGATCAGCCGCGGCGGCCACCGTCAACCAGGGAGCAACCCCGTCAGTCGCTCCCAGCCCGACCGGACGCGCGGTCACGATCAGCTGGGGTGTCTCGACCCTCTCGAACGGGGCTGCGCTCGAGGGCTACCTCGTCAAGCGGTATCCCGCTGGAGGCGGAGCGGCCACGATCAGCCCGATCGGGAACTGCACCGGGACGGTCGCCGGGGTCACTTGCACCGAGGAAGACACCCCGGCGGGAGCGTGGCGCTACACGATCACGCCCGTGATCGGCGCGTGGCGTGGCGCCGAGAGCCTGCTCAGTGGCGTCGCCACGGTCTCGGCGGCGAGCGTGACGGTCAACGGGTCCCCGTTCGGAGACTCGTTGTTCACTCCGGCGATCGCGGTCACGACGGGTTCCATCAGCGGCTTTTCGGGGACAGGCAGCCTCGGGCACGGCGAGGGCGTGACGTACCGCCTCGACGGCAGCACCATGCTCACCGGCTCGCCGGCGTTCGTTGGAACGGACGGGAATGCGACGATCACCTCGCTCGGTATCCCGAAGAGTGCCGGTGACGGCTCGCACACCGTCTACGCGCTCGGTGACGCGGCTTACCTGCCGTCCCAGGCGAGCGCGGGCATCGTCATCGACACGACCGCCCCGGTAATGAGCGCGCAGCTCTCGCCGACGCCCAGCGCCGGCGGTTGGAACAACACGTCTCCCGTGAGCGTCGCCCTGAGCGCCGACGACGGGACGGGATCGGGCGTCAGTCAGTTCAAGTACACGACCGACGGCTCCGATCCGAAGACATCAGGAACGGCCCAGGTCTATACGGGATCGCCGTTCGACGTCTCTGCGCAGGGGACGACAACCGTGAAGTACTTCGCCGACGACGTGGCGGGCAACTCGTCGGCGGTGCAGACACAACTGGTCAAGATCGACACCACGCCGCCGACGAACGCCGTTTCCCTCACCGGCGTCAGTGGAGGGCTCTACCCGACGGCAGGCCCGCTCGCGAGTGGCAGCACCATCTATTACCGCGGAGCTGCTGCGGGGTCGTTCACGATCACGAACGCAGTCGCCGACGCGCTGTCCGGCCCCGCCTCGAGCGCCACGAGCTCCTTCGCAGGCGGTTCGAGCGGTTGGTCGCATACACCGTCACTCGTGACGACGCCCGCAGGTGGCCCCTACGTCTCGGCAGCGTTCAGCTGGAGCCCGGGCTCGACGAGCTCGCCGAGCGAGACCGTGACGGGCCGGGATGTCGCCACCAACTTCGCCTCGACCACACTCAACTTCACCGACGACTCGACCGGTCCGAGCGGCGGATCCGTCGACGCCACGGGGCTCGGCGGCACCGGCGGTCGCTACTCGACGTCCACGACCCTCAGCATCTCGCTGGCGAAGGGCACCGACTCGGGATCCGGGCTGGCAACGACCGGAGCCCAGCTGCTGCGTGCTTCGGCGCTGTTGTCGTCGTCCAACGGAATCGCGGCCGGCAGCTGCGGTAGCTATGGAGGCTACGCCCAGGTCGGCTCCAACGATCCGAGCTCCCCCTACACGGACAACGCGGCCGGCGGCATCACGACGGGCCACTGCTATCGCTACGAGTACGTCGTCTCCGACAACGTCGGAAACACCACCACGTATACGAGCCCGGACGTCATGGTCGACACGACCGGCCCGTCGGCGCCGTCGCTGAGCCTGTCGAGCGCGACCGGCAACACCTACATCAACGGCACGACCGCCTACATCAACGCCCAGGCCGGCAAGTCGGGCAGCTTCCAGGCCACAGCCACCAGCACCGACAACGACTCCGGCCTGCTCAAGGTCAACTTCCCCAGCCCCACAGGCTTCTCCAGCGGCGGCGGCGACAGCAACAGCTCCCCCTACCAGACCACCTACAACTGGTCCGGAGCCGTCGCAGCCTCAGGCTCGCAAACAACCACCGCCTACAACAACGCCAACCTCACCAACACCAACACCTTCACCATCACACCCGACACAACCGCCCCCACCGGCGGCGCCCTCACCGTCAACGGCACCAACGCAACCGGCGCCGGCTCCACCAGCTACAACTCGAGCGGCAGCTGGACGATCGGCACGATCAGCGACTACACCGACTCCGGCTCCGGCCTCACCTCCTCGGTCCTGACGCGCCAGTCCGCGACGCTGAGCTCCTCCAACGGGATCGCCGCCGGCAGCTGCGGCAGCTTCGGCAGCGCAACCACGATCGGCAGCCGCACCACCCCGATCGCCCAGACCCTGACCGGCCCCACCTGTTACCTCTACACGCTCACCGGCCTCGACAACGTCGGCAACACCGTCACCATCACCACCACCGTCATGGTCGACACGACCGGCCCGTCGGCGCCGTCGCTGAGCCTGTCGAGCGCGACCGGCAACACCTACATCAACGGCACGACCGCCTACATCAACGCCCAGGCCGGCAAGTCGGGCAGCTTCCAGGCCACAGCCACCAGCACCGACAACGACTCCGGCCTGCTCAAGGTCAACTTCCCCAGCCCCACAGGCTTCTCCAGCGGCGGCGGCGACAGCAACAGCTCCCCCTACCAGACCACCTACAACTGGTCCGGAGCCGTCGCAGCCTCAGGCTCGCAAACAACCACCGCCTACAACAACGCCAACCTCACCAACACCAACACCTTCACCATCACACCCGACACAACCGCCCCCACCGGCGGCGCCCTCACCGTCAACGGCACCAACGCAACCGGCGCCGGCTCCACCAGCTACAACTCGAGCGGCAGCTGGACGATCGGCACGATCAGCGACTACACCGACTCCGGCTCCGGCCTCACCTCCTCGGTCCTGACGCGCCAGTCCGCGACGCTGAGCTCCTCCAACGGGATCGCCGCCGGCAGCTGCGGCAGCTTCGGCAGCGCAACCACGATCGGCAGCCGCACCACCCCGATCGCCCAGACCCTGACCGGCCCCACCTGTTACCTCTACACGCTCACCGGCCTCGACAACGTCGGCAACACCGTCACCATCACCACCACCGTCATGGTCGACACGACCGGTCCGTCGGCGCCGTCGCTGAGCCTGTCGAGCGCGACCGGCAACACCTACATCAACGGCACGACCGCCTACATCAACGCCCAGGCCGGCAAGTCGGGCAGCTTCCAGGCCACAGCCACCAGCACCGACAACGACTCCGGCCTGCTCAAGGTCAACTTCCCCAGCCCCACAGGCTTCTCCAGCGGCGGCGGCGACAGCAACAGCTCCCCCTACCAGACCACCTACAACTGGTCCGGAGCCGTCGCAGCCTCAGGCTCGCAAACAACCACCGCCTACAACAACGCCAACCTCACCAACACCAACACCTTCACCATCACACCCGACACAACCGCCCCCACCGGCGGCGCCCTCACCGTCAACGGCACCAACGCAACCGGCGCCGGCTCCACCAGCACCACGAGCAATCCGGGCTTCACGATCGGGACGCGGACGAACTACACGGAAGCATCCGGGTCAGGGCTTGCGTCGAGCACGCTGACGGTTCAGTCCGCGACGCTCACGAACAACAACACCTGTGGTGCCGCCGGGTCCGGCGGGCCGTACACATCGCCGACGACGATTGCCGGGACGACCAACCCGGCGATCACGGTGGGCTACTGCTACCTCTACACGCTGACCGGAACCGACAACGTCGGCAACGCGGCGAGCGTGAGCACGCTCGTGAAGGTTCCGTTCGCCGGCATCGACTGGACGGCGACCAGCAAGGCCCCCACCTGCACGTACACGGTCATCACCGCTGTCACGTGCACCGTGGCCGGGGTCGGGAACGGCGGAACGTGGACCGCGAAGGTGATGCTGATCGACGCGACCCACGCCGCCGTGAGCAACACGACCGGAAGCACGATCACCGTGACGCAGGTGACCGCCGGCCAGGGCCGGGGCGCCCCGGCCTCGGTGACCATCGCTCAGAATGCATCCGCAAGCGCAGCGACGTTCACGGTCACGCTCAACAACGGCGCCAACAAGACCGCCACGATCACCGCGACGATCGTCGTCAACGGTGTGACCTACACGGTCAACTGCGCGGTCAGCTCCTGAGCCCCGGTGAGCCCTTACGAGATCGTGATCTTGTACGTGACCGACTTGTAGGCCTTCTTCGACTCGCCCTTCGTGAGGCCGTAGGAGACAGTGGCTTTACCCCGCGCGACCGCTTTGAAGACGATCACGACGGTGGGGCCAAGGCTGCGTTCGGCAACCTGCCGCACGATCGCAGGATTCCCTCGTGCGAGGCGCCAGACGAGACCGGACGAAGAGGTCTGCGCGGGAAGCGCAACTGCGACGAATGTCCCACGCTTCGCGATGACCGTCGTGACCTGTCCCGGCGGAAGCGGGCCGACCGGGGGCGCAGATGCGCCTGCAGGCACGGCCGCGAGGAGAACGGCAGAGACGAGAACGGCGGTCAGCGCAGTTATGTACAACGTTGTCTTTGGCATCCCCCAACGCTAGCGTGGTCGACGGACCAACGAAGAAGGAGGAGTCATGGCCAAGAAAGCCGATTTCAACGAACAGGAGTGGGACGCGCTGCACAAGGGCGTGACGGGAGCGGGCCTGCTGGTGTCGCTCAGCGACCGCAGCTTCTTCGACACCTTCAAGGAGGCAGGAGCGCTCGGCAAGCACGTTGCCAAGGCGAAGCAGACCGGGTCCAGCGAGCTGGTTCGCGAGCTCGCCGACGTCCACGGAACCGGCTTCGGGGTGACGACTTCGCCTGACGTCGTCGAACGCGAGACGCTGGAAGCCCTGCACACCGCCAAGAAGACGCTCGAGTCGAAGGCGCCCGACGAGCTCGAGCCCTATCGACAGTTCGTCCTCGAGATCGCACAGTCGGTCTCCGACGCCGCCGGCGGCGGCGAGGCGGCGGAGAGCGGCGCAATCGAGAAGGTGAGATCGGCGCTCGCCTAGGTCGGACGGCGAGCTGGAGCGACAAGGCGGCCGGTGCCGATGGCGACGATGGCTGACCTGGACCGGCTCGCGCGGGCCATGCCACACACGACCAAGGAGGTATCCGACGAGGGCCGGCCCTCGTACTCCGTCCACGGCAAGCTCTTCTGCTGCCACCGAGGCCGCAGGCCCGACGCGATCGACTCCAAAAGCGGAGAGCGGCTCGATGACGTGCTGATGTTTCGCGTCGCCGATCTGGGAGTGAAGGAGCTCCTGCTCGCCGACGACCGCGGCGTCTTCTTCACGACACCGCATTTCGACGGCTACCCCGCCGTTCTGCTTCGGATCCCGAACCTTGCCCGCCTCGATCAGGAGGAGCTAGGCGACCTCGTGATCGAGGCGTGGCTCACCAGGGCGCAGAAGCGCGTCGCGAAGGCGTGGCTCGAAGAACAGGGAGTCCCGGAGGCAGACGACGATCTCGCCTAGGCCGCCGCCGCGGCCTGCTCGAGCTCACCGATCTCGATCTTCCTCTAGGGCGTCATCTTGTCGGTGCTCATCTTGTCGGTGTTCATCTTGTCGGTGCTCATCTTGTCGGGCTCCATCTTCATGTTCATCGCGGGGTTGCTCCCCGGCTGCGTCAGGTCGGGCACGCTCCCAGGAGCGGCGGCGACCCAGATCCCGAGCGCGACGAGAGCAACGGCGAGCGCGGTGGTGAAGCGTTCGCCCCAGGGGATGACCTTCTGGACGAAGATGACGGCCGCGACGAGAGCCATCCAAAAGAGGCTCATCACTCCAAGCGCGAACAGCACGATCATCAGGCCCCAGCAGCACCCGACACAGTAGGCGCCGTGCTCGGAGCCCATCCGCAACGCGCCACGCCAGCCTGGGCGCCAGCCTCCGAGAACGAAGTGCAACGGACTGCGGCAGTGGCGCAGGCAGATCGACTTCAGCGGCGTCAGCTCGTAGAGACCCGCCGCGGCAACAGCACCACCGACGACATAGGGACCCGCCCGGTCCCAGGCGAGGAAGCCGAAATCGAAAGTTCGGACGACACGGTAGAGACCGTAGGCGGCGAGCCCGTACACCGTCCAGACGGCGAGGTAGGCCGTGACGAACACCCACGTCGGCACGACCGGCTCCCCGCGGCGGCCCCCTTCACTCGACACACGCCCGAAGAGAAGCACCATCGGAAAGACCGACGGCAGCATCATCGCCCCCATCATCGTGACCCAGATCCCGAGGTACCAACCGAGGCCGCCGAGATCCGTGCCGGGGCCCCCGTCCATCCCCCGCATCCGGTCGACGGTGACGATCCACGCAACCAGCGCGCCTCCGAGGAGCCACGTTGCCGTCCACACCGGGCGAGGGAGGAATCGAAGCATCTACGGACGCAATATCTTCGTGCCCCCGGCGGCGAAGATCAAGCCGGAGCAGGCGAACCTACACGGTGATGAGGGTCTTCCCCCGAGCGTGTCCGGTTTCAACATGCCGGATGGCGTCCGGCGCCTCGCTCAGCGGGTAGGTGCGGCCGATGACCGGCGTGACCTTTCCGGCTTCGATCAGCTCTGTCAGAAAGACCATGTCCTTCGTGCGGAGCTTTGCGAGGAACGGGAGTAGGCGCTGGCTCACGAATCGAGAGACGACGAACGCCCTTGCGGGGCCGGCCAGCGGTCCGAGCCAGTTTCCGCCCCCTCCGCCGACGAGCACGAGTGCTCCCTCGCGCGTCAGAACGCGTCGCAGGTCTGCCAGCGAACGGTTACCGACGAGATCGACGATCAGGTCGTACTTCTGCTTCCCCTGGGCGAAGTCGTCCAGCGTGTAGTCGACGACCGCGTCAGCACCGATCGAGTTGACGAGCTCGACGTTCGGCGTGCTGCAGACGCCGGTCACATCGCCACCCATTGCCTTCGCGATCTGGACGGCGAACGTGCCGATCCCGCCCGCGGCGCCGTTGATCAGAACCCTCTGTCCGGGCTGTAGCCGGCCGGCGTCGCGAAGAGCCTGGAGGGCGGTGCAGCCTGCCATCGGGATTGCGGCAGCCTGCTCGAACGAGAGGGTCGGCGGCTTGGGTGTGAAGTTTCGCTCCACGCCGCACAGGTATTCGGCAAACGCCCCGCTGCGGCCGCCGAACACCTCGTCGCCTGGCTGAAACCGCGTCACGTTGTCGCCGACCGCCTCGACCTGCCCTGCGACGTCGACGCCCGGAATGGGGTGCTTCGGCCGGCGAAGACCCTCGCTCAGGCGGACGAAGTACGGGAGGCCTCGCAGCACGTGCCAGTCGTAGGGATTGACCGAAGCCGCTCGGACCCGAACGAGCACGCTGTCCTCACCGATCGTGGGCTTCTCGAGCTCTTGAAGCTTCAGGTCATCGGGCGGGCCGTACTCGCGGTTGACGATCGCCTGCATCATGTCTCCACTCCCCTACACTGTAAGTTTACGGTGTAAGCTTAGACGTACACCGTAAGCTTGTCAATGCCGATGGCTGCCGACCCCGACTCCAAGCCCCGCCTCCCCCTCACGAGGGACCGCGTGCTCGAGGCCGCGATCCGCCTCGCAGACGAGGGCGGAATCGAGTCGCTCACGATGCGCAAGCTCGCCGGTGAGCTCGGTGTCGAGGCGATGTCCTTGTACAACCACGTGGCGAACAAAGGCGACCTCGTGGCGGCGATGGTCGATCTGGTTGTCGACGAGATCGAGCTGCCGTTCGGCGGGCGAGGAGTGGGACGTGGATATCCGGACGTGCGCGGTCTCCGCCCACGAAGCCCTGCTGCGTCACCCGTGGGCCTGCAGCCTCGTGCTGTCGCCGGGCACGATGCGTGCCCTGCCGACGCCACGCCTGCGTTACATGGAATGGCTACTGAAACGACTGCGCGAAGCCGGCTTTTCGCCCGAGCTGACGTATCACGCGTATCACACACTCGACAGCCACATCCTGGGGTTCACGCTCTGGCAGCTCGGTCATGCGATCAGCGCGACGGAACTCGGCGACGGTGACCTCGCAGACCTCGTGGACCGGTTCCTCTCGGAACTTCCGGCGGCCGACTACCCGTATCTCGCCGAGCACGCCCGCCAGCACGTCGCCGCGCCGAGCGGTGACGGCGCACGCGAGTTCGAGTTCGGGCTCGATCTCATCCTCGACGGCCTCGAGAGAGCCCGCGAAGCCGGCTAGCTCGCGGCCGGCAGCGACGCCGGCGCGGATCTGGTATTCGCGCGCGCGCGCGTAACTCCCTGTGCGGACCACTTTCTTGCCGAATCGACGAACGCTCCAAATTGACCGACTTGGGTCAGGACTCATGGTGATGCCGTGTGCGACTCTCGGTCGCCGAGCAGGCGACTGAGGGGCGATGGCCTACCTCGGCGCGTCACGAGTCCCCCTGACTTTCGCGACGCGCCGAGGGCCCCTCGACCCAGCGTGGGTTTCGGCTAGGCCGGGATTTTCGAGCGACGTCCGGAGTGGACGATCAGCCCGTACATGATCAGCACGTCGATGACGACGATGGTGATCGACCAGACCGGATAGGTCTTCGCCGCCGAAAGGTGCGCGATCGCGTTGAAGAAGCCGCGAAGTCGAGCCAGGTGGTCCGCTCGATCTCGTCCTGGACCGAGTCAGGAAGCGCCTGACCCCTCGGCGCCATCGAGGTGGGTTGAATCTGCGTAGTGGACATGTGCCCAAAACGTAGTGACGCCCACCGGAACCGGCGTCATCCGGTTGGGATGACCTGGCGGTCATCCATGTGGATGGCCGGTTGCGATCCTGGACAGGGTCCTGAGGTTGTCGCGAGTGAATGACGCTGCGGTTGCGGAAGCCCCGTCGGAGGCACGTTCCGGGAGCCGCACGCGGAGCGCACCCGGGAGCGAGACGAACTGCAACGGCGGTTCGAGCATGAGCGCCTCGCCGTCGAGGCCGACCGCGACCGGCGAGCTCGAACGGACCTCGAACCGGACCTCCGACCACTGCAGCAGGCCGTGGAACCGCTGCGCTTGGCCGACGGTCTCGAACATGACGAACTCGGCGATGTCGCTTGCCGCGGTAATGCGCGCGGCAACGAGGCCAAGCCGGCCGGTGTCGAGGCGCGCGCGTGTTCCGGCGCCGGCAAGGCTGGTGAGCTGGTAGGGATTGTTCGAGACGAGCACGAGTGGCGCATCGCTGAGCTCGGTCCCGTCGGGACCATCGAACTCGAGATCGATCGGGGGCGCTCCGGGTCCGAGCAGCTCCGGGAGCATCTTCGTCCAGGTCTCGAGCTTGGCATCGCGATAAGCGTCCGACTGAACCACCTCCGCATAGACACCCAGCGATGCGTTGTTGACGAAGACATGGTCGTTGACACGGGCAAGGTCGATCCGCCGTTCCACTCCGTCCGTGAAAGCGTCGAGCGCACCGATCACGTCATCCCGATCGAGCCCAAGGTCGAGCGCAAAGTGGTTACGCGTCCCTGCCGGAATACAAACATGCGGAACGTTGTGTCGCATTGCGACTGTTGCGACGAGCGCCTGCGAGCCGTCACCGCCGGCCATGCCGATCACGTCGGCCCCGTCGTTCAGGGCCTGTTCTGCCAGTTCCAGGAGGTCGTCACCACGCTCGAGCACCACCGCCCGGATTCCGCGCTTGCGTGCCTCACCCGCCAGGTCGAAGCGCTCGGCTTTGCCGCCGCCCGACTTCGGGTTGATCAGCAAGACCGCCGACCTCGCCCTCGCTGGTCTCGCCGCGGGATGCGTGGAGTCGGTTCTCTCGGGAATCTGCCTGCGGCGGAGTGCCATGCGACTTGCGGCGCCGAACACGGCGATCGCGACCACCAGAGCAACCAGCTCGTCGATCACGCCTTGCTCGACGAGCGCGACCACGCCGCCCGCCAACGCCGCGACCGCGACCGCAATGCCGAGAAGTCGCGCGATCCCGCGCCTTGTCGCCGCAAGCCAAAGGCCCGCGCCTGCCAAGCCGAGCGCCGCCAACACGAGCAGGAGCGCGACCACGTCGTGGGCCAGGAGGACTGCGAGCGTCGCCAGCACGCCCAGTGCGGCGACGAGCGCGATCCACGCCCAGATTCGCGCCGTACCCGGCCTCTTCATCGCCCGCCTCGATGGCTCATCTGCATCGACTCCGTGACATCGCGCTCAGGCCGTCACGCGAGCCTTCTTTCCGTTCTTTCGCTTCTGCTTCGGCATCATCTCCTCCGCCAGGCCCAGCTGCCGGTGCGAGCGGCGGCCGGCGACATGCACCCGCCCGCGGCCGAACGCATCGATCTTTCCCCAGCGGCCGGGGATGTCGAGCAGCTCGAGCTGCCCGATTCCCTGCGGCAGAACTGGATCGATGAGAAGGTTGTCGCCGATTGGCTCGAGGCCGAGCATCGTCCGGAGCAACAACAGCGGCGCACCCGTCGACCAGGCCTGCGGGCTGCACGCCGTGGGGTACTGCACCGGGTACTTCGTCAACTCGCGCGCGTAACCGCCGAACGCTTCGGGTAGCCGTCCCTGGAAGTTGTCGGCGGCGTCGAGGATGCCTGCGGCGATCTGCGCCGCCTCGTCCTTGAAGCCGTAGCGACGGAGTCCCCATGCAATGAACGAGTTGTCGAAGGGCCAGACGGTGCCGACGTGGTAGCCGATCGGGTTGTAGCGCCCCTCTCCGTCGGCAAGGGTGCGAATGCCCCAGCCGCTGAAGAGCCTCGGCCCCATCAGATTGGCGACGACGGCCTTCGCCTTCTTCTTGTCGACGATGCCGCTCCATAGAAGGTGGCCGTTGTTCGAGGACAGCGCATCGACTTGTTTTCCATCGTTGTCGAGAGCGAGCGCGAAGTATTCGCCGTCTTCGACCCAGAAGTCGCGGTTGAAGCGGCGCTTGAGATCCGCTGCCTCATGCTCGAGCCGGTCCGCATACGCCTCGTCCTTCCACACGAGCCGAGCGAGCCGGGCCCCGCGGACCTTCGCGTCGTAGGCATATCCCTGGAGCTCGCACGTCGCCCGCGGGAAGCCGGGAATCTCGCCGTTGCTGAAGGAGATCGAATCCCATGAGTCCTTCCAGCACTGGTTCTCGAGCCCGGTCTTCTCGTTGCGACGCTTGTACGACACGTAGCCGTTGCCCATGAGGTCGGCGTACTCGTCGATCCATGTGAGCGCAGCCCGAGCCTGTTGCTCGAGATCGCGGACGAGCTTTCTATCCCCGGTCCACCGCTCGTACTCGTCAAGCAGGACGACGTAGAGCATGGTCGCGTCGGCGGCTCCGTAATAAGGGGAATGCGGTCGCTCTTCGAACGCAGTCATTTCGCCGTAACGCATCTCGTGCAGGATCCGGCCGGGATCCTCGTCCCGAAAGTCGTCCAGACGGCTGCCCTGCCAGTCTCCGAGTGCGAGCAGAGTCGTCGCTGCGAGCTCGGGCGTGAACGGCAGCGACTGAAGGCTTGTATAGATGCTGTCCCGGCCGAACATCGTCATGAACCAGGGAAGCCCGGCGGCAGGGAGGCTGTGTCCGCCCATTATGCGCGGCGCGAAGCGAAGCGCAGCAAGGTCGACGAGGCTACGCCTGTACGTGGTCTTCAACGGCTCCCAGTCGGACTCCAAGCGTGGCGCGTCTTCCAGCCACTTGTCGAGGCTGCGTTCCATGTTCGGTCGTGCCTTAGTTCCCTGACGGTTGTACTTCGGCGTCGTGTAGGTCCCTCCCACGCCGTTCGCCGTGACGACGTCCAGGTCGGTCGTCCAAGCACCGTGCGGTTCGATCTGAGCCAGGAGCGTGAGGCCGATGTCGTCGAAGGTCGCAGGGGCCGACGAGGAGATCGAGGTCTCGCGCCGGTACGTCTCGCGTGTGTAGCCGAGTCGCAGCGAGCCGTCCTCGACGTCTCTCGAATACGTGCCTTTCTTCTTGAGCGCGTCCTTGACCTCGAAGAGATCGGCGAAATCGGAAGCCGCTTCGATCCGGACGGTGATCTCCACCGGCTTATCGTCGTGATTGAGGATCGTGAGCTCTTCGTGGAAGCCGTCGCCGACCGCGCGCCGGCGGATCACTGACAGCTTCGCATCGACGTAGACGGTCCCTGTGCCGGGCACGAGGAAGAAGCGGGTCTCGAAGTACTGCAGGTCGTCGACCGACAAGGGATTCAGCCGCTCGCCGTCCAGCGTGAGGATCCACTTCGAGAGGAAGCGGGTATCGAATGAGAACAGTCCCGTTGGATCGGTCAGCGACGCTTCGATGTCTCCGCGGGAGTCGCTCACGACGAAGGTGTTGCCGTCGAGGATCTGAACCAGCCCGTCACTCATGATGACCTCCCGGCGACGGCGAGCTCTCGCCGTCGAATCGATTCGGCCGGCCCGGCGAAGACACGTTGGAAGAGGACGAGCAGCTCGGGATCTCCTTTGATGGCCACTTCGCCACGAAGGATCGCGGCCATCGCATTCCTCTCGCCTTTGACGATGGCGTCAAAGAGCGGGCGGTCGGTCGTCACCGTGCAATCGGCCTCATCATGCGCCCGGGACACCGACACGTCGCCCTTCTTCACCACCACCGACCAGTGCGCCGTGCTCGTACCATCACTGATGTCGAAGCTCAACACCCCGCTTGCCCTGCGAAGCATCGGCTCGTGCTTCTTCCTGCCGAGCTCGTCGAAGAACTCTCTGGTTGGATCAGTCATCGTCTCCCTTTCGGTCTGTGAGGCAGGAGCCGAGCTCGCGGGCGCTCCTCTTGCTCGGGTGAATCGGAAGCAGCTCCGCGAAGCGCGGCGTACGCATACGGGTGGTAGAAGACGTCGAGGGCGGTCGCTTCGGCCGCCTCCAACTCGAACGAATCGTCCGGGCTGGAACCGACGACGGAGACGGTCAGCGTGGCGTTCTCCTTGGACCACAACAGCGCGATGTGCGTGCTGCCGCTCTCTCGATGAGCGAGCTCGATCACGCAACCCGCGCCAGACGCGTCCCAGTGCCCAAATCCACCCTGTGAACGATCGCGCCGAGCCCGCCGCCCGGCATCGTCCGATGGGGATGATCGGCGCGGCGCGCTGAGCCCGCCCCGCTCAGACTCACCGCCTGGCCGGGCTTCTAGTCGTGCTGCCCGGCGTGGGCCGGCTCTTGGACGCGATCGACCGTCATGCCCGCGGCCCGAGCGCGATCAACAGCAGGCAGATCGACACCGCCAGCCAGAGGACGATCACCAACGGCACCCAGATGCGCGCGCTCATCGCATCCGACCTAGGCTCGGGCCGGGCAGACCAGGCCCGGCAGTGACCGCGGGCAGTAGTGCCACTGGCTCCCAGCGGAAGAACGCGGAGAACGGCATCTTCCGGCGATGCTTCCAGCTCGGACGCTCCTCGCATCGTCCCGAGGGGGTGAAAGCCGAGCCGGACACGCCGCTGAATCGGCGCTGAATCGGGAATCGCCCACTTTGGGTGATGCAGACACGACTCGGTGGCGGGAGGCTGAACGCTCGGCCGCCGAAGTCTGTGCTCTCGCGTGACCGCGGAGCGGGAAGGAGCAGGGCATGCGACTCGAGTTGGGGAAGTCGATTCGTTGCACGGACGAGGTCTACGGCGAGCTCGCAGACGTGGTCATCGATCCGATTGCAAAACAAGTAACTCATCTCGTGGTCGAGCCGAAGAACGGGGACGACATTGCCCGCCTCGTCCCGATCGACCTCGTCGAGACCGGCGGCGACGACGCGCACGAAGTGAGGCTTCGTTGCACAGCCGAGGACGTACGCCAGCTCGAGCACGTCCACGAGTTCGCCTACCTTCGCATGGGCGAGACTCCCACGAGCGACCCGGACTGGGACGTCGGCATCGAAGACGTGCTCGCCCTGCCCTACTACGAGAGCCCCGAGATCATCGGTTACGGCGGCGGGGTCGGCGATACGAGTGTGCAGTACGACCGCGTCCCGAAGGGAGACGTGGAGGTCAGGCGGTCGAGCGCAGTCATCACGGCTGACGACCATTTCCTCGGCAAGGTCGACGGGTTCGTGGTCGACGACACCCACATCACTCACTTCGTCCTCGAGCGAGGGCACCTTTGGGGAAAGCGCGAGATCACGATCCCGATCGGCGCAGTCGCAAAGGTCGAGAACGATGCGGTCTCTCTGAGCCTCTCCAAAGCTCAGGTAGAAGACTTGCCGTCTGTTCGCGTGCATCGCCACTCGTAGTCAGGGTCCCGGGGGCCGATGCGTACGCTTAGAAGATGGAGCCCTACGCGCTCATCGTCCTCGGAAGCAGTCGCCGCGCCCGCAACGGTAGTTACTCCATCAGCCGAGCTTGCCGCGGAGCCGTCGGCCATGCCGGCAGGCTTGCCGCGTCGCGTAGTCCACAGGTCGTCGTGTTCAGCGGCTGGGCACCGAGTGGAGGCACGTCCGAAGCCGAACAGATGCGGGCGCTCTGGCGAGGGCCCGACGTCGAGCTCATGCTCGAGCCGACGGCCTCGACCACTGCAGAGAATGCAGCGCGCACCCTCCCACTCGTCAGCGAGCGTGGCATCCGCCGTGCCGTCGTCGTCTGCACGCCACTGCACCTGTATCGCGCTCGCTGGTTCTTCCGGCGTCTTTACTCGGCACGGGGAATCCAGACGGCCTTCACCGCTCCGCCGAGCGTGCCCACGCCGTCGGCTCTGGTCTGGGAGCTGGGTGCGCTGACGGTGCGGTCGCGACAGCTTTACGCCGCGGAGGAGGAGCTCCGGCGGGCAGAGCGGCAGACATGAGCGACACGCTCGTCTTCATACCGGCCTGGAACGAAGAACAGAACATCGGCGCCGTGATCGAGGAGCTGCACAGCGAGCTGCCCGAGGCGGACGTGCTCGTTGTGGACGACGGCTCGACCGACGACACAGCCGCGGTCGCGCGTGGCAACGGCGCCGAGGTGCTGTCCCTGGGAGACAACAGGGGACTGCCGATCGGGATCGCCTCCGGGTACCACTGGGCACTCGACCACGGCTATGACTACTGCGGACGCGTGGACGCCGACGGACAGCATCCGGCAATTGAGCTCGGGCGCTTGCTCACCCGCGTGCGGGACGGCGACTGCGACGTGGCCGTCGGATCGCGTTTCGTCTCCGGCGAAGGCTACGAGCCTTACCGCTATCTCCCGAGCCCCGCCCGGCGTTTCGGCACGGCTCTCCTCAGGCGTGCAATGGGACTTGTTCTGCGACGGCCGTTTGCCGATCCGACGAGCGGGCTTTACGCCGTCAACGCGAAGGCTCTTCCGCTGCTGGCCGAGCCCTTCAAAACCGAGGCTCCCGAAGTCGAAGCTCTTCTTCGTCTCAGCGACGCGGGTCTGCGCGTCGACGAGGTACCGGTGCGGATGGAACCGCGCGCGAGCGGCGTCTCGAAGCTTCGCGGCCGGAAGGCTCTTAAAGTGACCGCCACGGTGATCGGCACACTCGTCGCAGCCCGGTACCTCCGCGCGCGACGCTCGAACTAAACACATCGTTCGTTTACTGAACCCGTACAGAATCTGACACGAGTGGGCTAAGCGGCGCGGACCGATCGCGGCCATCCTAAAAGGGATGCTCGGCGGTAACTCACTCAATGAGATCGTGCTCTTTGAAGTCCTTGCGCGGTCCGGCGCGACGCAACTGCTCGCGGAGCTCTCGACGTCGCGTCTCGCCTGGATGGAACGCGGCGACGACGTCTCCGTGATCGGGGTCCTGCTCAACCCGGAGGAAGACGACCTCGCGCGTCTGCTCCGAGAGGTGGAGGCATGGGTCGCGAAACGCGGGCTGCTCGCGGTGCGGTTCGAGGTAGACGGGCGTACCTACGTCCTCCAGCCTGTCGTGGTGGAACAGGCTCACACCGCCGCGTGATGCCACCACTCGACGAGTTCGCCCGGCGTCGGCTCGGGCGCGCGCTCGTGTCCCTCGAAGGCGCGATCGCACGATTCGAGGCGCACGGGAACGGCGACGTCGAGCCGAACGTCAGCCGCCTGAAGCGTCTCGCGGACGACATCCGCGCAGTGCTCCGGTTGACGCACGACGCTCCGAGGGCCTGAACAAGCATGCGTGACCCGACGTACTCACCTCCTTTCCCCGCTGCGACCGCCGCCTTCGAGCTGCCGTGCGTCACGCACGCATTGGAACTCCTCCGGGAGCTACGGACGGACTGGGTCGGCTGGATCGAGAACGGACTCGACGGGACCTTCGTCGTCGTCCTGGCTCCAGAGACGATCGGCGAGCTGAATCAGCTCATGTCACGTGTCGGAACCTGGATCGCCGCCCAGGACTTTCTCGCGATCCGGTTCCATCTCGAGGGCCGCGCCCACATCATGCAGAGGGGCGGGTTCGTCGCGCCGGCGGACCGCGGTCGCGCCTCGGACATCTGACCGACCGCACGCCACGTTAGGAGACGAGACGCTCCTGGCGAGCGACCGCGACGGCCTCGAGCCGTGTGTGGACGCCGAGCGCTCGCAGAAGGTGTCGAACATGATTCCTCACCGTTTCGGTACTCAGGTGCAGCTCCTGGGCGATCTGCTCGGTCGAGCGGCCCCGCTTGAGCAGACGCAGAACCTCGGTCTGGCGTGGCGTGAGATGAGGCGGAAGAGGATCGTCGGGCTCCTCTTCGATGTCGGAGATCTGTCCGAAGACGCCGACGAGTCGATGCCCGTCCATCAATGCGCAAGAGCTGACGTCGACCTGGACGCGACCGCCGTCAGCGTCGACGAGGACCACCTGCGCATCGGTCACGCGCTCCGAGCCGACGATCTTGCGGGCAAAGTGCTCGCGCGCCCGCCGGGTGTCTTCCGGCGCCACGACTGACGTGAACTGGCGGCCGCGCACGTCTCCGACGAGACGTCGGGCCGCCGGGTTGATCCAGCGGATGACTCCGGTCGGATCGATCACGTAACTCGGGACGTTGACGGTTTCGAGAGCCGTCTCGAAGTCGCCACCGATTCCGCGCAAGTCCGACATCGTCAAGGCCCCGATGGGAGTCGGGCAGCTTCGCTCAAGGCTGCTGCCTTGGCACCGCGGCGCCAGGTGAACGAGGCTATGAGCCCGAGGACGAGGGTGGGGACGACCGTGAGGAAGCGAAAAACCAGAACGGCGGCGACAACCCCGGCGTTGTTCCCGCCGAAACCGACCAGTGCCCCTGTCAATCCGAGCTCGACCACTCCGATGCCGCCGGGCGTGATCGGGACCGAAGCAATGAGCCGGATCAGCGCCCACGCGGCAAAGGCTTCGACGAAGGAAACCTCGGCAGCCCCGACGCCGAGTGCTCGGAGCGAGACGAGGAGGACGCCGAAGACGGTTAGGCTGCCGGCCAGGGAAGCCAACGTCAGGACATGCCACCGCCGGTCGAGCAGGTCGCCCGCGCTCTCGCGAAACCGCTCGAAGCTGGCCCCGCTCCAGCGAACACGGCCCCGATGAACTTTGCCCAGTGCCCAGTTCGCGAACCGGGCCGCGACGTCCCCGATGTCGTGGGCGAGCCGGTCGCTGATCAGCACGAGCACGAGCCCGGTGACGACGACACCCAGGACCGCGATGCCGACGAACGCTGCGGTGGCGAGTGTCGCCGTGCTCTCACCGGAGATCGCCAGCAGAAAGACCGCGACAACGGGGAAACACAGATTGAGCAGCTGGTTCCAGAGGCCGGTGAGGGTCAGAGCACGCGCGATGTCGCGCGTGGCGAAACCCCAGCGACGCAGGATCCCGTACGCCCCCGCCAGTCCGGCTGCGGCCCCTCCGGGAACGACTATGGACAGTGCGGCTGATGCCTGAGTCAGCTTCATCGCCGGAATGAACGAGAGGCCCGGAAGCACGATCATCCACGGTGGTGCGAACGTGACGAGGTTGAGTACCGTCGCGGCGAGCAGAGCGCAGATCCATGGCCAGGAGAGGTCCTTGACCACCTCCCAGACCTCCCCGTAGTTGGCGATCGTCGGCAGGAAATAAACGAAGGTCGCGACAACGAGGCCGAGGCCGACCACGCCCAGAGCGATTCGGCGAAGCAGCGGGCCGCGCGATGTTCGAGTCATCGCTCGCCCAGCGATCGCGAGGGCTTCGTTGCCATTCCGATGTCGACGCTCCCCCCGATCGGCAGCACGCAGACCTCGACTTCGGGCATGAGCTCGGCGGCCAACCGTTCGAATTGCTCTGCCGGCTCGCGCAACACGAGCGGATCGCGACTGAGGCCGAGGCGGCGGTAGGTCCCCCAGTGGATCGGAACGGCAATCCGCGGACGGAGCAAGCTGAGCGCTTCCGCTGCGCCACGCGGGTCGAGGTGTCCGGACGGCAGCCTCGGTCCCCAGCCTGCGACGGGCAGGAGCGCAGCGTCGAGGTGGTCGCTGATCGAGCCCATGCCCGCGAAGAGATCGGTGTCGCCCGCGAAGTAGGTGGACGAGGAGCCCGAGACGAGATAACCGATCGCGGGCGTCTCGACGCCAAACGGCCCACGTCGGCTTTCGTGCTCGGCGTGCGTCGCGCGAACCGTTGCACCGCGTATCTGCGTCTCCTCTCCGGGTTCGACCTCGATCACATGGCTGAAGCCACGTCGCCGCAGCCAGGTGCCGGCGCCGCGCGGAACGACGAACTGCGAGGAGCGCCGGAGCGGCTGAAGAGAAGGAAGGTCGAGGTGGTCGTAGTGGACATGTGAGATCAGCACGGCATCGACGACACGAGGGTCGAACCGAACAGCCTCTCCGACCCGCCGCAAGTGGAACATCCGCCCTCGCCCAACCGGATCGGTCAGCAGGCGGACGCCATCGAGCTCCAAAAGGACCGTGCTGTGACCGAGCCAGGTGAGACGCTGGCGCGTCTCGCGCTCGGGTCCACTCGGCGTCAGCTCCTCGTCTGCGACGGACACGGGCCCGGTCGCTCGCGCTAGCTGCGCGACGGTCCGAGGGACGCCCGCTTGCCCGTCGAGCCGGGGAGGCGAATGAGCTTGGCGGGCGGCGAGTCGACGACGATGCTCGAACGAATGGAGAGATCGGGCTTGACGCGAACGAGCTCACCCGATTCGAGCGGCCTCCACCCCGGGGCGTCGTCCAGCCGCTCGCTCGCCACCACGACCGAGGGGTAACGGTGCAGATCCGGAACGTGCACCCGCAACGTGCCGCTCACGTGGTGCAGATCGCGACCGTGACCACCGCCGGCCTCGCGCTCGAGCACGAAGAGCCGATTCGTCTCCGGGTAGCGAAAGGCCCAGAGCTCGTCTGGAGTAGCGAGCACGAAGTTGATCGAATACACGGGAAGGTTCCGGGCGATCCAACCGACCGCCGCCGAGATCCCGGCGCCGATGCTGGCACGCGCGCGGATCTCCTTCGCGATGAGCGCGAAGTAGCGCTCGGAGTCGGTGTCTCCTCCGACGAAGCGCATGTCACGGCCGATTTCTGCTTCGAGCGCTTCAAGATCTCGAATCATGCCGTTGTGTGCAAAGAGCATTCCGTCCATCGCGAACGGGTGCGTATTCTCGGTCGTCCGCTCGCCGGTGGTGGCGTAACGGATGTGCGACACAAACGTCGTCGAGCTCACGTGCTTCGCCTCCCGCGCAAACGCCGGATCCTCGTAGGCAGCCAGAGGCTCCTTGTCGACGACCGCACCGACGACAGGTGCGAAGTATCCGAGTCCGGTCCCGTCAGGATTCCTGAGGGTCTGCTCCAGCAGCGAGTCCGGGGCCTCGAGGAGCCAGAAGCTCGCGCGCACACGCTGAGGCGACGCGATGAGGCCGAACAACCTGCACATAGCTAGGTCACTCTCGACGGCACTGTCGGCAGGTGCGATTTCTGAGCCGCACCCCGCAGGACGGACAGCGGCGCGGTTCTGCGCGCGCACTCAGCATCCCGGTGCCCAGCCCGAGGAAGGTCATGATCAGACCGATTCCGATCGAAAGCGTGAGGACCACCGTCAACCCGCCGGGAACTCGCGAAGGGTCTGCCTGCGTGAGACTCCGGTTCCGACGAGCGCCCACCGCAGCCCGCGCCGCCAACCGGTCACCGCAGGCACCGCCTTCTCCCCTTGCTCAACCGCTCCGCTGTCGTGCGGGTGATCAGTTGCGACCAATCCGGGGAACACCCCCTCGCTTCCCATATCGAGTACCGAGAGCGTGGCGCGACCGCGCTCCCGGCACATCACCCCGACGGGATGAGCGCGATCAGCTTTGCCGGCCGGCGTCGGCTGGGTCGCCACGCTGGTCGGCATCGACCAGCCCTTCGCGAACCGCCCAGAGGGCCGCCTGAGTGCGAGAGTGGAGACCGAGCTTGCTCAGGATGTTCGAGACGTGAGTCCTAGCCGTTCGTTCGCTGATGCCAAGCTCAGCGGCGATTTCCTTGTTCGCCTTGCCGGCGCCGACGACGCGAAGAACCTCGAGCTCTCGAGCAGTCATCCTTGCGGCAGGATCATCTCGCGGAGCGGCACGCAGGCGTCCCATCAGACCGCGTGCGATGGCTGGATCGAGCTGGAGCTCGCCACGATGAGCTGCGCGAATCGCCGAGGCCACCTCCTCGGCCTCTGCGTCCTTGAGGAGATATCCGGCCGCGCCGGCGTCGAGCGCGGCGTGCACGCGGACCTCTTCGCCAAAAGAAGTAAGTGCCACCACTTCGACATCGCGGTAGCGGGCACGGATCTCACGGGTCACGGCGATCCCGTCCGGTGGCGCCATTTGGAGGTCCATCAAGACCACATCGGGTAGGCGCTCCTGCGCGTCGAAGTCGGCAAGCAACTCGAGCGCGCGGATCCCCCCATCTGCATCTCCGACGAGTTCGAGATCCGGCTCACCTTCGAGAAAGGCGACGAGCCCGCGACGCACGACGGCGTGGTCGTCGACGACGAGCACGCGAATCCGCTCAGTCTCGAGCGTCATCGTGCTGTCCCTCGCCCAGAGGAACCTCGACACGAATGGCGGTGCCGCCTCCACGCATGCTTGTGATCGTCAAGAGCGCGTCGATCTCGGCCGCCCTGCTCCGCATGGACTCGAGGCCGTAGTGGCCGGTTGGGGTCGCAGCTGGATCGAACCCGCAGCCGTTGTCATCGATCTCGACGCTCAGCTGTCCCGGTCGTTCCTCGACCCGTACGGTCGCCCGGCTCGCCCGGGCGTGCCTCGCGACATTGGTGAGTGCCTCCCGTCCGATCCCGAACAGTTGAGTCTCGACCTGCGTGGTCAGCACTGGCCGATGGTCGGGCCCCTCAACACGGATTCTCACTCCATCTTGCGCACTGAGGATCTCAGCATGCCTGGTGAGTGCTGCGACGAATCCATCGGAGACCGCCTCGCTCCCGAGCTCGAAGATGAGTGCGCGCATCTCGCCTTGAGCGCTGCGCGTTAGCTCTCCGATCGCATTCAGTTCCCGGCCGAGTGCAGCGGCCGTGGCGGCGTCCTGGCGCTCGAGAGCTCGCTCTGCAGCGCGGGTGTGCAGGATCGTCGAGAACAGCGCCTGGGAGACGGAATCGTGTAGCTCACGCGCGATTCGGTGGCGCTCCTCCAGCGCGCGCTCTCCTTCGCGAAGCCGTGCGGCGACCAAGTCCGCGGTGGATCTCCTGCGCTCCGAAACGACGGCGCTCAGGAAGAGCGTTGTGAGCGCTGCCACCAAGATGTACAGCTGCGTGCTCAGCACCCTGTCGTCGATCGGATGCTTGAAGAACGCCCCTTGCTCGTGCGCGGTGATGCCGATCGCCAGCACCGCAGCGATCGCCGTGGAGAGTGCGGCGATGGCAGGGCCGAAGCGGAAAGCCGCCCAGATCAGTGCAGGGAAGACCATGTAGGTCACCGACTCGTTGATCGAGATCGAGACGATGGCAAGGACGATCACGGCTGCGAGCAGCAACACCCCTTCCCAGGTAGCGAGTCTGCGCCAGGTCGCCTTGGGAGCCCTTGCCCAGGTGACCACGAGTGGGAAGGCGACAAGCGCACCGGCCGAGTCGCCGAGCCACCAAGTTCGCCAGAAGGTAGGCACCTCGGAGTGCGTGATCACGCCCCCGGCGAGCATCGAGACGGTGCCGACCGTCGCGCTGATCGCGGTCGCCGTGCCGAGAGCGAGCAGCATCCCGCCCACCTGCTCCGTCCGGTCGAGCGCAGCGCGTCTGCCGATCAGCCTGCGAAGCAGGAGAGCGCCGACGATGACCTCGGCCATGTTTCCTGCCTGCTGGCCGATCAGGCTCCCGACGGGCAGCCCGTTGTTCGAGGCAAGCAGCTCGCCGTTGATGATGAGCTCGCCAAGGAAGATTCCCGGCCACCAGCGGATTCCGGCGAGGTAGAGGACAGCGATTCCCAATCCCGCTGGCGGCCAGATCGCCGAGACGGAGGCCGTGTAGTGCAGTGCCTGGGCTCCCTTGGCCACCGCGACATACGCAAGCGCCAGAACAAGGACCCCGGCGAGGTAGCGGGCAGCCTCCGCCCAGCGCGAAGCAGCCACCGAGTGGGAGAAGGCCTCGCGGCTTAGCGCTGCGTGGGTTTCTGTGCTCGTCATGCCCCGGCAAGAGGCTACGTCAACAGCTTCATATTGACGTTAGCGCCAGCAAGGGGCTATGTAAAATGACGTAGCGGAAACGGCCTATGCGTCCGATGCGATGCGCTTCCGCGACTGCGATCCTTACCGAGCCGTGAGTGGTGCGAGGCAAGGAAGGGAGATGGACCCGCACCGAGTAGAATTCGACCTTCAGACGTCACGTGAACCTGTGCTCACTTCGAGACCCAGCCAGCCTCAGGATCGAGCGCGCGCGCCGAGTCGCTCCCGCTTGATCATGGAAGGCTCGGCCCAAAATCTTCGTGTCCTGATCGCCAACGAACGGCAGGAGCGCCTGGCGGTGGTTGCACCGCTCGTTTCCTCGCTCGGCCACGAGGTGATCGCGCGTGAGATCAGGGCGGACGACGTCGGAGACCTGACGCATCGCATTCAGCCTGACTTGGCGCTCGTGGGAGTCGGAAACGACGTGCCCCACGCCCTTGAGCTGATCGACGCCATCGTGAAAGAGGCAGCCTGCCCGGTAATCGCCATTCTCACAGCTGCAGACGACGGATTCGTCAGAGAGGCGGCGAAGCTCGGCGTCTTTGCGTACATCGTCGACGACGATCCGGCAACGTGGCAGAACATGATCGAGATCGTCCTACGTCGATTTGCCGAGTATCAGAGCCTGGAGGGGGCATTCGGGCGGCGCGCCGTGGTCGAGCGCGCCAAGGGGATCTTGATGGAACGTCACAAGATTCGTGAGGACGCCGCGTTTTCGCTGATCCGCGACGAGGCACGCAGATCCAACCGGCGGGTCGTCGACGTGGCGGAAGCGGTGCTCGGCGGGCATGCGCTGCTGCCACGGTCGTAGAACCCGTGAAGGCCCTACATATGCACAGGTGGAGACCATCCTTGACTTCCACCGCCAGCGGCAGCGAAGATGGAGGAGCGAGCGTGCCTAGACCATCGCATGTTCGTGTGTCCAGCCCGAACGCCCCGGCGGACATTTAAGCCCCGCTTCATCCCGGGGACACGCCACTAAGGGAGTTCGATGCCCATCTCGAAGGCTCGACTTGCCACCGTCTCCCCCGCGGCGGCAACGGTCAAGAAGGCGCGACGCCCGTCCGCCCGAGACGCGGGGCAGAGCGCGCGGGAGACGCTGAAGCGCACGCCGGCGCCGCCGTTCGATGTGGTCGAGTCGAAGATTCACGTGCCGTCGCTGCGCTCGGGCACGGTCTCGAGGACGGCGCTCGTCAATCGCCTGCGCGCTACGGCTGAACCGATTGCGATCATGACCGCTCCCGCCGGGTACGGGAAGACCACGGTTCTTGCGCAATGGGCGGTACGCGACTCGCGTCCGTTCGCATGGATTTCGGTGGACGATCGTGACAACGATCCGATCGTTCTCCTCAGGCACGTTGCTCTGGCGCTTCATGGGATCGAGCCCCTCGCGCCAAGTGTGCTCGACACCCTCGCGAGCCCGGGCACTTCCATCTGGACGTCTGCAGTTCCGCGGCTCGGGTCGGCCTTCGCCGAATTCGACCAAGCCGTCGTCCTCGTCCTCGACGACACGCACCTGCTTCGTTCGCGCGAAGGACTCGACGCAGTGTTGACGATTGCGCAGCACGGTTCCGAAGGTTCGCTGCTCGTGCTTGCCGGCCGTGTCCCGCCGAAGCTCCCGGTCGCCGCTTTGCGCGGCCGTGGCCAGCTCTCGGAGATCGGGGTCGACCGTCTCGCCCTGAGCCCGAACGAGGCGCAGCTGCTGCTGCGTGCGACGAGCGCGGACCTGAGCCTTGCGACCGTGGCAGGGCTGGTCGACCGCTGTGAGGGCTGGCCCGCCGCTCTCTACCTCGCTGCGCTCGCACTGCGTGATGCACACGACCGGGAACAAGACGTCGAGGCTGCAATCCAGTTCAGCGGCGACGACAGGCATATGGCCGACTACCTCCGCTCCGAATACCTCGCACAACTCCGTCCTGGTGCACTTCGATTCCTGCGGCGAACCTCGGTGCTCGACCGAATGTGCGGGTCTCTCTGCGATGCCGTACTCGACGACGAGGGTTCGGCACGCGAGCTCGAGAAGATCGAAAGGTCGAACCTGTTTCTGGTGCCACTCGACCACCAGCGTGAGTGGCACCGCTATCACCACCTCTTCCGCGACTTGCTCCAACGCGAGCTTGCCGAGCGCGAGCCGCAGCTCGTCCCCATCTTGCACAGGCGCGCCGCGGACTGGTACGAGCTGCACGGCGATCCCGAGTCTGCGCTCGAGCACGCGTTGGCCGCCGGCGATCTCGACCGCGTGGCGTTGATCGTCACGGAGATCGCGCTGCCGACGTACTACGGAGGTCGCATCGCCTCGGTCGAAAGATGGCTTTCACACTTCGAGCACGAGAGCCTGCTCGAGTGCTATCCCGGTGTCGCCCTCCAGGGCGGGTGGGTTCATGCGATCGGAGGGCGGGCGGCCGACGCGCAGCGCTGGCTCGACGCCGCCGAACGGGGGACCTTCAAAGGAACGCTCTTGGACGGATGCACCACGCTTCGGCCCTGGATTGCGGTACTGCGTGCGGCGCTCTGCCGCGACGGCGTCTATCAGATGCTCGCGGACGCGGAATCCGGGCTCGCGGGGCTTCCTCCCGACAGCCTGCTGCGCCCGACCGCGCTGCTCTTGCTCGGATCGGCGCACGTGCTTCTCGGCGAAGACGAGCGGGGGGACGCATTTCTCAGAAGCGCAGCAGCCGAGGCCGAGCGCCTCGGTGCAAGGGATACCCGCATGGTCGCAATCAGCGAGCGCTCCCTCATCGCCTCCGCCAACGACGACCCAGCTGCAGGTCAAGAACTTGCTCTCCAGGCCCAGGAGTTAGTGGACCACGCTCACGTCGATCAATACGTCACGAGTGCGATCGCCCTGGCAGTGGCAGCACGTGCCGCGCTTCGCCACGGACGTTGGGATCAGGCGCGAGCCCACCTGGCCGAGGCCGAGCGAGTCCGACCCTTGCTAGGGCAGGGGCTGTTCCCCTGGCTCACCGTCCAAGCGCAGCTGGAGCTCGCGCGCGCCTACCTCGCTCTGGGAGACCCCCGAGCGCACACGCTGCTGGACGAGATCCGTGACGTGCTGAACGATCATCCCTACCTCGGAGTCCTCGCTGACCAGGCCGACGAGCTGGAGACCGACCTCGCGGCCATGCCCGAGCACGGTAACGGCGCGGCCGCCGGGCTCACCGGGGCCGAACTTCGCCTTCTGCCGCTCCTTTCGACCCACCTCTCGTTCCGTGAGATCGGCGAGGAGCTGTTCGTTTCCCGGAACACCATCAAGACCCAGGCAATCTCGGTGTACCGGAAGCTCGGCGTGTCGAGCCGAAGCGACGCGATCGACCGCGCCGCCCTGCTCGGCCTCGTCGAGACGACCAGGCGCACGGGCTGAATTTCACCCGCGGGGGGTGATGCCCGAGGCGGCTGCGGCCGCTCGAATAGGTCCGTTGCCGTGCAAAAGCACGAGATCACTCTCTGCAGGATCGCGATCGCGGACGACAAGTATGTCCAGGAGGTCCTGTCGAATGACCGCGCGAACCTGACCGCGTCTACTCTGGACGCAAAGGCACACGCCCTCGTCCGGCTCGGGGCGCTCATTGCCATCGACGCGGAGGCCCCCGCGTACATGTGGACGCTCGAGGCTGCGCGGCGCGCAGGCGCCTCGGACGACGAGGTGGTCGGCTGCCTGCTGGCGGCGCTGCCGACGCTCGGAGTCGCGCGAATCGTGTCTGCCGCGCCCAAACTGGGTCTGGCGATGGGGTTCGACGTCGCGAGCGCGCTCGAAGCCCACACCTGACCTCGACCGGCTGGGAGGCGAGGCGCTGACTTGACCGGCGAGAGCAGCGCATCAGTCTCGTCCCCGGGCAGAACGAGCGATCTAGCACAGCGCGTTGCCGGCTTCCTGCCTCTCGTCGGCGTTCTGACCGGATATAGACGTTCGTGGCTGGCTCGGGACGGGCTTGCCGGGCTGACGTTGTGGGCCCTGCTCATCCCGCAGGGCCTGGCCTACGGGCAACTGGCCGGCCTTCCACCGATCACCGGTCTCTACGTCGGGCTCGTGTCTCTGCTCGTCTACGCCCTGCTGGGGACGAGCCGCTACCTGACGGTCGGCCCCGAGTCCTCTGTCGCAATGATCGTCGCGGTCGAGTTGGCACCGCTCTCCAAGGGGGACCCGGCGCGCTATGCGTCACTCGCAGCCTTGCTCGCATTGCTCGTCGCCGGCTTTCTCGTGCTCGGATTCCTCGCGCGGGCCGGCATCATCGTCCGTCTGCTTTCGGCACCGGTCCTCACCGGCTACCTGGCGGGCTCCGGCATCGTGATCGCGATCAGCCAGCTGCCAAAGGTGACCGGGATCTCCACCCACAAGCGTTACCCCGCCGTTCTCGGCGGAATCGTGCGAAGCGCCGGCACAGTCGAGCCGTGGGCGATCGCGGTGGGCGTCGCAACTGTTGTGGTCGTGGTCGGGTTGACGCGGTTCACGCGGTTCATCCCGGCCGGACTCGTGGCACTCGTGCTGGCGACGATCTTCGTGGCCGCCACCGGGCTTGCGGACACGATCGACGTCGTCGGACAGGTGCCGGGAGGCATTCCAGGGCCGGCGCTGCCCGATGTTGGGGGCGAAGCCCTACGCTCTCTCCTGGCACCGGCGGGAACCATTGCGCTCCTCGTGTTCGCGAGCAGCGTCCTGACCGCCCAGGCGCTCGCAGCCCGCCACGGCGAAGAGATTCGCCCAAACCGCGAATTCCTGGCGCTCGGCGGCACGAATCTCGCGGCCGGATTCTTCCACGGCTTCCCGGCAAATGGGAGTGACTCGCGAAGCTTCGTTGTCGCGGACAGCGGGGGTCGCTCACAGCTGACCGGTCTGGTTGCGGCCGGGCTCGTCGCAATCACACTGGTCGCACTGACACCGCTCTTCCGCAACCTCCCTGCAAGTGCACTTGGAGCGGTCGTCCTGGTGACTGCACTGAGGCTGATCGACGTCACGGCACTGCGCCGGCTTTGGCAAGTGCGCACCTCCGACTTTCTGCTCGCTCTCGTCACCCTCGCAGGGGTCTTGGTCCTGGGTGTTCTCAACGGAATCGTCGTCGGCGTCGTCGCTTCCCTGCTCGAGGTGCTGCGACGCGCGGCGATGCCACATACCGCGGTTCTCGGAAGGCTCGACGGTCCGATTCGCGCGTACCGTGACGTGAAGACCCACGACGCGGCGGAGACGGTGCCCGGTGTCCTCGTCTACCGCTTTGACGCACCGCTGTTTTTCGCCAATGCAGACGTCTTCCGCAAGCAGATCCTGCAACTAGTCGACGCGGCAAGCGAACCGGTGCGTACCATCGTGGTGAACGCGGAGGCGATCTACGACATCGACACAACGGGGGTTGACATGCTCATGCGCCTCCACGACGAACTCGAGAGCCGGTCCGTCCGCATCACATTCGCGCGGCTCAAGACCAGGACGCGGAGGCTGATGCACGCCTCAGGACTCGAGGACCGCATTGGCAGCGCCAGCTTCTACCTTCGCGTGGAAGACGCCGTTCGGGCCTACGAGGACTCGGCGGCCTCTCCCTAGACGGCTGCAGAAGACGGGTCAGGCAAGGGCGGTGTGACCGCCGCTGCATCGGCCTGGGCCGCAGCCTCCGCACGAGCGCGGCCGAGACTCGCCGTGATGTGGACGGCCGCCGACAGGAGCGGCGCGGCGAGGATCAGGCCAATCGTGCCGAAGATGCAACCGCCCGCGATGGTGACGACGAGAACGACCAGTGGGTTGAGCTGGAGGGCCGAGCCCATCGCAAACGGCTGGACGAGGTTCTGCAGCAGACCGTTGGCGAGCAGGACGATGAGCAGCATGAGCAAGGCGGTAGTCGTTCCGCTTGCCCCTAGCGCGATCACGACTGCGAATGCTCCTGCCACGAAGGCGCCGAGGTACGGAATGTACGCAGTCACGAAGGTGACCACAGCGATCGTCCCGGCGAGCGGCACGCCGAGTAAGAGCGCTCCGAGTCCGACGACCACGCCGTTGAAGGCCGAGACGATCGTAACGCCCCGGAAGTAGCCGCGCAGTGAAGTGATGACACCGCCGGTAATCGTCCGTGCGATCGGTACGGGAACACCGAGATGACGGTCCACCCACGCACGCAACGACGGGCCGTCCTTGAGAAGGAAGAACAGGCTCAGAACAGCGAGCGAAAGCCCGAATACGACAGACGTCAGACCCCTGATCCCGTCGATCACACCTTTGGCGAGCGTGGAGATGATGCTGGGCACGTCCGACTTCACCGAAGAGCTGGCACTCGACGCACCCGACTGGTCGACTCCTGCGCTCGTCAACCAACCTTGCGCCTTGTCGGCCGCCTCGCTCGCGTTTTTCCCGATTTCCCCTTCCTGACCGGTGATGCCGCCGATCACGATCACGACGACGAAGACGCCGAGGGCCACGAATCCGAGCAACACAATGACTGCAGCGGCGGGGCGCGGCATGTGCCTCGAAAGCTTTGCGACAAGCGGCATCGCAACTGTTGCGACGATTGCCGCGGCAACTACGGGACCCACGATCGTGTAGGTCGTGGCGAGCAGCCAGATCACTCCGGCGAGGAGCGCGAAGACCCCGACGAGCAACCAGGAAGCCCGGCCGAGGTCACGGAGCCAGCGCGGCGGGGAGAAGACTGTCGACAGAGCCTCCAGCTGGATAACGTCTATTTCGGTTCCGTCGGAGGTGACCGCGATGCCGCCGTCCTTGTGTCCGCGGTGCTTCGGGAGGCGCACTCTCACCGTGTTCTCCTTCGAACTACGACCGCGTTTTCCTTCGAGCTACACACACACGCGCGCGAGATGCACTCCGCGGCCGCCCTGAGACGGCCGCGGAGCCTGCCGCAACTAACGCGATCGCGATGTCGCCCTACCACACGCCGCGGTCGCGCACGCCGTCGTCGACGGCATGTCAGTTGTCGTCTGCCTGGCGATCACGATCCGCGCGCTTCAAACAGCGCGCAGGCGCGAGCCTGCGTAGACGGCCAGCCCGTAGATGACCAGAAGGTCCACCGTGAACATTGCGATCGCCCACCAGGGATAGGCCGGCAAGAACAGCAACTGGCCGATCGCATTCACTCCGGCCGCCGCGATCCCGAACCAACGGGCGAACTCGCTGCCTGCGAAGAGCGCAGCAGAGGCAATCAACTGGATGATCCCGAGGAGCAACACGATCCAGCCCCAGGTGTTGAGATTGCCGAATACGAGGACCGAATGACCCGTATAGACCCTGGAGGAAGAGATCGCGAGGATGCCGGCGATCGAGTTCCAGATCCCGGCGAGCCCCAGCATGACCGAGGCGAACGTCACCCAACCGAAACCGCCCGGAGTCTCGAGGTCAGGAGCTAGGGAGTAGCGCCCCTGAGGCTCATAGTCCTGCGCCGTCCTCATCTCCGCCTGCTCCCTCCTCGTCGCGGGTCATCCGGCTCGTGGATGCCCGGCCTCGGCTCAGCTAAGAGCAGAACGGCGACCGCATCATCGTCCGGATGGGATGACGGCTACCAGAAGCTCGATTCTCACGGCATCCATCAAGCGGACGATGTTGTGATGAGTCGCCTCGTACAATGTCTTCTCTATGTCGGATCTGATTGCAATTGGCTATCCGGATGCGACGACTGCGCTCAAGGCAGAGAAGGAGGCACAACGTCTCGCGAGCGAGTTGATCATCCAACCCGATGCGATCGCCGCGATCGTGCGCGACAAGGACGGCAAGTTCAAGGTCACGACGAACCATCACCCGGTCGATGGCGGCGCTTCCTACGGCATGTTCTGGGGCCTGCTGTTCGGTCTGCTCTTTTTCGTGCCGGTCTTCGGGATGGCGATCGGAGCGGGCCTCGGGGCACTGATGGGGAAGGTCGAGAAGTCCGGCATCGACCGAGAGTTTCAGGCGCAGGTGAGGGACCTGCTCCAGCCCGGTACCTCGGCGCTCTTCCTCGTCGTCGAAAAGGTCACGCCCGACAAGGCAGTTGAGGCACTCAGCAAGTTCGGCGGCACCGTGCTCAAGTCGTCCTTGTCGAAGGACGCCGAAGCAGAGCTGCAGGAGGAGCTCCACGGTTCCAAAGAGCCTGTCGCCGTCTAATCGACGTCCGCTAGCGATCCTCTGAGCTCCGCTCAGTGGTCGATGAGATGGATCACGCCGACGCTGTCGAGCCCCGTCAGGACGAGCTGCACGGCGAGAGCCGCCAGGAGAAACCCGAACACTTTCTCGGTCACCAGCATCCGGCTTTCGTCGAGGCGTTCGCTGACCTTGTTGGCCCAGCGAAACACGACGACGTCCAGCGCGAGCACCAACGCAAGCAACCCGATCACGAGGCCGAGGCGACCGATCGAACCGGCCTCCGCCGAGATCGTGACGAGCACGACGATTCCGACGGGATTGAGCAGGTAAGGGATCGCCAGGGGAAACACAGCCAGCTTCATCGGGTCGGTCTCCGTCACTTTGGCATGCGCTTTGGAGCCGTCTCCCAACCCGAGAACCATGGCCACCGCGATGATCAGCAGAACGATGCCGCCTGCGACGGCGAGTGCCCCTGTAGAGAAGTGGAGCAATCGAGTCAGCAGCTCGCCTGACAGGACGAGGAGCACGGCCACCACGGTTGCCGTGGTGAGCATCTTTCGAATCACGAGGCCCTTCGTGGCCGCGTCGAGGCCCGCGGTCGCCTCGAGGAAGGGCACCAGCGCGATCTTCGGCCCGATCCCGATCAGCAGCAGCAAGAACAGCTCGACGACGAGGTCGAAATCGATCGTCGTCGTATCCATCGCGGCTGCGCTGCTCCTCTCCGTCGCGAACGCGGCCCGACCTCTTCGGCGCGCGGGTGGCGAGACGATCGAACCAGCCGGGCGCGCAAGCCTCATCACCCGCATCGGATGACGGATTCGACTTCGTCCTGTCGGGATGACGGCAGGCTGGGCTTCTGACCACAGAATCGCTCGTGGCTGAAACGTGACGGCAAGCGAGACCAGAACAGCTGACTACGGCGAGAGAGTTGCATGGGCTCCCGCCCGGCCGCGCATCCACCCGGTGCGGCTACTCGTTGCGTGGCTTCTCTCCGCGGCAGCGCTCCTGGCCGCTGCCTGGATCGTGCCCGGCGCGTCGACGAGCAATTTCGGGGGTGCGCTCGTAGCGGCGCTCGTGATCGCGATCCTCAACGCCGTGCTTCCACCGCTCGTTGCGGCTCTGCACCTACCGCTGATGCTGCTTACCGGATTCCTGCTGATCCTCATAGTCGACGCTCTGATGCTGCTGGCCGCGGACAGCATCACGAACGGTGATCTCACCGTTGACTCCTTCTGGTCGGCGCTCGGGGTCGCACTGGTTGCAGCGGCTGTCGGCGTGATCCTCGACGCCGTCGCCGGGTCGGACGACGACGACACGTACACATTCCGGGTGACCCAGAGAATCGCGCGCCGGGGCAAAAAGCCGGTGTCCACGGACGCGCCGGGGATCGTCTTCCTGGAGATCGACGGCCTCGCCCTACCGGTGCTGCAGCGGGCGATGCGTGACGGGAGCGCGCCGAACATGGCGCGCTGGCTCACTGACGGCTCGCATGCGCTCGCCGAATGGGAGACCGACCTGTCGTCGCAGACGGGAGCGAGCCAGGCGGGAATTCTGCTCGGCTCGAACGAGGACATCCCGGCCTTCCGCTGGGTGGAGAAGGAGACCGGGACGCTGATGACGTGTTCGGCTCCCCCGGACTGTGCCGAGATCGAACGCCGTCACAGCTCAGGTCGCGGGTTGCTGTCGGATGGGGGCGCGAGCCGCGGTAACCTCCTGTCCGGAGAAGCCGATCATGTGATCCTCACCGTCAGCCGGATCGACGCGGAGAAGCATGCGAATCCCGGTTACCGCGCGTTCCTGGCGAACGGTTTCAACGTCATGCGGGCTCTCGTTCTCTTCGGCTGGGAAGTGGTCCTCGAGTGGACGGCTGCGTCCCGCGCGAAACGGCGCGACGTACGTCCGCGAGGCCACCGGGGTGGCAAGTACCCGTTCCTGCGCGCAGCGCTATGCGTGGTCGTGCGCGACGTGATCGTCTACGGCGTGCTCACCGACATGATGGAGGGACGCCCAGCCGTGTACGCGACATTTTCGAGCTACGACGAGGTTGCGCACCACTCCGGCCTCGAACGGTCGGACACGCTCGAGGCGCTGCGCAAGCTCGACCAGCAGTTCGGCCGCATCGAGCGGGCACGCCGCTATGCCCCACGACCGTACGAGCTCGTCGTCCTCTCGGACCACGGCCAGACGCAGGGTGCGACCTTCAAGCAACGGAACGGCTACGGCCTCGACGAGCTCGTCGAGCGTTCACTCGAGCACGGCGGCGTGACCGAGATCGCCGGCGGGGACGAGCAGAGTTCGATGGTCGGCCACGCGATCGGGGAGGCGACCGGCCAGAAGCCGAAGAAACAGGCGAAAAACGATGTCTCGGACCGTGACGTGATCGTTCTCGGCTCCGGAAACCTGGGGCTCGTGTACCTCATGGACGAGCGGCGCCGCCTCACACTCGAAGAACTGAACGACCGGCATCCGCGTCTTCTACCGGCGCTGCGCAATCACCCGCACGTCGGCTGGCTCCTGGTCCGGAGCGAGGAAGAAGGGCCCGTGGTTCTCGGCTCGGAGGGAGCCAACTACCTCGCCTCCGGCCGTGTCGACGGGATGGATCCGCTGGCACCGTTCTCGCGGAACGCTCCCCGACATTTGCTGCGCACCGACGGCTTCGCCCACGTTGCCGACATCATGGTCGGGAGCTTCTACGACCCGGCCATGGAAGAGGGCTGCGCGTTCGAGGAGCTGATCTCATTCCACGGCGGCATCGGCGGTCCCCAGACCCGACCGTTTCTTCTCTACCCGGCAGCGCTCCCGATCGCCGACGCACCGATTGTCGGCGCCGCGGCGGTCAATCTCCTGCTCAGAGGCTGGCGAGCCCAGCTGAATGGCGGGACTCCGGACAGCGGCGGGATACGGTCGCAGTCGGACGGAGTGGAAGAACTTCAGCCGGCCGGTCGCTGAGCGCAGTTCGACGCGAGGACGGAGATGTTCTTTCGGCTCAGCAGCTTAGAGCTCGCGCTCATCCTGTCCGCGATCATCTTCGGAGCGACGTGCCTCGGTCTCTTCCTCGGCCGCTACGTTCGCCATCGTGCGGCACATCTCCGCGAGCCTCTTGGAGTCCTACAGAGTGCGCTGCTCGGGCTCGTCGCGCTCGTCCTTGCGTTCGGCCTCGCCCTCGCGGTCGGGCGTTATGAGTCGCGTCGTGCCGCGGTTGTGGACGACGCAAATGACATCGGCACGACCTACCTGCGCGCACAGACTCTGCCGGAACCGATCCGAACGCGATCGCTCAGGCTGCTCGTCCGCTACACAGACACCAGCATCCGTCTTTCGCAGTCTGTACCGATGTCCGACAAGGCGCGCCTGACAATCGCGGACGGCCAGAAGCTGCAGCGGCAGCTCTGGGGACTCGCGGGACAGGCCCTTGCTGAAGCACCTATCGCGAGCGCACCGCGCCTGTACGTCGAGACCCTGAACACGATGATCGACCAGCAGACAGTCCGTGTCGCAGCCCTGAACAATCGCGTGCCCGGTCCCGTGCTGGCCGTGGAGGTGATCTTCGCAGCCGCAGCGCTCGGGCTACTGGGCTTCTACCTCGCGATCCTGGGCCGCGGCGTGCTGCCCGTCCTGCTCGCCGCCGGATTGGTCTGCCTGCTGCTCCTCGTCACCTTCGACCTCGACCGGCCGACACGCGGCCTCATCAACGTTCCCGCGACGCCGCTTACGAGCCTCCGCGCATCGATGGAGCTGCCGCCAGCAGCCGCCGCACCGTCGAAGCCCTGATTGAGCGCCGCACCGTGCTGCGCCCCGGTCGTTCTAAACGGATGTGTCGAGCGATCCGATCGAGCCGAACACGTGCGCCCGGATGTCCTCGCCGCCTGCCGCACGCTCACCGAGTTCCCAGAGGAATTCGAGGAGCCTGTAATCAGGCGGAGGCAGCTCGGTCGAGACCGGGTACCCGGCGCTGCGAAGGTACAACGCCATGTCGAGCAGGCGAGCGATCAGGTCGTCTGCAGCCTGTTGCAGCGTGTACCCATCACCATGAGTCAGGCCGGAGAGCGTGAGACGGCAACGGCCTGCCTTCTCAGAGAGGTGGAGCGATGGAACCGACGGTTCCGCCATGCCCACATTGTGCTTCCCGGGTCGGAAGGCAAAACGCGGGCCCGCACGCTCACGGCCAGGGGGCCCGGCTAGGGCAGGCGACAGACGATCCGGCCCGAGTACTGGCTCGCGTCATCCAGCGGCTCGGTCCGGACGACCAGGCACGTGCCCAGATTCGTCTCGATCGGATCGCCGTCAGCCGGCGACCTCGGGAGCTCGATTTCGTCGAGCTCCTGGAAGCTAGGCCCCTCGACCGTGAGAATGAATCGTTCCAACTACCCCCTCCGCCGTGCCGTTCGACGAGCGGTACGCCGTGCGACTCTCCGTCCTCCGAACATCTTCGACCTCCTTTGGTGGTGTCAACCCTTTACGCGGTAGCGGGGACGGCTGCCTTCGTCTCCATCTCGTGATGCTGCTGGGCCTCATCGGCGGCAATCAAGCCGATCCCGACCAGATCGAGCGGACTGATGAATCCGTCGCTGAGCCGGAAACCGCCTGCACGCATGACCGCGTCGCGAAGCGGGACCGCCCATTGGTGCTCGAGCAGGATCAATGCAGCGGCCGAGTCGTTCGGAATGTCCTCGAGCACATCCCACTCGTCTCCACCCGAGAGCGGTTGAATGCCACCCTCTGCAGCGGCCTCCGCGCCGGCAGCGGCGCCGGCTTCGAGCCCTTCTTCTCCTTCGATGCCCAGTCCGATCAGGGCGCCGATCGTCGAGCCGAGCTCGATCGCCTCATCCTGGGTCAAGTTGCTCAGATGCGCGACTTCGAGCTCGCCTTCTGCATCCTTGTACACCGCAATCGAGTCGATCACGCGAACGGTGTCGCTCTCCCGCAGGCGCTCGAGCTCGTCGATGATCTCGCCGTGGAACTCGGGGTGGTCGAAGCCGAGGACGACGAGCTGAACTGGTCCAATTGCCATCTTGATCCTCCCTACTCTCTAGAGAACGACGCAAGCTGCACGTCTCCAGCGATTCTCGGGAACCGGCAGGCCCGGCACATCATCCAGAAGGGATGAGGGCTCGAGCAGGCGGCTTCAGCCGGTCAGCCCGGCGACGCCGTTTCGGATGAGCGAGGCAGCCAGGAGCACGACGATCGCCGCTGCGATCGTTCTCGCGTCCCGCTCCAGAAAGGTACGGGCCCGGCCCAGCTGCCGCACTGTCCAATCGCGGGCAACCAGGAGGGAAAGGAGCGCGAGCCCGAGCGGGAGCAGAGATGCCACTGTGAAGAACAGCCAATCCACGGCGTACTGGATCGTGCTCGGATTCAGCTCCGAGATGTCCTTCAGGGCGATCGGGATGAATCCACCTGGGTTGGCGAGCGCGGCGCCGGCGCCCACGATGGCGAGCAAAGGAGCCGTGGCGACCTTGCCCATCTTTTCGATCATGCCCTGCACTCTCGCCGGATCGGGAGGCCGGCGGAGAAACACTACGACGTAGATCAGCGCGATCGCTCCCAGAATCAGATCGAGAACGGCAACCCAGGTCTTCGGCGTGGATGTGTCGGAAGCGGCCAGGTCCCCAATGAAAAACGAAGCGACGATTCCCACGGCCAACGTCGCCCCAAACGCCCCGAGGTAGAACCAGAATCCGGTGCGGAGCGGCCGGTCTCCGAGGACGAGCGCCAGGACGGAGAACGAGAGCGTCGTGGGAGAGAACATGGCGGCGAGGGAAACGAGGACGATCTCCCCGTCGATCCAGCTCATTTGACGCGCCTGAGCAACCGCCGGGTGCTGGACAGTTCAGCGCCGTCCGCCTCGTCGGCCTGCTTGGCCGCTTTCTTCGCCTGCCTCTTCGCCTTGTGCTGGGCCTTCTGGTCGGCCGCCTTCACCTTCGCGTCCGTGTACGAGTCCCCGACGAGCTTCTTGCCGCCCGTCCACCCGAACGCCCAGGCGACCAGGATGACTGCGAAGAAGATGTTCCAGGCCGTGGTCACCAGCTGTTGCGCAACGGAGTAGGCGGTGGCGGTGGTCGAGTCGGTGACGCCCTTGAGCGACGCGACGTTGAAGGCCTGGTTCACGCCGACGCCTCCCGGTGTCACAGAGGCAACGTTCGCAATCGAGTTCCCGCCGACGATCCGCATCACGGTGTGAAAGCTCACCGGAATGCCATATGCCGCCAGGAAGAGGGCGATCACACCCAGCTTGCAGCACCAGCCCAGGAATTCCGGCAGAAAGACGCGACCGAGATACGCCTTCCAGTCGGCCAGGATTTTGCCACCCTGCTTGGCCTGCGCCCAGAGCTTCTTCAGCCAACGCCAGGCGAGCCGGCAGAGGATCACGACTCCGAACACGACGCCGGTCGCGGTGATCGCGGTCGCCCAGGGATGCGCTGAGACCCAGCCGAACTTGATGTCGAAGGAGCCGCCCACCGAGACGAAGAGATAGACGTAGACAACGGCCCCGATCACGGTGAAGAAGATCTTCTCGACGAGATAGCCGGCGAAGATCCCGGCGAAGGTCGCCCCCACGATGATCGCCGTGAACATGATCAGCATCACGAGCGTGCCGAGGTTGGCGGGGAGAAAGGTGTTCAGCGCCACGGAGGTCGCATAGCAGGCGATCACCTGACGCGCGGGGACTCCTGAGTCCGGGTAGGCGTAGCGAAGGATCGCGAGCCACGCGACGGCCGTGAAGAGCGTCTGCAGAGTTTGAAGCACCAGCGCCGGGACGAGGTACTTGACCGAAATCTGCGTCAGCGTGTCCCAGAGCTCGCTGAACCATCCCCGAATGTTCCAGCCGAGCAGGTACGCGACGACGCCGATCACGACGATCAACGCCAGCCAGATCACGAGGCGCTTCAGGTGGAACTGCTTCTGGGGCGGCGCAGCCGCCGCGACGACCTCGGTCATACCTGCTCCGCCGCGAGCCGTGTCGGGTTGGCCGGCTGCGGCTCGGCGCCGTGGCACCGCTTCCACTTCCGCCCACTCCCGCAAGTGCAGAGGTCGTTGCGCCCGCGTCTTGCATCTTCCGCGGCGTACCGCCCCATGATCTCTGCCGGCGCCTGGTTACGAGACAGGAGCTCGCCCATCACACGCATCGGCCCATCGACGTGGTGGAAGAACTCCTTGAAGCCTGCGCAGAGGTAGTTCAGCCCGGGCTCGCCGGACGGCGTGCGAATGAAGCGGTCCTTCGGACAGCCCCCATGGCAGGCGAAGCGCACGTCGCAGTCGAGACAGTACTGCGGGAGTGTGTCGCGCTTGTCGAGCCCGAACCGCGTCTGCTGGGGCGACGCGACGAGCTCCAGCATGTGATGTTCCTTGATGTTTCCGAGCAGGTGGCGCGGCTCGACGAAGTGATCGCACGAGTAGAGATCGCCGGTGTGTTCCAGCGCGAGCGCCAGGCCGCACGTCTCCGAGTGGACGCAGAGACCCGGGGGCTCGCCGACCCAGTTGGCGAGTGCGACGTCGAACATCTGGACGTAGACCTCGCCGACGTCGCGTCGGACCCACTCCTCGAAGACATCGACCAGGAAGTGGCCGTACTGGGCCGCGCTCACCGACCGCCCCGTCACGACCTCACCTTCCTGGACGTAGAGCGGCCGGTCGCGCCACGACTCCCAGGGAACGGTTCCGTCCTCGGCCGCTTCCGCGACCCGCTCGATGATCGGGATGAACTGGATGAAGCGGGCGCCACATTCGTCGCGAAGAAACCGGTAGACCTCGCGGCCGCGATCGCCGTTGGCGGCGTGCACGGTCGTCAGGGCATTCCAATCGACTCCTGCGTCGTTGAGGAACGAGAGCCCATGCATCACCTGGTCGAAACTGCCTTTCCCACCTTTGTTCACGCGATACGTGTCGTGGAGCTCGCGTGGCCCGTCGATCGAGATCCCGACCAGGAAGTCGTTGTCCTTGAAGAACGCCGCCCACTCTTCGTCGAGGAGCGTCCCGTTCGTCTGGATCGTGTACGCCGCCCGCTGGCCCGGCTGGAGATAAACCTCGGCCAGCTCGACCGAGCGGCGGAAGAAATCGACGCCCATGAGCGTCGGTTCCCCGCCTTGCCAGGCGATCGCGACCTCGGGGACGCCGACATGCGCCTCGATCAGCTGCTTGACATAGGCCTCGAGCAATTCGTCCGCCATGCGGAAGCGGCTTCCCGGATAGAGCATCTCCTTCGAAAGGAAGAAGCAATACGAGCAGTCCAGGTTGCAGACCGCTCCGGTCGGCTTCGCCAGAAGGTGGAAGGCACGTGGTCGTTCGAGCACGCCTGGCGCGGCGGTCATACCAGCGCTACGCCTGTCCCATGGGCTTCCACTGCAGGAGCTTCCCCCCAGGTCCAGGCGGTAGCATCCTCCCGTCGGGATGAATTGTGGCCTCGAGGGCTGCTTTCACCCTGTCCGGACGATGTGTGTCGATGCTGTGACAGCGATTGTCACTCTGTGCCAGCTTTAGCTTCGAGGGGGTGAGCGAGGTGGTCGACGACCACGACGGCAAGTCGAAAGAGCCGACGACACGGCGGTCGCTTCTCGCCCTCGAGTACCCGGGCTTGGGCGACTTCGACGATCCCAAGCTGGAGTGGCGCCGACTCTTCTCCGAGCTCCTCGGAACGTTCTTTCTCGTTCTCGTGGGTGCCGGCGGCGCCGTCGTGAATGCTTCCAGCCATGGCGCGATCAGCAGGTCGACCGCCGTCGCGGCACCGGGGCTGATGGTGATGGCGATCATTCTCTTCATGGGCGCCGTCTCAGGCGCGCACCTCAATCCGGCCGTGACGCTCGGGTTCACTTTGCGCGGAGACTTTCCGTGGCGTCGAGTGCCGGGGTACATCTTCGTCCAGCTTCTCGGCGCAACGCTCGCCTGCCTCTTCCTTTGGGCCGTCCTCGGAAAGCTCGGCCGGCTCGGCGCCACGGAACCGGGTGCAGGCATCAGCGACTGGAAGGCGATGCTCATCGAGCTTATCCTCACGGTCGGGCTGCTGAGCACGATCCTCGGCACGGCATCGCGGGCCCAGAACGTCGGTGCGCTGTCCGCAGTCGCTGTCGGCGGCTACATCATCCTTGCCGGTTTCTGGTCGAGCCCGATCAGCGGCGCGTCGATGAACCCGGCCCGCTCATTCGGGCCGGACCTTGCCCTCGGCGACTTCTCCCACTACTGGGTCTACGTTGTCGGCCCGATTGCCGGAGGGCTCATCGCGGTTGTATTCGCGTGGATCCTGCGCGGGTCAGGCGGGGACGTCGGCGGCCTGGCGGCTGCGCGCGGCGAGTTCGACAAGCGTGTGGAGTCGGCACAAGAACAAACCTCGACATCAGCGGAGTGAAGGAGGAACTATGAGCCCCAAGACTGCCGCAGCCCAGCCGGAGGTCGAGGAGAAGACGGGTGACGGCACCCCGGCCCACACGCCGATAGACCCAAAGGTCACTCACCTGACCGAAGCCGAGCGGGTCGGACGTGGAAAGGCCGCGCGCGACCAGGCACCGCGCGCAAGCCATTCGATACTCGAGCTGTCGAGCGATCGCGACCCGGTCGCAATAGTCGATGCCGACACCCCCGCGCGTGTTCCCGAGCTCGTGCCTATTCGTTACGGCCGGATGCTGGTATCGCCGTTCACGTTCTACCGAGGCGCAGCGGGCCTCATGGCGCACGATCTTGCGGGAACGCCGCGAACCGGGCTCAAGGCACAGCTCTGCGGCGACGCCCACCTCTCCAATTTCGGGGGCTTTGCATCACCTTCCCGGGATCTCGTCTTCGATCTCAACGATTTCGACGAGACGCATCCCGGACCGTTCGAGTGGGACGTCAAGCGGTTGGCCGCAAGCTTCGAGATTGCAGGCAGGGATCGCGGCTTCGACGACCACTTCCGGCGCTCCGCCGTCCTGACCGTCGTGCGTGCATATCGAGAGGCGATGCGCGGGTTCGCGGCGATGAACAACCTCGATGTCTGGTACTCGAGGCTGAATGTGACCGACATCCTGGCGGATCTTCGCGCCCGAAAAGGACAAGAAACAGGTCAAGACGGCGGAGCGCGGAGTCGCGAAGGCGCAAACGAAGGACAGCATGAAGGCGTTCGCCAAGTTGACGCACATGGTCGACGGCGAGCCACGCATCATTTCCGATCCCCCGCTGATCGTGCCGATCGCGGAGCTCGCGGGGGAGGCGGGCCTCAATCCCGATGAGATCACGGCCGGTGTCCTAGAGCTGTTCCGCGGTTACCGCCGAACGCTGCAACCCGATCGCAAGACGCTGCTGGAAGAGTTCCGCTACGCCGATCTCGCGCGCAAGGTCGTGGGCGTGGGTAGCGTCGGCACGCGCTGCTGGATCCTCCTGCTACTCGGGCGCGACGACGGAGACCCGCTCTTCCTCCAGGTCAAGGAGACCGGACCGTCGGTGCTCGAGCCGTTGCTCGGTCGCAGCCAGTTCCGCAACCACGGCCAGCGGGTCGTGGAAGGCCAGCGGCTGATGCAAGCAGCAAGTGACATCTTCCTCGGCTGGATTCGGAACAAGGCGGGGCTCGACGGCCGACAGCGCGACTTCTATGTCCGGCAGCTCTGGGACTGGAAGACGTCGGTCGACATCGAAACGATCCTCCCCCGTGGCTTCGAGCTCTACGCACAGGCTTGCGGCTGGACGCTCGCGCGGGCCCACGCCCGCTCGGGAGACCGCATCGCAATCGCGACGTACCTCGGCAAGGGCGACGTCTTCGACCGAGCTCTTGCCGACTTCGCCGTCGCGTACGCCGACCAGAACGAGCGCGACTACGCTACCCTCGTCGAAGCAACGAAAGACGGGCGAATCGAAGCGAAGGAGGGTCTATAGCCGTCGCGGCCATACGCACCCCTCGCGCGCTTGCAGCGGTAGTCCAGTCGGAGAAGTTCTTCAACCGAGAACTGTCCTGGCTGGACTTCAACCGTAGAGTGCTCGCGTTCGCGGAGGATCCCGGCCTGCCACTTCTGGAGCGGGTCAAGCTCTGCGCGATCTTTTCCTCCAACCTCGACGAGTTCGTCGCCGTGCGGCTTGCCGGAATCCGCCACCAGGTCGAGTCCAAGATCAAGCGCCGGTTCCCCGACGGACGTACTCCGGCGCAGACGCTCAGGGAGATGCGCGACCGAATCGTCGAGCTTCAAGCCCGGCAAGATCGCCTCTGGTTGGAAGACCTCCACCCCGCTCTCACCGCGGAGGGGATTCGCGTCGGCGGTGTCGCCGATTGCTCTCCGCGCGAACTGCGCGCCCTGACGAAGCGCTTCGAGCGCGAGATCGAGCCGCTGCTGACGCCGATTGCCGTCGGCCTTGCGGCCCCGTTTCCCTATGTCACCACGCTTGCCCTGAACATCGGGCTGCTGGCGCGGGACGCGAGGTCGGATGAGCAGCGTTTCATCCGCGTGAATGTGCCGGACGACCTCCCGCGGTTCGTCCCAGTCGGGAACCGGAACTTGTACGTCCCGCTCGAGGAGGCGATCGTGCACTTCCTGCCTGCCTTGGTGGGCTCCGTTGAGATTCTGAGCCGCTCGACGTTTCGAGTCACCCGCGACGCCGATCTGTCTCTGACGGCTGACGCCGACGATCTGGTCGAAGCAGTCGAGACACAACTCGTCCAGCGGCGATCCGCCGACGTCGTTCGCGTCGAGGTCGGCGGCGACGCGTCGCAGGAGCTCATCGACACGCTCGGGCGAGAGCTCAAGATCGGAACCGCACGGGTTTATGTCAGTAACGCTCCCCTTGGCCTCGGCGCACTGATGGAGCTCACGGCAATCGACCGGCCGGATCTGAAGGACAAGCCCTGGGTGGCGAGGACCAGACGGCCGTTCGTGAGCAAGAGCCCCGCGGATCTGCTGGCTCGGATCCGGCGCCGCGACATTCTCGTCCACCATCCGTACGACGCCTTCGACACGAGCGTCGAGGCGTTCGTGGCGGCCGCACGCGATCCGAAGGTCGCAGCGCTCAAGGGCACCGTCTACCGGGCCGGCGAGCTGTCGGCCACGCTCGCCTCACTCGTCGAAACGGCCGAAGAAGGGAAACAGGCGGTCTGCCTCGTCGAGCTCAAGGCGCGGTTCGACGAGCGGCGGAACATCGAGTGGTCGAGAGCTCTCGAACGGGCCGGCGTCGACGTCGTCTACGGCGTCCCCCAGCTGAAGGTGCATGCCAAGCTCGCCCTGCTCGTCCGTCGCGAGCGAAACGGCGTTCGCCGCTACGTCCACATCGGCACCGGGAACTATCACGCATCGCACGCGACCAGCTACGAGGACCTCGGCCTCTTCACGGCCGACGAGGACATCGCGGCCGACGTGGCGGAGGTGTTCAACGCCGTCACCGGGCGTACAAGCCCGACGGTCTTCCGCAAGTTGCTCGTCGGCCCGTGGTTTCTCCGCGACGGGATCCTCAACGAGATCGACCGTGTCGTGCGCGCGGCGCGAGCAGGCGAAGGCGGGCGAATCCGGATCAAGGTCAACTCTCTCGTCGACCCCGAGGTGATCGATGCGCTCTACGCCGCCTCGGCGGCCGGGGTCAACGTGGAGATCATCACGCGTGGAATCTGCATGCTGCGCCCGGGCGTCCCCGGCCTCAGCGAGCGCATCACTGTTCGCAGTGTGCTCGGACGCTTTCTCGAGCACAGCCGGATCCTGTCGTTCCAGACCGGCGACCGAACGACGACCTGGATCGGTAGCGCCGACCTGATGCCCCGCAATCTCGACCGGCGCGTCGAGGTGCTGGTGCCGATCGAGGACTCCCGTCTGCGGTCGGACGTGGCCGAGATCCTGGACGCGCTGCTCGCCGACACGGCCTCCTCCTGGGAACTGGATGCCGATGGGGCCTGGCACCGCACCCGGCCGAAGGGCCGTGCGCGACCCGTGTCCGCTCAGGAATTCCTGATGGCGCGCACGATCAGACGCGCGAAGAAGCGCTAGGCCAATAGGTCCCGCTCAAGAGCGATTCGATGCTGATCATCGTCGCCTTCGTGCTGCTCCTCTTCTTGCCGTCGCCCTGGAACCTCGTCGCTTTTCTCATCGCCGTTCCGCTCGGCATCGTCGAGTTGCTCATCTGGAATCGCACCGTTCGCCACCGAAAGAAGGCGGTCGGAGCACAAACCTTGATCGGCAGAAGTGCCGTCGTCGTCTCGTCGTGCCGCCCCGACGGCCAGGTGCGCCTGGACGGCGAGATCTGGGCGGCCCGAAGCAACACAGGGGCCGACGTTCACGAATCGGTAAACGTGATCGGGCGTGATCGTCTGACGTTGATCGTCGAGCCGGCTCCTCACTGACCGGTCGGTTCAGGTTCATCCCATCGGGACGATGAGCTGAGATCGTCCTCGTGGTCCACTCCGTCTTGCAGAACTTGCATGACCGCTGGTCCGGTCAATCCGCGAAAGAAAGGGCACGGGAATGCTCGTTGGTTCCGACTATCCGTTTCTCGACATCATGTGGACGATGTTCATCTTCTTCGCATGGGTCATCTGGATCTGGCTCCTGATCCTGGTCCTGTCGGACAACTTCAGGCGGCGCGATCACTCCGGCTGGGCCAAGGCGGGATGGACACTCCTGGTCATCTTCTTGCCGCTGATCGGCGTGCTGATCTACATGATCACGCGCCCGCCCGAGGACATCGCCGGCAGCGCACCGATGACGACCTGAACGGCCCGCCTGCGTGGTGAATCGAGCGTCACGAGACGATTTTCCGTGACGCTCGAGCAGGCGGTTGATCAAGAGAAGACTGCGGAGGAGCTGCTTGGAGAGCTCGCGCACGAGCTCTCACTGCTCGTCCGGAGCGAGCTCGAGGTCGCTGCTGCCGAACGTGGACCGTCGCTGCACCGAATCGCGATCGAGCTGGCAGCCTCGCTCGGTGCAGCCGTGGCGATGCTCCTTGCGCTCGGCGCGGCGAGCCTTGCAGCGGTGGAGGGCTTGCGCCTCGTACTACCAGGTTGGCTCGCAGCTCTCGCAGTCGCGGTGGCCTGGGCCGGCGTCACGGCGCTCCTCCTGCGAGTCGACCACCCTCGCCGGCTCTGGCGCCGGTTGAGGCAGCAGACGTATGAGCAGACGATCGCAACGGCCTACGAGGACCGCAGCGCAGCGGAGGCGGACGTCCGCGCAACAGCCGAACGGTTGAGCCACGCAATCGCGGCCGAGATGCGCGAGCGCGAAGCCAGGGCGATCATCGCCGGCGAAAAGCGGATCATCAGCACGGGAGAGCGCGATGCCGAGGTCGTGCTCAAGGAGCTGATGTCGATCCTCGCGGCGCCCGGGCGAGCCGGAGTCAACCTGCTCGAGCGACTCCTGGAAGGCAATGCGTCAAGGCGGACGGAGAAGTGATCCGGACGCTTCCGCGCCTTCAGGGCATGCCGCGAGGTCCGCGCTCGAAATGCATCCGGCTGACCAGCACCGCGATCACCGTGACGAGGTAGAGCTGCCCGATCAGCGCCTCGAGAACCGAGAGCATGTGGCCAAGGTTGCTCGCAGTCGTGTAGTCGCCGTAGCCGACCGTCGAGAGAGTCACGAAGCTGAAGTACAGACGAAGAGCCGGCGTGCCATCGGTGCCCTGAGCGAAGAGCGGGCCCGAGTCGACCACGGCGACAACGCCGTAGGCGAACAGGAAGAGCATTCCGAGGAGGAAGTAGATGCAGATGGCCCCGACCACGGATCGCTGGCTCACCGCGCCCTCACTGATGATGCCGCGAACGATCACGACCCCGATCGCAATCACCAGCAGCCCACTGAAGGCTGCCACGGTGGCCGCCAACGCCTCGCTGTTGGTCAGGATTTGAAGGACCGCAAGTCCAACTGTCAGGACTAACGCGGTAAGACGAAGCTCAAGGGGCCCACTACGCGACGTCCAGAGCGCCGTGATCAGCGTTCCGCATTGGATCAGGAGGAGCACGCCGCGCGACCAGGGCTCGTCCGGAGCAGTTGCCGTGAACGCGAAGCCGACGAGGATGAGCAGTAGGACGAACGAGTAGCTACGGCTTGCGCGCAGCTCTCTTGACAGTCGAGGCGAAGCGCCTACTCGGCGCCGGTCCAGGGCTTTTGGCCGCGCTTACGCCCTCCAAGACGATCCTTGCCGTACCAGGGGCATGTGCTCCAACAATCGTCCTCGTGTGGACGAAGCGCATCCTCCCGTCGGTATGACGATGATCATCCCGATCGAACGATGAGCCGCAAGCGCGATCCTGGCTGAATCCAGGGGTGGACAGCGCGTCCGCGAATGAGAGGGCAACGGCAAGCGGCGGTGTCGCGGCCGCGCGGCCGGCGCCCCGGATGCCAGGGCTGTTGCGAGTCCTCGTCGGCCTCGGCGTCGTCCTCCTGGTGCAGGGTTTGTTCGTTGTCTCGTACGTCGGCGCCCTTCACAAACCCCAGCCACACAACCTGCCTTTCGGCGTCGTAGGCACGCCGGCGGCCGCTCTGGCGGCCGCAGTCGACAAACAGCTCTCGCTGCGGACAACGACGTACACCGATAAGTCAGCTGCAGCACGGGCCATCGATCGGCGCAGCATCTACGGCGCGCTGATCGCCGACCCCTCCGGCACGAGCCTGCTCGTCGCTCCTGCTGCGTCGAACGCTGCAGCGATAGCCCTCACGAATGCCTTTACGAAGGTTGCGGCCGCCGGCGGTCAGAAGCTGACGGTCGTCCAGGTGCACCCGCTCGCGGACGGGGATCGCGTCGGCATTGTCCCGTTCCTCGTCGTCATGGCATTGGTCGTAGGTGGTTACCTCTCCGCAACGATGGCCACTTCCCTTGGCGGTGCCGCCGCGATTCGCCGACATGCGCCGATCCTCGTTGTCGTTGCGGCCATCGGCGCGCTCGCGACCTATTTGCTCGCGGGCCCGATCCTTGGAGGCATACCCTCGGGCCACTTCCTGGAGCTCTGGGGCATCTTCACCTTCTTGATGCTTGCGGTCGCCTTCGCGGCGGCCGGGCTGCAGACCCTGTTCGGGACGATCGGGACCCTGATCGTGATCATCGTTTTCGTGGTCTTCGGCGCTCCCGCCGCCGGCGGCTCGGTCGCAAGGCCGTTCCTCCCGAGCTTCTGGGGCACGATCGGCCCGTTTCTCCCCCCGGGGGCGGGAACGACAGCCGTTCGGAACACGATCTACTTCGACGGCAACGGGATCGGGAAGTCGCTCATCGTTCTGGCGGCCTATCTCGTTGCGGGTGCAGTCGTCGTCTTCGGAATCCGCCGGCGGACACCGCAACCGATCGACGCGGACACCGACATCGAGACGGCCGCCGGCGCCGCAGCGGTCGTGGTCTGAGCGTCGAGGGTCAGCTGGTCGAGTTCGGATCCAGAGCACTCGCGCCCACAAGGCTCGATGGGCGTCGCAGGCGGTGAGGTGCGGCCGGGACGCTCTCCATCACGGGCCTGCGATCGGCGGGATGGGATTCGAACCAGGACACGTAGCGTCGCGTCAGGGGAGCGGCGGTTACTCCGTGCGCGAGCACCGACAGCCCGACGGTCACGTACGTCGCTGACAAGATCGTCCCGACGTGAGGTAGGCGGGCATCATGGAGAACGATCAGGGCAAAGACGATCGAGGCTAGCCCGCGGGGACCGAACCAGCCCATGAACGCGACGGTCGGCCAACCTGCGCCTGTACCCATCATCGCGATCGCGACCGGGAGCATTCGAACCACCGTCAGGCTTGCGATCGCGTAAACCGCAATCCGCCAGTTCAGATCGTCGAGCGCCGGCAGGAGCAACACAGCGCCGAACACGAGCAGCGTCACTGCGTTCAGTACTGCCCCGAGCTCGTCGATGAGATACGTCACCTCGCCGCTGTCGGGCCGCCGCAGCGCGCTGAAGATCATGCCTGCCGTGAAGGCAGCGATGAAGCCGGAGCCCCCGAGCGCCGTGGCAAAGCCATAGGAAAGGACTGCGCCGGCGGCCGGCACGACCTGGAGCCAGGCGGGCTCGATCAGCCTACGCCGAGTACCGACCACGACGGCCGCCGCCGTGACCAACCCGCCGATCACGCCGCCGCAGAGTCCGTAGCCGATCTGCTCGACGACTATTCGCGCCGCATGTGCGTCACCGATGCTGCCGGCGTCGGCTTCAGCAACGGCGAGCGCGATGAAGAGCAGCGGCACGCAAATTCCGTCGTTGAGCCCGCTCTCGACGTTGAGCCCCTGGCGGATCCTCGACGGAAGGCGTGGCTCTGTGACGACTGCCTGGCCGAGGGCGGCGTCCGTCGGCGCCAGCAGGACGGCGATCACGACCGCCTCGGTGATCGAGAGCTGCTCGAAGATGAGCGAGGCAAAAATCGCACCCAGGACGATCGTCAACGGCAGTCCGATACCGAGCAGCCGGGCGGGAACCGTGTACTCACGGCGTAGCGCCCGGAGGTTGATCCGTGACGCGTCTGAGAAGAGCACGAACGCGAGCGTCGCCTCCGCGAGCACCTTCACGGATTCCGCGGTCGAGGGGGCGTCGAAGAGATCGAGCGCCTGAATCCCCGCGATTAGCCCGATTCCGACAAAGACAATCGCGGAGGTGATCGGGGTTCCGGCGAGCCGGCGCGAGACGACGGAGAAACCAAGCAGCGACGCCGCGATGACTACGAGCTCCCAGCC
>CAWHXK010000054.1:0-142911 GCA_963833255.1 uncultured Actinomycetes bacterium
CCGTATTTCCCCGCAAGCGGCGCCCCGTCCAACACGGCCGGCCCGGCTTGCACCACTCCTGCACCCTTAAGCGCATGACACTGCCACAAAGTGCCCGCGAGTTGATCGAGTCCGCTTCGCTCGCCCATCTCGCCACACTGAACCCCGACGGCTCGCCACAAGTGACGTTCATCTGGGCGGACTCGAACAAGACGAGTTCATCTCGACCGACCCACGCGTCGCACTTTCAATCGAGGGCACCTCGAGATCCGGCCGCCACTGATTGCGCCGGCTAGGTCCATAGACGCTCTCATTCGGGTCGGCCATTTCGCTTCCCCGGAGAGAGGGCTGGCGACCGACGTCGTTCGACCTCGGCGACGAGCCCGCGTACTAGGCGGCTTTTTTCGGCCTTCCGGGTAGCCGCCGCGTGAACCAGAACGAGAGTACCGCCAGGAACGCGACCGCGAGCATCGACGTCTTCAACGCATCGAGTTGTGCGTCGCCGTAGTCGGCCGTGACTGCGTCCGCCTCGGCCGGGCTCAACCCGGCGTCGCGCAGGGCCTGGTGCGCCTGCTCGGTCGTGATGATGGGTATGCCTTCCTCGGTGGCGGCCGCGATCTGCGTTTTCACGTCGGCGGGCAACGCCGGGTTCTCCTGGATCCGCGAGTTGAACCCGTTCAGCAGCCCGAGCAGCAGCACCGAGCCGATCAACGCCGTGCCCAGGGACGCGCCGAGGTTCTGGGCCGTTCCTTGGAGTCCACCGGCCTCGTTCGTCTCCTCCGGAGGGGCCGAGGACATGATCACGTTGCCGAGCTGCGACATCAGGAGCCCGGCGCCGATCCCGAAGAAGACGAGCGACACCGCGAAGGCCGTCCCGTTCAGGGTCACGTCGATCGTTCCGACGAGCACGAGCGCAGCGATCGCCATCGCCCCGAGGCCGACCTGGACGACCGCTCGTGGCCCGAACCGCACTGCGACCTTCGGCCCGGTGAGGGCAGCGGCCAGCATCGAGATCGACATCGGGAAGAGGCGCTTGCCCGTCTCGAACGCGTCGAAGCCGAGCACGACCTGGAGGTACACCGGCAGGACGAAGAACGTGCCCATCACGATCAGCTGCTGCGCCGAGAGCGAGGAGAGCCCGGCGCGCAGCGTTTCGATCTTGAGGAGCGTGCGGCTGAGGAGCGTGCTCTGTCCGAGCCGCTCGCGGCGCTCTTCCCAGGCCAGGAAGCAGCCGAGGACGACGAAGCCGCCGACGATCAGGAACGGCACCAGCGAGAACCCGAGCGGCGTGATCTTGTGCCCCTTGATCGTCGGCGCGTCGATCGGCCTGATCCAGCCCCAGGTGCTGCTTTTTAGGATCCCGAACACGATCAGGCCGAACGCGACCGCCGAGAGCGCTGCGCCGCCGTAGTCAAGCTTCGGCGGCTGCTCGGGTTTCGGCGCGCGCTTCATGCGACGGTGGACGATGAGGACCGTGATCACCACCACGACCTCGCCGACGAAGACGTACCGCCAGCTCCAGGTCGTCGTCACGTAGCCGCCGATCAGCGGGCCGGCCGCGATTGCCGCGCCGGCGGCGCCGCCGATCATCGAGTAGGCGAACGCGCGCGCCTTGCCCTCGTAGTTCGCGGCGGTCAGCGCGGCGATCGCCGGAATCACCAACACCGCGCCCAGCCCTTCGATCCCAGACCAGCCGATCAGCAGCACCGTGAGGTTCGGGCTGACCGCCGTGATCAGCGAGCCCAACCCGTACACAGCCAGGCCGAGCCCGAACGCCCGATCACGCCCTAGGATGTCGCCGAGCTTCGCGCCGACGAGCATGAATGCCGCCATCACGAGCGTGTACATCGTGATCGCGCTCTGCACGCCGGTGACCGTCGTGTTCAGGTCTTTGACGATCTGCGAGATCGAGACGTTCATCACGCTCGAGTCCAGCACCATGATGAACTGGGCCGACGCGAGGATGATCAGGGGCAGCCATTTGCGCACCGCCCCGACTCTACTGGGGAACGCGAACGTCGCAAACGGGCCTAACGGACTATCGAGGAGGTCGGAGACCGGGTGGCGCGCGTGTCGCTCCCTATCGCGCGCGCGGCTCCGGCGGCGGTCTCGGCGCCCGGGCACCGAAACGCAACAGCCGGCCGCCGAAGGCGATCGCGAGCAGTTTCACTGGCAGCTTCGACACGACTACGCGCACGGGCCGCCTTGGGTCGGAGCGTTCTTCACGCATCTGAGTGAGCTGCGACGCGCAACAGTCCTGCGCGCTTACGGGCCTTAGATCCCGTCATCACGCGCGGCGTGAACTCGGGCACGTCGTCTGCCTCCGTCGAGTTGCGCTGCACCTCTCGCGGCCGGGAGGGGGGCCCTGGGTCGCGTGGGCGACAGGGTCGACTCGAGGGCCGAACGAGTGCTCGGCCCCCAGTCGATGTGTGAGTTAGAGGCCGCCGCCGCCGAGGCGGATCGCGTTAGCGATCCACGTCAGCGCTTCCTGCGTGTCGACCCGATACGAGTACGTGTTCGAGTCGCACGTCTGGCCGCCGCCGAACGAGTTGACGGCCAGGATGATGTTCGTCCCGGCGACCAGGTCAGGCCCACCCGAATCGCCGTGGCAGACGCCGACCTTGTTCGCATGCAACTTCAGGAACTCACTGCCGATCACTCCGTTGCTCGCGAATACGTTTGTCTGCCCGCCGTAGCGCGTGAACACGTCACCGGTCACCGGCGTGCACGGACCCGCGCAGGGACCGCCCCCGCGGATGTAGTTCCGGACCCCGTATCCGACGAGGTCGACCGGCGTTTGGTTCCGCAGCGTGTCGACAAGCCCTTGCTGCGGCAGAACGCCGTGTTGGCCACCGGTTTCCGCGAGGGAAATCGGACCGCAGAAGTTCGTGACGGGATTCCGATTGCTTGGAACGTGGCACCCATCCGCCGTGAAGACGATGATCGCCACATCGTGCGTGTCGAAGCCCGGCAGTCCGCCGGCGGAGCCGATCGCGAACTGCGGATCGAAGTAGTACGTCCCCCAATGCCAGACGCGGGACGGGTTTGCCTGAGTCAAGTCGGGATCAAAGGTCGTGCGGACGATCGACCCGCCTGTGACCGTGTTGACGCCATAGGCCGACGTGCTGTCGCTGAAACAGTGCGCAGCAGTCAGCATGACCGTCGGTGACAACAAAGTCGCGGAGCAGGCGAACACGCCGTTGTCCGCGTACGCGACGTACGGATGGTTGTTCCCATCGGGCTGGCCGCCAATGATCGCGCCCGCCGATGTCGGGAAAACGGCGAACAGCACGGCGGCAAACGCCGCGAGCACCAATCGGAAACGCATGAGTTTCCCCCTCTCGAGGCCTCCGGCCTCACCTCGGTTTACGACTCGGTTCGCCACGATATCCGATCGTCTGCCAAGCTGGCCCAGTGCCACCTCAGTGAGCAGCTCGCAGCAGCGCGAGCGTGTCGGCGAGCTGCACCTCTGGCGCTCGGTCAAGACCTCCTGCGGGCCGCCACGCGCAGAGCAATTCAGAATTCGGCATTTCGCAAGGTGTTCGCGTCAGACGACACGGTACCTGCGCATTGGCCGGTGGAGCTTTGAGCAGGTCGCTCGAACCCATCTTCCCCGCACTCATGTAAGAGGCTCCTTCCGAAACCTCGAATCTCGCTCGATCCAGCTCGTAGATTGAAGCCCTCTTCCGGACTCGAACCGGAGACGCCCTCCTTACCATGTGCTGCTTCCCGCAACTGGTCGCAACCTACGGCAACGTTTTCGCTTGTTTTCGCGGCTTCCGCGCCGATCGGATTTGCAACCGGTTCGGTTGCCAGCGGTTGCAACCACGGGGCTCCATAGAGGCTCCATCCTCCGTTGCCGGGGCGGCAACAGCTCGCGTGCGAAAACGGGGAGATCATCATGCCGAGCCAAGCCAAGGGGTGCGGCTCGTTATTGGAGCAGCCGGTGGACCCCCAGTCCGGGGCCCCCCAGGAGGCGTTCGGGCTTGATGGGCTCGAGGTGACCTGGAACGTCTTCCATGGCTGGAGGCAGTTCCAGCAGGACGGCGACCGCGCCGCACTGCAACAGCGCGTCGCCGCGATCAAGAGACAGATGCGGCCGCTGCTCGAGTGGGGCTCGACCGGAAAACGGCAGCGGCACGTTCGCGCGCTCGCGAAGAACCTCTTGAAGTTATGGCCCGCGCTCTGGACGTTCGCCGAGGTCGACGATGTGGAGCCGACCAACAACGCGGCCGAGCGCGGCCTGCGCGCCGCAGTCATCTACCGCAAGCTCTCCCTCGGCAGCCGCTCTCAGGGCGGCGAGCGCACGATCGAGCGACTGCTCTCGGTCGATCAGACCTGCCGGCTACAGCGCCGCTCGCTCTACGCCTACCTCGCCGACGCCCTTACCGCCAAAGCGCGCGGCGATCCGGTCCCGTCGCTAATGGGAGCGTGATGTCCTGTCACCGACCCGCAAGCCGGGTCGCGGTTGCTGGCTGGTTCTACATGACGTCGACGATTGGGAAACGAGGATCGGCGTCGAGGCAGGCGGCGGCGAACAGCGCGGTGCCGACGTCTCCGTTGAAGAGCGAGTAGCGGCGGCGGCCGTTCGCGGCGGCGATCCGCTCCGCCTGGGCGAGGGCGTGGACGGCGAATCGGCGCGCCCGCTCGAGCCAGTGCTCGTCGCCGGTGCGGGCGAATGCCTTGAGGAGCGCGAAGCCGTTACCCGAGGTACCGTGGCAGAGGCCGTGGCCCTTCTCGTCCCGGTGGGCGCCGGCACCCCAGATGAGCTCGGCACCGGCGAGCAGGAGGTCCTCGTCGAGATACTCCCAGGCGCCGGCGACGACACCTGGCGCGCCGGTGCACCACTGCAGACAGATCCGACCGTCTCGTGGCCGCGTGAGCTGCGGACGCGGCGAGCCGGGCCAGTTCGCGAGGCCGTCCTCGCAGAACGCATGTCGCGAGAGAACGGCCGCGCTCTCGCTCGCGACGGCAGCGTCTGGCTCGAAACGGAGCAGAGCGAGTGTGTTTCCCGCGACGCCGTGTAGCGTGCTGAGGCCGCGGTAGTCGTCGTCCTGCCGCCACAGCCGTCGTCGCCGCGGCGCTCCCGGAGTGCGGTGGCCGACTCGCGGGCAGCCTCATCCCACCGGCGCTCGCCCGTCCATTCGCCCATCGCCAAAGCGGCGAGGAGCGTCCCGGGCGCTCCCCAGCTGATGTCGTCCGTCGGGTTGTCGACGTTCCCGCGAACGAGCGTGTGCACGTCGTCCGCGAGCGCCGGGTCGGAGGTCAGCCGGAAAGCGACGAGCAGTGCCCCCGTCTTGCCGGACATGAGCGCACCAGGACGGTAATGCTCATCTGCCGAGAAGTCCGGCGTCGCTCGCTCGAGCTCGACCGCGCGCACCACGGCGGCGGCCAGGTCGCGCGACGACCCCGCGTGGCCGCGCTCTTGGAGTTCATCAAGTGCCCAGATCACGCCGGCCGCACCGACGTACAGGCCGGATAGCGGCAGCGGCTTCGCCCGCGCATCCCACTCGTGTGCGGGCCAGAGCGCTGTCGGATCGAACGCAGCGTCGGTGTCGGCGACGATCGCAGCGATCGCGTCCTCGACTCGCGCCGGAACCCACGGCTCGTCGATCAGAGCATCGAACCTCGTCGGCTCGTAGAGCATCTGTCTTCCCTCCTAGTCGATCCAGCTTTCAGCAGCCGAGGCGGATATCCACGGCTGAGGACGTGAAGATCGGATCAACTAGGCCGGGTACGCCACGACCGCGAGTCTAACGAGCACATCCAGCCTTCGTAGCCGCGGTTCGCGACGCGAAAGCTCCATAAACGGCTCCATCCAGGCCCTCAACGGCCCAAGTGGCGACTGAACACATACAGAAAAGCAACACGACCTCATACCTCGTCGCAGGGTTCGCACCCGAACCCCGGTCAAGCACAACCTCCTTGTAGCCCGCCGTCGTTGCCGTGGCGATGTCCGCAAGGTCTGCCATCTAGCTCCTCCTTCATCGTTCGACAATCTCGGCTCCGCCAAGCTCGGCCACTCCCCCGAGTCGTGAAGGTCATCGATCAGCGCCGAACGCAACCCGAAAATCCCTTCTGGCAGACCCTCCTGCAAACCACCCTCGACCTGATCCCCCCACAACTCGATCAGCTTCACCAACTCGATCTTCTGCTGAAGCGTCAATACCACCGGCAGGCTCACACCCACGTTCTCGAACGTGCGAATCGTCTGGGTCGCCGCGTCCAACTGACGAATCCTGTCGATCAGCGCGTTCCGTGAATCCCACGGAACCTCCACCCCGCCGCGGCTCAACCGCGACATTAACGTTCCGTTGCGGTGACGAGAAGTTGTTGACCCGCAGTAACGCGAGGTAAAGACTCATGTCACGATCGGAGAGGGAGGGAGCAAGGTCATGCGAAGGAAGCTTCTACCGCTAGCCATCATGACGGTGCTGGCGTGCGTCACCGCGGCGACGGGTCTAGCGGCGGGATCGACGCAGGTCACGCACTTCTCGTTCACGAAGCCTTCCAACGTCTGCGGCTTCTCGGGAACGACCGCCGGTCACGGCACGTTGGTCTTCCGCGACACGGGCAACGGCACGTACTTCATGAGCGAGACCTTCTTCGGCGTCTTCACGGCCGACAATGGAAAGTCAACCACGCTCTCCTTCGCCGGGCCGATCAAGCAAACGTCGCCGCTCGTGATCGACGAGCAGGCGGGGACGGTCACGATCGTGACTACTACCGGGGGCCTGTATGAGAGGTTGTCGATCACCCATGGTCCGACGTTGAGTCGTGATGCTGGGATTTTCACCGCGGTCGATGTCTTCGAGTACACAGGGGATCCAAGCAATCCGGTGGGTGACTTCATCTCCGAGACGTTGTCTGGGCTACATGGGCCACATCCCGATCTCCTGAGCGGCTTCAGCGTCTTCTGCGACGTTGTCGGGCCGTACCTGCAAGACCCGTAGAGCAGCGATAGCCGGGGGCCGGACCTGCAGCTGGCGGCAGGTCTTTTCGCTACTCCGTAGTCGCAGCATGTGATGTAGTCATGCACTACTGCGGTCATGCACTGCTGCACTGCTGCGATACCTAACGCGGTCGCCCCGAGCTTGCTCCAGCTCCTCAGGAGGCCCCGTCGGACTACGCAGTTCGGAGTCCCGTGCGTAAGGGGGTACACCCCATACACGCACGGCAATGGACGTACAGCGATGGACGAGTCTCTCTGAGAATCCACGCCCTTCATGCGAACGAGCGCCTGCTGATACAGCTGGAGATCGCAGCGCCAACCCTGTGTCCATGCGCTCTTGCAAGCCCTGTGGTGAGCATGTGGTGAGTGCAGCGACTCATGCTCGTGAGCCTGCACGTCGTCGCTCCCCCACCACGAGCAGCTCGCCTCCGCCCTCACACGCTGGATGTGCAGTGCACGTAGTACGACCGGCCGCCCACGGTCTCTCGGAAGCTGATGCCTCGGTGCCGGGTCTTCTGCCGCTCGTCGCGCTGCTGGGCGCGGGCGGCGGCGACTTGCGATGCTGCCTGTGACATGGGAGGTCACTCTCCTTTGTCCGTGGCCCCGGGCGCTTCGCACGTCGCGGGGCCTTTGATGTTGTGTCCGGGCCAGCGTAGCGACTCCGACTCACCTTTTCTCACCTTTTCGGGTGGTTGTGCCGCCGGGTCGTCTCGCCCCAAGAACGAAGAAAGCCCCTGTTTCCAGGGGCCTTCTCGAAGCCCTCTTCCGGACTCGAACCGGAGACCCCCTCCTTACCATGGAGGTGCTCTACCAACTGAGCTAAGAGGGCGGGCGAGGCCTTACTGTAGCCCGGATGAACGCGCCTGTCTCAGAGGGCTTTGTCGACTTCCGTGGCTACGGCACCTGGTACGAGGTGACAGGCGAGCTCGGCTCCGGAACGATCCCACTGCTCGCGCTGCACGGCGGCCCGGGGTCGACGCACAACTACTTCGGGCCACTCGAGGGTCTCGCGGCTGAGCGTCCGGTCGTCCTCTACGACCAGATCGGGTGCGGCAACTCCGATCGGCCGTCGGACATCGAGTGGACCGTGTCGGTGTTCCGCGAGGAGGTCGACACCGTCCGCGAACAGCTGGGCCTGGATCGCATCCACCTGCTCGGCACCTCGTGGGGCGGAATGCTTGCGCTCGAGCACGTGCTCTCGGGCGCGGACGGGATCGTCGGCCTGATCCTGAGCTCGACGCTCGCGGACGTCGACCAGTGGGCAGCTGAGCAGATGGTGCTGCGGAACGCGCTGCCGCCGGATGTCGTCGAGGTCCTCGACCGCCACGATCGCGCCGGCACGTACGACGATCCGGAGTACGAGCGCGCGATGCAGGTCTACATGGACCGCCATTTCTATCGCGGCCCGCAGCCCCGCGAGGAGCTCGAGCGGATGAGCGCGGGGAGAGCGGTCGACGTCTATCGCGCGATGCAAGGCCCGAACGAGTGGACGGTGACTGGAGCGATCAAAGGCTGGGACGTCCGAGATCGCCTGAGAGAGATCGACATCCCGACGCTGGTCATCAGAGGCCGCCACGACATGTGCACCGACCCAATCGCCGAAACCCTGGTGAAAGGAATCCCCAACAGCCGAGAAGTCGTCCTGGAAGAAAGCTCCCACACACCGTGCCTAGAACAATCAGACGAGTACCTGGCCGCAATCAGCAAGTTCATAGAAGAAGCCGAAACGATGTAGTCGCCGACGCGGCCGGCTGAGCCGGACGCGTCCACCAAGGCCACGAATCGAAACCGAACGCTGGGAAATCATCATGGCCGCGAAGCGGCCGGATTTCCCAGCGGAGATGGGGGCGGGAGGATTCGAACCTCCGTAGGCTGAGCCGACGGGTTTACAGCCCGTTCCCTTTGGCCGCTCGGGCACACCCCCAGGCGGAACGATTGTAGCCTTGGTTGCGTGGAGCGCTTCGACGTCGCAGTCGTCGGCGCAGGCCCGGCAGGGTCGACTGCCGCCTATCGCCTCGCGCGCGCGCACGCGCGCGTCTTACTAGTGGACAAAGTGCCCTTCCCCCGCGACAAGCCCTGCGGCGGCGGGCTGACGATGCGGGCGGTGCGGCAGCTGCCGTTCCCGGTCGAGCCGGTTGTCGAGGACCGCATCACGCGTACCCGCTGCCGGCTGCGCTACGGCTCGACGATGGAGCACAGGTCGGCTCGCGTCCTCTGCCTGATGACGCAACGGCGCCGGCTCGACGCGTTCCTCGTCGAGCAGGCTGCGGCCGCAGGCGCCGAGTTCCGCGACGGCGTCCACGTCGAGGTCGAGTCTGATACCGCGCTGCGGGTCGACGGGGAACGGATCGAGGTCGGGGCGATCATCGGCGCGGACGGAGCCAACGGAACGACCGCCCGCTCCCTCGGCCTCGGCGGGGCGATCGTGAACGGCGTCGCTCTCGAGGGCAATCTCCCGTACGAGCGCCTTCCCGTGGACCGCTGGCGGGGCATGCTCGTCCTCGAGCTCGGCACCGTGTCGGGGGGATACGGCTGGATCTTTCCGAAGGGGGATCACGTGAACGTCGGGGTCGGCGGCTGGGGTCACGAGGGCCCGCACCTCCGGCGCCATCTGCAAGTCCTCTGCGAGCACTACGGCTTCGAGCTCCGCGACCTCTCCAACGTTCGTGGCCACCGCCTGCCGATGCGGCGGCCGGGCAATGTGCTGGCGCGCGGCCGCGGGCTTGTCGTCGGCGACGCTGCCGGTGCGCTCGACCCCGTCTCGGGAGACGGCATCTACGAGGCGCTCGTCACGGCGCGGCTCGCCGCCGAGCACACGCTCGCGCTCCTCGCCGGCGAGACCGAGACGCTCGACCCCTACCAGGCCGCGGTTCAGCGGGAGCTCGACCCGCTCGCCTCCGCCGGCTGGGCCGCGAAGGTGGCGCTCGACCGCTTCCCGTGGGCGGTCTTCACGGTGATGCGCCTCCCGGTCACCTGGGTCGTGCTCGAGAAGCTCATGCTCGGTGAGGTCGCCCATCCCGGGGAGGCCCGCGGAGCCGGTCGCCGAGCCATGCAGGCGATCGAATGGCTGGCTCGCCTGGCCCGGAATCCCCGCACCGCAGCGGCCTAAAGCGCCCCTAACCGGCTGCCGATGCAGGGGGTGGCCGTCATGGAACTCAATCCCCTGCTCAGACGCGCCGTCGAACTCGGCGCAAGCGACATCCACCTGAAGGTCGGCTTACCGCCGATCCTTCGGCGTGACGGCGCGCTCGGTCGGCTCGAGGAGTCGGCGATGCTCACCGACCGTGATGTGGAGGCCGTGCTGGAGGTCGTGGGGAAGCATTCCCCTGAGCGACTCGAGGCCTTCAAGCAGTCCGGTGACCTGGACGTCGCCTACCAGGACGAGGAACTGCCGCGCTTCCGCGTGAACGCCTTCAAGCAGCGCGGCCATATCTCCTTCGCCTTTCGCGTCATCCCCAAGAACGTCCCGACCTTCGAGATGCTCGGGCTGCCTCCGGGTGTCAAGCGCCTGGCGGAAGAACACCGCGGCCTCGTGCTGGTCACGGGTGCGACGGGCTCCGGGAAGACGACGACGCTCGCGGCGATGATCGACTACATCAACCGGTCGCGGCAGCAGCACATCATCACGATCGAAGACCCGATCGAGATCCTGCACAGCGACCACGGCTGCATCGTCAACCAGCGGGAGATCGGCCTCGACACGACGGACTTCATGCAGGCGCTTCGACGCGCACTGCGCCAGGACCCGGACGTGATCCTGATCGGCGAGCTTCGCGACGCAGAAACCGCGCAGACGGCGCTGCAGGCAGCCGAGTCCGGCCACCTCGTGCTGTCGACGATGCACACGGTCGACGCGGCCGAGACGATCGGCCGCATGGTCGAGTTCTTCCCTGAAGGGAAGCAGCAGATGATTCGCTCGATCATGGCGGGCGTCCTGCGAGGCGTGGTCAGTCAGCGGCTCATTCCCCGGATCGACGGCGGCCGCGCGGCCGCAGTCGAAGTGATGGTGATGAACAGCCGCATCGCCGACCTCGTCCGTGACAACGAGCCCGAGTCGATCACGGACGCAATCGAGGAGGGTGCGTTCTTCGACATGCAGTCGTTCACGAAGGCGTTGATCGACCAGGTCGTCTCGGGGAATGTCGACCAGGAAGTCGCCGCCAACGCCGCAACGAACCGTCACGACTTCCTCGTCACGCTCGAACGCGCTCTGAAGCAGCAGGGCGCTGACCTCAGGGCGGAGGAAAACAAGCAGAAGAGGGATCAGGGACGACCCGAGCAGCCCGAGCCGCGAGACCCTGTAGACGAATTGCCCGCGCTCCGCCTCGCGCAAGCCGGAGACTGATGCGCTTCCTGGTCGTTGCGGCAATCGGCCTCGCGGTGGTTACGGGCTCCGCCCGCGCAGCCGGTCCGCCGGTGTTCGGCTTCTCGATTTCGTCGGGGTCGCGCGCGACCGCGCCCCTCTCGCTGCCGAGTGCCGCGACGCCGAACGCACCCGGCTCCATCTCGGTGCCTGTCTCTTTCACCTCGCCCCCCGTGATGGTGCAGCAGTTGCCCGTCTCGGCGCTCAACGTGCTCTGGCAGCGGGCGGGATCCACGTATGGGATCCCGTGGCAGGTGCTCGCCTCGATCAACAAGATCGAGTCCAACTTCGGACAGAACATGGGGCCGAGCTCGGCCGGCGCAGTCGGCTGGATGCAGTTCATGCCGTCGACGTGGCTGCGTTGGGGCGTCGATGCCGACGGAGACGGCGTTGCCGACCCATGGAACGCCTCCGATGCGATCTTCGCCGCGGCGCGGTATCTCGCGGCAGCGGGCGGCCAGGTCGACATCGCGCGCGGCGTGTTCGCCTACAACCACGCCGACTGGTACGTCCGCGAGGTGCTCGACCTCGCGCAGGTCTACGGGCTGGGAGGGATCACGCAGACGGTCGACCTGCAACACCTGCAGGCGAAGCTCGACGACGCTCGTCGTGCAGTCGTCAGCGCCAGCGAGGACCTTCAAGCAGCGCAGGCGCGAGAGCAGCAGCTCCGCAGCGTGTCGTCGACCCTACACAGCAGGGCCGGGGCCCAGGCACTGCTGTCGGACCGTCTGGCCGCCGAGCGCCGCGCAGTGCTCCTCGACGTGCGCGTCGACGCGGCCCGCGAGGCAACCGCTGCGGCTCGTTCGGCGCTCCAACAGGCGCAGGACTCTCTCGCGACGGCGACGCAAAACGCCCAGGCTCCGTCCTTCGCACCCGGCGTCGGGAACCTCATGGGCGCCGCGTCGTTCCACGACAACTACGTCTTCCCGGTCGGCGGCGGCCCGCAGCTCGTCTCGGTTGCGCACACGCACCACGACTACCCGGCCGCGGACATCGCGGCGCCCGCGGGCTCTCCGGTCTACGCCCTGTCGAACGCGGTGGTCATCAATGCATGGCATACCGCTGACCCGCGCTGCGGCATCGGCCTGACGATCCGCACGGACGACGGGCTCGTGTGGACCTATTGCCACCTCGCCTTCCTCGAGCCCGGCGTCGTCGACGGCGTCTCGCTGGCCGCCGGCACCCAGATCGGACTTGTCGGCTCGACAGGCCATGCGACGGGGCCGCACCTCCATCTTCAGCTGCAGCCGCCGACCGAGTACCCGCAAAACCAGGCCTGGTTCCAGAGCTTTGCGGGCAGCGCATTCCAGTGGCAGGACGCTCCCACTCCCCTCGAATTGCCCGACGCAACGCCGGCCGCCCCACGGGTCTTCTCGGTCGTCGTCCCTCCCGCTCCCCTTGAATTGCCGGACGCAACGCCGGCCGCCCCACGGGTCTTCTCGGTCGTCGTCCCTGAAACGAGGGATCCGATGGTCGGCTTCACCCGTGGTGGGGCTTGAGTCCAAGCCGATTTCTGCCGATTCGCGGACTATGGCTCTGCGGATAGCCACTCGCTTGCCGCGCCTTGTAATTGTGGGCGTGGTCCTCCTGCTCGCAAGCGCGACTCTTGCAGTCGGCGCGGCGAAGCGGCTGACAGCCGTGCCCCAGGGTGCGCCGGCTCCCGTGTCGGCTCCGACCCTGGTCGTCCCCGACCTCTCCGGGCAGGCGTTCGTCTTCGCCAAGGGCACGCTCGAGGACACCGGTTTTGCGTGGCACGTCATGGGCTCGGTCCACGGGTATGCCGCCAACAAGATTGCGAGCCAGTCGCCGCCCGCCGGTACGCGCGTGCGCGACACGGGGCGCCGACGATCATCGTGAAACTCGCACGCACTCCCTATCCGGAGAAGGGCGAGCCGGAAGACGTCTCGCCGTACGTCGGCACGCCCGTGCAACCCATCCGCCTGGCTCCGACGACGGTCACTCCTGCCGCGCCAGTTCCCGCTGCTCCCAAGGGCGCCGAGCAGAAGACTCCCGCGGCGGCGACGCCTCCGACCACGAAGGCTGCGCCGCAGTCCACAGCTCCGGCGGAGCGTCCCGCTGCATTCGTGCTCGCGGGTGCGCCGAAAGAGCCGGTGAAGGAGATGCCGCTTCCGCAGCGCGCCGAGCTTCTCAGGGCGTGGATCGCAGCGCACTCGAGGACAAGGGCGAACGTCAGGCACTTCCTCTACCAGCACAGCTGGATCGTCACCGGCGCCGCGTTCGGGTGGTGGCACGGGGCCGAGGCACTTGAAAAATTGATCGCCGCAGACCGTCTGGCGCAGAAGCGCTGGGGGATCGGCACGAAAAGCGAGCACGTCGCCAGCAGAACGCTCGCGGAGGTCAAAGCGAGGATGAAGTGATCGAGCGGGTGCGCAGCAGGCTGCGCATCGGGGGAGAGGCTGGCTACAGCTTGGTGGAGATGCTCACCGTGATGGTGATCATGAGCATCGTCTTCGCAGGCATCACCGACATCTTCGTAGCCGGATCGAAGGCGCAGGCGGAGCAGGATCGTCGCTTCCAGGCGCAGCTCTCGACCCGTTTGGCGCTGGACAAGATTCGCCGCGACATCCACTGCGCGAGCGACGTGACTCCGTACTCGACCACCTCGGCCACGCTCAAGATCACAGGCTGCGGAGGCGGCGACATCACCTGGTGCACCGTCGCCGTCACCGGCTACACGAATCGCTACGCGCTCTACCGGCAGGCCGGGACCACGTGCGGCTCATCCGGTACCAAGATCGCCGACTACCTGATCTCCGCGAACGCATTCCCGGCGTTCGCGCACACGGCCGGCTGCGGCTGTCTCGCCTCCTTGCAGGTCGACTTCACGATCAGCCTGAAGGGCAGCGCGACGATCGGCACGTACGACCTCGGCGACACCATCTACCTGCGAAACAGCACAAGGATCTGACATGACGCGACTTCGACAAATGCTCGGACAGGAGCGCGGCTTCGCGCTCGTCATCGCCCTCGCCGTGACCTTCGTCTTCAGCATGACGGTCGTGACGGTGATCGAGGCCGCGACCTCGAACTCCCGCAGCTCCGACCGCTCAAAGGGGCGGATCTCCGCCTATTCCCTCGCCGAGGCCGGAATCAACAATGCAGCTTCGATCCTGACCAAGAGCAACGCCTACGACCCGCACGTCCTGCATCCGCAGGGGACGTACGCGCAGCAGGACTGCGCGAGCCCGCCGGCCAATCCGGTCGGAGCTGCGTCGCTCGGCGACACCTGCTCGCCTTACAGCTGGACCTACGACGGTGGCACCACCACGATGTGGGGCTGGCTCGACTACGAACACCTACAACTGGACGATCACCTCGACCGGCTCCGTGCGGAATGCTTTCGGCGGAGCACACACCACCAGGACGCTCGTCGCCACGATGCACATTCGCGCTCAGGCGTCTCAGCAGAACATCGTCCCTGCGTGGAACTACGTCTTCGTCAAGGACACGACGCCGAATATCTGCAACATCACGCTCGACCAGACCACGGCAACTGAGCTCGTCTCTCTACGTCGAAGGCAATCTCTGCTTCAAGAACTCCGCTGGAATCAGCGAGCCCAACGCGGCCGACCCGGTGCTGCTCGAGGTACGAGGGAAGCTCGTGTGGCTGAGCGGGGCGTCGAGAGGCGTCGGGGACGCAAGCACCAATCCGAACCAACTGGTCACCTCGGCGAAAATCGGCGGCGGTTGCGCCTCCGGATCGATCGCTAGCGCAGCTCACACGTGCTCGCCGTCTTCGCCCACGAACGACTACTTCTACGTCAAGGCCGGGGGCTACAGCACGAGCGCTCCCGCCATCAACGCACCGACTCTCACGTCCACCGACTGGGACGGCTACTACGCGAACGCCACGATGAGCCGGCTAAAGCCGTGTAACTCCGGTGGTTTGGCAGGGACGGCCTTCGACAACGACACGACCCGAAACACCAGCCTTCCCTCGACATTTGTCTTGACGGCCGGGTCGAACTACACCTGCCAGACGACGAACGCAAGCGGCGCGGTGGTCGGTGAGCTCGACTGGAATGCGTCCACTCGGATCCTTCAAGTTCGAGGGACAGTCTTCATCGACGGAAATGTCTCAATCGATGGCGTCGTCAAGTACCGCGGTGTGAATTCCAGCGGCGCGCATCCGGCTGGAACTGACGGCTCCGACGGAGAAGGCGGGATGATGGTCATGTACGTGTCGGGCACTGTCTCCATGTCGAACACCGGCGTGTTCTGTGGTTGGAATATGACCAATGACACCTCCGCGTATTCGTCGGGTTCGTGTGACTTCAACGCCTGGACACCGACCACGTCGATGTTCATGTTCATTGCGGGCGGAGGCGTGACCCTGAACCAGGGTTCGTACTTCCAGGGCGCGATCTTCACGGCGGGGGACGTGTCGCTCGGGCCAGTCCGCCCAGACCGAGGGCCCGATCATCGCCGGCAGCCTGACGCTCGGGCAGAGCGTCAAGATGAAGCCCCTCCCAGGGCTCGCAGATCTACCGCTCGGCGCGCCCGGCAACCCGAACACTTCAGGCGTACCCGAGGCTCCGTCCTACGCCGGCGGGCTAGTCCCTCAACTCAGGGACTCGCCCTGCCGATAGTCCCAGCGTGGACTTCGCTCTCGCCGCTGTCGTCTTTGCGCCCGCTCTGGCGCTCGGGAGCTTTCTGAACGTCGTCGCCGCCCGCGTCCCTTTGCGGCGCTCGATCGTCCGGCCGCCTTCGGCCTGCATGGCCTGCGAGCAGGAGATCGCGTGGTACGACAACGTGCCGCTGCTGTCCTATGGGGTGCTGCGTGGCCGGTGCCGGAACTGCCAGGTTCGGATCCCGCTCGTCTATCCGGCCGTCGAGCTCGTCACCGCGCTCCTGATCGCCGGCTGTGTCCTCGCCTTCGGTCTCACCATGGAAGCCGCCGTCGCTGCGTTCTTCTGCGCCGTTCTCGTCGCCGTGTCGGCGATCGACCTCGAGCACCGGATCATCCCGAACCGGATCGTCCTGCCTGCGACGGCGCTCGTCCTCGTCGCGAACACCGCCCGAGACCTGAGCCCGGAGTGGGCGCTTGCGGCGCTCGCCGGTTCCGGCTTCCTCTTCGCAGCCGCGCTCGTGTATCCGGCCGGGATGGGCATGGGTGACGTCAAGCTCGCGCTCTTCATGGGAGCCGCGCTCGGACGCACGGTGTCCGTCGCGCTGATGGTCGGGATGTTCGCCGCGATGATCCCAGGCCTCTACCTGCTCGCGCGGCACGGCTCCAAGGCGCGCAAGATGGGCATCCCGTTCGGTCCGTTCCTCGCGATCGGATCCGTCGTCGCCCTCTTCTGGGGACAGGACATCCTGCACGCGTACCTCTCGACCCTGCACTAGACGCGTAGCCTCTTCCGTGTGGAGAGGCGGCAGCTCGGCACCACCGATCTGGAGCTGACCGCGGTCGGAGTCGGGACCGCGCCGATCGGCTCGGGCCGGGACTGGCCGGTCTGGTGGGGACCGCAGGACGATGCGGCGTCGATTCGCGCGATTCGACATGCGCTCGACCTGGGCGTCAACTGGATCGACACCGCACCGTTCTACGGCTGGGGTCGCGCCGAGGAGATCGTCGCCCGCGCGCTCGAAGGACACCGTGGCGAGGTCCTCGTGTTCACCAAGTGCGGGACGTTCCCGGCTGAGACCGGTTCTCGCATGGATCTCAGTCCCGGAAGTGTCCGTGCGGATCTCGAGGCGAGCCTGCGCCGCTTGCGCACGGACCGGGTCGACCTGCTGCAGATCCACGACGTCGATCCCTCGACGCCCATCGAAGAGACCTGGGGCGAGCTACAGCGGCTGGTCGACGAAGGAAAGGTCCGCCATTGCGGGATCTCGAATCACCCGGTCGATCTGATCGAGCGGGCGCTCGCTGTCGGCCCTGTCGGCGCACTGCAGTACCAGTACAGCCTGCTGCATCGTCTCCACGAACGGGACGTGATTCCATTCGCACGCAAGCGAGGGATCGGCGTGCTCACCTGGTCACCGCTCGCGGCGGGCTTCGTCGCAGACGACTTCGATCTCGACTCGCTCGACGCCGACGACTTCCGGCGAACCCACCCTTTCGCGTCGCTCGACCTCAGCCCGCTCAGGTCGACGCTCCGCTCGATCGGTGCGCGGAACCAACGCAGCGCGGCGCAGGTTGCTCTTGCCTGGGTCTTGAGTCAACCGGCGGTCGCGGGTGCGATCGTCGGGATCAGGGGCGAAGGGGAGGCGGATCAGCTTCCCGGCGCGGCTGATCTGCGATTGAGCGCAACCGAGCTTGAGGAAATCGAGTCGGCAATTCCTTGAGCACCAACGCTGCGCCGACGAGCACGAGCGCCTCGGGCTCGAGGAAGTACCAGCCGAAGGCGAGCGGATCGAGAACGAGGCGGACGATCACCAGGCCGAGCGGTGCGAGCCACAGCGCATGCATGCTGCGTCGAAGCCCCATCGCGATCGCGGCGCCGACCGTGAGCGCCAGCGCAGACTGCAGCAGTCGCAACTTCCAGTCGAAGTGCGTGCCGGGCTCGACGACAAGACCAAGGATCGTCCCCGTGGCGACGCGCCACCGGTGGTCGAACATCCGAAAGCTTCCCGCGAGTGCGAAGGGCACAAGCATCGCGACCACCACGCCTGTCTCGACGAGCCCCCCGACGAAGGCGCGCTTCAGCCGCGGGGCCAGGAGGAGCACGACCGCGCCGAGTACGCCCCAGAGCTCGAGCCCGGCGGAGACGCCGATGAGCGCTCCCGCAAGAAGCACGCGATCCTCGCGGGCGTAGAGCCCGGCCAGCACCCAGAGCAGGGGCACGATCGCCTCAGCGGGATGTCCGTCGATGAACGCTCCTTGGGTCAGGCCCGCTGCCACGGCGAGCACGCCGACGAGCAGTCTGATGCGATCGCCGACCTCCAGCTTGCCGAGCACGTAGAGCAAGAGGGCAGCGACCGTGAGTTCGAGCACGAACGCAAGCGCGGTCAGGTTTCTCATTGCCCCAAACACCATGAGCTGCAGCGGGCCGGACTGGAGCATCGGGTCCGAGAAGGTGTTCGCCCAGCCTCCGGAAAGCAGCTGCTCGCCTTTGTGGACGAAGTAGATGAGGTCGCCCGGATCCGTCCCTCGATCGAGGTAGGCGTGGCCGGCCGCGAGGCCGAGAACCGGTACCCAGACTCGGGCGACGGACGAGCGGAGAAAGTCCCTCACAAAGGGCGATATCGGCCTCTGGAGGGGTGAGGTTGAGGCGGGGCGGGATCAAGGCAAGAGCGGCTCCTGCCGATACCTCGAACGAGGGATATATGGACACCGACCACCCGCCCAAACTTCGCACTCCGGGCACCGAGCCCGGAGCCGCCACGCCGCCCGGCGGCAGTGGTATCGGCGGCCCCCCGCCGCCGATCAACGCGCTCGCCGAGCTCGTCGCGGACCTGATCGCCGCTACGGGCCTCGTCCCCGCCGACAAGCTCGCCGGCGTCCGCAGCGCGGCCGGCATGGGCTCGTTCGCCGCCGCCCTCGTCGATCAGAACGTGGCCTCGAGCGAGGGCCTTGCCCGAACGCTCGCGGCACGCTTCCAGATGCCGCTCGTCGACCTCGCCCTCACCGGCGTCTCGGACGACGCGAGCGGCGAGATCGCGATCCACGTCCTCGAGCGCGTCGTCGCGATCCCGTACGCCCTCGAGGACGGAACGCTGAGAATCGCCGTCGCCGATCCCGGCAACATCCAGGGCATCGACGAGCTTCGGCTCGCTACCCGCCATCCGCTCGACATCGGTGTCGCCGCGCGCGACGACATCCTCGCCGAGATCCGCCGCCTCGCGCGCGCCTCGGAGGCGTTCGGCGCCCGAGCCGCCGTCGCAGAGGACCTGGAGGCGGTGGCAGAAGAAGAGGAAGCCGACGATCTCGAGGTCGACGACGGCATCTCGGACGCGCCGCTCGTTCGCCTCGTCAACTCGGTGATCTTCCAGGCGGCCGAGGACGGCGCCTCCGACGTCCACTTCGAGCCGCAGGAGGACGCACTGCTCGTCCGCTTCCGCGTGGACGGCGTGCTCCACGAGGTCCAGCGGATCCCGAAGCGGATGATGCCCGGAGTCCTGACCCGGCTGAAGGTCCTCGCGAAGCTCGACATCGCCGAGCGCCGTAAGCCGCAGGACGGCCGCATCTCCCTGAACGCCGCCGCCGCCGGCCGCACGCTCGACGTTCGTGTCGCCACGCTGCCGACCGTCGAAGGCGAGTCGATCGTCATGCGTCTGCTCGACAAGTCGAAGAAGGCGCCGACGTTGCAGGAGCTCGGGATGTCCGACCAGATGCGGGCATCACTCGAAGTGCTGATTCGCAAGCCCACCGGCGCGTTGCTGGTCACAGGACCTACCGGTTCCGGTAAGTCGACCACTCTCTACGCAGCGCTCACCGAGATCAACCGGCCTGAGATCAACATCATCACCGTCGAGGATCCCGTCGAGTACCGGCTCGGCGGCGTCAACCAGGTGCAGATCAACCAGAAGGCCGGCCTCACTTTCGCGACCGCTTTGCGCTCGATCCTTCGTTCCGACCCCGACGTGGTGATGGTGGGTGAGATCAGAGACGGCGAGACCGCCAAGATCTCGATCGAGGCGGCGCTCACAGGTCACCTCGTGCTTTCGACCCTGCACACGAACGACGCGCCGCAGGCCCTGACGCGTCTCGGCGAGATGGGCGTGGAGCCCTTCCTGATCGGCGCTGCGGTCTCGGCCGTCGTCGCCCAGCGACTGGCGCGAAAGCTCTGCACGCACTGCTGTGAGATGTACACCCCGTCTGTCGACGAGCTGGTGAAGGCGCGCGTCTCCCCGGAGGTCGCAGCGGCCAGCGACGGGATGGTCTTCTACCGCAAGAAGGGGTGCCCCAGGTGCAACCAGACCGGCTACAAGGGCCGGATCGGCATCTACCAGCTGCTCGCGATGAGCGAGCAGCTCGAGTCCCTCGCCGTCACGAAGGCGAGCCGCGAGGACATCGAGCGGGCCGCAATCGGCGAAGGCATGGGAACCCTGTGGGATGACGGCCTCGCAAAGGTGGCCGCCGGCCTCACGTCGATCGAAGAACTGGCCCGAGTCTCGATCTAGCGGCAAGATCCGTCCCGCTTCGGGCCATGTCTCGCTGCAGAGCGAGTGGCGAGACGGGAAGCCCGTATCTCTTTCAAGCCATATGGCGTTGAAACCATATGAAGCGGGGTCTCTTCTCTGGTTCTTCGCGTTGCCTTAGCGCTCTGTTCTTCACCATGGCGGCCAGTCGTGTTCCGGTGAAGCGGCCGCGGCAGCTCCAGCCAAGCAGGCAGACGCCTGCACGTGGGGCGCCTCCTCAGTGGTCGTCGAGGTAGGTCGACGGCCAACCGGTGCAGAGCGAGCCGGCGACCACCGGCTGCATTCCGAACTAGCTTGATCGCCGCGAAGACGGGCTTTGCCCGGCTTCGCCGCTTCGGCTCTCCGTTAGCGGACTCGCAGTGAAATCATCATGCCCGGCGTAGCCGGGCGGATTTCTACTGCGCATGAACGTCGCAACCGAGGACCATGAGTGCCTCGATTGCTTCGGTCATGAAGGCGGTCGCCTGGTGGACGTCGGCGAAGGTGTACGGGCCCGGCCTCGAGGGCTCGGCACTGCGCCCGCCGGCGGGGTAGACCTCTGCTTCGATGACGCACGAGTCGCCGTAGTCGACGGCTCTGAGGATGGCGACGGATCTTCCGTCGCGACGTGCATGGCGGACGAAGAGCTCTTTCGCCGTGCCCGCAGCGGCTGGTTCGCTCACGTGCCGCGGGCGGCGTTCTGGGCAGCCTGCGCGACGGTCTCCTTGTCGGCAAAGCCGCTGATTTTCGCGACGAGGGTTCCGGGCCTCGCGTAGACGAGGAGACCAGGATCAGGCAGCAGGCCCAGCTGCTCGGTCAGCTTGCCGACCTGAGCCTGGCTCAGGACGCTGAGCGGCAGGAATCCGACGTTCGCCATCTGGGCGCCGGCGCGGGCCTCGGCAAAGGCGATGCCGTCGACCTCGGAGTACGGGTTGTAGACCGACACGACGACGATCGGGTGCTTGCCGAGCGCCTTCGCGATCGGCGCGGGCATGCCCGCTGCGAGAGCGGCGATCACGGCTGAAGGCTGCTCGGGGGCTCTGGCGGGTGTGGCCTGGACGGGCTTTGTTCGGCTTCGGCTTCGTCGTGGCGGCCGGCGCGGTCTTCTTCGTCGTCGTTGTCGCATGCTTCTTCACGCCGAACGGGTGCTTGTTGATCACATGCGGAGTCGCGACGGCGCTCTCGCTCTTGTGCCCATCATCATCAGCCCTCCGCCGATCACGACAGAGGCCAGAAGGGCGCACAGGGCGGCGTAGCGGATGGGGGGCGAGAGCGTGAAAGTCATGGAATCTCTATCGGCAAGCGAAACGGGTGACTTGAAAACACGAAGGGCGCGGTCTCCCGCGCCCTTCGACCTTCAGGTCCAGCTTTTTGCCTACGTGCAGGGGTCGGTCACGATGTCGGCGCCTGGGCCGTTCTTGTTCCAGGTCTTGCCGCCGACGGTGCTGTCCACGCAGTAGGTGACCGAGGTCGCCGTCTGGATGTGCAGCTTCGTGGAGACGATCGCCGAGTCGTACGCCTGCAGCAGCGAGATCGTCATGCCTGCGTAGCCTGCCGAGTTGCCGGTGCCGGTGTTGTCGGCGTTGAAGGCCTCGACTGCCGGGATCGCGGCGCGAACGTTGGCCTTGGCGGCCGAGTTGTTCGCACGATCCCTGAAGCTCAGGTACGAGGGGATCGCGATCGCGAGCAGGATGCCCAGAATGATGATGACAACGAGAAGTTCGATGAGGGTGAAACCGCTTTCCTCACCGGCCAGCCGCTGCCGGATCTTGCTAGTCATGCGAAGAGCTCCTTCCATCGGTGACGAACGAAGTGGCCCCTCTTCATCGGGAACTCACCCACTGCGGGTAACCCTCTATCGGGTGATAGTTGCCCTTTTGAAACACGAAGGGCGCGGTCTCCCGCGCCCTTCGAACTTCAGCTGTTGCGCCTGGACTAGGTGCAGGGGCTGGTGACGATGTCGGCGCCTGGGCCGTTCTTGTTCCAGGTCTTGCCGCCGACGGTGCTGTCCACGCAGTAGGTGACCGAGGTCGCCGTCTGGATGTGCAGCTTCGTGGAGACGATCGCCGAGTCGTACGCCTGCAGCAGCGAGATCGTCATGCCTGCGTAGCCTGCCGAGTTGCCGGTGCCGGTGTTGTCGGCGTTGAAGGCCTCGACTGCCGGGATCGCGGCGCGAACGTTGGCCTTGGCGGCCGAGTTGTTCGCACGATCCCTGAAGCTCAGGTACGAGGGGATCGCGATCGCGAGCAGGATGCCCAGAATGATGATGACAACGAGAAGTTCGATGAGGGTGAAACCGCTTTCCTCACCGGCCAGCCGCTGCCGGATCTTGCTAGTCATTACGAAGAGCTCCTTCCATGGGGAACGTCACTAGTGGCTCCCCGTACATCGGCCGCTCACCAACTTTGGGTGAACCCCCCAACGGGTGAGAACCTGATTTGAAAAAGGCGGACTGAAGAGGTAAAGCGGGGGCCCCAGACTGCCGATGCCTCATTCGAGTTATGCGGCCGGTCAATTCAATCGATGAGCTCCTGGAGCACATGGTGGCGCGCGACGCCTCCGACCTGCACGTCACGGTGGGGACGCCTCCTGTCATTCGCGTGCGTGGAGAAGTGGAGCGCCTGGACGAATTCGCGCCGCTCACTTCCGAGGACACGCAGCAGCTGCTCTACCGCATCCTCTCGAGCGAGCAGCAGAAGCAGCTGGAGATCAAACGGCAGCTCGACTTCTCGCATTCGATTCCCGGTCTTGCGCGCTTCCGTGTCAACGTCTACTTCCAGCGCGAGTCGATCGGTGCCGCCTTTCGCCTGATTCCCGCCGAGCTGAAGACGCTCGAGGAGCTCGGCATGCCGTCCACGCTCCATCTCCTCACCGACAAGCCGCGCGGCCTTGTCCTCGTGACCGGGCCGACCGGCTCAGGTAAGTCGACGACGCTCGCGGCTCTGATCGACGAGATCAACCGGAACCGTTCCGAGCACATCCTCACGATCGAGGACCCGATCGAGTTCCTGCACCGTCACAAGCGCTGCATCGTCAACCAGCGGGAGATCGGCCCGGATGCCGTCAGCTTCGCGGAAGCGCTCCGCGCCGCCCTGCGTCAGGACCCGGACGTGATCCTCGTCGGCGAGATGCGCGACCTCGAGACGATCGCGACCGCGCTGACCGCGGCCGAGACCGGCCACCTCGTCTTCGGGACTCTGCACACGCAGAGCGCGCCCTCGACCATCGACCGCATCATCGACGTCTTCCCGGCCGAGCAGCAGGAGCAGATCCGCATCCAGCTCGCGAGCTCGCTGCAAGGCGTCATCACCCAGGCGTTGCTACCGACTGCCGACGGCATGGGTCGCGTGCCTGCGCTCGAGGTGCTTCTGCCGGACGACGCGGTGAGGAACCTCGTCAGGCAGGGCAAGGTCGAGCAGATCTATTCCGTCATGCAGACCAACACGAGCCGCGGCATGCAGACGATGGAGCAGTCGCTCGCCGACCTGATTCAGCGTGGAGTCGTCACGTTCGAGGTCGGCCTGACGCGATCGAGCCGGCCGCAGCAGCTGATCGGTGTGCTCGAGCGCGCAGGCTTCCCTGTCGAGCTCCCGCCGGATCTCAACGAGCAGCCCTCTGAACAGCAGCCGCTTGCAGCCGGGTTGCGCGTCGCCGGAAGCTAGAGATGGCTGACGATTCGATCTGGAAGAAGGAGGTCTCCTTCAATCGCGAGCCGAAGGAGCAGAGCGGCGACGCACCGCCGGCAGCCGACGCCGAGCAGCCGACGTCACTCTGGAAGAAGGAGCTGTCGGTGAACAGGTCGCCCGAGGCGGAAACCGGCACCGAGGCCGAGCCCGTGGTCGAGGAGACGCCGGCCGACGAGCCCGTGACGGACGAGCCCGTCGCCGCAGAACATGTTCCAGGGACAGTCCCTGGCACGGGCCCCGAAGAGCCTGTCTGGAAGAAGGAAGTGAGCTTCAGCCGCAAGGCTTCGCCGGATGAGCCGGTCGCGGAGGAGCACGTCCCGGCCGAACATTTGCAAGGGACAGTCCCTGAGCCCGGTCCTGACGAGACGGTGTGGAAGAGGGAAGTCTCGTTCGGCCGTAAGGACGCCGACGCCGAGCCGGCTGTCGCCGAGGAGCAGGTCGTAGCCGAGGAACCGGTCCCGACGGAAGACATGCCAGGGACAGTCCCTGAGCCCGGTCCCGACGAGACGGTGTGGAAGAAGGAAGTCTCGTTCGAGCGGAAACCAGCCGACGCCGAGCACGTCCTCGCGCAAGAGCCGATGACGAGTGAAGACACGGTGGCAGCCGACGAGCCGGTCGTTGCGGAAGAGAGCGTCGTCGTCGACGAGCCTTTCGTCTTCGAAGAGCCGGTCGTCGCGGAACAGAGCGTCGTGGCCGACGACCCGGTCGTGGCCGAGCAGCCCGTCTCGCCCGAGTTCGTCGCGCTCGAACAACCTTTCACCGTCGATCCCGAGCCATGGAATGCGCCGCCTGCGCTCCCGCCGCTTCCCGTCGTCCACGAAGCAGCCGCTCTCAGCGTCCCCGCTCCTCCCGAGGCCGTCGTTCCTCCGGTCCCCGCCGCGGAGCCGCCACTGATTCCCGAAGAGACAGAGACGCCCAAGGTGCCGTTCTGGAAGAAGGAGATCTCGCTCGGCGGCAAGAAGGGCGACTCCAAGCCGAAGCCGCAGAAAGAAAAGAAGGGGCGCAAGCGCAAAGGCTCAGAGGCAGCTCCCGTCGTCGACGAAGCGCCGACTGTGAGCGTTCCTACTCCGGAAGTCGTCAATCCGCCGGTCCCCGCAGCAGAGTTGCCGCCTCTTCCGGACGAGACGGCGAAGGTGCCGTTCTGGAAGAAGGAGATCGGCGGCAAGAAGGGCGACCGGAAGCCGAAAGAGAAAAAGGAGCGCAAGCCGAAGGCCTCAAAGGAAGAGCGCGCGGCCGAGACGAAGGAGCCGAAGCAGCCCAAGGAGCGCAAGCAGAAGGCTCCGAAGGTCAAGGCGGTACGCGGCGTCAAGGGAGCGAAGGGGATCACCGGCCTGAAGATCGGCGCATCGCAGCTCGCTGCGGCACGCGTCTCGAACAACGGCAGCGCCGAGCTCCTGCAGGTTGCGCGCGAGCCCCTCGCGCCGGGGATCGTCGTCGGCGGCGAGCTGCGCGACCCGGACGCTCTCGCAGAAGCACTGAAGGAGTTCTTCGCGAAGAACGGGCTCCCGAAGCGCAGCGTCCGGCTCGGCCTCGCAAACAACAGGATCGGCGTCCGCACGTTCGAGATCTCAGGGATCACCGACCCGAAGCAGCTCGGAAACGCGGTTCGCTTCCGGGCCCAGGAGGCGCTGCCGATTCCGATCGACGAAGCGGTGCTCGACTACCAGGTGCTCGGTGAGGGAGTCGACGAGGAGGGGAACCCGACTCAGCGGATCCTGCTCGTCGTCGCCTATCGCGAGCTGATCGACCGCTACGTGGACGCGTGCAAGAAAGCAGGAATCATTCTCTCCGGAATCGACCTCGAGGCGTTCGCGTTGCTCCGCGCCTTGCAGGCGCCGCAGGACGGCGTCGGCAGCGATCCGTCTGCGGCGCTCGTCGCCGTTGCGATCGGGCACGAGCGCTCCACCTTCGCCGTCTCAGACGGTCGCGTCTGCGAGTTCACCCGCGTGCTCGACTGGGGCGGCTCGGCGCTGAACGTCGCCATCGCCCGGGCGATCGACGCGGCTCCGTCCGAGGTCGAGGGCTTCAAGCGCGCACTCGCGCTGACAGACGAGATGGTCCCCGACGGCCTCAACGCCGACCAGGCGAAGAAGGCACGCGAGGCGATCCGAAGGGCGATCCAGAGCTTCGCGCGCGAACTCGTCTCCTCGTTGCAGTACTACCAAAATCAGCCCGGCTCTCTGGGGATCGGCGAGATCGTGCTCACCGGCGGGACCGCGCACCTGCCGGGGATCTCCGGTGAGCTCGAGCGAATGATCGGCGTGCGCGTTCGCGTCGGCGACCCGCTTGCACGGATGAAGGTCTCGAAGAAGGTCGGTGAGCCCGAGCAGATCGGCTCACTCGCCGTCGCCATCGGACTGGGAATCGAGGACTGACCGAATGCGTGCCGTCAACCTTCTGCCGCGAGACAGTGGCCAGCGACAGCTGAAGAAGGAGAGCCTGCCGGTCCTCGTCGGCGGGTGCTCGGGGCTCCTCGTCGTTGCGTTGCTCGGCGCGATGTTCATGATGGGCAGCGGCAAGATCGCCGCGCAGCAGCGCAAGGTCGACGACCTCAACCGCCAATACCAGGCGCTGCCGCCGGCTCCTGCCGGCCCGTCCGCTGCACAGCAGCAACTCGCAGGTGAGCAAAGCGCACGCGTCGGCGCGTTGAGCACCGCGCTCTCGACCCGCACCGCCTGGGATCGCGTCTTCCGCGAGTTCTCGCTCGTCCTGCCTGACGACGTCTGGCTGACGACCCTGAGCGCGAAGTCACCGATCTCGCCGCTGACCAACGTCTCGACGAGCGGCGCCGCGCCGTCCCAGTTCATGGTCACCGGCCGCACCTACTCGCACGACGGAGTTGCGCGACTGCTCTCGCGCCTTCAGGTCGTTCCCGATCTGATCAACGTTCAGCTTCTAAGCTCGTCGCTTTCGACGGTGGCCGGCCATGACGTCGTGGAGTTCTCGATCGCGGCCGACATCAAGGTCGCCGGCGCATGAACCAGCTCAAGTCACTCAAGACCGGGCCGCTGCTCGGGATCATCGTCGGAGCCGTGCTCGTCGTCGGCCTCGCCGGCTGGTTCCTGCTCGTCCGGCCCCAGGGGGCGAAGGTCAAGAGCCTCAAGGCCGACGCCGCAGACATCCAGGCGAAGATCGGCGCGTACAACCAGCAAGTCGCCGCTGTGCGTGCGGCGCCGAAGATCGAGGTCGCGGACGTCTACCGGCTCGCGAAGGCAATGCCTGACCGCACGGACATGCCCGACCTCGTCCTCGAGCTCAGCCAGCTCGCCCGAGACACCGGGATCCGCTTCGACTCGATCTCGCCCCAGCCGATCACGCCGATCGGGAGCTACACGGTCCTGCCGATCTCCGTCACGTTCCAGGGCAACTTCTACAACCTCGCGGACTTCCTCTACCGGCTTCGCTCGCTCGTCACGGTGCACGCCGGACGCCTCGACGCGACCGGACGTCTCTTCGCAGTCGACACGATGACCTTCAACGAAAGCACGCTGAAGTTCCCGCAGATCCAGGCGACGCTCGTAATCGACGCATTCGTCTACGGAAACGGCGCGCCGGCCCAGGCCACGATTCCGACGACCACCACATCCACGACTTCGACGACCGAGACCACCACGACCTCGAGCGCGCCCCCGGACGGCGCGTCTGCGACAGGAGCCCCGTAATGGCCGGCAAGAAGCACGTCGATCCGCTGAAGGCGAAGCAGAAGAGGCAGAAGATCATCGCGGCCGTGCTCGGTGTGCTGTTCGTCGGCGTCCTCGCGTTCCAGGTTCCGCGCGTCATGAAGATGATGAAGACGCCGCCGAACCCGCACGCAAACGACAGCATCACCACCACGACCGCGACGGGGACGCCTTCCCTGGCGGCCCCGACACTCGGGGGTGCCGAGCAGCCGGCGACCACCGACCCGACCACCGGCGCTCCTGTCGCAGTCTCGGCCACGCCGACCGTCCAGGACGGTCAGCTCGCCTCGTTCAGCCGTTTCGCGAGCAAGGATCCCTTCCACCAGCAGCTCAGCGACGACCAGGGCTCTTCGCCGTCGTCGTCGAGCTCGGGCGGCGGTTCAGGTTCAGGCTCAGGCTCAGGCTCAGCCGGCTCCGGCGGCACGAGCAGCCCACCGCAGATCCCGGGCGGCAGCAAGCCGCAGCCCGGCAGCGCGGTCATCTCGGTGAACGGGACGCTCTATACCGTCGCGACCGCGAGCGACTTCCCGCAGGCGAACCCGCTCTTCCATCTCGTCTCCGTCACGGCTCACTCGGCGAAGATCTCGATCGCCGGCGGCTCGTACTCCTCGGGTGCCGCCGCGGTCACCCTCAGGGAGAACAAGCCCGTGACGCTCGTGAACACGGCGGACGGCACGCGCTACACGCTGATCCTGAAGCCGCTCGGCACCGGCGTGCCGGGAGCCTCGACGAGCAGCCGCGCCGGCAGCGGCACGAGTAGCAGCGGGAGCGGTAGCAGCGGCAGCGGCACGACGACGACAACCCCGTCGTCGACGACGGTCACGCTCCCGTCCCCCTGAGTCGCGGGCTTACGCTCCGATCGAGGGATCGAACGTGGAGGTGACGCGCGAGTACGTGCGCGTCAGGTCGGCCGGGTTCCGGACGACGACCGTCACCGTTCGGAGCTGGTTGCCGTAGCTCGGCGTGTCGAAGTAGAGGTACGTGTCGACGCGATACGACTGATGGTCCGCGCCCGTCGTCGTATAGCTCGGGTCGCAGGCGTTCGTGGGGACATTCGCCGGGCAGTTCGTGACCGTGCCGACGAGCGCCTTCGGGGCGGTCGGGTTCAGCATGTTCTGCTGGTAGACCGTGTCGTTCGTGTACGTCGAGTCGGCGAGCGCGTTGTTCCATTCGGTGGTCGTGAAGACGATGTTGTCGTACTTGATGCCGCGGTAGACCTCCATCTGCTTGTTCGCCAGGGCGCCGGCGGTGGAGATCCGGTTGGCCCGGGCGAGCGCGGAGTTCCCGGACGAGAACGCGGCGACGATGGCGAGGATGCCGACGTTGAGCATCACCATCGCCATCAGGAGCTCGAGCATGCCGAAGCCGCTCTGGTCTCTCGCCCGCAGGTGCACACAACGGCTATCGGCATCCCTCTTTAGGCCCTCAACCCCCCTGCCGATAGCTCTCCCGAGGGACATCTGTGGCTGCTTTCACGTATTCCGCGATCAACGCCTCCGGGCTCGAGCTCTCGGGAGAGCTCCACGCGCCCGATCTTGCGGGAGCCCGCGAGCAGCTCCGCATCCGCGGCCTGCTGGCGAACAGCCTGGACGAGCTCCCGGCCTCCGGGGAAGAGGGCGCCAAGAACGTCTTCAAGAAGGTCAAGCCGAAGACGCTGCAGATCTTCTCGCGCCAGTTCGCGACGATGATCGAGGCGGGCCTCAACATCGTCGCAGCTCTCGTGATCCTCGAGCAGCAGACCGACGACCTCTACTTCGCCACCGTCGTCAAGGAGCTGCGCGCCGACGTCGAGGGAGGCCTCCTCCTCTCGCAGGCGATGCGCCGCCATCCGAAGATCTTCGACCGCCTCTTCGTCTCGATGGTCGAGGCGGGCGAGGCGGCGGGAATCCTGGACGAGGTCCTCGATCGTGTCGCGTACCAGATCGAGAAGTCCACGCAGATCAAACGCCGCGTCAAGGGAGCGATGCTCTATCCGACGATGGTGCTCGTCTTCGCGACCCTCGTCCTCACCGGCCTGCTCATGTTCCTCGTGCCGGTGTTCGTGAAGATCTTCGGCCAGCTCGGCGGCCAGCTCCCGACACTGACGCAATACGTCGTGGACGTCTCCGATGTGCTGCGCCAGAAGTACTACATCATCTTCCCCATTTTGGGTGCGCTGATCTTCGGCCTGCGCAAGTACAAGAAGACCGACGCCGGCCGCAAGAAGTGGGACCAGATCAAGCTGAAGATCCCGATGAAGATCGGCTCCGTCGTTCTCAAGGTGACGATGGCGCGCTTCTCGCGCACGCTCTCGACTCTCATCGCCGCGGGCGTCGACATCATCCAGGCTCTCGAGATCACGGGGCAGAGCTCGGGGAACTGGGTGATCGAGCAAGCGCTCGGCGATGTTCGCGCGAAGGTCGGAGAGGGCGTCCCGATTGCGCAGCCGCTCGTCGACAACCCGATCTTTCCGCCGATGGTCAGTCAGATGGTGAAGATCGGCGAGGAGACCGGAGAGCTCGAGAAGATGCTCGGCAAGGTCGCGGACTTCTACGAGGACGAAGTCGACGCGGCGATCCAGTCCCTGACGTCGATCGTCGAGCCGTTGATGATGATCCTGGTGGGACTGATGGTCGGCGTCATCGTGATCGCGATGTACTTGCCGATGTTCAAGATGCTCTCGCTCGTCAAGTAACGCTCGGGTGGTTGAGTCTGTAGTCGCGCTACGAGACGATCACGGCCCCGGGCTACGGCTCGACGTTGAAGCTGAACATCATCCCGCTCTCGTGGTGCTCCGCGATGTGGCAGTGAGCCATCCAGCGACCGGGGTTCGTGACGTCGAGCAGGATGTCGACCGTCTCGCCGGTGCGCACGAGCACCGTGTCCTTCCAGACAAGGTTCGGCTCGACAACGTCGTTGCGCGCGAGGATCAGGAAACGGCCGGCGCCGTGGACGTGGAACGGGTGCGGCATAGGATGGTCTGAGTCCATCTCGTTGACCAGGCGCAGCTTCACCTGGTCGCCGACCTTGAAGGTCCAGTCGATCTGAGCGTTCTCGGCACCGGTGTCGCGGTCGACGAGCTTCCAGCGCATGTTCGCCGGGGTCGTCATCCGATTGACCTCGACCATGTCGTCTTCCCACTCGATGCCCTGTGCGGCGTCCTGCGCGTGCTCGTGCTCGGCGTGGTGGTGCCCGTGATGGCCGTGCTCGCCATCCCCTTCATGGCTGCCGTGGTGGCCATGTCCGTGGCCTTCGTGTTCGTGGTGGCCGTGGTGATGCTCGTGGCCGTGGCCTGCGCCCGCCGCGACGGCCGCCGCCGGCAGGAGCTTCATGCCGCACTTCGGGCACCGGTCTGGCTTGTCGCTGGTGACCTCCGGATGCATGGGACAGACGTACGTGATCTCCTCTGCCGCCTGGGCGAGCAGCTTCATCCCGCACTTCGGGCAGCTGCCGGGCTCGGCGCTGACCACTTCCACGTGCATCGGGCATACGTAGATGACCTCGACGCCTTCCGGCACGCCCATGTCCATCTCGGCAACGAACGAAAGCGTCTTGTCGGGCGCGCGCTCGAGGAACGGCTCGATCTTTTCGCGTAGCTCGGCCGTGTCGCCGTTCGTCCGCAGGGCCGTGAACCCGTCGGCGTAGGACGGCTGTACCTCTTCGTCCGCGACGGTGATCGACGCCAGGCGATAGGTGCGCTCGGGAGTGCGGTGCTGGAGCTCGAGCTCGCCCGGCTCGGGGAAAAGCACGTCGATGACGACCCGCTCCGACGGCGCAAGCAGCACCTCCTCGACGAGCTCCTCGCGCTCGTAGTGGCCGGCGTCGGCGCCCACGAGCTTCATCTGCGCGCCCGGCAGCATCACGTTGAAGACGCGCGTGTTCGCCGTGTCGGTGAAGTAGAAGCGGATGACCTCGCCGCGCTTGGCCTCGAGCTGAAGGTCTGGTTCGCCGCCGACAAGCATCACGTTGCCGAAGCGGCCCATCGCCACGTGCGTTGTCTCTTCCTTGCGGAAGGCGGCGATCCGGCCCTCCTCGATCAGGATGTCGTCGAGCGTGAGCAAGAGCTCGCGGTTGGCCGGTGGCCAGTAGTCAGTCTTGTTCGGCGTGACCAGGATGTTCCCGTACAGGCCTAGCTCCTGGCCGTAGTCCTCGCGGATGTGCGGGTGGTACCAATAGGCGCCCGGGTCGGGGACGTGCACCTGGTAGGTGTACGTCTCGCCGACCGGAATCGGGGCCTGGGTGTCGTGCGTTCCGTCGTAGCGGTTCTCCAGCCGCAGCCCATGCCAGTGCACCGTCGCCTCGATGTCGCCGTGGTTCGTGACCGGGACTGTGATCGTCGCGCCCTGCGGCACCTTCAGCGTCGGCCCGGGTACGGAGCCGTTGTAGGTCAGCATTCGCACGGTCGCATCGCCGATCCGCTTCTTGACGGAGACGATCTCGAGCCTGAACTCGTCGCCGTCCCCAAGCTCAACGACCTCGGTCGTGCGCGCCTCCGGCAGTCCTTCGGTCTCGCGCGGCATCTCGGCGACGTGTTCGTGGTGATGGGAGCTGTGGTCGTGCATCGGCTAGCTCCTTTCGGTCGAGCGAGCTTCGGTGGCTGTGTCGGCGCCGACTGATGTGCTTGCCTGCGCCGGCGCCGTCGATTGCTCGTGCGCGGCCATTCTCTCAGTAATGAACTCGGCGTCGTCACTGACGAAGCCGATCAGCGCCGACCCGCGCGTGTGCTGCCAGGTCAGGCCGAGGAAGTAAAGGCCAGGAACCTCGGTGACGCCGCGCCGATGTCGCAAGCGGCCGTCCTCCTCGAAGACTGGCAGCTTGATCCAAGAGTACTCGGGCCGGTAGCCGGTCGCCCAAGCCACCGCGTCGACCTCGAGCTCGCTGTCGTCCTCGAAGCGCGCCCTCCGGCCGTCGACATCGACGAGCCTGGGCTTGAGCTCGACACCGTAACGCTTGGTCATCTCGCGAGGGCTCGAGCCGATGAGCGTGTCGCGCATTCGCAACTTGCGGCCGAGCCGCGACTCCACCGTCGTGTTGAGGATGCGCGCCTTCGTCAGCCACCAGAAAAGGTCGCGCCCGAATACGTGTTGGGGCAGCGGCTTTTGGCGCGAGCCGATCGAGAGCACAACCCTGTGCGTCGCCGACAGCTCCTTGGCGATCTGAAAGCCAGTGTTGCCGCCGCCGACCACGAGCGCCGTGCCCTTTGGGACGTCGCCTGGCCTGCGGTAGCCGACGGCATGCGTCTGGAAGACCTTGGCATCGAGCTTCTCGGCGACCTTCGGCACGTACGGCGTCTGGAACGGACCCGTCGCAACCACGACCTGGTCGGCGCTGATCTGCTGATCGTCCACCTCGAGGCTGAAGCACGCGTCGTTACTGTGCGCGAGCTGCTTGACCTCGCTGTTGAGCTCGATCGGCAGCTTGAAGGTCTCGGCGTAGTGCTCGAGGTAGTCGATCACCTCGTCCCGGGTCGGGTAGCCATCGGGATCGCCCGGAAACGGCAGTCCCGGCAGCGCGCTGTAACGGCGCGGCGTGAAGAGCGTCAGCGAGTCCCAGCGCTCGCGCCACGCCGGAGCGATCTCAGCGGCGCGCTCGAGGATCACGAACCGCCGCCCTTGGCGCTTGAGGAAATAGCCGACGGCTAGGCCGGTTTGGCCCCCGCCGATGACGGCCACCTCAAGGTGCCTCCCGCCGTCGCGCAAGTGGCCCGAATCCGTGGTCACTGAAGTACCCACTCGTGAATCATTTCGCGTTTCTGCCGAGACAAAACCACTACGTTATGCCCGTGCCCAGCGATACCGAAGCAACCTTCCTCTTCGCCGACATCGCAGGCTTTACGGCGCTGACGGAGGCGCATGGAGACGAGGAGGCCCTGCAGCTCGTGGAGGAGTTCGCCAAGGCGGTTCAGGTGGAGCTTCCATGTGTCGGCGGCGAACACATAAAGACGGTCGGCGACGCGCTCATGCTCCGGGTACCCGAGCCTGGCGATGCAGTGCGTCTAGCCTTGTGGATCACGCGCAACGCGATGGGCGGGCACCAGGCGCCGTCGGTTCGCGTCGGCGGCAACTACGGAGCTGCTCTCGAACGCGGCGGCGATTACTTCGGGGCGACGATCAACGTCGCAGCGCGGGTGTCGGCGCTCGCCGGCGGCGGCGAGGTGCTCGTCACCGGCCGCACCGCGGCGCTCGCCCCTGACCTCGACGGTGTGCTCTACGAGTCTCGCGGGCGGCAAGTCCTACGCAACGTTGCCGAGCCCGTCGAGATTTTCGCTGTCGTTCGCGTGGACGAGAACGCCGAGCAGTTGGCGGTCGACCCCGTCTGCCAGATGGCGGTCGATCCAGATCACGCGGTTGGTCGCTTGCTCATGGACGAGAAGGCCCACTACTTCTGTTCGCTCACTTGCGCAGCTGCCTTCGCCCAGCACCCGGAGCGATACGCGCAGTAACTGGCAGGCGTCAACCCTCGACACGGTTGTTCCGGCAGGCTTTTTCGGCCTCCTTTACCCTGCCTGCCAAGCCGCAGAATTCCGCGGAGGGAGAGAACTCCGAGGGGGGAGAGACCAATGAAGCGAAGGCTGCTCATCGCCGTCGCGCTCGCGGGCGTGCTCGCGGGCCTGGCGGCTCTCGCCGGCTCTTTGACGGGCTCCGGGAACGCGCAGGCCGCGTACCCGGTTCCGCATCCGGCCGTCAGCGACTTCCAGTTCATCAAGGCGACGACGCCGACCGAAGCCGACTGCGAAGCGGTCGGGAGGACGTGCTTCACGCCGCAAGCGATCCAGTCGGCCTACAACGTCGGCCCGCTGTACCAGCAGGGCTGGAACGGCAAGGGCATCACGATCGCCATCGTCGACTCGTACGGAAGCGACACGATGGCGCACGACCTGCACGTGTTCAACCAGGCGTTCAACCTCCAGCCGATGTGCGGCGAGGAAGGCGTCACCTGCACGGCAGGTATGCCGAAGTTCAGCGAGCTGGCGATCAACGGCTCGCCGGCGACGAAGCCTCAGCCGGGGAACGGGACGCACCAGGAGGACAAGAGCGCCTGGGCACTCGAGGTCGCGCTCGACGTCGAGACGTCGCACGCGATCGCCCCGATGGCGAACATCCTGCTCGTTCACTCGAACAACGCCGAGACGCTCGGCGTGCAGGGCTTCCCGAACATGATGAAGGCGGAGGACTACGTCGTTTCGAACCACCTGGCCCAGGTGATCTCGCAGAGCTTCGCCTCGGCCGAGGACGCGTTCGGAAACCAGTCGTCTCTCGAGAACCTGCGCTATGCGTTCAAGAACGCCGCCGCGAACGGCGTCACCGTTCTGGGCTCGTCGGGCGACGGCGGCACCGCGAACGCGAAGAAGTCACCGGTGAGCCAGGGTGGGACGCTCTTCACGTTCCCGACGGTCGAATGGCCGGCCTCGGATCCGCTCGTCACCGGCGTCGGCGGCACGTACCTGTGCACCGACCCGACCGCGAGCACCAACCAGCCGCGGACGACGGACCCGAAGCCCGGCGGAATCGGGGCCAAGTGCAGCAGCACGAGCCCCTTCAACACGTCGCTGGCTCCTGAGGTCGCCTGGACGTTTTCGGGCGGCGGCTTCAGCCACGTGTTCTCGCGCCCGAGCTATCAGGCCGGCACGCTTCCGGCCGGCAGCACGGCAATCCCGGCGTCCGCACGTGGGGTGCCGGACATCGCGTTCCAGGCCAGCGCCGGCACCGGGGCGCTCGTCTACCTGTCGCTCCCGCCTGACGGCACGACGAGCAACGTGAACCAGACGGGCTGGTACGACATCGGCGGCACATCGCTCAGCTGCCCGCAGTGGGCGGGGCTGGTGGCGATCGCCGACCAGATCAACAAGGCGAAGTACAACCAACTGGGCCTTGGACAGATCAATCCGGCGCTCTACAAGCTGGCCGCGAATCCGGCCAAGTACAGCGCCGACTTCTTCGACATCGCCCAGACGGGCGACGCCGGTCATCCGAACAACAACCAGGGAGATCCGAGCGTCCCGGGCTTCAACGCGACGAACGGGTGGGATCCGGTGACGGGTCTCGGCACGCCGAACGCGGCGCTGCTGATCCCGGATCTCGTCGACGCCGCACACAGCTAGTTCGACGGTCCAGGCCGTTTGGGTGGGGGCGCCGAGAGGCGCCTTCACCCATTCGGTGCCGAATAGCGGCACGTAACGATCGAAGTCCGGCTTCGCTTCGCGAAGCCATGATGACTTCGATCGTCGCTAAAATCGGCTTACAGGGCGGCGTAGCTCAGTTGGTTAGAGCAGCGGAATCATAATCCGCGTGTCGCAGGTTCGAGTCCTGCCGCCGCTACTTGCCGCCGCAAGATCCGGCCCGGCTGCGCCGGGCCATGATGATCTTGCGGCGATCCGCTGTCGCAGGGCCGCTGTGGCCGACGCCGACAAAAGCCGGCATCGGCGGCGGGGCTTCATTCTTTCTTCAAATCGACGTGGTCTTATGAGGCCGTCACCTAAGGGGAGGAACATGAGCATGCTTTTGGGGTCTCGTAAGGCGTTTGCAGCTATCGCTGCTGCCGCGGTGCTCGTTGGTGGGGCCGGGGCTGGTGCCGCAGTTGCGAGTAAGGGGCACGGGGAGGGGTTGCTCTTGAAGGCGGCCGTGCAGTACATCGGGGTTGGCAAGGCTGACGTCGCCAAGGACGCGCGGGCCGGGAAGACGCTTGCGCAGATTGCGACTGCTCACGGCAAGACGGTCGACGGGCTCAAGGCGGCGATGCTCGCCGCGGTCAAGGCGAAGCTCGATACGGCTGTCGTTGCGGGGAAGGCGACCAGCGCTCAGGAGCAGACCAAGCTCGAGCGGGCTGCGAAGCTCATCGACCGGATCGTCAACGCGAAGATCGGGAAAGTCACGCGACAGGCTCGGAGATCGAGGCTGCTGAATGTGGCCGCGCGATACATCGGCGTCACGCCGAAAGCTCTCGCAGTAGATCTGAAGGCCGGGAAGTCGCTGGCCCAGGTTGCGACGGCTCACGGAAAGACAGCCGACGGGCTGAAGGGGGCCCTCGTCAAGCCGTTCAAGGCCCACCTGGACAAGGCCGTCGCGGCGAAGCGGATCACTGCCGCCCAGGCGGAGGAGAAGCTCGCCAAGGTCTCAGCTCGGCTAGACAACCTGATCAGCCGTACGAACTAGCAACATCCGCCGCCGATGCCGGCTCCGCCGGCATCGGCCGCCTCGGCTGGGATCCTTCCGATCGAAGTCAGCATTGGCCACGCGGAGCGTGGCCGGACTTCGACCGGTTGGCTACACTTTGTACCCGCGCGGGCCCGGGTCTTGTCTCGGCGTGCGCTTTCCTTCTAATTCGAGACTGAAATGGCCACTGGAGTACGAGACAAAATCACGCTCGCCTGCAACGAGTGCAAGCGGCGGAACTACATGAGCACCAAGTCGAAGCGGAACACGCCCGACCGGCTCGAGGTCCGCAAGTACTGCCGCTGGTGTGGAGGTCACACCGCTCACCGGGAGACGCGCTAGATGGCACGCCAGACGCGTGCGCAGCGGCGTGCCCGCAGGGCGCAGATGACCCCTGGCAGCGAAGCAGCCCTTCCGGGCGGGCCGCCCGCCCCGCCCCCCAGGCCCACTGCCCGTGCCGCGGCTCGTCCCGAGCCCGCGCGCGAGCCGAGGGCAGCCCGCGGCGGAGGCGTCCGAGGCTTCATCGGCGAGTCCATTGCCGAGCTCAAGAAGGTCGAATGGCCCACCCAGGCGCAGCTGATCCAGGGCGTCGTGGTCGTACTGATCGCCTGCGTGATCGTCGGCATCTTCTTGTACACGTGTGACCTCGTCTTCAAGCGGCTCGTCCAGGACGTGTTCATCTAAGTGTTCCGCTGGTACGTCATCAACACGTACTCGGGCCACGAGAACAAGGTGAAGACCAATCTCGAGCACCGGATCATGTCCATGAACCAGGCGCCGAAGTTCCGCCGGGTCGTCGTCCCGACCGAGCAGGTGATCGAGACGAAGGAGGGCCAGAAGGTCCAGACCGAGAAGCGCGTGCTCCCGGGCTACGTCCTCGTCAACATGGACATGACCGACGAGGCCTGGACGGTCGTGAAGAACACCCCCGGTGTCACCGGTTTCGTCGGCGCCGGCGCGAAGCCCGTGCCCCTCGCCCAGCCGGAGGTCGACCGGATCCTGCACACCGGCCGCGGCGACGGCGACCGCCCGCGCGCCCAGGTCGAGTTCTCGCTCGGCGAGTCCGTGAAGGTAACCTCCGGCCCGCTCTCCGACTTCGACGGCGAGGTCGTCGACGTCAACGCCGACCAGCAGAAGCTCAAGGTCCTCGTGGACATCTTCGAGCGCCAGGTCCCCGTGGAGCTGACCTTCGACCAGGTGAAGAAACTCGACTGATGGCCAAGAAAGTTCTGACACTCATCAAGCTGCAGATCCCCGGGGGGCAGGCCAATCCGGCGCCGCCGGTCGGTCCTGCGCTCGGCCAGCACGGCGTGAACATCATGGAGTTCTGCAAGGCGTTCAACGCCCAGACCCAGCAGGAGAACGGGCGCATCACGCCGGTCGAGATCACGGTCTACGAGGACCGCTCCTTCTCCTTCATCACGAAGACGCCGCCGGCCGCCGTCCTGATCAAGGAGGCGCTGCGGGTCGAGAAGGGCTCGGGCGAGCCGAACCGCGAGAAGATCGGCCGGCTCACCAGCGCCCAGGTGCGCCAGATCGCCGAGACGAAGATGCCGGACCTGAACGCCCGTGACGTCGACCAGGCGATGCGGATCATCGCCGGCACCGCCCAGTCGATGGGCGTAGAGACGGACGTCTTGTAATGGCGCACGGCAAGAACTACCGGAACGCGAAGTCGCTCTTCGAGCGCGAGCGCGAGTACTCGCCCGCGGAAGCCGTCCGCATCATCAAGCAGATGCCGACGGCGAAGTTCGACGAGACGATCGAGGTCCACTTCCGGCTGGGACTGAACGTCCGTCACGCGGACGAGCAGCTCCGCGGGACGCTCATGCTTCCGCACGGAACCGGCAAGGACGCGAAGGTCGCCGTCTTCGCCGAGGGCGACAAGGCGAAGGAGGCGCAGGAGGCCGGCGCAGACGTCGTCGGCTCGGCCGATCTCGCCAAGCGGGTCGAGGAGGGATTCACCGACTTCGACGTCGCGATCGCCACGCCGGACCAGATGGGGAACGTCGGGAAGCTCGGCCGGATCCTCGGTCCGCGCGGCCTGATGCCGAACCCGAAGACCGGCACCGTCACGATGGACGTGGGGAAGGCGGTCCGCGACGCGAAGGCGGGCAAGCTCGAATACCGCACCGACCGAGGCGCCAACGTCCATGTGGCGATCGGCAAGAAGAGCTTCGACGAGCGCCAGCTCGTCGAGAACTACGCCGCACTGGTGGAGGAGATCGTCCGCGCGAAGCCTGCGGTCGCGAAGGGCCGCTACATCCGGCAAATCACGTTCGCCACTACCATGGGGCCCGGAATTCACGTCGACGCCGCCAAGGTCCGTGGCATCGTCGAAGAGCTCGAGGAGACACAAGAAGCAGTTTCGGCTTAGTCAAAAGAGCCCGTCGCCGTAGACAGGAAGCAGGCGCGCAAGCGCCAGAGGCCTTCCCGAGGTGGATCGGTGGAAGAGGTTTTCGCCTCCTTCAGCGAGCCCGCCTGTGTGCGGGCTCGATTCGTTCGAGGAGGTGAGTAAGTGAAGAAAGAGGACAAGGAGCGAGTGGTCGCCGAGCTGACTGAGCGCCTGCGCACCACCGAGACGCTCCTGGTCGCCGACTACCGCGGCCTGACCATGCCGCAAATCGACGACCTGCGCTCGAAGCTGATCGAGCACGGGGCCCGGTTCGCAGTCGTCAAGAACACGCTCACCAGGCGTGCGGCCGAGGCCGCGGGTTCCGACGCGCTGCTCGCGATGCTCGAAGGGCCGACGGCGATCGCCTTTCTCGAGTCCGACGGCGACCCCGTCGCGGTCGCGAAGGCGCTCGTGGATGCGGCCCGCGACACCCGCGTGCTCGAGGTTCGGGGCGGCCTGCTCGAAGGCAGGCCGATCGAGGCCGACGAGATCGAGTCGCTCGCGAAGCTGCCGCCGTTCGACGTGCTGCGAAGCCAGGTGCTGGGCGCGATCACTTCGCCGCTGACGGCGATCGTGGGTCTCTTCACGGCCCCGGTGCAGGACCTCTATGGCCTGCTCGAGGCTCGCATCGACCAGCTTCGGGAGCAGGGGGACACGTCCGAAGCGGCCGCAAGCGGCTCGGAGCCAGAAGCGGCGGCAACCGCGGAGGAGCCTGCCGCGCCTCCTGGCGCGGAGCCCGATGCCGACGAGGCAAGTGGCTCAGAGCCACAAGCTGAAGCAACCGAAACTCAAACCGAAACTGAAACTGAAGAGGAGGAGCAGTAATGGCCGCTAGCGCGACCGACAAGGTGTTCGACGAGCTCGGCAAGATGAGCGTTCTCGAGCTCGTCGAGCTGAAGAAGAAGATCGAGGACGAGTGGGGCATCACCGCGGCCGCACCGGTCGCCATCGCCGCCCCGGGCGGCGGCGGGGGCGGGGACGGCGCTGCAGCCGAGGAGCAGACCGCGTTCGACGTCGTCCTCACGGCTGCGGGCGGTCAGAAAATCCAGGTGATCAAGGTCGTCCGCGCGATCACGGGTCTCGGCCTCAAGGAGGCCAAGGACGTCGTCGACTCGGCCCCGAAGCCGGTCAAGGAAGGCATCCCGCGCGAGGAGGCCGACTCGATCAAGAGCCAGCTCGAGGAAGCCGGCGCCACGCGTCGAGGTCAAGTAGTCCAGATAGGTCAGATCGCCAGGGGTGCCCGAGGAGGGCGCCCCTGGCGCTTTTCCGCGCTGGGCGCTACCATGCCCCCAGCGTTCGGCGGATTCCGCAGGGGTACCCTTGCGCAGAAGCGCAGGTCTCGGGTACCCTGACGGGTTGCGCCGCTCTTCCGCCTGTCCACGCCCGTCTGCCCGCCGTACCCGTTTCTCGCCCGATTTTCGTTCTCGCACCGTATTTCTAAGGGAGGCTTCATCTCTTGACCACCAAGGTCGCTGCGCCTAGCGCGCGCACCAGCTTCTCGCGTCTCAAGCACGTCCTCGACCTTCCCAACCTGATCGATATCCAGAAGGCCTCGTTTCAGTGGTTTCTGGACGAAGGTCTTCGCGAGACGATCGACGACATTTCGCCGATCGAGGACTACACCGGCACCCTCGCCGTCGAGTTCGGGGCCTACAAGTTCGGAGAGCCCCAGTTCTCGATCAAGGAGTGCCGCGAAAAGGACCTGACCTACCAGGCTCCGCTCTCGATGACCGTCCGCTTCGTGAACAAGGAGACGGGCGAGATCCGCGAGCAGACGGTCTTCATGGGGGACTTCCCGATGATGACCGAGTGGGGCACGTTCATCATCAACGGCACCGAGCGGGTCATCGTGACCCAGCTCGTCCGCAGCCCGGGCGCCTACCTGATGGAGCCCAAGGACGCGACGAAGCAGGTCTTCACCGCGAACCTGATGCCCTCACGCGGCTCGTGGCTCGAGCTCGAGATCGACAAGAAGGGCATCGCCTACGCGCGCATCGACCGGAAGCGAAAGCTCCCGATCACGACCCTGCTCCGGGCGCTCCCCGAGGAGGATCCGTCGACCGGCTTCAAGCTCGACACCTCCTCGAACGAGGCGATCCTGAAACTGTTCAACAACTCGATCTTCATCGTCAACACGCTCGAGAAGGACCCGTCCACGCGCGAGGAAGAGGCGCTGATCGAGGTCTTCAAGAAGCAGCGCCCCGGTGAGCCTCCGACGCTCGACAACGCGCGGAACCTGCTCAAGGCGCTCTTCTTCGATCCCAAGCGCTACGACCTGACGAAGGTCGGCCGCTACAAGCTCAACCAGCGGCTCGGCGTGAACGTCCCCGAGGACACCAGGGTCCTGACGACCGAGGACATCCTCGCGCTCGTCCAGAAGCTCATCGAGCTGCCGCATCGCCTCGGCGTCCCCGAGGACTCGAAGGACTTCGCCGCCGACGCGATCGTGCTCTCACGGGATCCGATCCGCACCGAGCTCGACGAGTACGAGCACTTCGGCAACCGGCGCCTGCGCACGGTCGGCGAGCTGATCCAGGAGGCGTTCCGCGTCGGGCTCTACCGCATGGAGCGCGTCGTCCGCGAGCGGATGACGACGGAGGACGTCGACACGATCACGCCGCAGACGATCATCAACATCCGGCCCGTCGTGGCCGCGTTGAAGGAGTTCTTCGGCTCCTCGCAGCTCTCGCAGTTCATGGACCAGACGAACTCGCTCGCGGGCCTCACCCACCGCCGCCGCCTGTCGGCGCTCGGCGCGGGCGGGCTTACGCGTGAGCGCGCACCGATCGAGGTGCGCGACGTGCACCCGACGCACTACGGGCGGATGTGCCCGATCGAGACCCCGGAAGGCCCGAACATCGGCCTGATCGGCTCGCTCGCGTCGATGGCGACGGTCTCCGAGTTCGGCTTCATCCAGACGCCGTACCGCAAGGTCGTCGGCGGCAAGGTGACCGACGAGATCATCTATCTGGACGCGGCCGAAGAGGCGCAGTTCACGATCGCCCAGGCAAGCGCGATCGTCGACGAGAAGACGGGCCGCTTCCGCGACAAGCAGGTGCTCTGCCGCTCGAAGGAGGGCGAGGCCGTCACGGCCGAGCCGAAGGACATCCAGTACATGGACGTCGCTCCTGCGCAGATCGTCTCCGTCGCGACGGCGCTGATCCCGTTCCTCGAGCACAACGACGCGAACCGAGCGCTGATGGGCGCGAACATGCAGCGGCAGGCAGTGCCGCTGATGATCGCCCAGGCGCCGATCGTCGGCACCGGGCTCGAATATCGCGCAGCGGTCGACACCGGTGACGTCGTGCTGTCCCAGCGCGCCGGCACGGTCGTCGACGTCGATGCCGGACACATCACGGTCGAGACGAAGGACGGTAAGGACGACTACCCGCTGACGAAGTTCATGCGCTCCAACCAGGGAACGCTGATCCACCACAAGCCGATCGTCGCGCTCGGCGACAAGGTCAGGGCCGAGCAAGTGCTCGCCGACGGCAGCTCCACCGACATGGGCGAGCTCGCGCTGGGCGCGAACCTGCTCGTCGCGTTCATGCCGTTCGAGGGCTACAACTTCGAAGACGCGATCGTCATCTCGGAGCGACTGGTGAAGGAGGACGTTCTCTCCTCGATCCACATCCACGAGTACGAGATCGACGCGCGCTCGACGAAGCTCGGTGACGAGGAGATCACACGCGACATCCCGAACCGCTCGGAGGAGTCGCTGAAGGACCTCGACGATCGCGGTGTCGTCCGCATCGGAGCCGAGGTCGGCTCCGGCGACCTGCTCGTCGGCAAGGTGACGCCCAAGGGCGAGACCGAGCTCACGGCCGAGGAAAAGCTGATCCGCGCGATCTTCAAGGAGAAGGCGCGCGAGGTTCGCGACACCTCGCTGAAGGTCCCGCACGGCGAGGGCGGCAAGGTCATCGACGTGAAGACGTTCTCGCGCGAGGCGGGAGACGACCTCTCGCCGGGCGTGAACGAGCTCGTGCGCGTCTACGTCGCGAAGAAGCGCAAGATCGCCGAAGGCGACAAGCTCGCCGGGCGCCACGGCAACAAGGGCGTCATCTCGAAGATCGTTCCGGAAGAGGACATGCCGTTCCTGGAGGACGGCCGGCCCGTGGACGTGGTGCTCAACCCGCTCGGCGTGCCGAGCCGGATGAACATCGGCCAGATTCTCGAGACGCATCTCGGGTGGGCTGCCGCACACGGCGTCTTCGCCGAGGACGGCGCAGGTCCGAACGGGATGTCGTCCAAGCCGATCGCGGCCGACAATCCGCACCCCGTCGCCACTCCGGTCTTCGACGGCGCGACCGAGGAGGACGTCGACGAGGCTCTCGTCTCGTGGGCGCAGGCGAACCCGGACTCCCCGATCAAGTTCGTCGTCGACCAGAACCGGCCCGCCGGCCGGAAGGTCTCCGGCAAGGTGCGCCTCTTCAACGGCAAGAGCGGTGAGCCCTACGAGTCGAAGGTGACGATCGGCTTCATGTACATCCTGAAGCTGCTCCACCTGGTGGACGACAAGATCCACGCGCGCTCGACCGGCCCCTACTCGCTCGTCACGCAGCAGCCGCTCGGCGGCAAGGCCCAGTTCGGTGGCCAGCGCTTCGGCGAGATGGAGGTGTGGGCGCTCGAGGCCTACGGCGCCGCGTACACGCTGCAGGAGATGCTCACGATCAAGTCCGACGACACGGTCGGACGCGTGAAGGCATACGAGGCGATCGTGAAGGGCGAGAACATCGCCGAGCCGTCCATCCCCGAGAGCTTCAAGGTGCTGCTCAAGGAGATGCAGTCGCTCGCGCTCGACGTCAACGTCCTCTCGGACGAGGGCACGACGGTCGAGGTGCGCGAGGAAGACGACGAGCTGCTCCGCGCCGCGGAGGAGCTCGGGATCGACCTGTCGCCCGGATCGCTCCGCGCAGTCGGACGCCAGCCCACGGCCGAGGAGGCCGAGGAAGGGCAGGAGCGTGTCGACGAGGACGGCGAGATCGCGCTGCCGAACGACGAGACGCTTGGAGACCTGACCGACGTCGAGGTCGCAGACGAAGGCCCGGAAGAGGCCGAACCGGAAGAAGCCCCGGCTCTCGCCGAGGGTGAACTGGAACTAGAGGACTAAGGGAGAGATAAAGCTAGGCGCTCTATGAAACACGCACGAGAAATTTCGAAGAAAGAAGGAGTTGACGCGCGCTGATCGACATCAATGAATTCGACGCCATTCGCATCGGGCTTGCGTCCAGCAAGCAGATCCGCGACTGGTCCTCCGGTGAGGTAACGAAGCCGGAGACGATCAACTACCGCACGCTCAAGCCCGAGCGCGACGGTCTCTTCTGCGAGCGCATCTTCGGTCCGACCAAGGACTGGGAGTGCTATTGCGGCAAGTACAAGCGCGTCCGCTACAAGGGGATCATCTGCGAGCGCTGCGGCGTCGAGGTGACGCGGCAGAAGGTGCGTCGCGAGCGCATGGGTCACATCGACCTCGCCGCGCCGGTCTCGCACATCTGGTTCTTCAAGGGCGTGCCGAGCCGCATCGGCTACCTGCTCGACATCGCTCCGCGCGAGCTCGAGAAGGTTCTGTACTTCGCCGCTTCGATCGTCACCGCGGTCGACGTCGCTGCGCGGAAGAAGGACCTGAACGACCTCGAGGACAAGGTCAAGGCCGAGGCCGAGCGGATCGAGGTCGATCGTGAAGAGGCGCTCGCCGCGCTCGAGGACCGTCTCAAGCGGCGCCGCGACTACTTCGCGAAGGGCAAGGACAAGGGCTTCGACGAGGACGACGACTTCTGGGCGCGCGGTCTCTCGAACTGGGCCGAGGAGCAGGCGATGCCGACACTCGAGGAAGCACGCGAGCTCGCCGGCAAGATGTTCCCCGATCTCGTCGGGAAGATCACGACGGAAGACTCGAAGAAGATCCGCGAGCTCGTCCGGAACGCGGCGATCCGCGACGACCGCAAGCTCACCCCGCGTGAGCTCGAGAACGTCGCCTCGGCCGCCGAGCAGATCCTGAAGGGGCTCGATCCGCTCTTCAAGCAGCAGGCGAAGGCCACCGGGGCGAAGAAGGGCGCGATCTCGAAGCACATCAATCGCATCCTCGATGCGCTTCTCGACGGCGACGAGATCGCCGAGGAGGACGCGAAGCTCGTCGAGGGCATCGACATGAAGAACCTCGATCGCTCGCGCGACCTCGGCAACGGGCTGCTCGCCGACGTCGTCGACACGTGGGACGGCGAACAGGACATCCGCGAGCTGACCAACGACCTCTGCCTCCGGACGGACGGGAAGATCCGCAAGGAGGATCTCGACGCGATCATCCAGTGGGCGCTGAAGGTCCGCGAGATGTATCTCGACATCGAGTCCCGCCGCGGCGACGCGCGCGAGGCCTCGGTCGACTCGGTCAACAGGCTCGAGCAGACGTGGCTGCTGTTCAAGGACCTGGAGCCGAAGCTGATCGTCAACGACGAGCAGCTCTTCCGTGAGCTGAAGGACCGCTTCGGCTCGCCGTACGGATTCGGCGTCTACTTCCGCGGCGGCATGGGCGCGGAGGCGATCCGCGACCTGCTCAAGGACCTCGACCTCAAGGCCGAGGCCGCGTCGCTGCGGGAGACGATCGCCACGTCCAAGGGCCAGAAGCAGCAGCGGGGGATCAAGCGCCTGAAGGTCGTCAATGCGTTCATCACGTCGGAGAACCGTCCCGAGTGGATGGTCCTCGAGGCCGTGCCGGTGATCCCGCCGGAGCTGCGCCCGATGGTGCAGCTCGACGGTGGCCGCTTCGCCACGAGCGACCTCAACGACCTGTATCGGCGCGTGATCAACCGGAACAACCGCCTGAAGCGGCTGCTCGACCTCGGCGCGCCCGAGATCATCGTCAACAACGAGAAGCGGATGCTCCAGGAGGCCGTCGACGCGCTGTTCGACAACGGCCGCCGTGGACGCGCGGTGACGGGGCCCGGCAACAGGCCGCTGAAGTCGCTCTCCGACATGCTCAAGGGCAAGCAGGGCCGGTTCCGCCAGAACCTGCTCGGCAAGCGAGTCGACTACTCCGGCCGCTCGGTGATCGTCTCCGGCCCGAGCCTGAAGCTGCACCAGTGCGGCCTGCCGAAGATCATGGCGCTCGAGCTCTTCAAGCCGTTCATCATGAGCCGGCTCGTCGAGCGGAAGTCCGTCCAGAACATCAAGGCGGCGAAGAAGTACGTCGACTCGATGACCGAGGAAGTGTGGGACGTGCTCGAGGAGGTCATCGCCGAGCATCCGGTGCTCCTGAACCGTGCGCCGACGCTGCATCGTCTCGGCATCCAGGCGTTCGAGCCCGTGCTCGTCGAGGGCAAGGCGATCCAGGTGCATCCGCTCGTCTGTCACGCGTTCAACGCTGACTTCGACGGCGACCAGATGGCCGTGCACCTTCCGCTGTCGGCGGAGGCGCAGGCCGAGGCGCGCATCCTGATGCTCTCGTCGAACAACATCCTCTCGCCGGCGAGCGGCCGTCCTCTGGCCACGCCGACGAAGGACATGGTGCTCGGCACCTACTACCTCACGTACTGCGGGACCGATCTCGACAACACGAAGGCCGAGGATCTCGATCCGAGGCCGATGCGGTTCGGCAGTGAAGAGGAGGTCGAGCACGCGATCGACGCCGAGCAGATCGAGCTGCAGCAGCCGATCGAGTTCCGCTGGAACGGCGATCTGCTCCTGACGACTGCCGGTCGGGTGATCTTCAACGCCGAGATCGAGCGTGCGCTCATCGAGGCCGTCGAGGAGTACAACCCCGAGGATCCGCTCCACGACTACATCAACCGGACGCTTCCGAAGCGTGAGCTCGACGCGTTCATCGCGACGCTCGTGGAGGAGTACGGGGCGCATTCGATCGCGACCGTCCTCGACATGATCAAGACGCTCGGCTTCAAGTTCGCGACGCTCGCCGGCGTGACGATCTCGAAGAACGACATCGTGATCCCGCCGGACAAGGAAGAGATCCTCGCCGAGTACGAGGAGCGTGTCGCGAAGGTCGCCGCGCAGTACGAGCGCGGTCTCATCACCGACGAGGAGCGCCACGAGTCGATCGTCAGCATCTGGACGGAGGCCACCGACACCGTCGCCGCGGCGATGGAGCGGACCTTCGAGGAGCTGAACCCGATCTACATGATGGCCAACTCCGGCGCCCGTGGATCTTCGAAGCAGATCCGCCAGCTCGCCGGTATGCGCGGCCTGATGGCGAATCCGAAGGGCGAGATCATCGAGCGGCCGATCAAGGCCAACTTCATGGAAGGCCTCTCGGTGCTCGAGTACTTCATCTCGACACACGGTGCCCGCAAGGGTCTCGCCGACACGGCTCTCCGTACGGCCGACTCGGGTTACCTGACGCGACGTCTCGTCGACGTCTCGCAGGACGTGATCATCCGCGAGGAGGACTGCAAGACGAAGGACTTCGTCGAGCTCCCGATCCACGTGCCGGAGGGGATCAACAAGAGCCTCTTCGGTCGTACTCTCGCGGACGACGTGCACAAGCCGCTCTCGAGCGGCAAGCCGGGCAAGACCGTGCTCGCGGAGAAGGGTGAGGAGCTGACCGCCCTCGTCGTCGACGAGATCATCGAGGCGCTCGGCGACATGGTCGACGAAGTGAAGATCCCCGTCCGCTCGGTGCTCAAGTGCAAGAGCGAGTTCGGCGTGTGCCGCAGGTGCTACGGAACGTTCCTCGCCACCGGCGAGATGGCCGAGATCGGCGACGCGGTCGGCATCATCGCCGCGCAGTCGATCGGCGAGCCGGGCACGCAGCTGACGATGCGCACGTTCCACACCGGCGGTGTCGCCGGCGCGGACATCACGCACGGCCTGCCGCGTGTCGTCGAGATCTTCGAGGCGCGGAACCCGAAGGGTGCCGCAACGCTCGCAGAGGTCGGCGGCAAGGTCGAGATCGAGGACACCGACCGCGGCGCCAAGATCACGATCATCCCGCACGACCTGAAGGAGGACGAGGAGCCCAAGGCGATCCAGATGCCGCGGCGCACGCGCTTGCTCGTGACGAAGGGCCAGGAGGTCGAGCCGGGCGATCCGCTGCACGAGGGCTCACTCAACCCCGCAGACCTGTTGCGCCTGAAGGGCTACACGGAGACGGAGCTGTATCTCGTCGGTGAAGTCCAGAAGGTCTACAAGTCGCAGGGCGTCGAGATCCACGACAAGCACATCGAGCTCATCGTCCGGCAGATGCTGAAGAAGGTGCGCGTCGAGAACGCGGGCCAGACCGATCTGCTGCCGGGCCAGCTCGTCGACAAGACGGTGCTCGACCGCGAGAACGCACGCATCAAGAAGGAGAAGAAGGACCAGGCGACGTTCGAGCCGCTGATCCTCGGGATCACGAAGGCGTCGCTCGCCACCGAGTCGTTCCTCTCCGCTGCGTCCTTCCAGGAGACGACGAAGGTGCTGACGGATGCGTCGATCGAGGGCAAGATCGACCGCCTGCTCGGGCTGAAGGAGAACGTGATCATCGGGAAGCTGATCCCGGCGGCCACCGGCCTGAAGCAGTACCGCGGCATCGAGATCGGCCCGTCCGACAAGGTCCCGCCCTCCGCGTACATGCGGCCGGCGACCGAGGAACAGCTGCTCGCTGCGCTGGAGGAGATCGACTCCGACGGCGGCAACGGCATCAACCTCGAGTCCCTGGGCCTCGACTTCGGCGGCGAGCCGGGCGTCGAGGACGGCGGCACCTCGGGCAAGAGCGACATCGAGGCCGAAGAGGTCCCCGAAGTCGACTCGCCGCTCGACAAGGACGTCTAGGTAAGCGCTGCAGGGTCAGGCCCTTTCGGGGGTCTGACCCTGGTCGTTCCTAGCGCGTAGCTGCCTGAAGCAGGCCGAGGCACATCTCGTCGGTCGTGCCCTCGCCCCAGAGGACGTAGCGCGGCTTCAGCAGCTTGCCGTTCACGAGAGGCTGGCGAATCGCGGAGTTGTCGAACTTGCAGCTGACGCGGATCGTGTCGCCGACGTTCGCGTCGACGGGCTCGTGCGAGGTAGTACGCGTCCTGCCAGTGGAAGTTCCAGCGCGGGATGTGGAGCAGCGTCTTTCCGTTCAGCTGGATCCTGATGTCGAAGCCGCGCGTGTGCATGTGACCCGCGACGCCGTAGATCCGGAGCGGACGCGTCACGCGCCGATCGCAGCTCGTGCCGAGCGACTTCACGCTCGCAGGGTTGCTCGGATAGTTGTCGAGCGACTTGCCGCAGAGGTAGAGCAGCCCTGAGGGGATCAGCGCGGCGTTGTAGCCGTACTTCTTGATCTCCTCCTGGACGGCGACCTGGCGCGAGCAGAGCGTCGAATGCACGCCGCGCGGACACGGCAGCTCGACCGGGGCGGGAACGAGAATCGTCTCGAGAGGCGTGAGCTTCGTCGCTGCCGGCGCAAAGCGGATGACGGCGCGCGAGCGATCGAGTTGAGCCTTGTGGATGAGGTTGTAGTGCACCTGCATCACGATCGCGGCTCCGGCGTGTACCAGCACCCCGGTTCCGGCCGGCGTGTCGTTGTTGGTGTGGCCGGGCACCCAGGCGCTGATCCAGGGCGGCGCGCCGAGCCGGTCGTTCGACGCCGAGTCCGAGGTCGGATGCGTCTCGGACAGGCCCGGTCCCCCGAAGCAGGTCCAGCCGTTGCCGCCGGAGGCGTTGTTCAGTCGTCGCGCATCGGTTGCGTTCTGGCCCGATGCCTCGAACAGGATCACGTGATGCACGATCGTCGAGCGCTGCGGCTTGATCACGGCGCTCGTGACGTAAGCGTCCTGCGCCAGGTGCGGCTCGAGGAGGAAACAGTGGTAGTCGTCGAGCCCACCGACAGCAGGCTTGGGGAGATAGGCCTTCGTCGGCGCGAGCGTCATCGTCGTTCCAGGCGCCTTGCTTCCTCCGCCGACCGGCTTGACAGTGTTGCCGTTGCCGATCCTTGCACCGCCTCGAACCCAGCGCGCAATCAGTTGCTTCTCGGCGGCCGTGAGGATCCGCTGCGACTGTCCGAGATACGACGGCGAGTCCCGGCCCGGCATCCACGGCGGCATCTTCCCGAGGTGCGTCATCGCGAGAATGCGGTCGGCGTAGGCGGCGGCAGTCTTCGCATTACGGAGCGAGAAGGGAGCGATGCCGCCTGGTGTGTGGCAGCCGGCGCATTTGCTCGCGAAGATCGGGGCGACGCTGTTCCAGGTCGGCGCCGACGTTCGCGCCGTCGGTCCGTCGCTCCCTGAGCCCCCGGCCGCGATCGCTGCGACCGTGGCGGCCACGGCGGCGACGGCGACCAGCGCGAACGCGATCCTTCGCTGCACGCGCCCAAACTACCCGTGGGGCCGCCGTTGGTAAAGCGTTCGTAAGCGCTTCTGAGGCCCACCCGGCCTCGCGGCTACTGTTAACCCTTGTGAAGAGGCTAGGGGTCCTCGTCGCTGTCGCGCTGGCTCTCGCACTCACCGGTGGGAAAGGTGCGCCGGCCCAGCAGCTGCAGGCGAACTGCTCGCTCTTCGGCAAGGCGCCGTTGTGGCTCGACTTCGCGGACGGGTCGGTCCCGTTCTGGAACATGTTCGCGAAGCCAGGCGTCACCGCGCTCGCCTCGAACCTCATCTATCCGCCGAAGCTGCGGGCGGGCGGAGCGCAGACCGCCTACTTCGATCTCTATCTGAATCGTCGCGTCGGGACGACGAGCAAACCTGCCGATCCGGCGACGATCGTGGACAAGGCGAACAAGTTCTACGAATACGCGGCGCAGGCGATGGACTGCTCGAACCCGGTGATCGCCGAGAACGAGCTGTTCGGCTCGTGGCTCGCGGTGCCGTGGTCGGCGACGAACGCCCAGTACCGGTCGAACGTGCTGCTGTTCCTGCAGACGCTGCGCCAGCGCGGTGCGCAACCGTGGCTGCTCGTCAACGCGAAGCCGTACACCGACGGGACCGCCGGCGATTGGTGGCGCCAGGTCGCCGACGTCGCAGGAATCGTCCGAGAGGTGTACTTCCCGGCGCCGCTGATCTACAAGCAAGGGGCCATTCGAGGGAGCCGCACTCTCCGCCAGGCGTTCCGGAACGGCATCCTCGACTTCACGAAGGCGGGAATCCCAGTGTCGAAGCTCGGGGTCTTCCTCGGCTTCCAGACGACGAAGGGCAGCGGCGGACGCGAGGGTCTCGAGGCGAAGGCCTGGTTCCGTACCGTGAAGTGGCAGGCGCTTGCGGCCCGCTACGTGGCGAACGAGATGAAGTTCAGCTCGATCTGGTCGTGGGGCTGGGCGGAGTGGAAGACGACGCCCGGCGAGATGGATCCCGCGAAGCCGCGGGCGGCGTGCGTCTACCTGTGGGCCCGGAACCCGAACCTCTGCAACGGGCCGCGTGCGGCCGGGAAGGGATTCGTGCGCTCGCGCACCGAGGGCCAGCTGATCCTGTCACCGGGCCTGCGCTGTCAGCTCGGACGCACTGCGGTGCGCTGGTCGCAGATCAATCCGATCCTGAAGCTGACCGGCGACCCCGAGCTCGCGTTCTCGAACGCGTTCGCCCGGGCCGTCGCGCAGCGCTCGGCGCACGTCAGCTACGGCGACATCCTCGCCGCGGAGCGTTCGATCATCAGCGCCGCCTTCGGTGGCTCGCGCGGCGCGTATCTCGCGGCGATCGCAGACGTGCACACGAATCTCTCCGTAGCGCGGGGCATCATCGGCGACGAGCTGCGTCGCGCGCGGATCGAGAGCAAGTTCAGGGTGTCTGCTCCGAGCGCCCGCGCGATCGCGGACTTCCACGAGACGTACGGCGATCTGCAGGCACGCCTGGTTCAGGCGAAGTCGGGGACACCGTGGCTCGGCGGGCGCCGGGCGGGCTACGCGGTCGAGTCGGCCGCGCCGCCCAGGCTCATGACGCTGTCGTCGGGCCGCTGGTCTTCGTTGTGGTCGCCGCTCGGGACGATTCAGGTGCGGCCGCTCGGTCCGCCGCTCCCGCTCGGGACGCTCCCCCTCGGCAACGTCCGCGACGCGATCCGCGCAGCCCTCCTCGCGCAGGCGCGCGAAGACCGCTATCCGACCTGGCTCGCCGCCGCGCAGCAGGCGGCTTTCCCGGAGGCAATCTGCTGGCGCGACCAGATGCCGGAGAAGGGCGAGGTAGACCTGACGAACTACCTCCCCTTCCTGGCGCTGACCTCGTAGTCCAGGTCCGAGGGACAGTCCCTCGGACCCGTCAGTTCCGGACGCGTTCCAGGGACTGTCCCTGAAACGTGGCTGTTTAAGCCGGGCCGAGGCGCGGCGCGTTCGCGGACACGACGCGGCCCTTGCCGGCTTCCTTGGCGCGGTAGAGCGCGTCGTCTGCACGCTGGAAGAACGCCACGGGGTCGTCTTCCGCCCTGAGCTCTGCGACGCCGGCCGAGAGGTACAGCTTTCCGGCCTGGCCGAGCGGGCGGGAGGAGACGGCGTTCTGGATCCGGCGGTAGAGCTGGTCGGCGTCGTTGAGTGAGGACTCCGGGAGGATCACCGCGAACTCGTCGCCACCGACGCGGCAGGCGATGTCCGCCGTCCGCACGACGTCGCGCACCCGTTCCGCGGCCTCGGCGAGAACCGTGTCGCCGGCGAGATGTCCGATGCGGTCGTTGATCTCCTTGAAGTCGTCGAGGTCGAAGACGATCAGCGAGAGCTTGCGCTCGTAGCGGTGGGCCCGCGCGCACTCGCGCGAAAGTGTCTCGTGGAAGTAGCGTCGATTGTGCAGGCCGGTCAGCGCATCGAGGTCGGCAAGCTGGCGCGCCTCACGGAAGCGCCGCGCGTTTTCGATCGCCGGGCCCGCTCGCAGCGCGAGCGTCTCGAGCTGGCGCAGGTCGTCGTCGGCGTACTCGTGTCCCTTCCGGCGCGTGAACACCGTCAAGTAGCCGAGAGTGGAGTTGTCGCCCGGCAGGGGCACCGCGAGCCCGGCGTTGATCACTCCGTCCCCGCTGGAGGACTCTCGCTCGAGCTCGGGATAGGTGTAGGACATCGTGATCGAGCGTGCGAGACGGCCGTCCGGCGGCCCGGTGATGGCATGTCGCTCCGCCTCCTCGACGGAAAGGCCTAGCGTTGCGACGAGCGGCTTCCCCCCGCTCGGGTCGGGCAGCATCACGAGCGCCGCATCCGCGTGTTCGAGCGCTCCCGCCGCCTCGAGCGTTCGCGACAGCACCTCGTCGAGGTCGATCGACCCGGCTAGCTCCCCGAAGATCCGGCTCCGCCGCCCCTCTTCCTCGGCGCGCTCGAGAGCGCCGGCCAGCTCGCGGCCGAGCTCGTCCATCCGGGCGTTCAGGCTGGCGACGACCTCGGCCACCCGCTCGTCGGTCGAGTTGCCCGAGCGCCAGCGGATCACGAGCAGGACGAGCAGTAGCACCACCAGGGCGCCCAGACCCACACTGATGCCGATCAGAACGGTGTTCATCGATTCGCCGCAGGAAGGAGGAAACCCCCCGACTCACTGTAGTGGCGGTTCGGCGGTCTCACTAGCGTTTCAAAGTAGGAAAATGCATCGCCCCGGCTCGGAATGAAACGCGCCAGAAGCCGGTCTGGTTTCGCTCCAGGAGCGGGATTCCGGGTTTGCGGCACTTCCCTCGTTTCGCTACCATGCCTCGTCCGGTTGGCAGGGTCATCGGCCCCGCCGACCGTTGCTGTGTGAGAACGCACTTTCCAGGAGGTTCATGCCCACCGTCAACCAACTCGTCCGCAAGGGTCGCGCCCTCCAAAAAGGGAAGACGAAGACCCCTGCTCTCGGCGGAGCGCCGCAGAAGCGCGGCGTCTGCACGCGCGTGTTCACGCATACCCCGAAGAAGCCGAATTCGGCTCTCCGGAAGGTTGCGCGCGTCCGCCTGACGAACCAGATGGAGGTCACGACCTACATCCCGGGCGAGGGACACAATCTCCAGGAGCACTCCGTCGTCCTCGTCCGAGGAGGCCGCGTCAAGGACCTGCCGGGCGTCCGGTACAAGGTCATCCGCGCCGCCCTTGACGCGTCGGGGGTCAGTGACCGCAAGCAGGGCCGTTCCAAGTACGGCGCCAAGAAAGGCTCGTAATGCCGCGCCGTGGTGAAGTCCAGGCCCGGCCGATCGAGCCGGATTCGATCTACAACTCGCCGCTGGTCACGCAGGTGATCAACAAAGTGATGACGGCCGGCAAGAAGTCGACCGCCGAGCAGATCGTCTACGGCGCGCTCGAACGCATCGGCGAAAAGACCGGCAAGCCGCCGGTCGAGGTGCTGGAGCAGGCCGTCAAGACGGTCACGCCCGTGCTCGAGGTCAAGAGCCGCCGCGTCGGCGGAGCCAACTACCAGGTGCCCGTCGAGGTGCCGCAGCGCCGCGCGCGCACGCTTGCCGTGCGCTGGCTCGTCGACTTCGCGCGTGCCCGGCGCGAGAAGGGCATGATCGACAAGCTTTCCAACGAGGTCTTGGATGCCCTTAACCAGCAGGGCGGGGCTTTCAAGCGCAAGGACGACGTCTACCGCATGGCACAGGCCAACAAGGCCTTCGCTCACTACAGGTGGTAGCAGCGATGGCTGTCGACACCAAGAGCGGTATCGCGCTCGACCGCGTCCGGAACATCGGGATCATGGCCCACATCGACGCGGGCAAGACGACGACGACCGAGCGGATCCTCTACTACACCGGCCGCACCCACAAGATGGGCGAGGTCCACGAGGGCGCGGCGACGATGGACTGGATGGCGCAGGAGCAGGAGCGCGGCATCACGATCACGTCTGCGGCGACGACGGCGTCGTGGCGCGACTATCGCATCAACATTATTGATACGCCCGGCCACGTGGACTTTACGGTAGAGGTGGAGCGAAGCCTGCGCGTCCTCGACGGCGCGATCGCCGTCTTCGACGCGGTCGCCGGCGTCCAGCCCCAGTCCGAGACGGTCTGGCGCCAGGCCGAGCGCTACGGCGTCCCGCGCATCGCGTTCATCAACAAGATGGACCGCACCGGCGCGGACTTCTTCGCCTCGATCCAGTCGATGGTCGACCGGCTCGGTGCCCATCCGGTGCCGGTCCAGCTGCCCGTCGGCCAGGAGGAGCACCACCGAGGCGTCGTCGATCTCGTCGAGATGCGCGCGATCACCTGGTCCGACGACCTCGGCACCAAGATGGAGATCGGCGAGATCCCGGCCGAGCTTGCAGAGCAGGCGCAGGAGTACCACCACCAGCTGATCGACTCGGTCGCCGAGTTCGACGACGAGCTGACCGAGACGTACCTGATGGACGAGGAGTCCGTGACGCCGGAGATGATCCGCCGCGCGCTCCGCCGGGGAACGCTCGAGAACAAGATCACGCCGGTGCTGCTCGGCTCCGCCTTCAAGAACAAGGGTGTGCAGCCGCTGCTCGACGGTGTGATCGACTTCCTGCCGAGCCCCCTCGACGTTCCGCCGGTTCACGGCGTCGACCCGCGCACCGAGAACGAGCTCTCACGCCGCGCGGCGCTCGACGAGCCGTTCTCCGCGCTCGCCTTCAAGGTCATGTCGGACCCCTACGTCGGGAAGCTGACGTACTTCCGCGTCTACTCCGGCCAGCTGAAGGCCGGCGACCGCGTCGTCAACACGAACACCGGCAAGACCGAGCGGATCGGCCGCATCCTGCAGATGCACGCCAACCACCGCGAGGAACGCGAGGAGATCGGGGCGGGCGAGATCGCAGCAGGCGTCGGCCTGAAGGACACGACGACTGGCGACACGCTCGCCACCGAGACGGCGCCGATCAAGCTCGAGTCGATGACGTTCCCGGATCCGGTGATCTCGGTCGCCGTCGAGCCGAAGTCGAAGGCCGACCAGGACAAGCTCGGCGCGGGGCTGCAGCGGCTGTCGGACGAAGACCCGACCTTCCGTGTGCGCACCGACGACGAAACGGGCCAGACCCTGATCGCCGGCATGGGCGAGCTGCACCTCGAGATCATCATCGACCGGCTGAAGCGCGAGTTCAACGTCGACGCGAACGTAGGCCGGCCGCAGGTCGCCTACCGCGAGACGATCGGCAAGCCGGCCGAGAAGGTTCAGGGCCGCTTCGTCCGCCAGACCGGCGGCCGCGGCCAGTACGGACACGCAGTCATCAACGCCGAGCCGATGACGCCCGGCGACGGCTACGAGTTCGTGGACAAGATCGTCGGCGGGAAGATCCCGAAGGAGTACATCCCGGCAATCGACCTCGGCATTCAGGAGGCGATGGAGTCCGGGGTGCTCGCGGGGTATCCCGTTGTCGACATCCGCATCGAGCTGATCGACGGCTCGTACCACGACGTCGATTCGAGCGAGATGGCCTTCAAGGTCGCAGGCTCCATGGCCTTCAAGGAGGCGATGAAGCGCGGCAAGCCGAAGCTCCTCGAGCCCGTGATGGCGGTCGAGGTGATCACGCCGGAGGACTACCTCGGCGACGTCATGGGGAACCTCAACTCGCGGCGCGGGCGCGTCGAGAACCTCGAGCCTCTGGGCAATGCCCAGGTGATCAAGGCGATCGTGCCGCTCGCGGAGATGTTCGGTTACGCGACCGATCTGCGGTCGATGTCGCAGGGGCGGGCCGAGTTCACGATGCAATTCGAACGTTATGAGGAAGTTCCGCAGTCGATCCTGGCCGAGCTGGTCACGAGCGACGCGTAAGAGATAGGAAGGAGAAGCATGGCCAAGCAGAAGTTCGAGCGCACCAAGCCGCATCTCAACGTCGGCACCATCGGTCACATCGACCATGGGAAGACGACGCTGACCGCGGCGATCACGAAGGTGCTGTCAGACCAGGGGACCTCGACGACCGGAATCAAGAGCTTCGACGAGATCGACAACGCACCCGAGGAGAAGGCGCGCGGCATCACGATCAACACGTCGCACGTCGAGTACGAGACCGAGAACCGGCACTACGCACACGTCGACTGCCCTGGGCACGCCGACTACATCAAGAACATGATCACGGGGGCCGCCCAGATGGACGGTGCGATCCTCGTCGTCTCCGCAGCAGACGGCCCGATGCCGCAGACGCGTGAGCACATCCTGCTCGCCCGTCAGGTCGAGGTGCCGTCGATCGTCGTCGCCCTCAACAAGGCAGACATGGTCGACGACCCCGAGCTGCTCGAGCTGGTCGAGATGGAAGTGCGCGAGCTGCTCTCGAAGTACGACTTCCCGGGCGACGACATCCCCGTCGTGCAGGTCTCGGCGCTGAAGGCGCTCGAGGGCGACGGCGAGTGGGTTCCGAAGATCCTGGAGCTGATGGAGGCGGTCGACTCGTTCATTCCGGAGCCGGAGCGCGACGTCGACAAGCCGTTCCTGATGCCGATCGAGGACGTCTTCACGATCACCGGCCGCGGCACCGTCGTGACCGGGCGCATCGAGCAGGGCAAGATCGAGTCGGGCAACGAGGTCGAGATCGTGGGCATCCACGAGAAGACCGAGAAGACGGTTGTCACCGGTCTCGAGATGTTCCAGAAGACGCTCGACTACGCGCAGGCAGGCGACAACGCAGGCGCGCTGCTTCGCGGCATCAAGCGTGAGGAGATCGAGCGTGGCCAGGTGCTCGCGAAGCCAGGCTCCATCACGCCGCACACGCACTTCAAGGCAGAGGTGTACGTCCTCTCGAAGGACGAGGGCGGCCGCCACACGCCGTTCTTCAACAACTACCGCCCGCAGTTCTACTTCCGCACGACGGACGTGACGGGTGCGATCAAGCTCCCGGAAGGCCAGGAGATGGTCATGCCGGGCGACAACACCAACATGGACGTCGAGCTGATTCAGCCGATCGCCATGGATCAGGGTCTGCGCTTCGCCGTCCGTGAGGGTGGCCGCACCGTCGGCGCAGGCGTCGTCACGGAAGTCATCAAGTGAGCGCTACGCGCCCGAGTTGCATGAGTTGCGAAAAATCCAAGAGACAAAGACGCTAGGAAGGGGCCCGGTTCGTTAGATGGCTCAAAAAATCCGCATCAGGCTGAAGGGCTACGACCATCAGCAGCTCGACAAGTCCGCGAAGGACATCGTCGACACTGCTCAGCGAACCGGCGCCACCATCACCGGTCCTGTTCCGCTGCCCACCGAGAAGAACGTCTACTGCGTGATCCGGTCTCCGTTCAAGGACAAGGACTCGCGGGAGCACTTCGAGGTGCGGACGCACAAGCGGTTGATCGACATCCACTCGCCGACCCCGAAGACCGTCGACTCGCTCATGCGGCTCGACCTTCCGGCCGGCGTCGATATCGAGATCAAATTGTGACCTTCGGTCACATGAAATTTGATTTCGACACGGAGCTAATGAGTTGAAAGGCATCGTAGGAAAGAAATTGGGAATGACGCAGGTCTTCGACGCGGAATCGGGCGTCGTCACTCCGGTGACGGTGATCGAGGCTGCACCGTGTCCCGTCGTGCAGGTCAAGACTGCCGATGCGGACGGCTACGACGCGGTCCAGATCGCCTACGACGAGGTGGCCGAACGCAAGCTGACGAAGCCCGAGCTCGGGCACCTGAAGAAGAACAACGTCAAGGGTGCGTACCGGCACCTCCTCGAGCTCCGGGGCCAGAGCGAAGCGGTCGTCGGCGAGAACGTCACCGTCGAGGTCTTCGAACCGGGCGAGAAGATCAAGGTCAGCGGGATCGCGCACGGCAAAGGCTTCGCCGGAACGATCAAGCGGCACCGTTTCCACCGCGGTCCGACCTCGCACGGCTCGCACAATGTCCGCAAGCCGGGCTCCATCGGAGCCTCGGCAACGCCCTCGCGCGTCTTCAAGGGAATGAAGATGGCGGGCCGCCTCGGTGGTAAGCGCGTGACCCAGAGCGGGCTCGTCGTGCACGAGGTGCGCCCGCAGGAGAACCTGCTCCTGATCAAGGGCGCCGTCCCCGGAGCCAAGAACAGCTTCGTCGAAGTGCGGGAGGCCAGTCACTGATGGCCGCGCCGAAGGCACCTCTCTTCGATTCCGCGGGCAAGAAGGCCAAGGACCTGACGCTCGAGGAAACGGTCTTCGGCGCCGAGCTGAAGCCGCACGTCGTGCACGAGACGGTGCGCGCGGAGATGAACGCCGACCGCAGAGGCACGCGCGCCGCGAAGAGCCGCGGGCTCGTCTCCGGCGGCCGTTCGAAGCCGTGGCGGCAAAAGGGAACCGGCCGCGCCCGAGCGGGCACGACCCGGGCGCCGCAGTGGACCGGCGGCGGCGTCGCGTTTCCGCCGACGCCTCGCGACTTCGACGTGAAGGTGAACCGTAAGACGCGCCGTTCGGCGCTCCGCGGAGTTCTCTCCCAGCACGCAGCCGACGGCACACTCGGAGTGCTCGACGGCTCGACGTTCACCGAGCCCTCGACGCGGGACGCTGTCGCCCTCCTCGCCGCGTGGGGTAAAGAGCTCCCCGCAGTCGTCGTGACGAGCGACGAGGAGAACGTCGCCAAGTCCTTCCGCAACATCGACCGCGTCGTCGTGACGACTCCGGGCCGGCTCGAGGTCACCGCACTCGTGTGGGCGCGTTCGGTGCTCCTCACCCAGGACGCGCTGGAGCTCGTCGAGGCGAAGGCCGCGAACGACTCGAAGGCGAAGGCGGAGAGCTCATGAGCTTGCATCCCAACGAAGTCCTGCTCGCTCCGGTCGTGTCGGAGAAGAGCTATGCGCAGATCGAGGCCAGTAACACGTACTCGTTCCGCATCCATCCGGACGCGCACAAGACGCAGGTCCGGCAGGCCGTCGAGGAGCTCTTCAACGTCAAGGTGCTGCGGGTGAACGTCTGCATGGTCCAGTCGAAGCCGAAGCGCCGCGGTCTCTATCGCGGGCGCAGGCCGGGCTGGAAGAAGGCGATCGTGCAGCTGAGGCCCGGCGACTCGATCGAGATCTTCGAAGGGGTGCACGCCTGATGCCGGTACGTCGCTACAAGCCGACCTCACCCGGCCGCCGCTTCATGACCGTCTCGACGTTCGAGGAAGTCACGAAGGCGAAGCCCGAGAAGGCGCTGACCGAGAAGCTGACGAAGAAGGGCGGCCGCAACAACAACGGTCGGATCACGACGCGCCATCAGGGCGGTGGCCACAAGCGCCGTTATCGCGTCATCGACTTCAAGCGCCGCAAGGACGGGGTGCCCGCCAAGGTCGCCGCGATCGAGTACGACCCGAACCGCTCCGCGCGGATCGCGCTCCTCCACTACGCCGACGGCGCGAAGAGCTACATCCTCGCTCCGGCGCGGCTGCGGGTCGGCGCGTTGGTCGAGTCAGGGCCCGCAGCCGACATCAAGCCGGGCAACGCCCTTCCGCTCGAGAACATCCCGACCGGAACGCTCGTGCACAACGTCGAGCTGAAGCCCGGCCGCGGCGGCCAGATGGCGCGGAGCGCCGGCTCCGGCGTGCAGCTCGTCGCGAAAGACGAAGGCTACGGCGTCCTCCGGCTCCCCTCGGGAGAGATGCGCCGCGTGCCGCTCACCTGTCGCGCAACGATCGGCCAGGTCGGTAACGTGGATCACGAGAACATCACCGGCGGCAAGGCAGGACGGAGCCGGTGGAGGGGCAAGCGCCCGACGGTGCGCGGCTCGGCGATGAACCCGGTCGACCACCCGCACGGCGGCGGCGAGGGCAAGTCCAAGGGCGGCCGCCATCCGGTGACGCCGTGGGGTGTGCCCACGCTCGGCAAGCGCACGCGCCGCAAGCACAAGGAATCCGACCGTTTGATCGTCCGCAGCCGCAGGCGCGGGAAGGAGAAGCGCAAGTAATGAGCCGCAGTTCCAAAAAAGGGCCTTTCGTCGAGGCGCGGCTGATGGGCCGCATCGAGGCGATGAACGAGAAGAACGAGAAGCGGATGATCCGCACCTGGTCACGCACCTCGACCGTCTTCCCGGACATGGTCGGGCACACGATCGCGGTCCATGACGGCCGCAAGCACGTGCCCGTCTTCATCTCCGAGCAGATGGTCGGACACAAGCTCGGTGAGTTCGCGCCGACCCGGACTTTCCGCGGCCACTCCGGCGACCGCAAGACCGAGGTGAAGAAGCGCGTATGAGCGTCGCTCGCTTTCAGCTCACTCCCGTGAGGGAAACCATGTTTCCCTCACGAGCTCTCTTCTTTAGGGATCGCCTCGACCCCCGCGCCGCTGAGATCGCCGCGTGGGCAGAGGAGAACAAGAGGGGAAACCTCCCGGTTTCCCCCTGTGCCCCTTCCCCGGCTCATCGACCGGAGAGCGGTCGATGAGCACCGTCGAGGCACCCAGAGAAGTGCGCGCACAGGCGAAGTACGTGCGGATGTCACCGCGCAAGGCGCGGCTCGTCGCGGAGCACATCCGCGGCCGCAGCGTGCCCGAGGCGCGTGCGGTGCTCGCTTTCACCTCGCGTGAAGCCGCAGGGGTGCTGCAGAAGGTGCTGCAGTCCGCCGTCTCGAACGCCGAGGCAAATCACGGCATCGCCGAGGACCGGCTGTACGTCAAGGCGACGTACGTCGACGGCGGTCCGGTGATGAAGCGCTGGCGTGCACGCGCGCGCGGCCGGGTCGCCCGGATTCGCAAGCGCACGTGTCACATCACCGTCACTCTCGTGGAGGCTCCGGCGGTGGCTGCACCGGCGGTGGAGGAGGCTGCGTCGGCCGAGGTGGCCGAGGCACCGAAGCCGAAGCGCGCGGCCGCGAAGAAGACGACCGCTTCTCACTCGAAGAAGAAGACCGCGTCCAAGCGTCCCGCGAAGAAGAAGGAGGCCGCAAAGTAATGGGCCAAAAAGTTCATCCCGGCGGGATGCGCGTCGGCGTCATCCACGACTGGAAGTCCAACTGGTACACGGGCAAGAAGGACTTCCCGGCGTACCTGATCGAGGACATCAAGATCCGGGAGCACATCACCAACAAGCTTTCGCATGCCGGGCTGTCCGACATCTTGATCCGCAAGGACAAGCAGCGGATCACCGTCGACATCTACACGGCGCGGCCCGGAATCGTGATCGGCAAGTCGGGCGTCGAGGTGGATGCGCTGCGCAAAGACCTGCACGCGCTGACCAAGAAGAACGTCCACATCAACATCAACGAGATCAAGCGCCCCGAGCTGGACGCCAAGCTCGTCGCCCAGTCGATCGCCGAGCAGCTGCAAAACCGCGTCAGCTTCCGGCGCGCGATGAAGCGCGCGCTCGCGTCTGGCATTCGCTCGGGCGCGAAGGGCGTCCGCATCCAGTGCGGCGGCCGCTTGGGCGGCACCGAGATGAGCCGCTCCGAGGCGTACTCCGAAGGACGTGTTCCGCTGCACACCATTCGCGCAGACATCGACTACGGCTTCGTCGAGGCGAAGACGACCTTCGGCCGCATCGGCGTGAAGGTCTGGATCAACAAGGGAGAGATCATGCCGGAGGGTTACGGCGGTCTCGACACCGAGAAGGACGTACGCCTCGGCGAGCAGGATCAGGCCCGCAGGAGACGCGCGAACGTCGAGGGCCTCGGGGCCTCGCGCGAGGGCGGCCGCGACCGCCAGCGCGACCGCGAGGGTCTCGGTCCCGTGCGCCCGTCCCGCAAGCGCGGCGGCGCCGGCCGCGGCAGTGCCGGCGGTGGCCGCGGCGGCCAGAGCGGTCGTGGCCGGCCTGCAGGGCGCGGTCGGGCAGGGCAGCAGGAGAACGTGGAGCGGTCTCGCACGGACGACCAGGCGACTTCGGCCGAGGGGCAGCCGCCTGTCGACTCGAAGGTCGAGACGACGCCCGCTCCCGGCGCCGACGCGCCCGATACGACGACGCCGAAGCAGCAGTCCGAAGATCCCACGAAGCCGGAAAAGGCCGATAGCTGATGTTGCTCCCGAAGAAAATGAAATACCGCAAGCACCAGCGCGGCCGCCGTCGCGGGTTCGCGAAGGGTCAGACGACCGTGCAGTTCGGCGACTACGGCCTGAAGGCGCTCGAGACGGCCTGGGTCACCAACCGCCAGATCGAGGCCGCCCGCATCGCGATGACGCGCAAGATCAAGCGCGGCGGGAAGGTCTGGATCAACGTCTTCCCGGACAAGCCGACGACCCAGAAGCCGGCGGAGACGCGCATGGGCTCCGGCAAGGGCTCGCCCGAGCACTGGGTCGCCGTCGTCAAGCCTGGTCGCGTGATGTTCGAGCTCGCAGGCGTGCCGGAGCCGCTCGCAAAGGAAGCGCTCCGACTTGCCGGCACGAAGCTCTCGGTGAAGACGAAGTTCGTGAAGCGGGAGGCGGATCTCTTTGAGAGCTAGAGACATGAGGGACATGACCGACGAAGAATTGGAGAACGCATTGCACGACCGCCGGCAGGAGCTGTTCAACCTCCGCTTCCAGTCGGCCACCGGCGCGCTCGAGAACAGTGCGCGGCTGAAGCTGGCGAAGCGAGAGATCGCCCGCATCCTGACGGTGCGCTACGAGCGCGAAGCAAAGGCGGCACAACACTGATGGCTGACGAGAAGAAGACGACGAAGAAGAAGGACGAGGAGGCTCCCGCCGTGGCGGAGGAAAAGCCGAAGAAGAAGCCTGCCGCGAAGAAGGAGACCGCGGAGACGCCGGCAGCCGAGAAGAAGCCGGCTGCGAAGAAGGCTGCCCCGAAGAAGAAGGCTGAGGAGACGCCCGTCGCCGAGACTCCCGTCGAGGAGCCGGTCGCCGAGGAGGCTCCCGCAGAGGAAGCTCCGGCGGCAGAGCCCGCACCCGAGCCCGTCGCAGAAGCTCCTGCCGGAGGAGCCCGTCGCGGAGGCACCTGCCGAGGCGCCGGTCGCAGAAGAGGCTCCCGCCGAGGAGGCCCCCGTGGAAGAGCCGGCGGCCGAGGCAGCACCCGCGCCAGAGGCGCCGCCTGCCGAGCCTGCGCCGCAGTCGCAGCCGAAGAAGAAGCGCAAGCACGTCCCGCGCACCGAGCGACGCCAGCGCCCGAAGGTGCGGCGCGATCGCCCGGCGGAGCGCAGGCCGATCACGCGGCTGCCGAAGCCGGAGTCGGAGCGCGGCCGCCGTCAGGAGCGCCGCGGCGTCGTCGTCTCGAGCGCGATGGACAAGACGATCGTCGTCCAGGTCGAGTCGATCAAGTCGCACCGGCGCTACAAGAAGGTCATTCGGCGCAGGATGAAGTTCCACGCACACGACGAGCAGAACTCGGCGAACGTGGGCGACGTCGTCCGCATCGTCGAGACCCGGCCGCTGTCCAAGACGAAGAACTGGCGGCTCGTGGAGATCGTCGAGGCCGCAAAGTGATCCAGCAGGAGTCCAGACTCCGCGTGGCCGACAACACCGGCGCCCGCGAGATCCTGTGCATCCGGGTGAAGGGCGGCACGGGCCGGCGCTACGCACGCGTCGGCGACATCATCGTCGGGACGGTCAAGCAAGCCGCGCCGCAGGGTGCGGTCAAGAAGGGCGAAGTCGTCCAGGCTGTCGTCGTCCGCACTCGCAAGCCGTACGGCCGCGACGACGGTACGTCGATTGCATTCGACGAGAACGCCGCCGTGATCATCGACGCGCAGCGCAATCCCCGCGGCACGCGCATTTTCGGGCCTGTCGCGAGGGAGCTGCGGGAGAAGAACTTCATGAAGATCGTTTCTCTGGCACCGGAGGTCCTCTAATGGCGCACACGATGCGGATCCGCAAAGGTGATCTCGTCCACGTGCTGAGCGGCAAGGACCGCGGCAAGCAGGGCCGCGTCATCGACGCACGCCCGAAGGACGGCAAGGTCATCGTCGAGAACCTCAACCTGGTCAAGCGGCACACGAAGCCGCGCCCGATCCAGAACACCAGCCGGATGGGCGCCGCCGGGATGACGCCGGGTGGCGTGATCGAAAAGCCGGCCCCGCTTCCGGTCGGGAACGTGATGATCGTCTGTCCGGTCTGCAACCGCCCGACGCGTGTCGGCGTGAGGGACAAGGACTCCCACGGCCAGCAGGTCAAGGTGCGCGTCTGCAAGCGCCAGGACTGCGGCGAGGAGATCGATCGTTAATGACGGCCACCTTCCGCGCCGCTCGCACGCGCCAGGGCGCTGCAACGCTCCGTCTCGGGGCGTCCTCAGTCGCGCCCGTAGCCTCCGGCTACGCGCACTCCCTGCGTCCTTCCGAGACGGGCGTTTCGCGGCTGGCGCGCACGATCGACACGAAAGGTGACCTGTGAGCACCCGAGTCAGAGAAGTCCGCAAGGAAGCCGCGCGCGCGTCCTACGCGCCGCGTCTCAAGCAGCTGTATGAGGGCGAGCTGCGCGCGAGCCTGAAGGAAGAGCTCGCGCTGTCGTCGACGATGGAAGTTCCGCACCTCGAGAAGATCACGCTGAACATGGGCGTCGGCGAGGCGAAGACAGATGCGAAACAGCTCGATGCGGCGATCGACGAATTGACGATCATCGCCGGGCAGCGCGCCCAGGTCCGCAAGGCCCGCAAGTCGATCGCACAGTTCAAGATCCGCGAGGGAATGCCGATCGGAGCCCGGGTCACGCTCCGCGGCGCGCGGATGTACGAATTCCTCGACCGGCTCATCGCGATCGCACTTCCGCGGATCCGCGACTTCCGCGGCCTGAACCCACGATCGTTCGACGGGCGCGGCAACTATTCACTCGGCATCCGGGAGCAGATCATCTTCCCGGAGATCGACTACGACGACATCCAGCAGGTTCGCGGCCTCGACGTCGCGATCACGACCTCCGCGAAGACGGACGAGCACGGCCTTGCGCTCCTGCGCGGGCTCGGCATGCCGTTCGCGGCGGACGGAAGGGAGCAGTAAGCACGTATGGCTAAGACATCACTTCGGATCAAGCAGCAGCGCCCTCAGAAGTACCCGGTGCGGGCCTACAGCCGGTGCAACCGCTGCGGCCGCCCGCGCGCCGTGTTCCGCAAGTTCGGCCTCTGCCGGATCTGCCTGCGGGACCTGGCACACCAGGGCGTGATTCCGGGCATGACGAAATCGAGCTGGTAAGCCGATGCTCACCGATCCAGTCGCCGACATGCTCGCCCGCATCCGCAACGCCAACAAGGCGCTGCACGAGCACGCCGAGATGCCCACGTCCCGCCTGAAGGAGGGCATCGCCCGCATCCTCAAGGAGGAGGGCTACATCTCGGACTTCCATGTGAAGAAGGGCGAGAGCTTCGATACCCTGGTCATCCAGCTGAAGTACGGCCGGAGCCGCGAGAGGATCATCACCGACCTCAAGCGGGTCTCGAAGCCCGGCCGCCGTGTCTACGCGGGCAAGGATCGCCTGCCGCGCGTGCTCGGCGGAATGGGTGTGGCGATTCTGTCCACGTCGACCGGCCTGGTCACCGCGCGCACCGCGGAAGAGAAAGGAATCGGCGGCGAAGTCGTTTGCTTCGTCTGGTAGGTATGACGGTCACCATTCGCACATCTCGCACTCGCTGGCTCGCTGCAAAGCGGCGCGCTGGCGCGTCCTCGGTTACACCCGTAGCCTCCGGCTACGAGTGCGCCCTGCGTCCTTCCATCGCTTGCTTTTCGCGGCCAGCGAGCACGATCTGCACGAACGGTGACCTAACGAGATGAGTCGAATCGGCAGACAGCCAATCGAGCTTCCAACCGGCGTGAACGTCTCGATCTCCCCTGGCCGCGTGATGGTCAACGGCCCCCTCGGAGAGCTCGCGCAGCAGGTTCCCACCCGGATGAAGATCGAGCAGGCGGAGGGCACGATCACCGTCGCCCGGCCGACCGAGCGCGGCGACGATCGCGCGCTGCACGGTCTGACTCGTACGCTGATTGCGAACATGGTCGAGGGTGTCACCAAGGGCTTCGAGAAGCGCCTCGAGCTGCAGGGCGTCGGCTACCGCGCTGCGCTGCAGGGCGCCGATCTCAGGCTCGACGTCGGCTACTCGCACCCCGTCGTGATGAAGGCGCGGCAGGGAATCACGTTCGAGGTCCCCTCCAATACCGAGATCGTCGTCAAGGGCGTCGACAAGCAGCAGGTCGGTCAGACCGCCGCCGAGATTCGCAAGGTGCGACCGCCCGAGCCGTACAAGGGCAAGGGGATCCGCTACCAGGGCGAGTACGTGCGCCGCAAGGTCGGGAAGCGGGCGTAATGGCTCTTTCCGTCAGAGAAGCACGGCTGCGACGGCACAAGCGTGTGCGCGGCCGCGTGAGGGGAACGGCCGAGCGGCCGCGCCTCGTCGTGACACGCTCGAACCGCGGGATCGTCGCGCAGGTCGTCAACGACGCCGAGGGCAAGACGCTTGCCTCTGCGAGCTGGCTCCAGGTGAAGGAGACCACCACCGGCGACAAGAAGGCCCAGGCTGCCGAAGTCGGCAGGCTCCTCGCGCGGAACGCCCGCAAGGAGAACATCGAATCCGTCGTGTTCGATCGCGCCGGTTACCTGTACCACGGACGCGTCAAGGCACTCGCCGACGCCGTACGCGAGGGAGGAATCAACTTTTAAGTGTCGACCAGGCCTGAATTCACGAGTGTCGAGCGCGCCGTCATCGAGCGCGAGGAGAGCCGGGAGCTCAAAGAGCGCGTCGTCGAGATCAACCGCGTCGCGAAGGTCGTCAAGGGCGGCCGGCGGTTCTCGTTCACCGCTCTCGTCGTGATCGGCGACGAAGTCGACCGGGTCGGTGTCGGCTACGGCAAGGCGCGCGAGGTGCCTCTTGCGATCACCAAGGCGGTCGAGGACGCGAAGAAGAACCTCTTCACCGTGCCGAAGCACGGCACGACGATCACGCACGAGATCCTCGGACGCTCGGACGCCGCGCGCGTGCTCTTGCGGCCCGCGAGCGAAGGAACCGGCGTGATCGCCGGCGGCGGGGTGCGGGCGGTGCTCGAGCTCGCCGGGATCCGCGACATCCTTGCGAAGAGCCTCGGCACGACGAACCCGATCAACATGGCCAAGGCAACCGTCAACGGGCTGAAGCGGCTCCGCAGTCCCGACGAGGTCGCGAAGATGCGCGGCCTGACCATCAAGGAAGTGCTTCCGTACAAGGCTCCGAAGAGGACAGAGGATGGCGAAGGTCAAAGTAACCCAGGTTCGTAGCCAGATCGGCCAGTCCGAGAAGCACCGCGGCACGTTGCGCGCCCTCGGCCTGGGCAGGATCGGCAAGACCGCCGAGCACGACGACGGCCCGGTCTTCGCAGGCATGCTTCGGAAGGTCCGTCATCTCGTCAAGGTCGAAAATGGCTGAAAAGCTCACACTCTCCACGATCAAGCCCGCTCAGGCCCGCAAGGACCGGAAGCGTGTCGGCCGTGGTCAGAGCTCCGGCAAGGGCCGCTATTCCGGCCGGGGGATCAAGGGCCAGAAGTCCCGGTCCGGCTCGCACAAGATGCGCGCCGGCTTCGAGGGCGGCCAGATGCCGATCTACATGCGCCTGGGCAAACAGCGCGGCGCGACCTCCAGGGACGCGATGCCGATCGGCCCGTTCCGTACGTCGACTGCTCCGATCAACGTGAGCGCGCTCGACCGCTTCGACGACGGTGCGGAGGTCACTCCGGAGAGCCTCGTCGAGAAGGGGCTGCTGAAGAACACGAAGACCGACGTCAAGCTGCTCGGAAACGGAGACCTCGAGAAGAAGCTGACCGTTCGCGTGCACGCGATCTCAGCGACCGCGCGCGAGAAGGTCGAGAAGGCCGGTGGAACGGTGTCGCTCCTGAAGGAGCCGAAGGTCAAGAAGCAGAAGCACTCGAAGCCGAAGTCCAAGCCGGCCGCAGCCGAGCCCGAGGCACCCGAGGCAGAAGCAGAAGCGGCGGAAGCGCCGGCAGACGACCAGGCCGAACAGCCCGCGTCCGAGGAGGAATAGATGTTCTCCTGGCTCGCCAATGCCTGGCGCGTCCCCGAGCTCCGCAAGCGCGTCCTCTTCACGTTCATGATCCTGGCGTTCTACCGCCTGGGGTCTTGGATCCCAGCGCCGGGCGTCGACTCGCAGACGATCAAGGACTACTTCAACGGCCGCGGCGGGACGATCCTCGGGCTCCTGAACGTCTTCTCGGGCGGCGCGCTGTCGCAGTTCGCCCTGTTCGCGCTCGGGATCATGCCCTACGTCACCGCTTCGATCATCTTGCAGCTGATGACGGTGGTCGTGCCGAAGCTGGAGCAGCTCCAGAAGGAAGGCGAGTCGGGCTACGCAAAGATCAACCAGTACACGCGCTACCTCACCGTGGCGCTTGCAGCAGCACAGTCCACGGGGTACGCGTACCTGTTCAAGCGCGCCGGCAACCTCGACGCCAATACCGGGCGGATCGTCCTGATCGTCGTCACGCTGACCGCTGGCACGACGCTGCTCATGTGGATGGGCGAGCTGATCACGAAGCGCGGCGTCGGCAACGGGATCTCGCTGCTGATCTTCGCGTCGATCCTCTCGTCTGCTCCGACCGGAATCGCCGCGTGGTACAACGGCGGGACGATGGAGCGGTTGTTCTTCCCGCTCATCGCGATCGGGATCGTTGCGGCCGTCGTCTACATCCAGGAAGGGCAGCGCAGGATCCCGATTCAGTACGCGAAGCGGATGGTGGGCCGCCGTCAGACCGCCGGAGGCTCGACCTACATGCCGCTGCGCGTGAACATGGCGGGCGTCATCCCGGTCATCTTCGCCGCCGCCGTGATGGCGTTCCCGCCGACGATCGCACAGTTCTTCCCGGCGACGCAGGGATGGATCAACGCCCACTTCTCGTACGGATCGCTGCTCTACATCGTCCTCGAGGGTGTGCTGATCATCATCTTCACCTACTTCTACACGGCGGTGCAGTTCAACCCGGTCGACCAGGCCGACAACCTGCGGAAGTACGGCGGCTACATCCCGGGCATCCGTCCCGGCCCTCCGACGGCCCAGTACCTCGACCGGGTGCTCACGCGGCTGACGCTGCCCGGATCGTTGTATCTCGCTGCGATCGCGGTGCTGCCGAGCATCTTCATCAAGTACGGCGGCTTCTCGCAGGCGACCTCGCGCGCACTCGGCGGTACCTCCGTCCTCATCGTCGTCGGCGTCGCACTCGACACGATGCGCCAGATGGAGTCGCAGATGATGATGCGCAACTACGAAGGCTTCCTCAAATAGATGTCCCTCAACGTTCTGCTCCTCGGTCCGCAGGGGGCCGGCAAGGGCACGCAAGCGAAACGGATCTCGGCCGAGTATGGGATCCCGCAGATCGCGAGCGGCGAGATCCTTCGCGCCGAGATGGCCGCCGGGACCGAGCTCGGCCGGCGCGTGCAGGAGGTCTACGACCGCGGTGACCTCGTCTCCGACGACCTGATGATCGAGCTGATCCGAAACCGACTCGAGCAGCCGGACACCGAAGCGGGCTTCATCCTCGACGGCTTTCCGCGAACCACCGTTCAGGCCGAGGCGCTCGACTCGATGTTCTCGGACATCGGCCGCAGCTTCAACGTCGCGTTCGCGCTGCAGATTCCGGACGAGGTCGCCTTCGAGCGGCTTCGCCTTCGCGCCGAACTCGAAGGACGCGCGGACGACACCGACGAGGCGATCAAGCGCCGGCTCGACAACTACCACCGTGAGACCGAGCCGCTGATCGAGCACTACCGCACGCGCGGGAACCTCGTGCCCGTTCGCGGTCACCGCACGGAGAACGAAGTGTTCGCGGACATCCAGGCTGCGTTGGAGCAGGTGCCGGCCGCGTGAGGCGACGGAGTCGCCTGTCCGCGAAGCGGACCAGTGGAGGGGGTCTGGGGGAACCGGGAGGTTCCTCCAGCGGAGACACCAATCGTGATCATTAGAAAGAGCACACAGGAAGTCGACGGGATGGCCAAGGCGGGCCAACTGGTGGCCGAGACGATTGCCTTGCTCGGCGAGCAGGCCCAGCCCGGCATCACGACGGCGGAGCTCGACCGGATCGCCGAGAACTTCATCCGCGAGCACGGAGGCGTTCCGACGTCGAAGGGCTACCGCGGCTTTCCCGCGGCGACCTGCATCTCGCCGAACACGATGGTGGTCCATGGCATCCCCGGCAGCCACCGGGTCGAGGAGGGAGACCTCCTCTCGGTCGACGTCGGCATCACGCTCGACGGGCTCGTCGCCGACAGCGCCTACACCTTCGCGATCGGCGAGGTCGATCCGGAGGCGCAGCGCCTGCTCGAGGTGGGACAGCAGGCCCTGGCCGCAGGTATCGACCAGGCCCGTTCTGGCAACCGGGTCGGGGACATCTCCCACGCCGTCCAGCAGGTCGTCGAGGGCGCCGGCTTCTCGGTCGTCCGCTCACTCGTCGGCCACGGGGTGGGGCGCTCCTACCACGAGGAGCCGCAGATCCCGAACTTCGGCGAGCCGGGCCGGGGCCCGCTTCTCCAGTCGGGGATGACGCTGGCGATCGAGCCGATGATCACGGCCGGCGGCCCCGAGGTGTACCTCCACGACGACGAGTGGTCGATCTCGACCGAGGACGGTTCCCTGGCTGTCCACTTCGAGCACACGGTCGCCGTCGCAGAGGAAGGGCCTCCGAGGGTGCTGACCGCCGCGAAATCGCGGGAAAGGGCGGGTTTGGTACCATGACCGGTTCGCGGCGGGCCCTCCCGCCGTGTTTGTGTGCGTAGACGCGAGAGAAAGGCGATGACCGGCAAGGAAGAGAAGATCGAGATGGAAGGAGAGATCACCGAGGCGCTCCCGAGCACGATGTTCCGGGTGCAGCTCGAAAGCGGGCCCTCAGTGCTCGCCACGATCTCCGGGAAGATGAGGAAGCACTACATCCGCATCCTGCCCGGCGACAAGGTGAAGGTGGAGCTCTCCCCATACGACCTCACCCGCGGCCGGATCACATACCGACACCGATGAAAGTCAGAGCATCAGTCAAGCCCATGTGCGAGCGCTGCCGCGTGATCAAGCGGCACGGTCGGACCATGGTCATCTGCACGAACCCTCGACACAAGCAAAGGCAGGGGTAGCAACTTGGCACGAATCGCGGGAGTGAACCTTCCGAACCAGAAGCGGCTCGAGATCGGGCTGACGTACATCTATGGGATCGGCCAGCCGACGGCGCGCAAGGTCGCTGCCGCGCTCGGCCTCGATGCCGACACGAAGATTCGCGACCTCACGGATGAGGAGGTCACGAAGCTGCGCGGTTACATCGACGAGAACCTCCAGGTCGAGGGCGACCTCCGCCGCGACCGTTCGCAGGCGATCAAGCGCCTCGGCGAGATCGGCGCGTACCGGGGGATCCGTCACCGTCGCGGGCTTCCGGTCAACGGCCAGCGCACACGCACGAACGCTCGCACGCGCAAGGGCCCGGCCAAGACGGTGAGCCGCGGCAAGAAAGCTGTGGCGAAGACCTGATGGATGCGGCCACCTTCCGCGTCTCGCGCACTCTGCGGGGCGCTGCAAACCTGCGCCTGGGGGCGTCCTCAGTCGCGCCCGTAGCCTCCGGCTACGAACGCTCCCTGCGTCCTTCCCAGGCTTGGTTTTCGCGGCCGCAGAGCACGCGTGCCACGAAAGGTGACCGCTAATGGCGCCTCCGCGAAAAACAGCGGCCAGGGGTCGCACGCGTCGCCGCGTCCGCAAGAACATCGCCATCGGGCAGGCGCACATCAAGACGTCGTTCAACAACACGATCGTGGCGCTCACCGACAAGGACGGCAACGTGATCGCGTGGGAGTCCGCCGGCTCGGCCGGCTTCAAGGGCTCGCGCAAGTCGACGCCGTTCGCCGCGCAGGTCACAGCCGACTCGTGCGCACGCAAGGGCATGGAGCACGGGCTGCAGAAGGTCGAGGTGTTCGTCAAGGGACCGGGCTCCGGCCGCGAGACGGCGATCCGCTCGCTCCAGGCCGCCGGCCTCGAGATCCTCGGCGTCAAGGACGTGACGCCGCAGGCCCACAACGGCGTTCGTCCACGCAAGCGGAGGCGCGTCTGATGGCCCGAGATACGTCACCGAAGTGCAAGCAGTGCCGGCGCGAAGGCATGAAGCTCTTCCTCAAGGGTGAGCGCTGCCTGACGGAGAAGTGCGCGATCGAGCGCCGCTCCTATCCGCCGGGCGAGCACGGCCGCGGCCGCATCAAGCAGTCCGAGTATCTCCTGCAGTTGCGCGAGAAGCAGAAGGCGCGCCGGTACTACGGCCTGCTCGAGAAGCAGTTCCGCACCTACTACAGCAAGGCGGCGCAAGGCACGGGCGTCACGGGCGAGAACCTCCTCCGGATGCTCGAGACGCGCCTCGACAACGTCGTGTACCGCCTCGGCTTCGCGGCGTCGCGCGCGCAGGCGCGCCAGCTCGTTCGGCATGGTCACTTCCAGGTCAACGGGCGCCGCGTGAACATCCCCAGCTACCAGGTCAAGCCCGACGACATCATCAACGTCGCAGCAGGCTCGTCGGCCCAGCAGGTCATCCGCGACGCAACCGATCTCACCGCCTCCGTGGCGCCCTGGCTCCAGGCCGACCACGACGGGCTGACCGGAAAGATCCTCAAGTGGCCGTCGCGTGACGAGATCGACACGCCGGTCCAGGAATCGCTCATCGTCGAGCTCTACTCGAAGTAAGGAAGGAATCACTTTGGCTACTCGCACAAGCTTGATGGAGTTTCAGACCCCGCGGATCGTCCACGAGGAGTTGGACGAGCAGCGCGGGGTGTTCGAGATCGAGCCGCTCGACCGCGGCTTCGGCTACACGTTCGGCAACTCGCTGCGCCGCGTGCTGCTCTCGTCCCTCGAGGGCGCTGCGGTCACCTCGGTGAAGATCGAGGGGATCTCGCACGAGTTCACGACGCTTCAGGGCGTCCGTGAGGACGTGACGGACATCATCCTCAACCTCAAGAACCTCGTCTGCCTGCTGCACGGCGACTCGCCCGAGATCGAGGTGCACGTTGCAAAGCGCGGCGCCGGTGCGGTGAAGGCATCGGACATCGAAGCGCCCGCTGAGCTCGAGATCCTCAACTCGGACCTCGAGCTCGCGCATCTGTCGGACAAGGGCAAGCTCGAGATGACGCTCACGATCGGCCGTGGCCGCGGCTACGTGCCGGCCGAGCTGAACCGTGGGCCCGAGCACACGATCGGTGTGATCCCGATCGACTCGATGTTCTCGCCGGTCCGCCGTGTTGCGTACGACGTCGAAGCGGCCCGCGTCGGTCAGCGCACCGACTACGACAAGCTGCGCCTCGACGTGACCACCGACGGATCGATCAGCCCGAAGGACGCGATCGCGCAGGCGTCGGAGATCCTGATCAGGCAGCTCGCGATCTTCACGGACCTCGATCGCATCGAGGGCTTCGGCGAGTCGGCGGCTCCCGCAACTCCCGACGGCGCACAGCCGGAGATGCCGCTCGCGCACGGGATGGAGAACTTCCCGATCGAGGAGCTCGAGCTCGGTGTGCGCTCGTACAACTGCCTCAAGCGCGTCGGCATCGAGACGATCGGCGACCTCGTCGTGAAGACCGAGAACGAGCTTGCAGCGATCCCGAACTTCGGCAAGAAGTCCGTCGAAGAGGTCAAGGAGACCCTGCAGGCCCACGGCCTGACGCTCCGCGGCGACGAGAGCGGGAACAACCTCTAACGATGCGTCATCGTCGCGCAGGCAAGAAGCTCGGGCGCGACTCGGCGCACCGAAAGGCGCTCTACTCGAATCTCGCGGGGGCGCTGATCGAGCACGGCCGGATCAAGACCACCCAGGCGAAGGCCAAGGCGGTCAAGCCGTTTGCGGAACAGATGATCACGCTCGGCAAGCGCGGTGACCTCCACGCCCGGAGGCTCGCGCTCGCCGAGCTTCGCTCGCAGGATGTCGTCCACCAGCTCTTCGCCGACGTCGCTCCGCGCTTCGCGGACCGGTCCGGCGGCTACACGCGCATCGTGAAGCTCGGGCCGCGCCTCGGCGACGCGGCCGAGATGGTCTACCTCGAGCTCGTGGACTACCAGCCTGCCGGCAGCGCCCCGGCGGCGACCTCAGCGTCCTAGCCCTCGCAAGCGGATGCTCCTGCTCGGAGCGATTTTGCTGGCGATCTTCGTCCTGCCGTCGCCCTGGGGGATCGTTGCAGTGGTCGTCGGCGGCCTGCTCGACATCACGGAATCCGTCGTGTTGCTGAAGTGGTCCCGGCGGCGGAGGGCGCCGGTCGGCGGGGACGCACTCATCGGGCAACGAGCGCGTGTCGTCTCACCGACCCAGATCCGGGTCGCCGGCGAGCTGTGGGAAGCGCGGGCAGCCGAGCCCCTTCGTCCCGGCGACGAGGTCGAGGTGACCGGTGCTCACGACTTGACGCTCGAGGTCAGCCGACCGAGCCGAGAGCCGCGCTGACCGCGGCGATGATCACACCGCCGAGCGTCACCGAGGCGAGGGCGCGGATGAAGCCCACCTCGAAGAAGCGCCACCGCAGCCACGCGAGGATCAAGAGCTCGAAGGCCACGACGGCGATCGCCGTGAAGATTGCCACTTGGTAGTGGGGGATCAGGAACGGCAGCGTGTGCAGGATGCCGCCGATGAAAGTGCCGACACCCGTGATCGTGCCGCGGATGACGGGATTCCCTCGCCCGGTCAGCTCGCCGGTGTCGGAGAGCCCCTCGGAGAAAGCCATCGAGACACCTGCACCGAAAGCCGCCGCGACGCCCGCGATGAACGCGTAGTGCGGCTTGTGCGTCACTATCGCGACCGAGAAGATCGGTGCGAGCGTGGACAGCGAGCCGTCGATCAGCCCGACCATCGCGGGCTGGACGCGCTGCAGGAGGAACGTCTGCTGGCCGGTCACTGACTATAGTGTATCAGACGAACCGCAAATTGATAGAGCATAAGGCAGACCTGACAATCCGGGTCAGGGGAGCCTGACGTGCGGTTGAAGCTAACGCTCGAGTACGACGGTGCCGGCTTCCACGGCTGGGCGGCGCAGCCGGGTCTCCGCACCGTGGAGGGCGTCTTGCGCGACTCGCTCGCAACCGTCTTTCCGTCGGTGTCCGGGCTCGCGGTCGCAGGCCGCACCGATACCGGCGTGCACGCGCTCGGCAACGTCGTCACCCTCGACGTCGAGGGCGGGCCTGCGCCGGAGCGGATCGGCGAATGCGTCCAACGCCGCGTTGCCCGACGACGTCGCGGTCGTCGAAGTGGAGGAGGTCGCAGCCGACTTCGATGCTCGCCGCTCGGCCCGTTCGCGGAGCTACCGCTACCGCATCTGGCGACGGCGTGAGCCCTCGCCGTTCGAGCATCGTCGCTCGTTGTGGTTCCCGAGACCGCTCGAGGAAGAGCGTCTCGCCGACTCGGCCGACCTCCTCGTCGGGCGGCACGACTTCCGCGCGTTCACGCCGACGGAGACCCAGCACACGGTCTTCGTGCGGAATGTCTACCGCGCCGAGTGGCATCGGCGCGGCTGACGCGCTCGAGTTCGAGATCACGGCCGACAGCTTCCTGCGGCACATGGTGCGCACGCTCGTCGGGACGATGCTCGAGCGGCCGCCGGAGCGAATCGCGCCGCTCCTCGAAGGACGTCACCGCAGCGAGGCCGGCTCGACGGTTCCGCCGTGGGGGCTCTACCTCGAACGCGTCGAGTATTGAGTACACGCGGCTAGCATCACGTCATGCGTTTTCCTGTCGTTCTCTTCGATCTCGACGGCACGGTCATCGATTCGGGCGCGATCATTCTCGCCTCGATGCGACACGCCGCCAGAGAGGTTCTCGGCGTGGAGGTTCCCGACGAGCAGTTGATGGCCGCGGTCGGCGGGCCGGGGCTCGAGGCGCAGATGCAGGCCCTTTCACCCGATCGTGCGGACGAGCTCGTCACGGTTTACCGGGCGCACAACGAGCCGCTGCACGACGAGCTCGTCTGTTGCGCCGGGATGGACGAGGTCCTCGTGCAGCTGAAGGACGAGGGGCGCCGGCTCGGAATCGTCACGGCCAAGCGCAGGCAGACCGTGGAGCTCGCGTTTGCGCGAATCCCCATCGAGCACCTGTTCGAGACGGTCGTCGGCGGCGACGAGACGAAGAAGCACAAGCCCGATCCCGAGCCGCTGCTCCTCGCGCTCGAACGGCTGGGCGCTGCTCCCAACGACGCTGTGTACGTCGGCGACGCGCCGTTCGACGTCAAGGCGGCGAAGGCTGCCGGGTTGTACTCCGTCGGGGTCAGTTGGGGCGGCATCCATCGGCGCGAGCGACTCGAGGCCGAGGAGCCCGACGCGCTCGTCGATACGACGGAGGAGCTTCTTGGCGTCCTCTAAGGTCGAGCAGCGCGCTGCCGAGCTGCGCGACGTCCTCGATTACCACCTCTACCGCTACCACGTCCTCGACGATCCCGAGGTCACGGACGCGGAGTACGACGTCCTCTACGACGAGCTCGTTCGTCTCGAAGAGGCGAACCCGGACCTCGTTACAAAGGACTCGCCGACACAGCGTGTCGGCGCGCCTCCGTCGGACAAGTTCCAGAAGGTCGAGCACCCCTCGCCGATGGGATCGCTCGAGAAGGTCACGACCGACGAGGCGGTCGAGAAGTGGCATCAGGACGTGTGCAAACGGCTCGGCACGAGTGACGTCGCGTACGTCACCGAGCCGAAGATCGACGGGCTCTCGATCAATCTGATCTACGAGGACGGCGTCTTCGTGCGCGGCGCGACACGCGGCGACGGGCTCCGTGGCGAGGACGTCACGGTCAACCTGAGGACGATCAAGCCGATCTCGATGCGGATGCAGCTCGCCGCCCGTGAGACGCCGCCGCCGCTACTCGAGGTTCGTGGCGAGGTGTACCTCCCGCTCAGCGGCTTCAACGAGCTCAACGAGCGGCTCGTCGCGGAGGGCAAGAAGCCGACTCCAAACCCGCGCAACGCCGCGGCGGGATCCCTACGTCAGAAGGACTCGTCGATCACAGCTTCGCGGCCGCTGTCGATCTGGATCCACGGTCTCGGTCAGCGCGAGGGCCTCGCCGCGGCCGGTCACTGGGAGGCGCTGCAGTGGTTGCGCGAGCACGGCTTCCGCACAAACCCCTACGCGGAGCATCACGACACGGTCGAGTCCGTCGCCGCTGCCTGCCGGGAATGGGAGCAGCGCCGCATCGAGCTCGACTACGAGATCGACGGGATCGTGATCAAGGTCGACTCCTTCGACCAGCAGCGCCGCCTCGGTGCACTGCACGATCGCCCTCGGTGGGCGCGTGCCTTCAAGTGGGCGCCGATGACCGCCCAGACGAAGCTGAGCAAGATTCACATCCGAGTCGGGAGAACAGGGGCGCTCAATCCCTGGGCACAGCTCGAGCCCGTCGAGGTCGGCGGCGTGACGGTGTCACAAGCGACGCTGCACAACGAGGAAGACATCAACCGCAAGGACATCCGCGAGGGCGACAACGTGATCGTTCAGCGTGCCGGTGACGTGATCCCGCAGGTCGTCGGCCCCGTTCTTCCGCACGTCAAGGGCACGAAGCCCTTCAAGATGCCGAAGAAGTGCCCGCTCTGCGGCGCGGACATCGTCAAGCCGGAGGGCGAGGCGATGCACCGCTGCCCCAACCGTGCCTGCCCGTCTCGTGGGCTCGAGTCGTTGATCAACTGGGTGCAGGCGGCCGCGGACATCGAAGGCGTCGGCGAACAGTCGGTGCGCCGGCTCTGGGATCTCGGGCTCGTACGCTCGCTGCCGGATCTCTACCGGCTGACGAAGGAACAGCTGATGGAGCTCGAGGGCTACGGCGAGATCTCGGCGACGAACGCGATCGAGTCCATCCAGGCGTCGAAGCAGGTGCCGTTCCATCGCGTGCTGTTCGGCCTGAACATCCCCGACGTCGGCTGGGTGACGGCGCAGAACCTCGCACGTCATTTCGAGAGCGTCGACAAGCTGCTCGAAGCGAAGCAGGAAGACATCCTGGAGGTCGAGGGAATCGGGCCGGAGCGAGCGGAGGCGATTGCGGAGTGGTTCTCGGACGACGCGAACCGCGGGCTCGTCGACGAGCTGCGCGAACTCGGTTTACGCTTCGAGATCGGCGACGAGCTCAAGCCGGTCGACGGGCCGCTGACCGGCAACACGTACGTGATCACCGGAACCCTCGAAGCGTTCACGCGTGACGAAGCGGCCGCCGCACTCGAAGCGAAGGGCGCCAAGGTCGGGAACGCGGTGTCAGGGAAGACGACCGGGCTGATCGTCGGAGAGGAACCGGGTAACTCGAAGCTGACGAAGGCGCGCAAGGTCGAAGTGCCGCTCCTCACCGAAGCGGACCTCGTCGAGCTACTGCGCGGCTAGTACCTGCGCAAAGCGGTCCTGCGCGCGACGGGCCCACCAGTACGAGAGCGGATGGCCGTTCTGCACGACCGCGAATGCGTAGGTGTCGCTCACGTAGCCGGACAGAGCCGACGCGTCGTCCGTGGTGCCCGTCTTTGCCAGAACGCGGCCGCGAGCCGGAGGCTTGCGAAGCCGGTCCTGCAGCGTGCCGTTGACTCCCGCGACCGGCAGCGCCGCGAGCAGCACCGGCCGGACGACCGGATCGGCCCAGGCCACCTTCAGCATGCCGCCGAGTGCGTTGGCCGTCAGCCGGTCGAGGCGGGAGAGACCCGAACCGTCGACGATGCGCACGCCCGCCATCGGCACGCCCGCCGCCGTGAGCGTCTGCATCACCACTGCTGCGCCTGCGGCGCTCGTGCCGCGGTAGAGCTCGTTGAGGCCGAGTTGCTTCAGGAGCATCTCCGCGGTGAAGTTGTCGCTCTCGCGGTCCATGAAGCGGACCATGGTTGCGAGAGTGGGCGAGGAGACGGTTGCGAGCGGCTCCGACCAGTCGTCGACCTGTCCGACCCGGACGGGACCGGCAACTGCGATCCCGGCCTTCCGAAGTGCGTCGCGAAACGCGGTCGCCGCTGCGAGCGCGGGCGTGCTCGTGACGATGCGGCCGATCCGCGCCCGGTCGACGACGAGCGCCGACAGCGGCGGTGACTCGTCGATGAAGAAGCTCGGCTTCCAGCCGGCCACGATCCGGCGGGTGTCAAAGGCGCTCTCGTCGCCGATCACGCCGCCGGTGACGCTGCGGACTCCTGCCGCCTTGACCTGGGCGGCGAGTGCCCGGAGATCGGCGCGCGAGAGCGTTGGATCGCCGTTGCCCTTGAGGATGAGCGTCCCGTCCCAAACCGTCCCGTCCTGGCCGCCGGTCCCGAGCACGTCGGTGTCGATCCGGAACGACGGTCCGAGCTTCGTCAGTGCCGCATACGTCAGCGGCAGCTTCTCGTTCGAGGCCGGGGCAAGCGAGCGACCACCGTTCTGCGCGAAGAGAACGGTGCCGGTCGTGAGGTCGAGCGCGACGGCACCCGAGCGGGCCGGAGCGACGTGCGGGACCTTGAGCGCTCGCGCGAGGCGGAGCTGCAGCGTGCCGTCCTCGGTGGGTCCGGCGGAGGTCGCCGCCGGGGCAACGAGTGCGACCAGGGCGAAGACGGCTGCGAGGAGACGGCGGCTCAAGCGGAATCCATTTTTCGAGACTGATCCAACGTGCGTCAAGAACATAGGCCCTGCGGGCGGGAAGATAGTCCTCGCGGCCTATGTGCACGGGGTCTTCGAGGCTCGATACTTGTCAAAAGGCTGGAATCCTCCCCCGCCATGATCCAGGACGAGATCCGAACTCTTCTCGATTCTCCGCCGCTCGGCGAGGACGCCCCTAGCATCGATGCGATCGAGCACACGCTGACGGCGGGGTACGCGCGGGCGCTCGCGCTCGAGGCGGAGCGGTGGCGGCTCGAGCGCCGCATCGCGGAGGTCGCGGTGGAGCTCGGCGCCAAGTCGCAGAACGACGAGCATGAGGAGCTCACCCAGCTTGGCCAACGGCTGTCTTCGGCCGACGGTGACCTGACGCTGCTCCGTCAACTCCTTGTCTCGCTGCGCTCTCGCGCGGACGAGGTCAGGGCAACCGACTAGACGATTCCGCTGCGCACGGCGTAGACAGCCGCCTGGATGCGGTTGTCGATCTGCAGCTTCATCAGGATGTTCGAGATGTGGTTCTTGACGGTCTTCGGGCTGATGTGCAGCTCGCCGGCGATCATCGCGTTGTCCTTGCCGTTCGCGATCAGCTTCAGCACCTCGATCTCGCGCTCGGACAGCTCCGCGCGAATCGTCGTCTCGATCGCCGGCTGTTTGCTCGACGCACGCACCCGCTGCAAGACCTTCGACGCGATCGTCGGCGAAATCAGCGACTCTCCGCGGGAGGCGGCGCGGATCCCGGCGATCAGCTCCTGAATCGAGGAGTCCTTGAGGAGATAGCCGCAGGCACCTGCGAGGATGGCGTCGATCACGTCGTTGTCCTGGTCGGAGATGGTCAGCATCACGACACGCGTAAGCGGTGCGATCGTCGAGATGTGCCGTGTCGCCTCGACGCCGCCCATGCCCGGCATGTTCAGGTCCATCACGACCACATCCGGGGCGATGTCGCGAACGATGTTGAGGGCCTCCTGGCCCGCCGCGGCCTCACCGACCACGTGCACTCCCTCGTCTTCCAGGAGGTTGCGAAGACCACTCCTGAAGAGATCGTGGTCGTCGACGATCAGGACGCGGACGTCGGCCAGCGTCTGCTCGCCGGCTATGACGGGCTCACTCATACTGGGCGTTGCCTCCCCGGCCGCGGGCGGGGCAAAGTTTAGTGGAGCGTGACCGTCACCGTACGCCGGCCCCAGGCCATGGCTTCGGTCAAGGTCGGGAACCACAGGTCGATCGTCATTCCCTGCACGGCGCCACCGGTGTCCGCCGCAATCCCTTCGCCGTACCCCGGAATCGTCAGCCGGGTTCCGAGCGGGATCACTGACGGGTCGACTGCAACGATTCCGAGCCCGACCGGAAGACCCGTGGAAGTCCTGCCCTTCAGCGAGTACCCGGTCGACGTGACCGTGAGCGTGCGGGGCCCCGCTACGACCCACGGAGCTGCGGCCGGTGTCGTGCTCGAGCCGGGGGAGGGCTGCGCCTGCACTTGCTGTGCCTTCACGACCACCTGACGGGCGCGGGAGTCGAGTGCGCGGATCTGCCGTTTCGTGAGGCGCTGCTGCCGGGCGAGCGACGTGAGATAGGCGACGCGGCCGGCCCGTTCGCGCCTCAGCGCTGCGGCTGTCTGCACCGCCTGTGCCTGGAGCGTGTGAACTTCGCGCACGCGCGCCGCGAGCTCGAGAGCGAGCCCTCGCAGCTTCGTCCGGCCGTCGCGGGCATCGGTCGCGGCCTGGGCACCCTGTCGGGCGCTCCGCTCGAGCTCGTCCAGCCGGGTGACGGCGTCGTCGAGCGACGTCGCGCCGAGTAGCACGGCGATCGCGTCGGGCTCTCCCTCCTCGTAGAGCGTCCGGAGCCGGGCGCCCAGGATTCGCTGGGAGGCCTCGAGGTTCCCCTGGACTACTGCGACCTCGCTCCTGACCCGCTCCTGCTCGGCCCGGAGCGCCTCTGCGCGCCCCTGGAGCACAGCGAGCTCGCTCGTGGCCCGGGAAAGGCGTGAATCAAGGGCATAGAGGCTGAGGAGGGCGCCGTGGGAGCGGGCCGAGAGGCTCGCCTGCCGCTCGCGGAGCTGTTTTGGGGCCGCACCGTCGGCTCCGGGCAGGAAAACCCCGAGAAGAAGCGCGGTTCCGAGCACCAGCCCGGCCGCGAGGCGGCTCTCCCTGCGCCATCGCACGGCTCGGGACCCTAGCAACGGGCGACTTTGTGCGGTCCCAACACATGGGAGGTTTAATGACTTTTAGGCTCGGAAAGCGGTTGCAGGCGTCCGAATACGTTGCTAGGGTGCCCCACTTGTGACGTACCGGCCCCCTCCGGTGCGCCCGTCGAGCAGGGTTCTGACCGCGCTTTGGAGCCGCGGTAGAAGACGGCAGGCGCAGGCGTTTCTCATTGGCATAGCGGCGCTGTGCGCGGCGGCATCGGCAAATGCGACGCCGGGTGGCGTCGCGGCGAAGCAGGCACAGGCGCAGCAGGTGCTCGCGCAGATCCAGCAGATCGACGAGAGCATGGGCGCCGCGGTCGAGCAGTACAACCTTGCGAACGTCCGCCTGCAGAAGATCGAGACCGACCAGCGCGAGAATCGAAAGCAGCTGAAGGTCACGAAGGCGAACCTCAAGATCGCACAGGCATCGCTCGCGGCCCGGCTCGTCACCGCCTACACGACCTCGCAGGACGACACCACCTTGTCGCTGCTGCTCGGGTCCACCAGCTTCGAGGATCTGCTGAACAGGCTCGAGGCCGTCAATTCGACCTCTCAGCAGGACGCGAGCATCGTGCAGCAGGTGGCCTCCTTCAAGGCGGCCGTCCAGCAGCATCGCGCTGAGCTCTCGAAGGCACACACGGAGCAGCAGACCGTCGTTGCCCAGAAGGCGGCGCAGAAGCAGCGGATCCAGTCCCAGCTCGCCTCGCGCCGGCAATTGCTCTCCTCCATCAAGGGTGAGATCCAGAGGATCAAGGCCGCCGAGGTCGCACAGCAGCGACAGCTCGAGGCGGCGGCCCAGTCTCGGCTCTCGGCCGGAACGCAGATCCCGGCGACGGACGGCGTGGGGATCTCGGCGTCCACGCCGGAGGGCTCGACCGTCGCGCCTCCGAATGTCCACGGCGGGGTGGTCGGAATCGCGATGCGCTACCTCGGCGTGCCGTACGTCTGGGGTGGTTCGACGCCGCGTGGCTTCGACTGCTCCGGCCTCGTCTCGTACGTGTTCGCCCAGATCGGCGTCTCGCTCCCGCACAGCTCGTATTCGCAGTTCGCCATGGGCACTGCGGTTTCGATCAGCCAGTTGCAGCCCGGCGACCTCGTGTTCTTCACCGGTGCCAGCCACGTCGGGATCTACATCGGCGGCGGACAGTTCATCCACGCGCCGCACACCGGCGACGTCGTCAAGATCTCTTCGCTCTCCGGCTACTACTCGTCGAACTTCGCCGGCGGCCGGCGCATCTAGCGCGCCGCGCGCAGCAGCGACAGCCACAGCACTGCCGCGACCGCGAGGGGAAGCACCCACCACGCGGGAACCGACGTCGCCGCGAGCAGGGCGGTGGTTCCGAAGGCGAGCAGGACGCCAACCGCCACGCGCCAGTCGTCGCCGACGATGAAGTCCCACCAGAACTTCCCGAAGCGCTTCATGCGAACACGAGCCTCCGCCGGCGCAGCATCGTGACGTAGCCGAGCGAGACGAGCAGGACGAACCCGAGCACGGCTGGCAGCGAGGCGTCTCCGCCGGGCCAGTCGACGCCCGCGCCTTCCGCGCCCCAGAAGATCCCGAACGTCGTCAGCATGACACCGACCGCGAATGCAAGCGTGTTCTCGGGGACGCGGCTCAGCGGCTCGCGCACGAGGATCCCTGCCAGGACGACGAGGATCACGGCAGCGGCGGCGCCGACGACGGCGAGCGGGATGCTTCCCTGCGTGCTTCCGAACGTCAGGACGATGAATGCGACCTCGAGCCCTTCGAGCAGAACCGCCTTGAAGCAGATCGTGAAGCCGTACCAGTCGAGCCCCGCGCGTTCCTCGTGCGGCGCGCTCGCGGCTTCCGCCCGCTCACGTTCGAAGACGGACGCCTCGTCGCGGACGGCCTTCCAGCCGCTCGCGCGCAGGATTGCCTTGCGCAGCCACTGAAGGCCGAACACGAGCAGCAATCCGCCGACCACGAGGCGAAGCGTCTCGATCGGAATCACGGTCAGCGCCGGGCCCAGTACGGCCACGATCGCCGCAAGGGCCAGAGTCGCAACGGCGGCACCGGTCAGGGCGGAGCGCCAGCCGCGGGTCAGCCCGATCGCGAGCACGATCGTGAGCGCTTCGACGGTCTCCACGGCGCTCGCGAGGAACGACGACAGGACGAGAAAGACGTCGGTCAGGAGTAGAGCGCCTCGATCTCGGCGGCGAAGTGCTCCTGGCAGACGCGGCGCTTGAGCTTCAGCGTGGGCGTCACTTCGCCGTCCTCGGCGGTGAAGTCGCGGGGGAGGATCGTGAACCGCTTCACCTGCTCGAAGCGTGAAAGATCGCGGTTCACCTCGTCGACTGCGCGCTGGACCTCTGCCTCGGCGTCTTCGTGGGAAACGCCCTCGGCCAGGGTGATCAGGGCCGCGATGCAGGGACGGCGGTCGCCGACGACGAGCGCCTGCGAGATGATCGAGTGCGTCTTCAGCGCGTTCTCGACGTTCTGTGGGGCGACGTTCTTGCCGCCCGCGGTCACGAGGATGTCCTTCTTGCGGTCGGTGATCGTCAGGAAACCGTCCTCGTCGAGATTTCCCACGTCGCCCGAGCGCAGCCAGCCGTCGCCCGGAAGGATCTCGCGCGTGGCTTCCTCGTCCTTGTAGTAGCCGGCGAAGATCGTCTCGGTCTCGATCAGCACCTCACCGTCGTCGGCGATCCGCAGTTGGACGCCCGGCAACGCAGGCCCGACCGTGCCGAACCTGTAGCTCGTCGGACGGTTCACCGTCGCGGCCGTGGTGCATTCGGTGAGGCCGTACCCCTCGAGGATGAGGATGTCGAGGGCGTGGAAGAACTCGATGATCTCCTTCGCGAGCGGCGCACCTCCCGAGACGCAGATGCGGATCCGTCCGCCGAGCCGCTCCTTCACCTTCGAGTACACGAGCTTGTCGGCGATGCGGTGCCGCAGGGCCAGTCCGCGCGGAATCGGCTCGCCGGCCTGGCGGAGCCTGCTCACCTCACGACCGACACGCAGCGCCCAGTCGATCAACCTGCGCTTGACACCGGTCGCCTCGTCGAACTTCGCCGTGACGCCCGTGTGGACCTTCTCGTACACGCGCGGGACGCTCGGGAACACCGTCGGGCGCACGGCCGGCAGCGCTTCTGCGACTGCGTAAGGGTCGGGGCAAAAGGCAAGCGTGTAGCCGACGTGCGGGCTGTGCAGATGCATCAGCCGGCCGAAGTTGTGCGCCAGCGGGAGAAAGAGCAGCATCGTGTCGTCCATGACCGTGAAGTCGTCGATCTGCCGGATCTTGTCGGCCATCTCGTAGTAGTTGCGGTGCGTGATCATGCAGGCCTTCGGCGGGCCGGTCGTCCCTGACGTGTAGATGTACGTGAAGAGGTCGTCCTCGCCGATCGCGGCCGCCGCCTCGGCAACGGCTCCTGGATGACTCTCGGCATAGGCACGCCCGCGAGCGCGCAGGTCGTCCAGGTCGGCGAAGGTCAGAACGTGGTCCAGCTCGAGCCCTTCCAGCTTGCTCCGCTGCGACTCGTCTTCACACAGCACGCCGACGGCCTCCGAGTGCTCGACGACGTGCGCCGCGTCCTTCGGCGAGCTGTTCATGTAGATCGGAGCGCCGACCGCGCCGACGAGGCCGAGCGCGAAATCGAACAGCACCCACTCGAGGCGGGTCGAGCCCAGGATCGAGAAGGCGTCGCCCTTTCTGATCCCGAGGGCCAGGAGCCCGTTCGCCAGCTCCTCGACGGCCTGGGCCGCCTCGTCCCACGAGACCTCCCGCCAGTCCTCGCCCTCCTGGACCAGGTAGGCCGGGCCCGGCCAGTGCCGCTCGACGGCGTCCTGCCACAACCGGGCGATCGTCCGAGTGCCCGCCGCGGTCGTCGTGGTTGCCACCTTCACATCGTAATTCGAGACGGCCACCCGGGCGGGGCCCTTGCAGGAAGCCGCCTGCTCGGGTCGAAACTGCCCGGTCCCTCTACAATTCGAAGGCGGCCATGCGCACTATCTGGAACGGATCGATCTCATTCGGACTGGTCAACATCCCGGTTGGCCTGGCTCTGGCGACGACGCCCAAGGCGAAGCAGTCCGACGTCAGCTTCCGGACGCTCCATCGGGAGTGCAAGACCCCGATCCGCCAGAAGCGCTGGTGCCCCACCCACGAGCGTGAGGTCGGCCCCGACGAGATCGTCAAGGGCTGGGAGGTCGCGAAGGGCGAGTTCGTCATCGTCGAGGACGCCGACCTCGAAGCGATCCAGCAGCACGACGACTCGCGCTCGATCGACATCACCCGGTTCGTTCCACTCGATCAGGTCGATCCGGTCTACCTCGACCGGACGTACTACCTCGCACCCGCCCAGGCGCCGGCCCAGCGCCGGCCTTACGTGCTCCTGCTCGAGGCGATGAAGGATTCGGAGATGGGGGCGATCGGCCGCTTCGTGCTGCGTGGCGCCGAGTACTTCGCGCTCATCCGCCCGAAAGGCGAAGCACTCGTGCTCGAGACGCTCTTTCTCGCCGAGGACGTGCGCTCGCAGGCCGAGATCGAGGAGGCTGTCGCAGGCACCGAGGTGAAGAAGGCCGAGCTCGACCTCGCGCAGCAGGTGATGCAGAGCCTCGTCGGCGAGTTCGATCCGTCGGAGCTCGTCAGCCAGTACCGCAGCGACCTGCGCCAGATGCTCGAGGCGAAGCTCGACGGCAAGGAGATCGCGAAGCCGGAGCCCGTGCCGGAGGCGCCGGTCGTCGACCTGCTGGAGGCGCTGAAGAAGAGCGTCGCCGAGGCGAAGGAACGGAAGACCCCGTCGGGCTCTTCGTCAAAGACGAAAGCCGCTTCGAAGAGCGGCTCTCGTACCCGGCGTGCGCCGGCGCGTAAGTCTGCGTAGCTTCTAGTGGTGCGCGGGCATCGCGCCCAAGGCTTCTAGCTGTGCCTGGAACAGCGTCTTGTCGATCTTGCCCTGATAGATCGGCACACCTTCTTCGACACAGACGCGGATGACCTCCTGCCGGTCGATCCCGAGCTCCTTGGACAACTCCTCGGGCGTGAGGTGGTTCGCCATCTACGCTCCTCTCGTCGTTGCACGAAAAAACCCGCCGGCGCGAATGCGCTCAGCGGGCTAGATCGAGCCTCCACATGTCGATGCCGGAATCAACGGTCCGGCGCTCCATGAACAGTCATTGGTCACAGGATAATCGGCCCTGGTGACGGACGCAAAGCTACCCGCCCTGGAGGAGCGATTCGCCGAGCTCAAGGGCTCCAGGATGCGCTATTTCGTGGGGGGCGAGGGCCCTCCGCTCATCCTCGTCCACGGCCTGGGTGGGGCCGCGGCCAACTGGACGGAGCTCGCCCCGCTCCTCGTCCCGAACCACAGGCTGCTCGTTCCGGACCTGCCCGGCCACGGCGGGTCGGAGGCCCTGCCTGCCGTCTCGGGCCTCGAGCCGTTCGCGGATCGGGTGGCGCTCCTCGCCGCGCGTGAGGGCATGCTGCCTGCGCCCGTCGTCGGGCATTCGCTCGGAGGAGCGGTGGTGCTGCGCCTCGCGCTGCGGCATCCCGATGACGTCTCTGCCGTCGTGCTCGCAGCCGCGGCCGGGCTCAGCCTCGGCAGCATCTGGGGCCGGCAGCTGCAGTCGGTGTTCAGCACGGTTCGCCCCGGCCGGCTTGCGGCGCGCTGGCGTGGCCTCGTCTCGCGTTCGCTCCTGCTCCGCCGGTTCGTCTTCGGTTTCGTGTCCGTCGCCGATCCCGGCTCGCTGACCGACGAAGCTGTCGAGGGATTTCTCGCGGCGCAACTGCTGCACACGGACGTCGACAGCGCTTGGCAGGCGTTGCGCGCGGACGACCCGCGTCAGGAGCTCGAGGCAGTGCGCTGCCCGGTGCTGGTCCTCTGGGGAGCAGAGGACGTGCAGTTGCCGCTCGACGACGCGTTCGAGTACGCGCGCCGGCTGCGCGCACCGCTGCGCGTGATTCCGGGTTGCGGGCATCTCCTCATCGGCGAGCGCCCTGACGCTTGCGCGAATGCGATCGACGACTTTCTAGGCGACGGCAGCCTCGAAAGGCACCACCTCCCCGCCTGAGCCCGCTGCCGGCGGCGACAGAAACTCGACGCGATACGCAACGACCTCGACAGCGCTGCGCTTCTGTCCGTCGTCCTCCCACGTTCGGTACCGCAGCCGGCCTTCGAGGCCGATCCTGCGGCCTTTCGCCAGGTACTCGGAGCACAGCTGCGCCTGCCGGTCCCACACCGCGATCCGGAAGAAATCGGTCTCGCCGTCCTTGCCGCCGCGATCGACCGCGAGCCCGAACGTGGCGAGGCGCTTCTCCTCGCCGAACTCACGCAGCTCGACGTCGGTGGTCAGGTTGCCGATGAGGTTGACGCTGTTCATGACTCGTTGCCCTCCAAGTTGTCGGTGAAGGCAACATAGCCGGGGAAACGTCACGGATCTGTGCCGAAAGCGGCTAGTCTTCGTGCCGCTTCGGGGTGTGGCGCAGCCTGGTAGCGCGCTCCGTTCGGGTCGGAGAGGTCCCCAGTTCAAATCTGGGCACCCCGATTAAACGTGGGGGAAACCAGGTTTCCCCCACGGGCCCCCTTCTTCTTGGAGCGGTGAAGCAAGCCGTTCGATAGCGCTCCCGGCGGGACGCGGTCCCGCCTCCGCGCGCGGTGGCTAGCTCGCCCTAGTGGGTTAGTCCACGTCTCGGATTCTCGGGTCGGCTAGGCCGAGGAGGAACAGGCACGCGCAGAACGCCATGCTGGCTGCGATCAGCGTTCCCGGCGCGGCTAGGCCGGATAGGGCGGCCCAGAGGCCGAGGCCGGCCGGTAACAGGCCGAGCGAGCCGAACCAGTCCATGCTGATCACGCGCGAGAGCATGTGCTGGGGGACTCGCTGCATGAGCATCGTGTCCCAGAGGGTGATCGCGAAGCCGATGCAGAACCCTCGCACCACCTGCGCGGCTGCGGCTCCCCAGAACCACGGCGACAGCCCGAGCAGGATGCCGACCGCATTGTTGGTCGCGAGCAGCGAGTAGATCAACACGCCTCGCCGGTGGGTGGGCGAGGTCTGTCCCAGCACGATCGACCCGAACACCATCCCGACTCCCTGCAAGGTGAAGAGCAGGCCGTACGAGCCGACGCCGCCGTCCCACTCCTGCTCGACGAGCTTCGGCAGCAGCACCTGGAGTGCTGCGAAGCCGGTCATGAGCACGAGCGTGAACGTCCCGATCGTGCGCCAGAGCCACGGCACTCGCATGACGTAGTGGAAGCCGCTCGTCAGTTCCTCGCGTAAGCCCTGTGACGGGCCTGGCTCGAACGGCTCGCGGTCTCGTCGGCGTCAGCAGCGCGGCGGAGACGAGAAACGATGCAGCGTCGACGGCGAAGATCGCGCTCGACCCCGCAGCGGCGTAGATCAGGCCGGCGATCGCGGGCCCGATCACGAGCGCTGCCTGGCGCGACACGCCGATCAGCGCGTTCGCGGATCCGAGGCTCGGCTCCTCGACGAGCAGCGGCAGGATGCCGCCGAAGGCGGGCTGGAACAGGCCGCTGCCGAGGCCGTGCAGCGCGACGAAACCGATCAGGACCCCGAACTGCAGGTGACCCGTCGCATCCACGAGTGCGAGCCCCGCCACGATCAGCGCACGCGAGACGTCGGAGCCGATCAAGAGCAGACGTCGCGAGTAGCGATCTGCGAGCACGCCGCCGATCAGGAGCGTCGTGACCAACCCGAGCGCCTCGACACTCAGCACGATTCCGAGCGAGCTCGCCTTGCCCGTGAGCGTGAAGGCCCGCCAGCCCAGCGCGACGATGAAGGCCGCGTCGCCGATCTGGGAGATCGTCTGCCCGGCGAAGAGGAGCCGGAAGCCGCGGTGCCGGAGCGCCTCGAGAACGCGCAGGCGCGGGCCGGCCGTGGTCACTGGCTCCATCGCGGCGAGGCTATCCTGCGCGTATGCCGGACCGGATCCGTATCGCGTGCGTTCAGATGACGAGTCGGGCCGACAAGAGCGCGAACCTCGAAAAGGCAGAGCGCCTCGTCGCACAGGCGGCTGCAACCGGGGCCGACGTCGTCGTTCTCCCGGAGAAGTGGAACGCGATCGGCGACGCTGCCGTGTACCACGCGACTGCGGAGCCACTCAACGGCGGCGAGTCGGTCGCCGCGATGTCCGCGCTGGGCGCGGACGCACGGGATCACGCTGGTCGGCGGCTCGATCGCCGAGCGGCGTGAGGGACGCGAGAAGCTCTCCAACACGAGCCTCGTCTTCGATCCCGAAGGCCAGCTCGTCGCGACCTACCGGAAGATCCACCTCTTCGACGTGGAGGTCGGGGGCGTCGTCTACCGCGAGTCGGAGGCAGAGGAGCCTGGGGACGAGCCCGTCGTCGCGGAGGTCGAGGACTGGAGCATCGGGCTCTCGATCTGTTACGACATTCGCTTCCCCGAGCTCTACCGCATCCTGACGCTCGAAGGCGCCGAGCTCGTGACCGTGCCGGCGCACTTCACGACGCCGACCGGCAAGGATCACTGGCACGTGCTCATGCGTGCGCGCGCGATCGAGAACCAGCTCTACGTCGCTGCCGCGGCGCAGATCGGCGAGACGCTCCCGGGCAAGCCTGCCTACGGCCGGTCGCTGATCGCGGACCCATGGGGTGTCGTCGTCGCGCAGGCACCGGACGAGGAAACCGTGATCACCGCCGAACTCGATCGCGCACACCTGCAAAACATCCGCGCCAAGTTGCCGTCGCTCGCGAACCGGCAGCCGAACGCGTACCGGTGGCCGACGCGAGTCTGACGCACGGCGTCTGGCTCGAGCGCGTCCCCGAACTCGTTGCCGAATGCGTCGAGGAGTGGGAGCTCGAGCTCGGCGAGCCCTACGAGGCTGGAGCCGCGGGCTACGCAGTCCGCGCCGGTCTGACGGACGGAACACCAGCCGTTCTCAAGGTGATCTATCCGCACCGCGAGGCCGAGCAGGAAGCAGACGCGCTCGAGCTCCTCGGTGGGAACGGCGCGGTGCGGCTGCTCGCCCGCGACGATGCGCGCTCCGCGATGTTGCTCGAGCGTTGCGAACCGGGAACGGCTCTCGCTGAGAACGGCGGCGAGACAGCGCTCGACGTCCTGGTCGAGCTGCTGCCCAGACACTGGGTGAAAGCCGGAGAGCCCTTTCACACACTCGCCGAAGAGGCCGCCTGGTGGATCGACGACCTGCCCGATGCAGTGGGAGCAATCGGGCCACGCAATCGAGCGGCGCCTGGTCGACGCGGCGGTCGACGCGCTGCGCTCACTCTCGGCATCGCAGGGAGAGCAGGTGCTGCTGAACCAGGATCTCCACGGCGACAACGTTCTCGCCGCAGAGCGCGAGCCGTGGCTCGTGATCGATCCGAAGCCGCTCGTCGGTGAGCGCGAGTTCGCGGTCGCGCCGATCGTGCGCTCGTTCGAACTCGGTCCCTCGAAGGCAGACGTTCTCTACCGTCTCGACCGGCTGACGTCGGAGCTCGGGCTCGACCGGGAGCGCGCCCGCGGGTGGACGATCGGGCAGACGATGGCGTGGGCGTTCGACAGCGACTACAGCGAGACGCATATCGCGACCGTCAGGTGGCTGTTGGAGGACGCCGAGTGACCCTGCAGGCCGTCCTCTTCGACGTCGACTTCACGCTTTGCCGTCCCGGGCCGGAGCTGTCCGCAGAGCGTTACGCGCGCATCGCCGGTCGGCACGGGATCACACTGGACACGAGCCGCTACGACGAAGCGCGCGAAGCGGCGGTCCAGAACCTCAAGCGCCATCCCGAGCTGCTGCACGACGAGACGATCTGGCACCGGTTCACTGAGGAGATCTTCATCGGCATGGGCGGGCCGGAGTCGCTTGCAAGCGAGTGTGCGACGGAGATCGAAGAAGGCTGGGGAGTCTCGGAGAACTTCGAGCTCTACGAGGACGTGCTGCCCGTGCTCGACGAGTTGCGCGCGGCGTCGCTTCGCATCGCGGTGGTTTCGAACGGCATTCGCGACCTCACCGAGTTCGTTGCACACCACGCGCTCGACGTGGATGTGATCGTCGACTCGCGCTCGCACGGGCGAGTGAAGCCCCACCCGACGATCTTCCAGGCCGCACTCGATGCGCTCGGGGTCGCGCCGGGCGATGCGGTCATGGTCGGCGACTCGCTCGAGGAGGACATCGAAGGAGCCAGAGCGCTCGGCATGCGCGCGATCCTGGTCGACCGCGAGGAACGCCACCCGGAGATCGACGAACGGCTGACCGATCTGTACGGACTGCCGGCGGCTCTCGGGCTCGCACGACCCGGGTAGTTACGATCAGAGTTGTGCCTGGGTGGCTGATCTGGGTGATCGCGGCAGTGCTGCTGGCCGTCGGGGAGATCTTCACGCCGGGACTGTTCTTCCTCGGACCGGTGGCGCTGGCCGCTGTGGCGGCTGGGATCGTCGCGCTCGCCGGAGGCGGAATCATCGCCCAGTTGATCGTGTTCATCGCCGGCTCGATCGCATCGGTCGCCTTGCTGCGTCCGATCGCGAGGCGGCATCTCCACATGCCTGCGGCCCTGCGCACCGGGACGGCGGCGCTCGAGGGCACGAAAGCGGTCGTGCTCCAGCGGGTGGACGCGAACGGCGGCCGGGTACGCATCGGCGGCGAAGAGTGGTCCGCGCGCTCGTACATGGAGGATGAGGTCTTCGAGCCCGGTACCCGGGTAGAGGTGAGTCAAGATCGAGGGAGCGACCGCTCTCGTCTACGAGTAGAAAGGTGAAGAGATGACCGCTGGACTGATCGTTCTGCTCGTCGTCGCAGGGCTCGTGCTATTGACTCTTGCTCGCACGATCCGGATCGTCCCGCAGGCGCGTGCCGGGGTTGTCGAGCGGCTCGGGCGGTACTCGCGGACGCTCACGCCCGGACTGACACTCGTCGTCCCGTTCGTCGATCGCATCCGGGACATGATCGACATGCGGGAACAAGTCGTCTCGTTCGCTCCGCAGCCGGTGATCACCGAGGACAATCTCGTCGTCAGCATCGATACGGTCATCTACTTCCAGGTGACCGATCCGAAATCGGCGACCTACGAGATCGCCAACTACATCCAGGCGATCGAGCAGTTGACGGTGACGACCCTCAGGAACGTCATCGGCGGCATGGCGCTCGAGAAGACGCTCACGTCACGCGACGAGATCAACGGTCAGCTTCGCGGCGTGCTCGACGAAGCGACCGGGAAGTGGGGCATTCGCGTCAATCGCGTCGAGCTCAAGGCGATCGATCCACCGCCGTCGATTCAGGACTCGATGGAGAAGCAGATGCGAGCCGATCGAGACAAGCGCGCCACGATCCTCGCTGCCGAGGGTGTGAAGCAGTCGCAGATCTTGACCGCGCAGGGCGAGAAGGAGTCGTCGATCCTGCGCGCCGAGGGGCAGAAACAGGCCGCGATCCTTCAGGCGGAAGGTCAGTCACAGGCGATCGACACGGTCTTCCGCGCGATCCATGAGGGCAACCCCGACCCACAGCTGCTCGCCTATTCGTATCTCCAAGTGCTGCCGCAGATTGCGCAGGGCGAAGCAAACAAGGTCTGGATCATCCCGAGCGAGGTCACACAGGCGCTCGGACGGTTGACCGACCGGTTGCCCGGGCGAGACGAGCGGGAGGAGAGCTAGGAGCTCTGGCCGGGAAGCGAGGAAAAGTCGACGACCAGGCTGTCGGGAGGCGCGGCGATCGGCGTGCGCTCGCCGAAGTCGTAGAGATCCTCGGTAATCGACATCGTCATCGGCGTGCCGAGTGCGGCGCCCATCGTCATCGTCACGCTGAGGCGGCGGACGCGCCCCTGTTTGTCGACCCACGCCTCGGCAGGAGCCGAAACCGAACCGGTCTTCTCGGTCAGCTGCCTCAACGCCTTGTTGTCGTGTGCGAGCTTGTTGAAGTCGATGTTGAAGGCGTAGCGCGTCGTCTCCACGCCGCGAATCCGCTCGGCCCCGGTGACGCGTGCGCCGCTCGACGCCATCAACATGCGGAGCGACTGGGACGGGTCGGCCTGGTTCGCGTTCATGAGCGTGCCGAGGTCCATCCCTTGCTTCTTCGCCAGCTTGGCCACGTCCATCTTGACCCACTTGCCCGTCGGGACAACTCGGTCGAAGAGCGGCGAGCGCATGTACATGACGAGGCCGTGATTGCCGTCGAAGATCATCTCCATGCTCGGATCGGCGGACCCGAGCTGCATCTGAGCTTGCGCCGGCAGCGAGAAGTGCATGTTCATCCAGCCGGACTTGTGCTGGCCGTCGAAGATCCCGTTCCCGTGGAAGGAGAACGAGCCGGCGGTGCCGGCCGTGATCGATGCGTGAAAGTCGAACCGCGACGACTGCGTCTTCGCGGTCGTGCTGGCGGCCTTCGCCACGGGGTCGAGCGCTAGCGCATCGCCGCCGGCGCAACCGACCAGCGCCGAGGCGCAGAGAGCGAGAGCGAGCAGGGAGAGGACGCGGCGCTGGGTCATCCACACCTCAGATCGTCGCGCGTCTGCGCGCCTGTTATCCCTCGAACGGGGCAAGGTCGGTCCGCCACCGCTCGGTGTGCTCGCCGAGGAGGGGCGCCTTGCCTGTGTCGACGGGCGCGCCGAGCCATTCGGATGCCTCTGCGAGGGTCGCGACGGGGCCGACCATGACGTCCTCGCCCTCGAAGAGCTCGAGCCAGTCGGCCAGCGGCCGCGCGCGAAAGACGTCGGCGAGCTCGGCTGCCAGCGCCTCCTGGTCCTGCTCGTAGTGGCGGTCGACGAGGTCGGGCCGTTCGATCAGCTCGCAGAGCCGCCGCCAGAACTTCGGCTCGACTGGAGTGACGGTGAGGAAGCGGCCGTCGGCGGTCTCGTACGTGCGATAGCACGCGAGCCCGCCGGTGAGCGTGCGCTCGGGCTCGCCGTGCAGCCGGTGCGCTGCAAGTGAGTGCGCGTTATGCGTCATCGAGACGACGAGGTGCGTACCGCGTCCAGTGCGCTCGCGTTCGAGCAGAGCGGCCAGGATCTCGATGACGGCGAAGAGCGAGCCGCCTGCGAGGTCGGCGATCTGCACGGGCGGCAACGCGGGGGCGGTGTCGGCGAGCAGTCCGGCCCAGCCCTGGTAGTTGAGGTCGTGACCCGCGCGCGTATCGCCCGCGCCGAAGCCGGTGATGGAGCAGTACACGACCGAGTCGGGAAGATCGGACGCGGTCAGCCCGAGTCGCTCCGCGACACCGGGGCGGAATCCCTCGAGCACGACGTCGGCGCGAGCGGCGAGTGCGGGGCCGAGGCCGGGGTCTCGTTCGAGGTCCCACACGACCGACTCCTTGCCCGTGTTGAGCGCGTCGTCCCAGCCGGGAGCGACCGAGCGGAGAGGGTCCCCGCCGGGTGTCTCCACCCGCACGACCCGCGCGCCGAGCCGCAGGAGCTCGCGGCTGGCGAAGGGGCCGGGCAGGTAGCGCGTGAAATCGACGACCAGCACGCCGCGTAGCACCACAACCGGCGAAGCTACCACTACACTGCGACCGTTGAGCGACCGTTCAACAGGCCAGGAGGACAAGCGTCGGCTCATTCTCGACGCTGCCGTGCGCGTCTTTGCGCGCAAGGGCTACCACACCTGCAGGGTCGGTGACATCGCCGAGGAAGCGGGTGTCGCGCACGGTTTGCTCTACCACTACTTCCGTTCGAAGGAAGAGCTGCTCGAGACGATCTTCCGCGAGACGTGGCGCGACGTGCTCGACGCCGTGCGCTCGGTCGAGGAGACCGACGAGAGCGCACGCGACCGTCTCGCCGGGATCACCAAGCTCTTGTTGCGCGCGTGGCGCCGCGACCCGGACCTCGTGCGTGTGCTCGTGCGCGAGGTGACCCGCAGCTCGCACTTGCAGCAGCGCATCGACGAGATCGAGTTGGCCTTCGCCGGGATCGAGCGGGTCATTGCCCGCGGTCAGGCGGAGGGTGAATTCCGTTCGGACCTCGATCCGCGCATGGCCAGCTACGTGTTCTACGGGGCAATCGAGGAGATCCTTACCGGCTGGGTGCTCGGCAAGCTCGAGGATGGGGACGAGGCGATTGCGCGTGCAGAGGAGACGGTCGTTCAGGTGATCTGCGGCGGGCTCGCCGCCGACCGCGTAGCCGCCAAGGTCTGACGCAGTGACACAGGTCACCGCGGAAGCCGCCCGGCAGTCGGGCGCGGTCAGGCGGAGCGTCTTCTGGGTTCTTGGAGCCGGCGCGTTCGGGCTCGCGTTCTCGATCACGACCACGGCGGCGTATCTCCCGCCACTTCTGAACCGGTTCACCGAGTCGGGGACGCTGATCGGGCTCGTGCTCGGCGCCGAGGGTGTGTTCGCGCTCACGTTGTCGCCGGTGATCGGGCCGTGGAGCGACACCTTCCACACACCCATGGGCCGTCGGCGTCCATTCATGTTCGCCGCGCTCGGCCCGCTCGGCTTCTGCCTGCTGCTGATGCCGTTCATGCCGAACCTCTGGACGACGACGCTGATCGTGCTCGCGTTCTTCTTCGCCTACTACGTCTACGAGCCGCCCTATCGCGGGCTCTATCCCGACGTCTTGCCGCCGTCGGTGTACGGGCGCGCGCAGGGGATCCAGCACGTTCTGCGCGGGATCGCGCTCGGCGCTGCGCTGGTCGGTGGTGGTTTCCTGCTCAAGGTCTGGCACGCCGCTCCGTTCGTCCTCGCGGCATTCGTGACCACGGGGGCGTGCGCAATCCCGATCCTGTTGATCCGGGAGGACGGTGGGCACGGTCGTGTGTTCGAGGGGGTCGGGGCGTATTTCAAGCGGAGCTGGTCGATCCTGCAACAGGAAACGGCGGTGCGCCGCTTCCTGTTCTGCAACGCGGCCTGGGAAGGGACGTTCGCGGCGGCCCGCACGTTCGTCGTGCTGTACGTCCTCGACGGCCTGAACGAGTCGAAGGCGATCTCGTCTGCGCTGCTCGGGGCGGTTGCGACCGGCTATGTCATCGCCGCCTTGCTCGCCAGCAAGCTGGGCGATCGCTTCGGGATCGCGCGCGTGATCTTCTGGTCGTCGTGGTTGTACGGGTGCGGGTTCCTCGTCGCCGGGTTCGCGTCGACCTGGCAGACCTGGTACTTCGCGCTCATCATCCCCGTCGCGGTGTCCGGCGGCCTCGTGATGACGCTTGCCTGGGGTTTGCTCTTCAAGCTGATGCCGGAGGAGCACCGGGGCGCGGTCTCCGGGCTCGCCACGACGACGAAGGGTCTCGGGCTCTTGCTCGGAGCACCGATTGCAGGTGCGGCGATCGATCTCGCGCGGCCGTATCTCCCTGCGACGGACGGGTACCAGATCTTGTGGCCCGTCTGCGCCATTCCGATCCTCGCCGTGATTCCGCTCGTGTACAAGCTCATGCGCATCGAGCAGTCCGGTCCCGTCGAGCCCTCTCTCGGCTGATGGCGCTCTGGGATCGACTTCGCGGGCTCGACGTGAACGTCGAGGAGTTCGGCACCGAGCGCAAGTCGGTCGACGTCTCGTCCCAGTTCACGCGCGTGTCGACGACGGTGGTGCTGGGAGGCGGCGGCGTGGAGGGCCGGGGCGAGGACGTCACGTACACCGCGCAGGATCACGACTGGTTTCCGCAGCTCGAGCCTCCCGGGCGGACGACGCTGCGAGGAGCTGTCGGCGCAGCTCGACGGGCTGCAGCTGTTCGACGGAGAGCCGGGAATGGCGGCGTCTCGCGACTACCGCCGCTGGGCGTTCGAGAGTGCAGCGCTCGACCTGGCGCTGCGGCAGAACGAGCTCTCGCTCGGTGCCGCGCTCGAGCGCGAGTACGGCCCGGTGCGCTTCGTGGTCTCGACGCGTGACGACGCGTTCGCGTGGCTCGAGCACAATCCGGACCTCGAGCTGAAGCTCGACCCGGAGAACGAGTGGGACAGGCCGTTCATGGAGCGCCTCGCCGGAACGGGGCGCGTTCGCGTCCTCGACTTGAAGGCGTACTACACCGGGACGCCGGTCGACGTCGTTCCGGATCCCGAGCTGTACCGCGCGGTCGTGGAGCTCTTCCCGGACGTTGTGCTGGAGGACGCGTCACTCGACGGCGAGTGCGGAACGGTGTTGCAGGGGCAGGAGAGCCGGCTCAGCTTCGACGCGCCGATCCACTCCGTCGCCGACGTGCGCGCGCTTCCGGTCGAGCCGGGGTGGCTGAACATCAAGCCGTCGCGGTTCGGCACGACGGCGCGGTTGCTCGAGTGCATCGAGGACTGTGCCGCGAGGGGCGTTCAGATGTACGGCGGTGGACAGTTCGAGCTCGGTGTCGGCAGGCGGCACATCCAGGTGCTGGCGTCGCTCTTCTATCCGAGCGGCCCGAACGACGTCGCGCCGAGCGAGTACAACGCCGGCGGGCCGCGCCTCGGGCTGCCCTCGGTCGCCACTCCCGCCACCGGAGGCGCGCGGGTTCTAGAGTCGTTCTCGTGCAGACGTTCAACCTGTACGACGGTGGCGACTGGGACAGCGAGCACGATCGCGACGGCTTCCGGCACCGCGCGACGGCGTTCGGGAAACGTCTCGGCGCCGATCTTCTCGGCGGAAGCCTGTACGAGCTTCCTCCCGGCGAGAAGACGTGGCCGTACCACTACGAGCAGGGCTGCGAGGAGTGGCTGCTGGTCGTCACGGGCAAGCCGACGTTGCGCTCACCGGACGGAGAGCAGGCGCTCGAGCCCGGCGACGTTGCCGTGTTCCGGGAGGGCCCGGCCGGAGCGCATCAGGTGATCAACAAGACGGACGAGCCGGTCCGTGTCGTCCTGTTCTCATCGAAGTCGCCGCTGGCCGTCGTGCATTACCCGGACAGCGGCAAGGTCGGGATCTGGACCGAGGGCAACGGCTACGAGTCGATGCTCCGCACCGAGCCGGAGCTCGACTACTGGGAAGGCGAGGCGTAGCCGAAACGCACGTGTGCCAGGGACAGTCCCTGGCACGTGTCCGGCAGAGCCGGCTCCCGAGCAGAGGGGTTCCAGGGACAGTCCCTGGCACGTGTCCGGTAGAGCCGGCTCCCGAGCAGAGGGGTTCCAGGGACTGTCCCTGGCACGTGTCGTTACGGGCGGCGGCTCGGATCGGCATCTGTTCGTGCGGTCGCGGGGCCGCTAGTTTCGTTTCATGCCACGCAGGCTGCGAAGTGAATTGCCTGACGGGATCTTTCACGTCACTTCACGCGGCGTTGCGCGGGCTCCGATCGTTCGGGACACACACGACTACATCGCACTGAGAGCACAGCTGCGGGAGGTCATCCGCAAGTTCGCCTGGAACCTCTACGCGTACTGCCTCATGCCGAACCACTACCACCTCGTCCTCTCGACCGAGCGGGAAAGCCTTTCGAAAGGCATGCATCGTCTCAACGGGCTCTACGCACAACGGTTCAACCGACGCCACGGCCGGGTCGGCCACCTCTTTCAGAACAGATTCTCCGCGTACGTCATCGAGAGCGACGCGCATCTCCTGAGCGCCATCCTCTACGTGGGAGACAACCCGGTGCGGGCTGGGCTCGCCAAACAACCGACCGACTGGCCTTGGATGGACATTGCCCTCTTGTAGGCGTTACGGTCTACCGGACGTGGCAGGCCTCACGACGGAGGTCAGAATGGACTGGGAGCTCAAGGGAACGGTCATCGTCGCGTGTAACTGCGACTACGGCTGCCCGTGCAACTTCAACGCTCGCCCGACGACCGGGAAGTGCGAGGGGACCTGGACGTGGCATGTCGAGCGCGGCACCTTTGGAGACGCGTCGCTCGACGATCTGAATTTCACCGTGTGCGTCGACTGGCCGGGCGCGATCCACGAGGGCAACGGCGAGGCGCTGATCCTGGTCGACGAGCGCGCCGACGAAGCACAGCGCAACGCGATCGAGACGCTAGTCGGCGGTGACGCCGGAGGGCCCTGGGCCGTGCTGGCGTGGACCTGGCCGACGATCCACGGGCCGAAGCCGGTGCCTTACGACGTTCACCTCGACGGCGTCAAGACGCGGGTGAAGGCGGGCGATTCGTACGAGATGGTCTCCGAGACGATCAAGAATCCAGTCAGCGGCGCAGAGGTGCACCCGGGCGCAGTTCTTCCCGAGGGAATCGTGTTCAAGGAGGCCGACTTCGGTTCCTCGACGACGCTCCGCGTGTCGGACGGGATCGCGTACCAGCATCCAGGGAAGTACACGGCCGTCGGGCCCTTCGAGTACAGCAGCGCCTAGGCGCGGGTGTGCACCGGCGACAACGCCGGCGCCCACGAGCACAGCGGCGACACGTCGCCGCCGCGGCCGTTCAGGTTCCTCAAGCCGAGCGCATGCTCGGCCTGCATCATCTTGTGGATCTGCGTCGTGCCTTCGTAGATGATCGGCGCGCGCGCGTTACGGAAGTAACGCTCGATGCCGTACTCCGCCGAATAGCCGTACGCGCCGTGCACCTGGATCGCCAGATGCGCAGCGCGGAACGCGGACTCTGTGGCATGCCACTTCGCCAGTGATGTCTCCCGCGTGTTCCGCAGACCCTGATCCTTCATCCACGCGGCCTGCATGACGAGCAGCTTCGACGTTTCGTAGCCGAGCACCATCTCGGAGATCATGTCCTGCACGAACTGGTACTTGCCGATCGGCTGCCCGAACGTCTCACGCTCGCGCGCGTACTCGACGGACCGCTCGAGGCACGCACGGATCACGCCGACTCCTCCGGCGGCAACCGTGAAGCGACCCTGGTCGAGCCCGTACATCGCGATCTCGAAGCCCTGTCCTTCCTCGCCGATCATGTTCTCCGCCGGGACCTCGACGTTCTCGAAGAAGAGCTCACCGGTCGACCCGGCCCAGATCCCGAGCTTGTGCTCGGTGTCTGCCGTCGTGAACCCCGGCATGCCCCGCTCGAGCACGAATGCGGAGATCCCCTTGTGCTTCGCGGACGGATCGGTCTTCGCAAAGACGAGCGCGTGGTCGGCGACGTTCGCGTACGAGATCCAGTTCTTCGAGCCGTTGAGGATGTAGACGTCGCCCTCGCGTCGCGCGGTCGACTTCATCGCTGCAACGTCGGAGCCCGCCGCGGGCTCGGTGAGCCCGAAGCACGCGAGCTTCTCGCCGCTCGCCTGCGGGACGAGCCAGCGCTGCTTCTGCTCCTCCGAGGCGTACTTCAGCAGCGCGAGCGAGTTGAGGCCGACGTGAACCGAGATCAGCGTGCGGAATGCCGCCTCACCGCGCTCGATCTCCTCGCAGGCGAGCGCCTCGCAGACGAAGTCGAGGCCGGCGCCGCCGTACTCCTCGGGGATGACGACTCCCAGGATGCCGAGCTCCGCCATCCCCTGGATCGCATCCAGGTCGAGGTGATGGTTGATGTCGTTCTCGACGGCGTTCGGCAGGATCCGGTCGTCAACGAATTGGCGGACCGTGTCCTGCAGGAGCCGTTGCTCGTCTGTGAGCTCGAAATCCACGACGGCCTAGTCTACGGACGCTTTGGGCGTTGCCGCTGTCCTCACCATGGCCACCCTGCTGGGGCTGACGCCGCAGCAGAAGGCGGCGCTCGTCGTCGTCTCGGGCCTGCCCGCTCCGCCCGGCGTCGGCGGCGTGATCGTGCAGGGCTACGACCGCGATGCGGCGCGGCCGCCCGGCGCGCTCGTGTTCGTCGACCAGGAGGGCGGCAAGGTCAAGACCTTCCCGAAGCCGCCGCCCCGGTCGTCGGCACGAGCTGTGCGGAGCGCCGCTGCGGCCTACGCGTCCGGACGGGCGACCGGTGTCGCGCTCCGCGGCGCAGGCGTCGACGTCGATCTCGCCCCGGTGCTCGATCTGCCGGACGGACCGCTCGGCTCGCGCCAGTTTCGCTCGCCGTCCTTCGGGGTCGCCTTCGCCCGCGGGCTGGCGGCCGGTGGGGCAGGTGCGTGCGCGAAGCACTTCCCCGGGCTCGGCTCGCTGCCCTTCTCCACGGACGAGCATCCGTACGTGCGCGGGCATGTCCGCGAGGCCGACCTCGCTCCGTACCGAGCGGCCGTCGAGGGAGGCGTGCCCTGCGTGATGGTCGGGCACGGCGTCTACCCGAGCCTCGGTGCGCGCCGCGCGACGCTCGAGCCCGCGACCTACCGGCTGCTGCACGAGCTCGGGTTCGACGGCGTGGCGATCACCGACTCCCTCGACGTCGTCCGGGGACATGCGACGGAGTGGGCGGTTGCAGCTGCGCGCGCGGGCGCCGACTTGCTGCTGTTCACGAGCGGGAGAGACGCCGCGCGCGCGATTCGCGTGCTCGTTCCGCTGGCGCGCCGCGGTGAGCTCGACGAGCACGTTCGCCGCGTCCTGCGTTTTCGCGCCCGCCTACGGTGAGCCTGCGCTCGTCGCGACGAACGCCGCGACGTCGCGGATCTTCTGCGCGCTGAGTTGCTGCGCGAACGAGGGCATGCCGCCGCCGCCGCTCTCGACCTTCGCCAACACCTGGGCGTAGCCGGGCCGGAGGTCGTCGAGGTTCGGCCCGATCTGCCCGGACGCGCCCGCGGCTTTCAGCGTGTGGCACGTCGCGCAGCCCGCACTCGCGAACACGCTCTTCCCGTCGGCGGCGTGCGCATCGGCGGGGATGACCACTGCGGCCGCGGCCGCCGCCGACGGTGTGTCGCGCGTGTAGAGCCAGGCCGCGCTCGTGTACCAGGCACCGATCAGGATCGAGAACAGAATCCCGCCGGCGATCGGCAGCACCGGGACCGGGAACCGGCGCAGCCGGACGATCGTGATCTTCGCGGCGTACGCGCCGTAGAACGCGCAGCCGAAGAGCGAGTGCAGGAGAACGCGGGTGTCGGGCTGGCGGAAGCCGAGCTTGAAGATGCAGTGGTAGGCAACGGGCAGCGTGAAGACGAACGCGAGCCGGCCGGACCACCGGTGCGCCGGATTGATCCACGCGGGCTTGCGCCAAGGCAGCTTTCCGTAGATCCAGGTGGCCGAGAAGACCTGGAAGCACCCGAGCGCGACCGCCGCCGAGGCGAACCCGGCCTTGAGGTGGATCGGGTCCTGGAAGAAGAGGCGGAAGTAGCCTTTGGAGCGTGGGTCATGAGCGGCGAGCAGGCCGGCGGTCAGGGAGAAGAGGGCGAACGCGAGGAGCGGGAGCGCGACCCAGCGGTAGGAGCGCCGCTCGATCGGCGGGTGCGGCGCAGCAGGCGCGGCCGTCTCGCTCACCCGGCTATCCAAGCGCATTCGGCGCTCGTGAGCAATTTGACTGACCAGTCAATCAAGCTACCCTAGGAGGGAGATGGCGACGATCGAGGAGCGCACCGCGGGCGGGGTTTCCTTCGGCCTCACGGACGAACAGCGAGCCCTACGCGACCTGGCCCACGACTTCGCCGAGCGGGAGATCCGCCCGAAGGAGCGCGAGTACGACGAGCACTCCACCCATCCGGCGGACGTGATCGCAAAGGCGCACGAGCTCGGCCTGATGAACGTCCACATCCCCGAGGCCTACGGCGGCCTCGAGCTCGGTGCATTCGAAGGCATGCTCATCGGCGAGGAGCTCTGCTGGGGCTGCTCCGGTATCGGCAGCGCCATCGCCGCGAGCGGCCTGGGCCACGGCCCGGTCACCATCGCGGGTACCGAGGAGCAGAAGCGCGAATGGCTGCCGCGCGTCGTCGAGGAGGGGCTCCTCACATCCTTTGCGCTGACCGAGCCGAACGCGGGCTCCGACGTCTCCGGCATCCAGACGACCGCGGTTCGCGACGGCGACGACTACGTCCTCAACGGCTCGAAGATGTTCATCACGAACGCCGGCTACGCGTCGTGGTTCACCGTCTTTGCATCGACGGACAAGTCGAAGGGCCACCGCGGGCTGAGCGCGTTCATCGTCCCGGGTGACTCGGACGGGCTCGTGGTCGACAAGCATCTCGACAAGATGGGCCAGCGCTCGACCGACACGTCGTCGCTCTCGTTCTCGGACGTGCGCGTTCCCGCCGTCAACAGGCTGGGGGAGGAAGGCGAGGGCTTCAAGATCGCCATGAGGACGCTCGACTTCACGCGTCCCGGCACCGCGATCGGAGCGGTCGGCGTCGCGCGCGCGGCATTCGAGTACGCCGCGCAATATTCGAAGGAGCGAGTCCAGTTCGGGATGCCGATCGCCATGAACCAGGGCGTCAACTTCCTGATCGCCGACATGGCCACCAAGATCGAAGCCGCGCGGCTGCTCTGCTGGCAGGCGGCCTGGATGATCGACCAGGGAATGCGCGCGACGCTGCAGTCGTCGTACGCCAAGCGCTTCGCCGCCGACATCTGCATGGAGGTCACGACCGATGCCGTGCAGGTCTACGGCGGCTACGGGTACATGAAGGAGTATCCGGTCGAGAAGCTGATGCGCGACGCAAAGCTCTTCCAGATCTACGAAGGCACCTCCCAGATCCAACGCCTCGTGATCGCGCGGGAACTGCTCATGCCGAGGGACTGAGTCTCGGCCGCGTGATTGAGATCGACCTCTCGGGTCGCGTCGCTCTCGTTACAGGTGGTTCGCGCGGGCTCGGCCGGGCCGACGCGCTGACGCTCGCGCGCGCCGGCGCCGACGTCGTGATCGCCGACATCCAGGTCGAGTCGGACTCGGGCGAGGACGCCGAGCGGTTCGGCCCGATGGCCCAGGCGGCACGCGCACAGGGCTTCGTTTACTCGGAGGCGACCGCCAGGGAGATCTCGGAGCTCGGACGCCGCTCGGCCGCGGTCAAGTGCGACGTGACTGACCGAGCCCAGGTTGCCGAGACCGTGCAGCGGGTCGTCGAGGAGTTCGGCGCCGTCGACATCCTCGTCAACAACGCCGGCACGCTCGACCATCTGGGCCAGCTCTCCGACCAGGTGCCGGAGCTCTGGGAGCGGGACCTGCGCGTGAACCTGACCGGCTCGTTCAACTGCGCCCAGGCCGTCTGGCCGCATATGAAGGAACGTCGCTGGGGGCGGATCGTGAACATGGCGTCCGTTGCGGGGACGCTCGGCGGCTTCGGTCAGGCGAGCTACTCCGCGACGAAGGCGGGTCTCCTCGGGCTGACGCGCACGCTCGCGCTCGAGGGTGCAAGGCACGGGATCACGTGCAATGCGATCGTGCCCGGCGTCATCGGCACCGAGGCCTTCAACTTCGGGAATCCGAAGATGAACGAGCGCATGGTGCAGCGGACTGCGATGCGCCGCGCCGGCGAGCCGCAGGACGTCGCCAACGCGATCGCGTTTCTCTGCTCAGACCTCGCGTCGTACATCACCGGCGTCGGGTTGAACGTGAGCGGCGGCATCGAGCTTTTCACCTTCTAAGGACTACGTAGGCAGCCTCAAAGCCCTCCAGATCGGGGGCTACACTTGACAGCTTGCCTCGGAGGCGGAAATACACGCTGGTCCGGCCCAGAAGGCGGCGTCCGAGGACGCAGGCCCAGCGCCGGGTGCTCGTCCAGCGGACGGCGATCCTCGCCGCCCTCACCGCCCTGGCCGCGGTGGTTCTCGGCCTCGTTTTCGCCGGCTCTCCCAGCCGGCTGGCCAACGGCGTGCGGATCGCAGGCGTCGACGTGGGCGGCAAGACGGTTCGCGAGGCCCGCGTTACCCTCGAGCGCCGTGCTGTGGAGCTGGCCGCCGTCCCGGTGACCTTCCGCGTCGGCTCACGTACGTGGCAGCTCCAGCCCCGGCGCCTCGGCATTCAGGTGGACTGGGGCGCCGCCGTCGACGCGGTCCGCCGCCAGGGGGAAGGCTTCGGCCCGCTGCGCGGCTTTCGCCGCCTCGACCTGCGCTTCTTCGGCGCGGACGTCGCGCCCCCGACTCAGGTGTACGACGCCGCGCTCCAGCAGAAGCTCGACGAGATCGCAACCGCTGTGAACGTCCCGCACCGTGACGCGGCGATCGTGCTTCACGGGCTCACCCCTCGGATCGTGCCGAGCACGACGGGCCACCTGCTCGACCGGCAGGCGGCGGCGGCGACGATCGTCCGTGCGCTCGCAAGCCTGAAACGCGAGCCGGTCGGGCTTCCGATCGAGGTCGACTCACCGAAGGTGAAGGCGAATGACCTCACGGTTCCGCAGGCACAGGTACGCGCCGCGCTTGCGTCGTCCCTGCACCTCACGCTCGGCGCAACGCGGTGGAACCTCCGCCCGCCGCGGATCGCCCGCATCTTGCAGCTGCCCGCCGACGGGCGGAGCGAGCTTCAGATCGGCGGTGCCGGCGCCAATGCCTGGTTCAGGGCGCTGGCGAAGCGGGTGGATCGTCCCGCAACGGATGCCGACTGGGCGATCAACTCGAAGGGCGGCGCCCGCGTCATCCCCGACCGCCCGGGCTACCTGCTCGACGTTCCCCGCAGCGCGAAAGCCGTGTTGCGGGCCGCACTCGTCACGGAGCCCACGCTGCGCTCGGTCAAGCTGATCGTCGAGCGGAGCGACGCCGACCGGACAACCGCCGAGGCGAAGGCGATGAACATCAAGGGGCTCGTCGCGAGCTACCAGACGTTCTATGGCGGGGAGGCGAACCGCATCCACAACGTGCAGCTCGTGTCCCACCTGGTCGACAAGCACCTGATCGCACCCGGTGAGACATTCTCGTTCAACGGCACGACCGGAGCGCGCACCGCGGACAAGGGCTTCAGGGAGGCGCCCGTGATCATCAACGGCGAGCTCCAGACCGGGCTCGGCGGAGGCGTCTGCCAGGTCTCGACGACCGTCTTCAACGCCGCCTACGAGGCAGGGCTCCCGATCGTCTCCCGCACGAATCACGCCCTCTACATCAGCCACTACCCGCAGGGCCGCGACGCAACGGTCAACTACCCCGATACCGACCTCAAGTTCACGAACGACACGGGTCACTGGCTCCTGCTCCGCACGTGGGTCGGCTCCTCGTCCCTCACCGTGGCGCTCTACGGCACGCCTGTGCATCGCCGGGTCGTGAGCGACGTCGCGCCGCTCGTCGTGACCGGCCCGGCTCCGGTGAAGAAGGTCAAGGATCCGAGCCTCCTGAAAGGTCAGACCGAGGTCGAGGAGAGCGGGTCGCCTGCTCGTTCGACGAGCGTCGAGCGCAAGGTCTACGACGCAGACGGAAAGCTCCTCTACGACACGAGGTTCTACTCGTCGTATCGCGGCGAGGTCAGGCTGATCCGCGTCGGAACGAAGCCGAACCCGGATCAGACCGAGACGACCACGACCGGCACGACGACAACCACCACCACGAAGACTACGACGGCGCCTCGGCCCTAGCGATCGCGTCCGCGAGGTTCTGCGGGATCCGGATCGGCCGGAGCGTCTTCGCGTCGACGCAGGCGTGGGAGGTCCAGCCGTCCGCGATCACCTCGCGGCTGCGGGTGATCTCGTACTCGAACCGAAAGCGGGCGCCGCGGAGCTCGCCGACCCGTGCGTGGATCGTCAGGTGGTCGTCGAAGTGCGCCGGCTGGAGGTAGCGGACGTGCGACTCGAGCACGAAGGACTCGACCCCCTGGTCGCGGATCGCCGAGTAGCCGCCGGCGTGTTCAGCCAGGTAGGCGACCCGCGCCACCTCGAACCACACGAGGTAGTTCGAGTTGTGGGCGACTCCCTGCGCGTCGGTCTCGGCGAACCTCACCGCGACCTCGGTGCTGAAATGGAATCCCTCCACGCGCCGCACTCTACGGCGGTGGGAAGGGGTCGAGCTCGGTTACGCCGCGGCGCGCTTGATGAACTTCTCGTCGAGGAGGCGCTTGCAGTTGGAACAGACCTGGCGCTCGACGTGGTACGGAACTCCATGGCGCTGCCGCAGTGCGTGAACCGTGACCGCAGTGTGCTTGTGCTTACGCATCAGAGTCATTTCCGTATCCCTCACAGTAATGAGACGTTCGGCCGTCAGCCTTTGTTGTCGGCAAATAGTCACGAAATCTGCACACCTTCTTCACAGCGGTAATCTCTGGCGGGTGCGGTTGGCGGCTGCCATCCCCGTGATCGGGCTCGCCCTGCTGGCGGGATGCGGCGGTCATGGCACGGAAAAGCAGGCCGCCGCGCCGGTCATCCCCGCGGCGAAGGGACAGACCTGCACCGCCGGCTCGGTCAAGAGGCTCGGCTCGCCCAAGCTCGCGTATGCGGCGGTCGTCCGTTCGCACGCCGCGGTCTACCGCCGGCCGGGGGCTCCGGCCTTTGCCCGATTCGGGAAGCTGAACATCAACGGGGTGCCGACGATCTTCTGGATCCGTGGCGCCCGCCTGGATGCCCGCTGCAAGCCACGGCAGTACCTGGTCCAGATCCCGAAGCGCCCGAACGGGGTGACCGCCTGGGTCCCGGCCCGGCAGGTCGAGGTCGAGCAGGTCACGACGCGGATCGTCGTCGACCTCTCCGCGAAGCGCGTCACGCTCTTCGACCATGGCCGGCAGGTCCTGAGCTCGAAGGCCGCGATCGGCGCCCCGGCGACGCCCACCCCGACCGGCCGCTTCTACGTCAACCAGCGCCTGATCCCGACCGACAAGAACGGCCCGTTCGGTCCCGGAGCGGTCGGCGTCTCGGCGTTCTCGAACGTGCTCACCGGCTGGACGCAGGGCGGGCCGATCGCCATTCACGGGACCAACGCGCCGTGGTCGATCGGGAAGGCCGTCTCGAACGGCTGCATCCGGATCCCCAACCGGGTCATGGCGAAGCTCTTCAGGCTGACGCTCGAGCGGCACGCCCGTCCTGATCCGCGTCTAGTTCAGTCGAACTCTGGCCCAGACGCCGGCGTGGTCGGAAGGCCAGAGCCCGCCGAGCCGGTCACCGGGAGCCTCACCGACGATCCCGGCGGCCACACCACGGAAGCCGTTGCGCACCAGGACGTAGTCGATCCGGCTGTAGAACGGCCCGCCGAGCTCGCGCAGGTCGTCCCCGTGACAGCAGGTCAGCCCGATGTCGTTGGGATGCGCCTGCGACCACGCATCCTTGAAGCCCGCGTCGAGGAGGTTCGCATGCGTCGGCGTGGTGCTCCCGTCAGCGCGGGAGTTGAGGTCGCCGAGCAGGATCGTCGGCAGGCTCGTCGCCGCCGGGCCCTGCGCGAGCTCCTGCCCTTGGGCGACCTGGGACGTGTCATTGAACGACTCGAGATGGGTCGTGATCACGCGGAACGTCCGGCCGGCGACGGTTGCATCGGCGAGCACCCAGCCTCGCTTCGCCGTGACCAATCCGGCAAAGAGCCGCGTCGTCGTGGGGTACAGACCGGTGCGCACGCGCCTGATCTTGATCTTCTTGTCGATCCGTACGAGCAGGCCGTCGCGGAGGTGAGCCTGATGTCCATCGTCGGCGGATCGCCGCTCGGCAGCTCCGCATCGGTCGCGCCGCCGATTCCGAGGAAGCGGTAGTGCAACTTCCGCGCGGCGAGAGCCTTCCGCAGCTCCGCCGCATAGTCGAGGGCGACCGTCGTCGCGGGTGTGACCGTGAGGTCGGCCGGCGTCTGCGTCCGGTAGAGGGTCAGCTCCTGGAAGCCGACGAAGTCGGGGCGCGTCTGTGCGATCTCGCGCGCAATCGCCCGTGCGCGCGTGGGGAAGTCGTTGGCCTGGACCTGGGCCCAGTCTGCCTCCACCGCCAGGAACGCCTCGTGGAACGACTTGGCTTGCAGGATCGGGTCGAGATTGGCGCCGAGATAGAGGTTTCGCGTCAGCACCCGGACCGTCACCGGCTGCCGCTTCGCCTCACTCGCCGAAGCGGCGACGAGCGCCAGCGAGGCGACGAGGACCGCGATCCCTTTCACGCGGCCGAGCCTAGGCACGACGCCTGGCGAGCGCAACTGGCACGATAGGGCCATGGCCACATCCAGTCAGAAGAACATCGTGGAACGTCTCGCCGGCGCAGGCGAGGAGGTGCTCGAGAGAATCGCCAGCATCGCCGCCGCCGAAAGGGTGGTGGGCACGCTCGGGACGCTGAAGGAACGGGTCGACGAGCTGCAGAAGAGCGTGCGCACGATCGACCGGCTCGAGAAGCGCCTGACCTCGATCGAGTGGCGTCTCACCAAGCTCGAGGGCAAGACCTCGACCAAGTCCCGCAAGACGTCCTCGTCGGGCTCGAAGAAGAGGACCGCCACGCGCAAGCGCAGCGCCGCGAGCTAGCCCGGGATCCGGACCCGCAGCGCCCGGGGCACGGCCTCGAAGCGAGCAGGCGTCGTGCCCGGCTGCTCGCCGTCGAGCTGGATCGGCAGCGGGCTCGCCCGACTCGACGAGCACCTCCGCTCCGCGGAGCAGCTCCGCCTTCGGGTGCGGCAGGTGTGTGCCGCGGAAGATCTTCGGCATCGTGAACAGGAGATCCCGCTTCGTCAGGTCGCCGATCAGCAACACGTCGAACGCGCCGTCATCCAGGGCTGCCTCCGGGCAGATCTTCATCCCGCCGCCGAAGTACGGCCCGTTCGCGACGACGACGTCGTGCATGCGTGCGTGGCGCTTCTCGGCGCCGACGGTAACGTCGATCTCGCTGTTCGACCAGCGTGCGAAGACGGCGAACGTCGCCCAGACGTAGGACACTTTCCCGCCGAGCGCCTTCGTCGTGTCGTTGGCACGCTGCGCGATCGCGCCGCTCATGCCGGCGCTGCCGACGTTCGCGAACCAGGAGATTCCTTCGGCCCCGTCCCAGCGCCGGTAGGTCGCGCGGCCGAGGTCGATCGTGCGGACGGTTCCGGAGAGCGCGACCTCGATCGCCCGGTCCGGGTTGTGCGGGATGCCGAGCGAGCGGGCGAAGTCCCAGCCGGTGCCGCGGGGGATCACGGCGATCTCGACGCCCTCGCGCTGCGCGATGCCGTTCACGACCTCGTGCACGGAGCCGTCGCCGCCGACGACGACGAGCCGCTCGGCGCCCTCGTCCGCTGCCCGCCGCGCGAGGTCGGTCAGCTCTCCGGCCGCGCGTGAGAAGAGAACGTCACCGTTGAGGCCCGCCGCTGCGGCGCGGTGCGAGATCTCCGGCCAGCGTCTACCCGTCGAGCCGTTGGCCGACGCCGGGTTGACGAGGAAGACGGTCTTCAGTCGTCCCTTCTTCTTCTCGGCCGTGACCGTCGCGAGCGCGACGCGCGTCATCCGGTCGACCGCAGCGCGGAGCTCGTCGTCCGTGATGCGCTTGAACTCACCCTCGACGACGATGTCGCTGACGGTCAGCAGGCAGCCGGATTGAACTCCGCGCAGCGCGCCGACGGTGAAGAGCGCGGAGGCCTCCATCTCGACGGCGAGCACTCCACGCTTCGACCAGCGCTCGTACTGGTTCTCGTCCGGGTTGTAGAAGACGTCGCTCGACACGATCGGGCCGACGTGCATCGACTGGCCCATCTGCTTCGCCGTGTGCACCGCGCCGTGGATCAGCTCCCAGCTCGCGGTCGGGCAGTGCGGCTCGCCCCCGACAAGATGGTCGGCGGTGCGGTCGTCCGCAACGGCCGAGAGCGCGACGATGAGATCGCCGAGCTCGTGATGAGCCTGTAGCCCGCCGCAGGTCCCGACTCGGAGCAGCTTCTTCACGCCGAGCTGGATCAGCTCCTCGAAGACGATCGTCGCGCCGGGGCAGCCCATGCCCGTGCCCTGCACGGAGACGCGCTTGCCCTCGTATGTCCCGGTGTAGCCCAGGAGGCCGCGCTCGGAGTTCTTCTGCTCGGCGTCCTCGAAGTACGTCTCGGCGATGTACTTGGCCCGAAGCGGGTCGCCGGGGAGGAGGCAGGCCTCCGCGTACTCGCCCGGCTCGGCTCGAATGTGGATCGGCATGGCTGGGGACCCTAACCCGTGCGACCACTCGGGTCGCCGTGCGACCATTCGGGCCGTGAGGAAGGCGATCGAGCCTCGGCTGAGTCAGATCCTCGATTTCTGCGCCGAGGATCCCGTCGAGCGGGTCTTCCTCGAGGACGTCGCCCGGCGCCGGCTCGGCCGCTTCACCGGCTTCGCGGAGAACGGGCGGCTGACCGCGCTCTGCCACGTGGGCGCAAATGTCGTCCCCGCGGGTGAGGACTGCAGCCGCTTCGCGCACGCGGCCGCGCGCGGGCGCGCCCGGATGATCATCGGCGACGAGCGAGCCGTCGATGAGCTCTGGGACGAGCTCGCACCGCTGATGCCGAGGCCGCGCGACGACCGGCCCGGCCAGCCTGTCTACGCGATCTCCGAGGCGCCGCCGTCCGGCGAAACGGGATTGCGGCCGGCGACGGACCACGACTTCAAGCTCCTGTTGCCGGCGTGCGCGGCGGCGCACGAGGAGGAGATCGGCGTCGACCCGATGGCGCATGACCCTGAAGGCTTCCGCTGGCGCACTCGCTCCCAGATCGAGGAAGGGCGTTCGTGGATCTGGGAGGACCGCGGCACGATCCTCTTCAAGGCCGAGGCCTCCGCGTGGACGCCGGCCGCGGTGCAGGTGCAGCAGGTGTGGGTCGACCCGGCCGCGCGAGGCAAGGGCAACGCGCAACGCGGGATGCGGGACCTCTGCCGGCTCCTGCTCGAGCGGGTGCCGACCGTCTGCCTCTTCGTGCGGCCGGAGAACGCGCCGGCGATCCACGTCTACGAGGCGGTCGGGATGCAGCGCCACGGGTCCTACCGCTCGTTGATCTTCTGACGTGCGGCGCCTGATCCGCCTAGCCTTGCTCCTCTGGATCGGCCGCTGGGCCGCCCAGCAAATCGCCTCGTACGCATTGCGACATAGGGTCCCACCCACCCAAATGGGTGATGGAGCCTCACCTCTGGCCGGGCCGACAAAGGGGGTGTGAAGCCCCGCATCACTGCGGCTGCGGGACTCGCGGTGGCGATTTTCGTCACGGGGTTCCTGGTCCTCCTTCCTGGTGGAAACGGCAACGCTGCCGTGAACCACACCTGCTCGGCTACCGACCGGCAGTTCCTCGGCGCCGCGCAGCTCAACATGGCTGCCCTCGGAGCGATGTCACAGGACTATTTGCAGGGCGAAGCAAAGGCCGACGACGTGCTCGAGCAGACCGACTCCGCCGTGACGACTCTCGCGAACACGAATCCGAGCGACCCCTCTCTCTCGAAGACGCGCACGATCCTCCGCGCGATGTTCCTCGAGTACGGGCGCGCGATCTCTGCGGAGAAGCACCACCGCGATCCCGGCAAGTACATCTTCCGCTCGTACGGCCTCGCCAACTTCGCGCACGACGTGCTCGCAAAGGCGAAGCCCGCGCTCGCAAAGCGCGGCTGCGACGTCTCCCCGCTCCTCTAACCGCCCGAAAGCTGCGCTTTCGAGCGGGAATTAGGGACGCCCGCTTCGCGGGTAAGCGTGCCCGGGCGGAGCCCGCGCACTCTTATGGGGTCTTTGGTTGGCATTTTGGTGTGGTCCACGGGCCGTGGCGCTTCGCGTCCCGGCCCGCGTGAGTCCGGCCTCCTCTTAGAGCGGCTCCGCCAGCTCTAAGCTCCGGCCCTCGGTGTTGTCTGCAAACGCGCGTCCAAACCGGACCATCTAGGCCGGAGGCTAAGACCTGGCGGAGCCGGGCTTAGCCGCAGGCGAACTGATGCGTGCGTGGCCGCGAAGCGCCCGTGCGCGCACGGAAGGGACCAGCCGCCCAACGAGACCACCAGTAAGAGTGCGTGGGCTTCGCCCACGCACGTTCAGCGCGAAGCGCCGTAACCAGTTCCGGGTGAAAGCGTCAGCTTTCACCCGGGCCGAGGAATTCCACTGCGTCATCTACGACGCGGAGGCGGAAGAAGCGGTCGCGCAACTCCGGGTGCGGCTCCAACAGGTGGTCGAGATCTTCGAGGGCGCCGGCGACCTCTTCGTCCCGGCCCTCGAGCAACGTGTCGACCGCGCGGCGGGCCTGCTCACGGAGCACGTCCGGAAGTTCCTCCACTGCGTGGCGCGCCTCTTCCTGCTCCTGCGTCCACTCGGCCGCCTGTTGTTCCGCCTGGCGGCGGCGCCACGCCTGGAAGAACGTCCCCATGAGGGAATTATCGGCGTGGGCCCGAGAACCTGAAATCCCTCGGCTGTCTACCCTGTAATCGTGCTGCGAGACAGCGTCGAGAGGTTCATTCGGCAACAGGAGCTGATCCCTCCGGATGGGGCCGTGACCTGCCTCGTCTCCGGCGGCGCCGACTCGTCCTGTCTCTGGCACGTGCTGACGGCGCTCGGCTATCGCGTCTCGGCGCTGCACGTGAACCACGGCCTGCGCGGAGCGGACTCCGACGAGGACGCTCGTTTCTGCGCGGAGCGGTTCGGTGCAGAAGTGGTGGACGCCTCCGGCGGGACGACCGAGGACGACTGGCGCGAGCTCCGCTACTCGTTCGCGACCGACCGGCTGCGGGCAACGGGGCACACCGCTTCCGACCAGGTCGAGACGGTTCTCTACCGGCTCGTCGCGAGCGGCGCGGCCAAGGGGATCAAGCCGCGGCGCGAGGACGGCGTCGTCCGCCCGCTCCTGACGGTCTGGCGCGAGGAGACCGAGGCGTACTGCCGTGCCGAGGGCATCGAGTTCCGCACCGACGAGTCGAACCGCGACACGAAGCGCGGGCTGATCCGCGAGGAGATCTTGCCGCGCCTGCGTGAGCTGCATCCAGGCGCCGACCGCAATCTTCTGCGACTCGCCGAGGGGAGGCCGTCGGCGCTCGACGAGCTGCTCGCCTCGACGGCCGGATCGAAGCGGCTCGATCTCGGCGGCGGTCTGACCGCGGTGCGGGAGTACGACCGTGTCTGGGTCGAGCAGACTCCCGTCGCTCTCGCCGGCGAGGTGCGCTGGGGCGAGTGGCGGATCGCCTCGGAGCTCCCAGGCCTTAAGGTACGAGCCTGGCGTGCCGGCGATCGGCTCGCCGGGAGATCGAAGAAGATCCAGGACGTGTTCGTCGACGCGAAGATCCCCCGTTCCGCACGCGAGTCGTGGCCGCTCGTCGTGCGCGGGGACGACGTGGTCGCCGTACCCGGAATCGTCGAGGCGGAAGGAGTGCTCGTCGAGCGTGTCGCAGACTGAGCTCGAGCGCGGCGTGAGCGAGGTCCTCATCGAAGAGGATCGACTGCGTTCGCGCGTCGTCGAGCTGGGGGAGGAGATCTCGGCGGACTACGCCGGCCGGGACCTGCTGCTGATCGGCGTCCTCAAGGGCGCCGTCTTCTTCATGGCCGACCTGATGCGGACGCTCACGATTCCGTGCGAGATCGACTTCATGGCGATCTCGAGCTACGGGGCCCAGACCGACTCGTCCGGAGTCGTCCGGATCCTCAAGGACCTGGACATCAACATCGAGGGCCGCCACGTCCTCGTCGTCGAGGACATCATCGATTCGGGCCTCACGCTCTCCTATCTGATGCGGAATCTGGAGGCCCGGGAGCCCGCCAGCCTGGAGGTCTGCTCCCTCCTGACCAAGCCGGATCGGCGCGAAATCGACGTTCCGGTGCGCTACATCGGCTTCGAGATTCCGAACCGGTTCGTGATCGGCTACGGGCTCGATTTCGCCGAGCGGTACAGGAACCTGCCCTACGTGGGCGTACTAGACCTGGAGCTGGTGCCCCCAGGCCACTGAAATCCGCCTCGTTCGGGGGGCGGTAGCTCAAACCGAGGCTGGTACCCTGCCGAAAGAGGCTTAGTGAACCGATTCTTCCGCAGCGCGCTCTTCCCGCTCGTCATCATCGCGGCCCTCGTCTGGCTGGCACTTCAGACCCTGGGCGGGCACTCGAGCGCCCAGAGCTCCAAGCTGACCCTCTCACAGGTGCAGCAGAAGATCGACACCTGCGATACGGCGCCCCCGTGCGCCTTCCAGCAGATCGTCTTCAACCCGAACAAGAACCAGCTCAACTACACGCTCGAGGACGGGAAGAAGGGGTCGGTCCACTACCCGAGCGACCAGTCGGCCGCAGACCTGCAGGCCGCGATGAACAAGCACGGCGTGCCCTTCGACTCGAAGGGCGTCGGCTCGTCGCCTTGGTGGTCGATCCTGACCTCCCTGCTCCCGTTCGTTCTGCTGTTCGGCTTCTGGATCTTCCTGATGAACCAGGTGCAGGGCGGCGGCTCGAAGGTGATGTCCTTCGGCAAGTCGCGCGCGAAACGGATGACGCCGGACTCGCCGAAGATCGGCTTCAAGGACGTCGCCGGCGTCGAGGAGGCGGTCGAGGAGCTGCAGGAGATCAAGGAGTTTCTCGAGAACCCGAAGAAGTTCCAGGCGCTCGGCGCGCGCATCCCCAAGGGTGTGCTGCTGTACGGGCCTCCCGGTACAGGTAAGACGCTCCTCGCGCGCGCGGTCGCAGGCGAGGCGGGCGTGCCGTTCTTCTCCATCTCCGGCTCCGACTTCGTCGAGATGTTCGTCGGCGTCGGCGCCTCGCGTGTGCGCGACCTGTTCGAGCAGGCGAAGCAGGCCTCGCCGTGCATCGTGTTCATGGACGAGATCGACGCCGTCGGCCGACACCGTGGCGCCGGTCTCGGCGGTGGGCACGACGAGCGCGAGCAGACGCTGAACCAGCTCCTCGTCGAGATGGACGGGTTCGAGCTGAAGGACAACATCATCTTGATCGCCGCGACCAACCGGCCTGACATCCTCGACCCGGCGCTGCTGCGCCCGGGTCGCTTCGACCGGCAGATCGTCGTCGACCGTCCCGACCGGAACGGCCGCAAGAAGATCCTCGAGGTGCACTCGAAGGGCAAGCCGCTCGCGTCGGAGATCGACCTCGACACGCTGGCCGCCGGAACGCCCGGGTTCACCGGCGCGGATCTCGCGAACCTCGTCAACGAGGCGGCGCTGCTTGCAGCGCGCCGCGGCAAGAAGGTGATCGAACAGGAGGAGCTCGAGGAAGGGATCATGCGCGTGATCGCCGGCCCGGAGAAGAAGACGCGCCTCTTCTCGGAGACCGAGCGCAAGATCACGGCGTACCACGAGCTCGGGCACGCGATCGTCGGGTTCTTCCTCGACCAGGAGTCCGAGGTGCACAAGATCTCGATCATCGGTCGCGGTCAGGCGCTCGGGTACACGATCTCGCTCCCGCGTGAGGATCGCTACCTGACGACGAAGCAGAACCTGATGAACCAGCTCGCGATGACGCTCGGCGGCCGCGCGGCGGAGGAGATCATCTTCAACGAGGTGACGACCGGCGCTGCGAACGACCTCGAGAAGGTCACGCACACCGCGAAGCAGATGGTGATGCGCTTCGGGATGAGCGAGAAGCTCGGCCCGCGCGTCCTCGGGCGCAACCACGACATGCCGTTCCTCGGCCGCGAGATGGGCGCCGAGCCCGACTACTCCGAAGAGGTTGCGCGCGAGATCGACGACGAGATCCGCCGCATCATCGAGGAGGCGCACCAGACGGCGACGATGGTCCTGAAGGAGCACATCGACCAGCTGCACACGGTCTCGCTGATCCTGATCGAGCGCGAGACGATCGACAAGGATCAGTTCGAGCGGCTGCTCGCCGGCGAGGCGGAGGAGAGCGTGTTCCCGGACGAAGCTCCCGCGCGCCCCGAGCCCGAGCCCGAGGCCGAGAAGAAGCGCAAGCCCGAGCCGAAGGCGCGTCCGTTCCCGATCCCGGGAGCGACGATGCAGCCTCCGCCGCCCGAAGGCGCCAAGGGCTAGTCCCGAGCCGGGTACCCCCATGGGGTATCATGGCTCGCATGAACCAGACAACCAGCTACATCGTTTCGGCCATGCACTGTGGCCATTGCGAGCGGGCGGTCAAGGAAGAGGTCTCGACCGTTGTCGGGGTCGTGACGTGGCCGTCGACCTTCAGACCAAGGTCGTCACGGTCACCGGCTCTGCGTTCGACGACGCCGCCGTTCGCGCGGCGATCGAAGAGGCGGGTTACGAGGCCGCCTGATGGCGGTCGACGCTCCAAGCCGGCTCGAGCTTCAGATCGGCGGCATGACGTGCGCGGCCTGCGCCGCTCGCGTCGAGAAGAAGCTGAACAAGCTCGACGGGGTCGAGGCGAATGTGAACTACGCGACCGAGCTCGCGACCGTCACGTACGACCCGACGGAGGTCGAGCTCGCCGGCCTCGTGCAAGCCGTCGAGGCTGCCGGCTACACGGCCGGGCCGGCGGCTGATTCCGGCGCGCGGGGCGATTCTGTGGGGCCGCTTCGGGTGCGCTTGCTGGTTTCGCTCGCGCTCACCGTGCCGCTCGCTCCTGATCTCGATGGTGCCGCCGCTCCAGTTCGGGGGTTGGAAGTGGGTTGCGCTCGCGCTCTCGACGCCGATCGTCCTCTGGGCGGGTTTCCGTTTCCATCGCGCCGCGGCGATCAACGCGCGGCATCTCACCGCGACGATGGACACGCTCATCTCCCTCGGCACGCTGGCCGCCTGGGGCTGGTCTTTGGTCGTTCTGCTCGCCGGGCTCGACGCGGATGTCTATTTCGAGGTCGCCGGGGTGATCACGACGCTGGTCCTCCTCGGCCGCTATCTCGAGGCGCGCGCCCGCCGAAGCTCGGGCGCCGCGATCCGTGCCCTGCTCGAGCTGAGCGTGAAGGATGCGGGTGATGCGAGACGGTGAAGAGGTGTGGTGCGGATGAGGAGCTCGAGGTCGGCGACGAGTTCGTCGTCCGGCCGGGCGAGAAGATCGCGACCGACGGGGTGGTCGTCGAAGGCGATTCGGCCGTCGACCAGTCGATGCTGACCGGCGAGTCCGTCCCCGTCGAGGTCACGGCGGGGTCAGAGGTCGTCGGTGCGACCATCAACACCTACGGGCGGATCGTCGTTCGCGCCACGAAGGTGGGAGCCGAAACGACGCTGGCGCAGATCGTGCGGCTCGTCGCAGAAGCGCAGGCCGGGAAAGCACCGATCCAGCGGCTCGTCGACCGGATCTCGGGTGTGTTCGTTCCGGTGATCATCGTGATCGCGCTCGCGACCCTGGCCGGCTGGGTCGCAGTCACGGGCAACGTCAGCGATGCCTTCACCGCCGCCGTCGCGGTGCTGATCATCGCCTGCCCGTGCGCGCTCGGGCTCGCGACGCCGACGGCGCTCATGGTCGGCACCGGGCGCGGGGCGCAGCTCGGCATTCTGATCAGGGGTCCCGAGGTGCTCGAGCAGACGCGGCGGATCGGGACCGTCGTCCTCGACAAGACGGGGACTGTCACGGAAGGGCGCATCGAGCTCGTAGGCGTAGCGCCGCTGAACGGCACGACGCGCGCGGAGGCGCTGCGTTTCGCCGGGGCGGTCGAGTCGGCGAGCGAGCATCCAATCGCGCGCGCGATCGTCGACGCGGCGCGGAACGAGGCCGTCGAGCTTCCAACGGTCACCGGCTTTCGCAACGTTCCCGGCGTAGGCGTCCACGGGCTCGTCGAAGGACGGGCAGTCGAGGTCGCGAGGCACGACGGGGCGATCACGGTTTCGTGGGACGGCTCACCGCGGGCAACGCTCGTCGTGAGAGACACGGTGAAGGCGAGCAGCGCCGAGGCGGTCCGGGAGTTGAAGGACCTCGGCCTGACTCCGGTCCTTCTGACCGGCGATGACGAGCGAGACCGCCCGGCGGGTCGCCGCCGAAGTCGGGATCGACCGAGTGGTCGCTGAGGTGCTTCCGCAGGAGAAGGCGGCGGAGGTGCGCCGCCTCCAGGATGCAGGCGAGATCGTCGCAATGGTTGGTGACGGCGTCAACGACGCGCCGGCGCTCGTGCAGGCCGACCTCGGCATCGCGATCGGCACCGGCACAGACGTTGCGATCGAGGCATCCGACCTGACGCTCGTGTCCGGTGACCTGCGGGGCGCAGCCGATGCGATCCGATTGGCGCGCCGAACTCTGCGCACGATCAAGGGGAATCTGTTCTGGGCCTTTGCGTACAACGTCGCCGCGATTCCGCTTGCGATCGCCGGCTATCTCAATCCAATCGTCGCGGCGGCTGCGATGGCGTTTTCGAGCGTCTTCGTCGTCACGAACTCGCTGCGCCTGCGACGTTTCCACAGCACCCGGGAGGCACGATGAAGCACGGTTACGACAAGGAGGCGCTGGTGAAGCGGCTCCATCGCATCGAAGGTCAGGTGCGGGGAATCGAGCGGATGGTCGAGGACGACCGTTACTGCATCGACATCCTCACTCAGGTCGCGGCGGTGAACACCGCGCTCGAGAGCCTGGCGTTCAGGGTGCTGGACGACCACGTGAATCACTGCGTGTCGGATGCGCTCTCCTCGGGGGACCCGAAGGAGGCGGCCGCGAAGAGCAAGGAGCTCATGGAAGCGGTCCAGCGCTTTGCACGCACACGCTGAGCCGGATCTGAACCGCGCCGCCTTCTCGGCGACGACGCACTGCCTGACGGGCTGTGCGATCGGCGAGATCCTCGGCATGGTGATCGCCACGGCGGCGGGCTGGGGGAACGCCGCCTCGATCGTGGTCTCGATCGTCCTTGCGTTCTTCTTCGGTTACTTGTTGACGCTGTGGCCGGTGCTGCGAGCCGGTCTTTCGCTGCGTCAGGCCACCGGCGTCGCGCTCGCAGCCGACACGGTGTCGATCGCGATCATGGAGGCCGTCGACAACGGCTTCATCCTCCTCGTCCCGGGCGCCCTGAACGCGGGCCTCGGAGACGCGAAGTTCTGGTGGAGCATCGTGCTCGGCCTCGCGATCGCCTTCGCTCCTGCCTGGGCCGTGAACCGGTGGCTCATCGCCCGTGGCAAGGGCCATGCAGTCGCGCACGCGTACCACGCCGGTCACATGCGGAACTGACGTGGCTCGGAGCGACATGTCTTGGGGTCTGACCCCTAAGACTGAGCCGAAGCGGTCGCCTGTGGAAAGGGAACGTTACGCACCTGTGTGTGCCGTTATGCGGCCAACTTGGCGCTGCGCGGGCTCGAACGCGGCGATTCGGTTTGCGATGTACTCGGCGTCGTCCTTGACCCAGCCGAGGAGCGCAGATCCGCGGGTGTATTGCCACTGCAGCCCGAGGAAGTAGAGGCCCGGGATTTCTGTGACTCCACGCTTGTGCTGGATCTCATGGCCGTCGTCGATCCACGAGTGGTCGTTTCGGTAGCCCGTTGCCCAGATCACGGCATCGACCTCGAGCTCGGTTCCGTCGGCGAAGCTGACGGCTCGCCCCGCGACGCTCACCGCTCGCGGTTTGATCTGCACTCCCGAACGTTTGGCCGCCGCGGGCTCGAGCCGATGAGCGTGTCGCGATCGCGCATCCTCTTGCCGAGCCGCGACTCGACCGTCTTCTGAAGCAGACCGAACTTCGTCAGCCACCAGAAGAGGTCACGGCCGAGCAGTTTCTGAGGGTAGCGGCATCTGACGCGACCCAACCGACAGATGGACGCGACGCGTTGACGACAGCTCCTCGCGATCTGGAAACCGGTGTTGCCTCCCCCTACGACCAGAACGGTGCCTTCGGGTACGTCGCTCGGATTCCGGTAACCGGTGCTGTGAGTCTGGAACACCTCGGATGCGAGCTGCGCCGGCGAATTTCGGTACGACCGGAGTCTGGTACGGGCCTGTCGCGACGACGACCTGGTCGGCTTCGATGCTCCGGTCTCCCAGATCGACGCTGAACCCGCCGTCATTCGTCTTGACCGACCGGACGGGGCTGCCGAGCTCGATGGGGAGATCGAAGGTCTCCGCGTACTGCTCCAGGTACGCGATCACCTCGTCCCTCGTCGGATAACCGTCGGGATCGCCCGGAAAGGGAAGGCCGGGAAGGCTGTCGTACCGGCGTGGAGTGAAGAGGAGGAGCGAGTCCCAGCGATCCCGCCAGGCAGCTCCGACCGAGTCCGCGGCATCGACGATCAAGAAGCGCTTGCTCTGCTGCGCGAGGAAATGTCCGATCGCGAGGCCTGCCTGGCCCGCGCCGATCACGACAACGTCGTATCGCGGAGCTCTCGCGTCCGCTGACATCAGGGGTCGACGTTGAAGCTGAACATCATCCCGCTCTCGTGATGCTCGGCGATGTGGCAGTGCGCCATCCAGACGCCCGGGTTGGTGACGTCCAGGAGGATGTCCACCGTCTCTCCCGTTCGCACCAGCACGGTGTCCTTCCACACCAGATTCGACTCCGGGACGTCGTTGCGGGCTGAGAACGAGAAAGCGTCCCGCCCCGTGAACGTGGAACGGATGATGCATCGGGTGATCCGAGTCCATCTCGTTGACGAGGCGCAGCTTCACCTGGTCACCGACCTTGAACCGCCAATCGATCGCATGGTTCTCGGCTCCCGTCGTGCGGTCGACGATCAGCCAACGCATGTTGGCCGGAGTGGTCATCCGGTTGACCTCGACCATGTCGTCTTCCCATTCGATCCCGTCGGTTGCATCGGAGTGCCGTGCCCGTACCGTGACCGTGACCATGCCGTGACCGTGACCATGACCGTGACCGTGGCCCTCGTGACCGCCGGACTCGGCGATCATGTGCGCCGGCATCAGCTTCATCCCGCACTTGGGACAGCGGTCGGGCTTCTCGCTGACCACCTCGGGATGCATCGGGCAGGCAAAGGAGGTCGCGCCCTCCGAGTCGCCCATGTCCATCTCGGCGACGAAAGCGACTGTCTTGTCCGGCGCCGCGGCGAGATAAGGCTCGATGCGCTTCCGCTCCGCGACCATGTCCGAGTTACTCCGCAGAACGTCGTACTGCTCGCGCAATGACGGCTCTGCGCGGCTCGCCGCTCACGGTGATGTCGGCGAGTCGATACGACCGGTCAGGTGTGCGGTGCTCGAGCGTCACTTCGCCGGGCTCTTCGAACAGGACGTCCACCACGACCCGCTCGGACGGCGCCAGCACGACGTCGTCCACGAACTGCTCGTGCTCGTAGTGGCCGCTGTCACCACCGACGAGCTTCATCCGCGCCGCGCCGTTCAGTGCCGACCCTGAAGACGCGGGTGTTCGCGGTGTTCGTCAGGTAGAAGCGGACGACCTCGCCCGGCTGCGCCGTCAGCGCCAGCTCCGGCTCGCCGCTCACGAGCAGGACGTTCCCGAACCGACCCATCGCGACGTAGCTCGTCTCGGACTCGCTGAAGGACGCGACCTTGCCGTCTTCGATCAGGATGTCGTCGAGCGTCAGCAGGATCTCGCGATTGACGGGCGGCCAGTAGTCGGGGTCTGTGGGAGTGACGAGGATGTTTCCGTACAGGCCCAGCTCCTGGCCGTAGTCCTCGCGGATGTGTGGGTGGTACCAGTACACGCCCGGATCGGGGAACTCGATCCGGTAGGCGAAGCTCTCGCCCACCTGGATCGGCGCCTGCGTCTCGTGTGTCCCGTCGTAGCGGTTCTCGAGGCGCAACCCGTGCCAGTGCACGGTCGCCTCCAGGTCTCCTTCGTTCGTGACGTTGACGATGACCTCGGATCCTTGCGGGACTTTCAGCGTCGGCCCGGAATCGAGCCGTTGTAGGCGAGCATTCGTACGGTGTCGTCTCCGAATTGCTTGGCTACGGGAGCGATGCGCAGATCGACGGCATCGCCGTCGGACAACTCGAGCACGTCCGGCGTGCCGGCTGCAGGCAGACCAGTGGCTTCGGTCGAAAAGTGTTTGGCTCCCATGAAGACCCCCTCGGTTGATTCAACCAGGGTCCAGTATCGCGTACGCAAGCCCGACTAGACGAGCGGGCGGTCGATCAGGTAACGCCAGATTCGCTGAATGGAGTTCATGCAGCGAGTCTCCCTCGCAGCGCGCTCAGCGTCACTACGGCTACCACCACTTCGCCTGGCGGCAGGCCCGTGTATCGCAGGACTTACGCCGGTGCCGCGAGGCCGGCTTGCCACGACGCCCACAGGCGGGCGTAGCGGTCGCCCTGCTCGACGAGCTCGTCATGGGAAGCGACCTCGACGAGACGGCCGAGCTCCATCACCGCCACTCGGTCGGCTCGCTCGGCCGTCGACAGGCGGTGGGCGATCGTGACGACCGTCCGGCCCTCGGCTACCGCGGCCAGGGCTCGCTCCACCTCTGCCTCCGTCGCGGGATCGAGGCTCGACGTCGCTTCGTCGAGAACGATCACCGCCGGATTCGCGAGCGCGACCCTGGCGATGCCGACCAGCTGACGTTCGCCCGCCGATAGGCGCAGGCCGCGCGTCTGCACGTCCGTCGCCAGCCCCTCCGGCAAACCTTCGAAGCGCTCGAGCGCACCGATGCGCCGCAACGCACGCCGCACCTCCTCGTCCGTCGCATCGGGGTGGGCGAGACGCACGTTGTCGGCGATCGACCCGCTGAACAGATGTCCCTCCTGCGGCAGCAGGACGATCCGCCGGTGCAGCGACTCGAGCGTCGCGTCACGGAGATCGACGCCGCCCAGCTCGATCGACCCCGACTGCGGGTCGTACTGGCGCGTCAGCAACTTCGCCACGCTCGACTTCCCCGCCCCTGTCGCGCCCACCAGCGCAACGTGCTCCCCCGGTCGCAGCTCCAACGACAGGTCATGCACGACGGGACGGCCGTCGCTGTAGCCGAACGTCACCCCGCGCAGCGCCAGCACTCCCTCGCGCGGCAGCTCGACCGCGCCGGGACGCTCGGCGATCGGGCTCGGCACCTCGAGCAGCCCCACGATCTTCCCGAGCGCGGCCAGACCCTGCCGAAACTCGCCGAGCCACTCGGTGAACCGCCCGATCGGATCGAACAGCTGGATCAGATAGAGCACGAACGCCGTGATCGTCCCGATCGAGATCTCCCCGTTCCTGTACATCGACGCCGCCGCCAGCAGCACGACGATCAGCGCCGCCGACTGCGCCAACGGGAGGAATGCGAAGAGCCGGATGTTCACGAACGACGCGCGCCGCCACGCGCTCACCTGAGCCTGGCTACGCGGCTTGTACTGCGCCATCGTGCGATCCTCCCGCCGGAACGCCTGCACCACTCGCACGCCGGCAAGTCCCTCCTGCAGCACCGTGAGCGTCTCCGCAACCCGGTCGCGAATGGCGTGGTACGCGCGACCGGCCCCATGGTGAAAGCTCCAGCTCGAGGCGATCAGGATCGGCAGAGCCACCAAGGAGATCAGCGCCAGCCGCGGCGAGAGCCAGACCAGTGCGACGATCGTCAGGACGATCTGCAGTGCACTCCCTGTGATCTCGACCAGCGCCTCACGCACGAGCTCGTTGAGCGACTGGACGTCCGACGTCAACCGCGATACGAGCACGCCGGCCCGTTCCCGCTCGAAGAAGCCGAGCGGCAGCGCCTGCAGCTTGTCGAATGCCGCCACGCGCAGGCTGTCGAGGAACCGCTCGCCCGCCCGCGCGGCGAAGAGGATCTGCGCGCGCACCACGAACGGCTTGACGAGCGCAAGCCCCAGGAAGATCAGCGCCGCGACGTTCAGGGCATGCGTGTCGTGCTTGTCGATTCCCGCGTCGACGGCGTAGCGCACGAGCAACGGGCCCGCCAGGGTGATGAGCGTCGACACCATCACCGCCGCGCCCGCACCGAAATACAGCCCACGTACCGGCCGGAGCATCCCTCGGACGTGCAGCCACACGACCCGCGCTGAAGCGCGCTCCATCATGCCGCCTCCTCCAGGGCGAGCAGCGTCCGGTAACGCACGGAGGAACGCATCAGCTCGCCGTGCGTTCCCTCCTCCACGATCCGCCCGCCCTCCAGCACCGCGACGCGGTCGGCCAGCGCGATCGTCGCGGGACGGTGGGCGATCACAAGCGTTGTCCGCCCCGCCATCACCGTCGTGAGAGCCGCACGGATCTCGTGCTCCTTCGTCGCGTCGACCGCCGACGTCGCGTCGTCCAGGACCAGCACCGCCGGATCCGCGAGGATCGCCCGCGCGATCGCCACACGCTGGCGCTGCCCGCCGGACAGGGAGAACCCGCGCTCCCCGAGCACCGTGTCGTATCCGTCGGGAAGGTCCGCGATGAACCCTGCAGCCCCGGCGAGCGCCGCGGCCCGCTCGACGTCTTGGTCATTCGCGTCGGGCCGCGCGAAGCGGATGTTCTCGCGCACGCTGTCCGTGAAGAGAAACGTCTCCTCGAACACGAGCGCGACGGCTCCGCGGACATCGGAGATCCTCAGCTCGCGAACGTCGTGCCCATCAAGCTGCACACTCCCCGCGTCCGGGTCGTACAGACGCGCCAGCAGTCCCGCGATGGTGCTCTTGCCCGAGCCGGTCGCGCCGACGAGCGCCAGCGACTCCCCGGGAGCGACGTGCAGGTCGAGCCCGTCGAGCACCGGCCGCTCTCCCTCGTGTCCGAACTGCACACCGGAAAGCCGGACGTCTCCGCGCAGCGGCCGCTCGAGTTTCGCGGGATGGCGCGGCTCGCGCAGTTGCGGCTCGGCGTCCAGCACCTCGCTGATCCGTGCGCTCGCCCCGACCGCCTTCTGCAGCGTCGTCACCCGCTGTCCGAGCACCCGCAGCGGCCAGACGAGCATCGCGACGTACGCGTTGAAAGCAACGAACGAGCCGAGCGTGAGGTCGCCGGAGATCACGCGCCGCCCGCCGAGCCACAGCACCGCGAGCAAGCCGAGCATCGGGAGGAACTCGAGTGTCGGCAGGAAGACCGCGTCGAGGCGCGCGATGTCGAGCGCGCGGTCGACGATCGTGCGGCTGCGCACGCGGAACTCGGTGGCGAGCGGCTCCCCGGCACCGAGCCCCTTCACGACCCGGATCCCACTGATCGTCTCCTCGACGAGCGTCGCCGCCTCGCCCCAGCGTTCCTGCAGCCGCTCCGTGCGCTCGTGGTAGCGCCGCGAGTACCTCCAGGCTGCCAGCGAGACCAGCGGCAGCGGGATCAGGACGACGAGCGCCAGCTTCCAGTCGAGGACGAGCAGCACGATCGCGACCGCGAGGACGGTGAGGACGTAGCCGATCGTGTGCCCGATCGAGTCCATCATCCGCGCGACGTGCTCCGAGTCGGACGAGGCGCGTGACATCAGCTCGCCCGGGCCGACCCGGTCGTGGTAGCTCGCGTCGAGACGGAGGGCGTGCGCGAAGATCGCGTCGCGCACTCGTGCATCCGACCTGGAGCGGTTGCGGATCGCATAGAGGTGACGCACGGCGCCGGCGCTCATCTCGAGCAACCCGACGGCGAGCAGCGCACCGAGCCAGACCACAAGGGTTCGCCGGTCCTTCGTCACGACCCCGTGGTCGATCGCGTAGCCGACCAGGAGCGGAGCCGCTACCGCGCCGACCTGCCAGAGCAGGCCGGACAGAGCGGCGCCAAGGACCCCGCTTCGCTGTGAATGTATGACGGCGCGCACGAATTTCCACGCCGCGCGCCGACGCGCGTCGTGTTCCCGCATCGGTCAAAGTATCCAGTGATGTCAAACGAGCGTGCGCCGATAAAGGAACGATTCCCGCGGCCGTCCGTGATGGGAGTCGTCAACGTGACCCCGGATTCCTTCTCGGACGGCGGCGTCCACCTCGAGCCGGCAGCGGCCGCCGCAGCAGGCCGGCGCATGCTCGACGAGGGCGCTGCGATCATCGACGTCGGCGGCGAATCGACCCGCCCCGGCTCCGACGGCGTCTCCGTCGACGAGGAGCTCAGACGTGTCGTGCCCGTCCTGGAGTCGCTGCACGGCGCACCGATCTCGATCGACACCGCGAAGGCCGAGGTCGCCCGTCGCGCGCTCGAGCTGGGAGCCGAGCTCGTGAACGACGTCACCGCTCTCCGTGGCGATCCAGAGATGGCCGAGGTCGTCGCCCGGTCCGATGCGTACCTCTGCCTGATGCACATGCAGGGCGAGCCGCGGACGATGCAGCGGAACCCCAGCTACGGCGACGTCGCCTACGAGGTGGCCGAATTCCTCGAAGAGAGGCTGCGCTTCGCCGTCGCCGAAGGGATCGACGAGAGCCGCATCGCCCTCGACCCGGGCATCGGCTTCGGCAAGACGGTGGAGCAGAACTTCGAGCTCGTCCGCAGGCTCGACGTCCTGACGTCGCTCGGGAGGCCCGTGCTCGTCGGCTTCTCGCGCAAGAGCTCGCTCGGCCGCATCGCCGGTGACCCCAAGGCGACGACCGGGTCGGTCGCCGCGAGCGTCGCTGCTGCGGTCGCCGCCTACGAGCGCGGCGCGACGATTCTCCGCGCCCACGACGTGCGCGAGCACGTGGAGGCCCTGAAGGTCGCAGCCGCGGTCGTGTCCGGATGATCGTCGAGGTGCACGGGCTCGAGCTCCACGGCCGCCACGGCGTGAACGACGACGAGCGGCGCGACGGTCAGAGCTTCCTCTTCGACGTCACGCTCGAGATCGCCGAGCCGAAGGAGGACACGATCGAGGCGACGGTCGACTACCGGCAGGTGCGCGACATCGTCCGCACCGTCAACGACGCCGAGAGCTACCGGCTGCTCGAGAGCCTCGCCGCAGCAACAGCGGACGCGCTCATCGAAGCGCTGGCGATCAAGAAGGTGCGCGTGCGGGTCCGAAAGCCCGGCATCGCCTGGGCCGACTGGACGGGCGCTACTTGCGAGCGGCCGTGATGCGCAGCTGGTATTCCGCGAGCCGCGTCGCCGGAAGCACCTCGACGTAGACGTACCGGCCTGCACCGAGGTTGCGATACACGGCGACTCCGTTCTTCCCGATCGCCAGGGCACTGCACGCGGTTCGCACGCTCGAGGAGCCGCACCCTCACCGCGCCCGTGACGCGCGCGCGCAAAGTCCGCTTCGCCGGCGCCCAGATGCGATACAGGTCGAGCGGATCCTCGGCGTGGTCGACCCGGGCGCTGATCGACCCTGCAGGGCGGCCCGGCGTAGTCAGCGGCGCCACGCCGCTCGGGAACAAGCCGTGTGCCTCGATCTCACGCGGCTGCTCGTTCGGCTCCTGCGGATCTTGCTTCGGTGTCCTGAACCCCAGCGCCCTCGGGATGTTGAGCAGCCCATAGCCCGATGAACTGTCGAAGCCCGGCGCGGCGATGTCGGTCGCGGAGCGGCGCATCAGCTCGAAGAGCTGTGTGTTGTCGAGATCGGGGCGCACGGTCCATACCCAGGCCGCAGCGCCGGCGACGAGCGGCGACGCAAAGCTCGTGCCGTTCCCGTCGGTGCTGTAGCCGGAGGGATCGACGGCGAGAGGCTCAGCCACCGGAATATGCACGCCGGGAGCTGCGAGGTCGACCGTCGGCGAGATCGACGAGAAGGCGGCGACGCGGTTGTCCTCGTTCGTCGCGGCGACCGTCAGCACGTGCGGGTAGAAGGCGGGGTAGTTCGGCGGGCTGCCCGTCGAGCCGTCGTTGCCGGCCGCCGCGACGATGAGCGAGCCTTCACGGAACGCGAACCGAATCGCATCGTCGAGGAGCGGATCGTCGTCCTCGCCGCCGAAGCTCAGGTTGATGACGCCCGGCCCGAGCTTGGCCGCCTCGTAGATGCCCTGGATTGCCGAGCCCTCGCTGAGGAAGCCGAACGGGCTCGCGTCCCACACGCGTAGCACCGCGTCGGGGTACACACCGACGACCCCGACCCCGTTGTTCGGCGCGCCGATCACCGAGCTCACCTCGGTGCCGTGGTCCTCGTCGACCTCGTCGATCGTCTGCCTGTTGAGCGCGGTCGTGTTCGGCCGCGATGCGAACTCCGGGTGCGTCAGGTCGATGCCGGAGTCGACGACGGTCACCGGCTCGCCGGGCCCCGGCGAATCGACCTTGTCCGCACCGACCGCGACCCGCCACCATTGCTGAGGGACGAGCGGATCGGTCGCCTGCTGGAGCGCCAGTCCAAGTGTGGGAACGAGACGCTCGGTGTGGCTGAGGCGGACGACGCCGGCCCGGCGCAGGTCCGCGACCGCGTAGGCGGGAACGCGCCAGATCCGGAGCTCGGGCGCGAGCTCCGTGCCGCCCGCCGCTCGGGCGAGTCGGTCTCCGCCGTGCGTCCAGTTGAGCTGCACGAGGTCGGCCCGGGCGGGTGCGGCCGCCATGAAGAACATGGCCACGGCGATCAGGAGCCTGGGCGCCACGTCCTTCCACAGTAGTCAGGAATTAGGCTCCCCGCCATGGTCAAAGCCTTCGTGGGCCTCGGGTCCAACCTGGGCGAGCGCGAGGTGACCCTCCGGGCGGCGATCGGGCGCCTGCGCGGGCTGCCGGACGTCGAGGTCATCCAGGTCTCGTCCTTTCGGGATACCGAGCCGGTCGGCCCCGTCGACCAGCCCCGCTTCCTGAACGGTGCCGTGGAGCTCGCGACCGGCCTGACGGCACGGGCCCTTCTCGGTGCGCTCCTCGAGCTCGAGCGGGCCTTCGGACGCGACCGAAGCGCAGGCCTGCTGCACGGCCCGAGGACGCTCGACCTCGATCTCCTGCTCTACGGAGCCGAGACGATCGACGAGCCGCTGCTGAACGTCCCGCACCCGCGCCTGCAGGAGCGGCGGTTCGTCCTGGAGCCGCTCGCAGAGCTGGATCCGGACCTCGAGGTGCCGGGTCAGGGACCGGTTCAGGCACTCCTCGCAAAGCTAGACTCGGGAGCATGAGTCACCTCGACGAGCTGGACGAATTCGAGGCCGAGCTCGAGCTGCAGCTCAAGCGGGAGTACACAGCCGTCTTCGGGCTCTTCCGTTACTGCGTCCTGACGCAAGACGCGACCTACCTCTGCAACAAGCTCGATCTGGCGCAGGTCTCGCAGCCGAACTACCCGTTCTTCCACCTGAAGATGGAGGACGTCTGGGTCTGGGACAAGAACCGCCCGACCCGGATCATCCCGCGCACCGAGGTCTGGACGTCGAGCGACGTCACCGTCGAGGAGTTGCGCGCAGAAGGCGACGAGCCGAGCCTCACCGCCGAGGCGCTCGCCGAGAAGATCGGCGAGTTCTCGTCTGACGACGACCTCTAGCTGCTCGTGCTCCTAGCGGTCGACGTGGGGAACACCCAGACCGTGTTCGGTCTGTTCGACGGCGCTTCGTTGACGGAGCACTGGCGGATCGCAACCGAGGGGAACCGGAGCGGCGACGAGCTCAGCGTCCTCTACAAGGGCTTCCTCGACCTCGGCCGCGTCGACGGGATCGTGCTGTCGTCGACCGTCCCGCAGCTGAGCCGCTCCTACCAGGAGTTCGCCGGGCGCTACACCGACGTGGAGCTGCTCGAGCTCGGCCCGGGAGTGAAGACCGGCATCCCGGTGCGCTACGACGATCCGCGTGAGGTGGGGCCGGACCGGATCGCCAACGCGGTTGCTGCGGCCGACCGTTACGGCGCGCCCTGCATCGTCGTCGACTTCGGCACCTCGACGAACTTCGACGTCGTGTCCCCGGAAGGCGAATACGTCGGCGGCGTGCTCGCACCCGGGATCGAGGTCTCGATGGACGCGCTGTTCGAGCGCGCCGCCCGCCTGCGCAAGGTCGACTTCGTCGAGCCGCCGACCGTCATCGGCAAGACGACCGTCGCGGCGCTGCAGTCGGGAGTGGTGTACGGCTTCGCCGGCCAGGTCGACGGGATCGTCAAGGCGATCCGAGACGAGCTCGGCACTCCGGCGCGCGCGATCGCGACGGGAGGCCTCGCCGACCTGATCGCCCCCCATGCGGGCACGATCGAGCTCGTCGACCCGTTCCTCACCCTCGAGGGGCTCCGGCTCGTCTGGGAGCGCAACCGCTGAGCAGCTGAGCGCGGAGGTCGCTGGAGCGCAAGAATTGGGTTGATGATGGTTCTACTCGACCCGGCGGCGGTCGAGGGACTGACTGCGGCAGTCAACGGAACGATGCTTGTCCTGGCGATCGCAGGCACCCTCGCAACGCTCGGCCTGCTCATCTGGACGCTGCGAAGCGCGAGCTCCGCACCGTCCCGGGAGCGCCCACGCCGCGACCGGCGGAAGGGCTCATCGTCGGATCGCCGCGATCCGCGCGAGGCGCTCGCTCTCGTCGGGGATGCGCTCGCCGCCACGCACAACCCGCGCGTCCTGCTGCCGGTGATCCTGGAGGTGATCACGGAGTCGACCGGGGCGAGCGGTGGCCAGATCATCGCGTCGGGCCGGGAGGTGGGCTGGATCGGCACGGTAGGAGGCTCCGATGCGCCGACACTGTCGCTACCGCTCGGCTACACGGCCGACGGGGACACGACTCTTCTGCTCCATTCGGGCGACAACGGCTTCTCGCCCGAGACGAAGGAGCTCGCGGAGTGGCTGGCGTCGCAGGCTGCCGTCGCGCTCGAGAACGCCCGCCTGCACGCCGTCGTCCAGCATCAGGCAATCACTGACGATCTGACGGGCCTCGTGAACCGGCGCCGCTTCATGGATGCGCTGCAGGCCGAGATCGAGCGGGCCCGCAAGTTCGGCTCGCCGCTCACCGTCGTCCTGAGCGACCTGGATGACTTCAAGCGCGTCAACGACGACCACGGTCATCACGCCGGCGATGACGTCTTGCGGGCGTTTGCCGGCCTGGTTCGGTCTCACGTTCGCGACGTCGACGTTCCGAGCCGGATCGGCGGTGAGGAGTTCGCAATCTTGCTCCCCGAGACGGACTCCGCCGACGCGGCCAGAGTTGCCGAGCGGATGCGTCACTCCCTGAGCGTCGTGCCCGTTCCGGTCGGAGAGCAGGAGACGGTTCAGATGACATCGAGCTTCGGAGTCGCCGAGCTGGTCGACGGCCAATCCGGAGACGATCTGATGCGGGCCGCGGATACTGCTTTGTACGCAGCAAAAGCCGCAGGCAAGAACTGCGTCGCCACTGGCACAAACCCGAATTAGTCGTACGATTAGCGGGAAGGGGGTGGTGGGAGGTATGCCGTCTGGTCTGAACCAGATACTGCCGCGGATGCGTGTCTCATCTGACGCGTTGCGGATCTCCGCCCTCGTGGCGGCGGGCGTGACGACCGGCTACTTCTGGCGTGCGGCGTTCGAGGCCTCACCGGCGTCCCATCCCGTCTCGGCGCCGGTCAACATCGTCGAGCCGACTCCGAAGCCCCCGGTTCTCTCGACGGTCAAACCGAAGCCTGTTGTTCCCACTCCCCATATCGCCCCGAGCCCGGCGGTCCTCATTTCCAGCCCAGTCACGGCCTTTCGATCGTCGAGACACCGTCGCCGAGCGTCCGGCCGACTCCTCCGCGACAAGCCGACCCCGCGGCCGCCGGTGCCGACCTCGCCGCCGCCCGCTCCGTCGCCTCAGCCGGGCACGCCGACGCCGCCCGTCACGACTCCGACTCCGACCACGCCGGCCCCGACGACGCCGGCCTCACCTGCGAAGGGGACCGTCGCGGCCGCGACGCCACCGCCGCCGGTCGTCACGCAGCCGCCCGCTCAGCCGCCTCCTCCTACCAGGGGCGATGACGATGGGAACGACGACCACGGACACCACGGCAACGGCGGCAACGGCGGCGAGGGCAAGCCCGGGTGGGGCCATGGCGACGAGAACCACGATCATTCCGGCCCAAAGGGCCACGGCGGCTAGTCGGCCGGCGCTCAGGGTGGAAAACTGAGGTGGGCGAGCCTCTCTGACGCTGCGCCTTAGCCGTAGAAGGCGTGGCGTCGTCCCCCGGGGCTCGCCCACCTCACGGACGATTCGTGTGCGGCCGGACGAACCCTCGGACTAGCCGGAATCCGCTGGTTGCGCTTCGAGCGTTGCTCGAGGCGGACCCCGAGGCGTTGGCCGAATACGGCATGAAGGCCATTCGCGAGGGCAGGGACGTTCGTGCGCTGATGTCGATCCTCGATCGCGTCTGTGCTGCTAGCCGAGCGCGGCGCAGAGCGGCTGGATATCGATTACGTGACTAGCGACCACGAAGAAGTCGCGCCCGTTGTCGACGATGAGATTGCCGTTCGCGTCGATAACGAAATGGACAGCAGCATGCAGGTAAGGGTCGTCCCGGACGTCGATGACTACTTCTTTCAGAAACGTCCCGTCAGGGGCGTAGAGATCCGTGATCTTGTCCGAGTTGCCCGAGTCGGGTACTGACTTGCCGGTGGCCGGGTTGCTGAGCGTTCCGACGAAGCTCAAATGCGTGACCACCCGGATCGGATTGCCGGTCGCGTGATCGAAGAAGGTCACCGTCTTCAACGTGGCGTCCCAGGTACCGAGCACAGGGAAGGCGCATTGCTGTCCGGACCCCGCGAGGAAGTCGAAAATGTGGTGGTTGAACTCGAAGGTCACAGAACGCTCGGGCGGGTTTGCTGCGCCGGTCGAGGTCATCACCCCGAGACATCCGACTACCACGGTCGCGATGAATGCGATTCGACGTGCCATGGTCTGTCCTCCTTCCTTGGAGGAGGCCGACCGCAGCTTACGAGCGGCAGCCTCTGTCCTGACGGTTCCATTTAGGGCACGATCTTGATGACCTCGCCCGCGTTGGCGCAGTCGGCACATGTGCTGACATACAGCGACCCGTCCCGAGCGACCGCAATGCCGCCCGGCGAGATGACCGAGGTCGTGAGCAGCTGCTTGGTGCCGCCTCCCGGCGACACGCGCCAGACACCTCCGGCTGGGCTACCGCTGAGGAACCCGAAGTGACTGATCTCAGCGACGTACATGCTGCCGTCGCGACCGAAGGCGATGTCGATGACGTTCGTAAAGCCGGACGCGTAGACAGTCGGTTGCTGCCCGGGCACGATCCGGTAAACGTTCGCGGCGCCTGGCGGGAAGGGGTAGCCCGTCAGCTCTCCAACGTAGAAGGCACCGTCGGGTCCGACAGTGACCGAAGTCGGAACAGACTGCATCGGGATCGTGTCACCGCCAAACGGGACGAGGCGAACCGGGAACACGGCGAGCAGCGATGTGTGCCCGTTCGCGTCGACCCAGAGAAGATCGTTCCCGCCAGCGTCGACAACCGCCTGGCCGCCCGCTAGCGCCGCCACGGCATAGGGATTGCTGTCGATGGTGCTGCCCGGCTGGCCAGCGTCCGGGTCATTCGCGGCCTCGAAGCCGGAGATGTCCGCGACCGGTTTCCAGTTCCCGCTCGTATTGCCCTTGACCAGCCAGCCGTAAGGCCCCGCCGATGAGGGGAAGGTGTCCCTCAGCGCCGGGTTGTCTCCCAGCCCGATGAGTGACGTAGAGATTTCCGTTCCCCAGCGGGCTCACGTCGCTCGGACCGAGAGCGGTACCGAACTCGTCCGCGAGCGAGGGGAGCCCCTGAAGGATCCGCTCCTGCTTGCCCTGCCACAACCGCGTCACCGCCCCGCTCATGCCGGCGCAGGCATGACCGAATCCGGCGTGATCGAAGCAGAAGTCGGTTCCCCCCTCGCCGGCTTCAGCGACGTAAAGAGCTCCATTCGGCCCGAATGCCAAGCCCCTGGGGTTGTCGAGGCCACTGGCAACCGGAGTGATCGTGAGCGCCCCCGCCGACGAGGCCCCGAACGCGGCGACCGCGGCCGCCACCGCTGCGGACATGACAAGAGCGTGGAGCAGACGTTTGTGCATGACCTAGCCTCCTTCCAGAGAGGAATTCTCAGTGCACCTGCACGACCTGGGCTTCGTAAGTGAATCCCGGAAGCCGATCGATCCCGAAGAAGGAGTCCATCTTCCAGTGTCCGGGGACGGCAGGGATCTCCGTTTCCAACGGGCACCCGAGGAAGCAGGGCACGCTGTCAAACGGCGGTCCGCCGTGACCCCGTCGGTAAAGAGCCCGGTTCCCCCGGTGAAGGTGGAGTAGTAGTTGTCGAACACGATGTCGGGCACACCGGCGCCGGGAAAGTTGAACCCCACGCTCCAGGCAGTGACGTGAGTCTTGAGGTGCGAGGTCGCCTGGAGCGGCCCGGAGCCCTGCACATTGTGGAAGGCGAAGGTCACCTCGACCTCGCCCGTCGCGGCGCCGGTCGAGGTGTCTCTCACAAAGAGGCCGTGGCCCCACTCTCCACCGAGGCCCTCGGTGCCGCACACCGATGGGCTGGTGCACTGTCCGGTGAAGTTGGCGATCAACTTCTCGACGCTCGCGCCGGCAGCGGCGGTGAATGAAAGCGACGCGATCACTAACGTGAGTGCGAACGCAAGTTTGCGCATAATCCCTCCCTGTCCGTTGAGTGTGGGAAGGCCTATGTCAGCCCGGACCCCTGACGCGACCCAAGGCTCCCTCCCTCGCCGTGGGTGCGGCATTGCCGAAGCTCTCAGAACGCTGCGGAAGTCGCGACCTTGGCGATCCGTCTCACGGCATGGCGACTGGCAGCAGCCCTGGTGCCCCCTGCACCCGGACTCGTCTCCCTGCGTATCGTCCTCCTTGGATTCACCTCCTACGGCCTGATCGACTCGTTTGAACCGTGAGCTCACGCCCTCAATCGATGCTCTCGCGTCGCTCACATGACGGTCATGTCCTGGTTGTAGGCGGTCGCTGAACTCGTACGAACAGAAGACCGCCGCCGGCGACCACCGCGACGCCAAAGCCGGTGGCTGCTGCTCCGATCCCGGCGTCTCGCCAGCTGAAGCCGCGCTCTTTGACGACCTTGACCACCTGGACCGGTTGGCAAGGCTCGTATCTTCTTGGCGCGCGAGGACTTGCGGGGTCGCAAAGAACCGCGACGAGAAGAGCCAGAATCCCGGCCACGACCGCGTTGCGTAGGTGCATGTGTGTCGCCTTTTCCGCCAGCCCGCTCACGAAGGTCTCGCAGATCGCCCACAGCCGACTCACGCGGGGTGGGGTTCGCTCACTTCTCTCAGACCCGAGGGAGTGCTAGCGTCGGAGACGCTGTCAGTCTGGTTTCCCATGATTTACAAGGTTCTTGGGCCACTCGAGATCGAGGACCACGGGGAAGTGCTGCCGCTTGGCGGAGCAAAGCAGCGAGCGCTTCTCGCGGTTCTGCTGATGCGTGCAAACGAGGTTGTCTCCCGCGACGTCCTTATCCACGACCTGTGGGGCGAACGTGGCTCTAAGGGTTCAGTTCACAACCTCGAGGTTCAGGTCTCGCGCCTCCGCAAGCTCTTGCACACGCGTGACGAGCAAGTCCTCCTCACCAGCCGCCCGGTTACCGGTTGTGTGTTGGCGCGGACGAGCTCGATCTGATCTGCTTCGAGCGGCTGCTCCAAGAGGGCCGCGTGGCGCTGAGGTCGAACGCGGCGGAGACCGCAGCGGAGATGCTGAAGGAGGCACTTGCGCTGTGGCGAGGCAAGCCGTTCGAGGACGTCGCCTACGAGTGGTTCGCCCAGATCGAGATCGAGAGGCTCGAGGAGTGCCGGCTTGCGGCGCTGGAGGAGCGGATTGAGGCCGAACTCGCCCTTGGAAAGGACGCCGAAGTCGTCGCGGAGCTTGAGGCCCTCACCCGGCAGCAGCCGCAGCGCGAGCGGCTGTGCGGGCAGCTGATGCTCGCCCTCTATCGGTCCGGCCGACAAGCAGACGCGCTGATGGCCTATCGGAATGCTCGGCGGGAGCTCGTCGGTGAGCTCGGGATCGAGCCGGGCAGCGCGCTGCGGGAGCTCGAGCAAGCCATCCTGCGGCAGGATCGGGAACTCGAAGTCGCCGCGCCGCCCGCACGCACCATGCTCCGCGAGCGACCGGTTGTCGTGAAGGGACGCTTCGCGGAGCGGCGCCGAGTCCTCCTGGTCGCCCTAGGCTTGTCGGGCATCGCTGCTGCGGCCGCAGGCACGGCTGTCGCATTCCTTTCGGGACCTGAAGGGGGCCTTTCGGCCATTGATCCGAATGCGGTTGGCGTCATCGAACCTACTTCCGGCAAGATCGTCGCCGAGATTCCCGTCGGGCAGCGCCCCACCGACCTTGCGGCCGATGGGGGAGTCTGGGTCACGAATTTCGATAGCGGCACGCTCTCGCACGTCGGGCCGCAGCTGCGGAAGGTCGTGGGCGTCACCAACGCAGGGGGAACGCCGACTGGTCTCGCTACCGGCGACGGGGCGGTCTGGGTCTCAAACGGCTTTGCGGGTCGGGTCCGGCGTGGCGACGAGGAGACCGGCAGAGTGACTGCGACGATTCCGATCGACGGTCACCCAGGCGCGATTGCCGTCGATCGCAATGGCGTCTGGGTCGTGAATCCGATCAAGGATGCGGTCGAGCGCATCGACCCGACGACGCTTCAGGTGACAACGATCCCCGTGGGCAGCGGCCCGAGCGGGATCGCCGTCGGAGCCGGCTCTATCTGGGTCGCGAACGGTCTCGAGCGGACACTCACGCAGATCAACTCGGCCACCGGCGCGGTCCAACGAGCGCGCATCGCTCTGCGCTTCGCGCCCACAAGCGTCGCCTTCGGCCTCGGCTCAGTCTGGGTCGCGGGAACGGCGGCAGACGAGGTCGCAAGTGTGAATCCGCGTGACAAGCAAAGCGCGGCGACGGTCCGCGTCGGCGACGGGCCGAGCCGTATCGCCATTCTCAAGGATCGGGTCTGGGTTGCGGACACGCTCAGCAGAGAAACTCCAGACGGAGATTGATCCGAGGCGTAACGCGGTCGTCCGAACCATCAAGGTAGGCGCAAGCCCTGAAGGGCTCGTGTCGGTGCGTGGCCAACTCTGGGTTGCTGCTCATGGACTTGATCACGGTTAAGGGCTGCCGGGCTTGAGCGCGATGCGGTCCAGCGACGGGCTGGTGGCGAACTGGTCGAATGTGTAGCGCGCCACACGCGCGGACGTCACCGCCGCGAACTCATACTGCGCCCAGGGCGCCCACGGCACAATCCTCTCCGTCAACAGCTGGTCGAGTTCCGCCCAGCAACGAGTCCGAGCGCCGCCTAGCAGAGCGCGACACGCGTCAATCTTCGTGTCGAGGCTGGGTACCGATCGCCTTTGATATCCCCAGGAACGCAGCTGGCGGTGCGTCGCACCGAGGAGTGAGAAGTCTAGGTTGGCGGTCTCGCTCGGTTTTTGGAGTACCGGGGCGAAACTTGCGCCGTCTGGGAAGTCGACGAGCCAGCCCGAATCGAGGGGAGAGCGGAATCCGTTTCCGAGGCTGGGTGAGAGCTCGGAATGTGGCCTTCCCCGAGACGTTATGTACCACAAGAGTCACGCCAATATGCGCAAGATCGCGTCGGATGAGGTCATCTGTTACTCGCAGTGCCCGGTTCTCCTGAGACACGCCGTAGGCGACCACCCTTTTGCACGCAGAGACGTCGCAGCGACCATTGTGGTCGTGGTCGTAACGCGAACGGGCCATCTCTCTGCGCGCCGCGGCTGCGTCACCGCCCAGGGGATACGGATCGTACGATGCAAGCAAGTCGCTCCCGACGCTGTCTGGTAGTGAGTGCTCGGTCGTAGTCACGGGCCCGAAGTTCCCGAGGTCGTTGAGACGCCGTGCGAGTGCCGTTCTGTCGAGCACGAGGTTGAGTGCGCGGCGGACGTGGATGTCGTCGAATGGGGGCAGCGCGACGTTCATTGCGATGTACTCGAGGCCGCTCATCGCGTTCAGGTGGAGGCGTTTGCGCAGCTCGGGCTATTGCTCGTAGCGGCGAACCTGCTGGTGGGGCGCGTTCACGTCAAGAATGACGTCAAGCGTCCCTTTCTCGATCTTCCCCCGTGTTCCGCGTCCGTTCGCTGAAGGGGCTCCCGCGCATCTCCAACTCGATCCGATCGGCGTAGGCCTTCCGGAGCCTGTCGGAACGAGCCTCCCAGGACGGATTCCGCACCAGCGTCAGGGATTCCCGCCCGCGGAGAACCACCTCACCACGGCGCACGCCGTAACGGTAGACCCATCCTGAAGCCGGCTGCTGATTCGGCGAGAAGGCCAAGCTCCGCTTTTCGGAGCCGGCGATCATGTACGGCCCCGAAGAGACCAGATACCGGCCGTAGCCCCTATCGTGACGGCGGTCGGCGCCGGGTGGGATTGGTGCCGTTGCGGCCAGCGAGAAGCGGTAGCCGAGGTCTCCCGTCGGCTCCTTGAGGTGGACGACCAGCGTGTGTCCGTCCGGCACTTCAAGCCCAGAGATGCTGTCAGCCCTGTGCGTGGCAAAGGCTTGTGCCCCCTCGATGACCGTGTAGTAGAAGGAGTAGCTGGCGGAGGCGCCGAGCCGGACTTCACGCTCGAGCGCGCGGACGATGTCCCCGGCGACGATCTCGCGCCTTTGGTAGGGCGGGGCGTAGTGGAGGCCGCGCTTGAGATGAAAGATCCAGACCAGTCCGTCGCGCGAGACGAGCGGCATTTCGGCGGCAAGGTCAGGCCGCAGGGTCGCTCCCCCCAAACTCGTCGGCTCTCCGTTATACGAGAGGAGCGTGCGCAGCAAGCAGCATCGGAAGAGTTCCCAATATGGCGCGAGGTATTCGAATTGCGGGTCAAGGACGTACTGAGCCGAAAGCGCGCGGCGCTCGGTGCCAAATGGAGAATCGACACCGACCCGTAAGGTGCCACCGCGAGCCGGATCTTTAGCGAGAGGGACGCCTGCGGAGCGGCGGCCGTCTGCGCCGGATGAACAACCCGCCACTCCGAGCACTAACGCTCCGAGCATTCCCGACACGACCAACCGTTTCACCATCGGCTCCGCTTGACGGCTTATGCTGCTCGGCGCCGCCTGTCAAGCCCAGCGAGGCGGATTTGAGGGGTTTGCGAGCAAAAGTTGAGCGCCGCGGACGACCCTCTACCGCTCACGAATCTCCGTTCGCTTGCTGGCCGCTCAGATCAATCCGGTGAGACCGCGAACCAACGGTGCACAGACAAAGGGATCAAGAGGGGGTGGATTGATGAAGCTCAGGTTTCTGGCTGGAGCGATCGCGGTGGGAGCTGCCCTAGTGGCTGGCGCAGGGATGGGATCCACGTTTCTGTCGGCGAATGCCTACTCCACGTCACGAACGCTCAGTATGCCCGCGCCATTGCTGGGGACGTGGCACCGACTTAGCGAGGATCGTTCGCACCCTGCGCCCGAACACGAGCGGCTCGCGTGCCGGCGTGTCAGCGACGACAACGAAGGCAGGTGGGGCTTATTGGTTCGACCAGCTCCCGTGGAGATGTCACTACGACAAAGTCAAGGAGTCCGGGCTGAACTTCTACTGGAATACCAACCAGGGATTCTTCCGGGGGGCCGACGTGACGGCGGGCTGGGTCTGTCCGGCTTGGTTCCCTACCGCGGTCTGCGAACACGTCACGCGTGTCGTGGAAGGAGTCATGGTCTTCGTCGACCCTGGCGTCCACAAGCCGTTCCCTGTGCTCGTTGACTTGGTGGTCACACAAACCCAGACGAGTCAGGTCCTGCAGCTCTACTGGGTCAATCAGTTCGTCTGCCCCTGGTACAGAACGTTCGCGGAGGCGCTGAGCGCCAACCCGTTCCCGCTTCCATTTGACGGAACCAACTGGCCCGCTCAGAGTTGCACGAGCGTTCCGTAGGTCTTCGAAACCAAACGCCGCGCCGCGCCCCCTTGATCGACCTCGGGGCGCGGCCATCCGGCGCGCTCGCGCCAGGAGTAAGAGAACTTAGCCGACTGCGGACTTCGGCCTCGAGTGCCCTCGAGAGTCACGCCCAGCCCGACGTCACTGGCCGGCACCTACGCTTCCCGCCGGCCGAGGAGAGAGTCGAGCTAGTGGTGCCTTGGGGGGGCGCGCAAGATGAGATGGTGGTGAATGCCGGCTCGGAGCCCCAGACGAGGCCGTCAGGGACGCTCGGGTAGGACTAACCATTTGCTCGCCATGCTGCGCGCGAGCAAGCATCGCCTGCGCCGGTTGCGCGGCGACCTCTTCGCCTTCCACGCAGGAGGCCACTGGTTCGAGCCCAGTACCGCCCACACCAGCGTCGGCTGACGACCTCTGTCTCAGGGGTCGTTTTGGTTTGACGCCCAGTTGCGTTTGTTGTCAATAAAGACGACAGCTGCGTAGGATGTACTCATGACGGCGACATCCAAGACTAAGCTCGTTCCTGAGGTCATCATGACTCACATATCAACCACCACCGCGGCGGTCGGTACACAATGAACGCCCCCGCCTCGATCACCATCACGCCGGTCCGCGTTGCCGACCTGCTCGCCGAGGGCGAGCGGATGCCGGTCTACGTGCACGTCATCGACCATCCCGATGCGCGCGTGCTGGTCGACACCGGCATGACGGAGCTGCACCCGGCGGTGGCCGACCTCGATCCCCGCCTCCGTCCACTGAGCGAGCAGGACTTCGACCTCGCCGGCATCGACATCGTCGTCAACACACACCTGCACTTCGACCACTGCGGCGGCAACCACCTCTTCGCCGGCAGGCCGATCTACGTCCAGCGTCGGGAGCTCGACGACGCGCGCAGCGAGGACGACTACACCATTCGCGAGTGGGTCGAGGCGCCCGGCGTGCGGTACGTGCCGGTCGACGGCGAGCTCGAGCTGCTTCCCGGGCTCCGGCTCGTCCCGGCGCCGGGCCACACACGCGGCATGCAGGTGGTCGTCGTCGAGACCGGCGGGCGTCCGGTCGTCGTCGGCGGCGACGTGGCGGTTTGGTTCGGCGAGCTCGACGAGCCGCACACCGAAGGCCAGCTGCGGGTGCGCGCGCTCGACCCCGAGCTGGTCTGGCTCGCGCACGAGCACGAGCCGTGGCGACCCCGCACCGTCTGAGGCATCACGCCGGCGCTCTCTGGGCCTCCGGGGTTCCACGCCTTCGGTTCCGCGACATCGCTCTTACACCATCTCGGGCTCTGGGCACGCCGCGCATTAGGCGTAGCGCGACGTCCCCCGTCGCAGAGGACGTCGCGCCCCGGTCAGGTGGTCGGAACCCGGGCAGGTGCCGGGGTCTGGCTCGTCAGTTCTGGCGGAGTCGCCCTGCGGCACGCGGGGAAAAGTGACGAAGAGGACATATGGGATCGTGCCCACGTTGAGGACCTCATCCACTTCGCCTGGTCGCTCGATGAACGCCTGCCCCGCGGTGTAGGTCGTGGTCTCGCACTTAGGGCCAACCGGTGAGTACACCGTGAGCGAGCCCTGCTTCACGACGATGATTGCGCCTCCCGGATGGGAGTGCCAGCCCGAGGAGCCGCCCGGGTCGACCGTGATCTGCGCCATGGCTACGTCCGCTCCAGCTTGAAGCGGGATGGTCCCATTTGA
>CAWHXK010000055.1:0-98455 GCA_963833255.1 uncultured Actinomycetes bacterium
AGCTCGACCTTGCCCTCGGCCTTCTCGATCTTCTCCACCAGCACCTCGATCGGGTCGCCCAGGCGGTACGTGCGGCCGCCCCGGCGTCCTGCCATGGCCGTTCCCAGGTCGTTCAGCTCGAAGTAGTCGCCCGCGAGCCGGCGGACGGGCAGGTAGCCCTCGAACACATCTCCGAAACGGATGAAGAGCCCCGAGGCGATCATCCCGACGATCTCGCCCTCGAACGGGTCGTCCCAGCCCCGCTCGTAGAGCGTCGCATCGAGGAGCCAGGCGAGGCAGAGCTCGTCGGCCAGGTATTCGACCTGCGCAGCGGCGCGTTCCTGCGTCGAGGTGTGCTCTGCCAGGCCCTCCAGATCCGCGGGTGGCGGCTCGTCGGAGAGCCCGAGCTCCTTCAAGAGCGCACGATGGACGACGAGGTCGGGATAGCGGCGAATCGGCGAGGTGAAGTGGCAGTACGCCCGGCTCGCCAGGCCTGCGTGCCCGAGGTTCTCCGGGTGGTAGCGGGCCTGCTTCAGCGAGCGAAGGACGAGCGAAGGAAACGCCTCGACGCCGCGGCCGGAGCGCCGCACGTAGTCCATGACCCGTTCACTGACGTCCGCCGCCACCTGCGCCGCCGTCGCGGGCGAAAGCTGCTCAGGGGCGGGCGGCGTCGGAACCCCCAGGTCGGCGAGCTTCTTCAGCAGCAGCTCGATCGCGGTCGGGTCGGGACGCTCGTGGACGCGGTAGAGCGCTTCGCGCTTGCGCGCGGACAGCAGCTCGGCGACGGCCTCGTTCGCGGCGATCATCAGCTCTTCGATCAGCCGGTGCGCCGTCGGCTCCGACTCCTTCCAGGCACGGGCGACGCCACCCTTGCCGTCGAACTCGAAGTTGATCTCCGGGCTCTCGATGCGCAGCGCGCCGCGCGCGAAGCGCCGGTCGCGCATCCCCGCCGTCAGCCGGTCGGTGAGCTCGAGCGCAGCAACGACTGCCGGCTCGGCCTGCCGCCGCTCTGCCTCCCCGTAGGTGAGCCGGGCCTTGCTCCGGATGATGGAGCGATAGAAGGTCGGCTCCCCATTCGGCGGCATCTCGACGGTGACGCAGAGCCGGTCCTCGTTCGGGCGCAAGCTGCAGCGATCCTCTGAAAGCTCGGGCGGGAGCATCGGCGCGACCCGGCCCGGAACGTACGTCGAGAACGCGCGTTCCGCGGCACCGCGATCCAGCGGCACTCCGGCCGGGAGGTACGCCGAGACGTCGGCGATGTGCACCCACCAGCGAAAGCCGTCACCCTCCTCCTGCACCGCGATCGCGTCGTCGAAGTCCTTTGCGGTCTCCGGGTCGATCGTGAAGCAGAGCTGGTCGCGCAGGTCGACGCGGTCACTGAGATCTGGCTTCGGCGCCTCGTACGGCTCGAAGTCCGTGCGCACTCCTGCGTGGACGAGCAGCCCCTCGAGCACGACCTGGATGTCCTTCGCCTTGCCGAGCTTGCGCTCGAGCTTCGCGCGGCCGCGGCTGGTGCGCACGACGACCAGATCGCCGGGGCGGATGTCGCCGCTGCCCTTGCGGTCGATCGTGACCGGGACGTTCGGGACGAAGTACGGCTCGCCGATCAGCAGCTTGCCGCGCTTGTCGACCTCGACGACTAGTAGGTGGTCGCTCAGCTAGACCCGGAGGAAGCGGCGGATGGTCAAGCCCGAGCCGGCGGCGCCGAGCAGAAGCCCGGTGCCGAGCAGGATCAGCGCGTTGAGCGAGAACGCGATCGCGTTCACGTCGTCGCCGGCCTTCAGCGGTCCGCTGTGGAGCAGCGAAGGAAGCGCGATCTCCTTGCCGATCACGAGCAGGATCACGGCGCCCAGGGCGCCGGCGATGCCGCACAGCAGGCCTTCGAGCATGAACGGGCCGCGAACGAACCAGTTCGTGGCGCCGACGAGCTTCATCACCTCGATCTCGCGACGTCGCGAAAAGATCGATAAGCGAATCGTGTTCGCGATCAGCAAGGTCGACGCAAGGAGCAGGAGGGCCACCGCGATGATGAAGAAGATCTCGATCACGTGGGCGAGCTTGAGGACACGGTGCGTCGTCTTCTTGCCGTAGTCGATCTTGTCGATCCCGACGGCCGGATCAGCTTTGAAGAGCAAAGCGACCTTCTCGACGTCCTCCCCACGCTTCGGGACGACCGTGAGCGCGTTCGGGAAGGGGTTCGTCGGCAGCGCGCCGACCTCTTCGGGATGCGTCTTCTTCATCTGCGCGAGCGCCTGTTCCTTCGAGACCGGCACGATCCTCTTGACCAGCGAGCTCGAGGACGCGATGTTCGCCACGTGGTTCATCTGTGCGGTGGTGGCCTCCTTCGCGCAGGTGTCGCTCGTGCAGTAGTAGACGTGCACGACGAGCTCGCGCTTGACGTGGTTGCTCCAGGAGACGACCCACGTGCCGAACGCGATGAAGAGGCCGAGCAGGAACATTCCGATCAGAACGGTGACCGTCGCCGCGAGCGTGGTCGACGCGTTTGCACCGAGCGAGCGAAGCGATTCACTGAAGAGAAGCTTGAAGCGTTCCATCGTCTAGGACTCGTAGCCTCCGCGGCGTTCGTCGCGCTGAAGGTTTCCGTTCTCGAGCGCGATCACGCGGCGACGCATCTTGTCGACCATCTCGCGGTCGTGCGTCACCATCAGGATCGTCGTGCCGGCGCGGTTGATCCGGTAGAGGAGCTGCATGATCCCGATCGAGGTGTCCGGGTCGAGATTCCCGGTCGGCTCGTCGCAGACCAGGAGCGGCGGGTGGTTCACGAAGGCGCGCGCGATGGAAACGCGCTGCTGCTCGCCGCCGGAGAGCTCGTCGGGAAGCGAATTCATCTTGTGCGCGAGCCCGACCATGTTCATGACCTCGGGAACCTTGCGGCGGATGTTGGCGGCGCTCTCGCCCTGCACCTTCAGCGCGTAAGCGACATTCTCGGCCGCTGTGCGCGTCGGTAGGAGCTTGAAGTCCTGGAAGACGCAGCCGACGTTGCGGCGTAGCTTGGGCACGTTCGACCGGCGCAGGCGCGTCAGGTCGCGGCCGCCGACGAAGATTCGTCCGCGCGTGGGCTCGAGCTCCTTGAGCAGAAGGCGGATGATCGTCGACTTGCCCGATCCCGACGCCCCGACGACGAAGACGAACTCACCCTTGTCGATTACGAAGGAGACGTCGCGGAGGGCGGTGACGTCGGGCTCGTACACCTTCGTCACCGAATCGAACACGATCATCGACGCCGGCCCGGCGACCGGGGCCTCGACGGGCTGCAGTTCGGGGCCCGGTGCCCCTGGAATCTCCTCTGTCTGAAGGGTTACGTCCGCCACTGGTCTCTCTCGAGGGGGCGCGGGTTCCTGGGGGGCGCGCACCGGCCTTGGTCGGCAAGTCTAGCTGAAGGGTTAGACGACGTTCCCCGCCGCCCGGGCGAGCAAATAGGCATGGATAAAGGGATCGATGTTGCCGTTGAGCACGCCCTGAGCGTTCCCGACTTCGAAGTCGGTCCGGTGATCCTTGACGAGCTGGTAGGGGTGGAGCACGTAGCTCCGGATCGGGTTGCCGCCGAATCCCATGCTCACCACGCCCCGTTCCTTCGCCAGTTCCTGCTCTCGCTCCTCCTCGGCGAGCTCGGCGAGGCGGGACTTGAGGATCCGCATCGCCGTCTGCTTGTTGGCGGTCTGCGACCGCTCGTTCTGGCACTGGACGACCACGCCCGTCGGGAGGTGCGTGATTCGGACCGCGGAGTCGGTCTTGTTGACGTGCTGTCCACCGGCGCCCTGCGCGCGGTAGGTGTCGATGCGCAGGTCGCCCTCGTCGATCTCGACGTCGCCGTCCTGTGAGAGGAGAGGCGCGGGGATCACCTGTGCGAACGAGGTGTGCCGTCGATGTGCCTGGTCGAACGGGCTCTGACGGACGAGCCGGTGCTTGCCACGCTCCGCCCGCAGAATCCCGTAGGCGTTCTCGCCCTCGACGGTGAACGTCGCGGACTTGAGACCCGCTTCTTCACCGGGGCTCGCTTCGATCACTTCGCTCTTGAAGCCGCGGTCATCGGCCCAGCGCTGGTACATGCGGAGAAGCATCTCGGTGAAGTCCTGAGCGTCGGTCCCGCCCACGTCGGACTGAAGCGTCACGACCGCGTCGCCGGCGTCGTACTCACCTGAGAAGAGCGCGTCTTCCTGAAGGAGCGCGAGCTCACGTCTCAGCGGCTCGATCGAGGTCGCGATCTCCTCCTCCATGCCGCCGTCCATCGAGAAGAGCTCCTGCGCGTCCTCGAAGTCGCGCGTGAGCTGTTCGTAGCGTTCGAGCTTGCGCGTGACACGCGAATGCTCGGTGGAGATCTGCGCCGCGCGTTCCTGGTCGTCCCAGAAACCGGGCTCGCCCATCTGGGCCTCTAGCTCGGTGCGCCGCGCCGCAAGTGTGTCCGGGTCAAAGGTAATCACGGACCCAGGCAAGCTGGGCCCTGATTTCCTCGAGCTGTTCGTTCAGTGGTTGTGCGGCTTCTTCAGACACTCGGCAAGCGTAGCTCGTGGAGACACGTCGGGGACTGTCCCCCAACATGTCCCGGCGGACCAGTTGTGGAAGAAAAGTCACAGTTTCGTCACGCAGTTTCCAGCTTCGAACCCACGCGTCTCCCGCTTCGAACCCACATCGAGCCGAAAGCCGAAGGCTAAGACCAGGCGAAGCCGGGCTTAGCCGCAGGCGAACTGATGCCGGCGCGGCCGCGAAGCGCCCGTGCCGGCACGGAAGAGAACAGTCGCCCAACGAGACCACCATGAGAGTGCGTGGGCTCCGCCCACGCACGTTCAGCGCGAAGCGCCGTACCTAGTCACCGCGCGAAAGCGAAGCTTTCGCGCGGAGCGGCGCTAGGCGCCGTGACACTTCTTGAACTTCTTGCCGCTGCCGCACCAGCAGGGATCGTTCCGGCCGATGTTGTCCCGTTCGGTATTCACGATCGGGCGCGGTGCGCCGGCGGTCGACGTGGTGCCGCTGCCGCCCGCCATCGACATCGTGGCCGTGCTTCCGGTGCTCGCACCGCCTGCAGCGAGCATCGCCTCGGCGCCGGCCAGGGACTCGTGCTCGTACTGCAGCCCGCCGCCGTTCAGGGCCTGCGCTTGCGCCTGCTGTGCGCGCTGGAGCTCGTCCGCCTCCTCCGGCGCGAGCTGCGCATGGAACAGCGTCAGCACGACCTCCTCGTGGATCGATGCCCCGAGCTCTGAGAACATGATGTGCCCCTCGTGCTGGTACTCGACGAGCGGATCCTTCTGTGCCATGGCGCGCAGGTGGACGCCCTCACGCATGTAGTCCATACCGTCGAGATGCTCGCGCCAGCGCTGATCGACGACCTGGAGGATCACGAAGCGCTCGAGCTCGCGCATCAGGTCCGGCGTCAGCTCCTCTTCCTTCGCCGCATAGGAATCGCGCGCATCCTCCTGGAAGTCCTCGACGAGCGACTCGCGTGAGAGCTCGCCCAGATCCTCGCGCAGCTCGTCGGCCGTGACCTCGGTGTCGTAGAGCGTCGCCATCTGCTTCACGAGCGCCTCGAGGTCCCACTCTTCCGCGTACTCCTCGGCCGTGAACTCGTTGACGGTGCGCTCCACCACCTCGTCGATCCACTGCCGTACCTGCTCGGACATGTCCTCGCCTTCGAGCACCTCGCGACGCTGCTGGTAGATCACCTCGCGCTGCGTGTTCATGACGTTGTCGTACTTGAGGACGTTCTTGCGCGCGACGAAGTTCTGCTCCTCGACCTTCTTCTGGGCGCCTTCGATCTGGCTCGAGAGGATCTTCGCCTCCATCGGCTGGTCGTCCGGGATCTTGAAGCGCTCCATGATCCGCTTGATCCGGTCGCCGGCGAACAGGCGGACGAGGTCGTCCTCGCCGGAGAGATAGAAGCGTGACTCGCCCGGATCCCCCTGGCGGCCCGAGCGGCCGCGGAGCTGGTTGTCGATCCGGCGCGCCTCGTGGCGTTCGGTGCCGAGCACGTAGAGCCCGCCCGCCTCGACGACGCCCTCCCCCAACTTGATGTCGACGCCGCGGCCGGCCATGTTGGTCGCGATCGTGACCGCGCCCTTCTGGCCTGCGTTGACGATGATCTCGGCCTCGCGCGCGTGCTCCTTCGCGTTCAGGACGCTGTGCGGGATTCCCTGGCGCTTGAGCAGCTCGCTGAGGTACTCCGAGGTCTCGACCGCGATCGTGCCGACCAGGACGGGCTGACCCTGCTCGTGTCGCTCCTTGATGTCGCGCATCACGGCCTGGAACTTCCCCTCCGCGGACTTGAAGATCAGATCGTTCTTGTCGTCGCGCGCCACGTTCACGTTGGTCGGGATCTCGACGACGTGCAGGTTGTAGATCTCGACGAACTCCTTCTCCTCGGTCTTCGCCGTACCGGTCATGCCGGCGAGCTTCTCGTAGAGACGGAAGTAGTTCTGGAGCGTGATCGTCGCGAGCGTGACGTTCTCCTCCTGGATCTTCACGCCCTCCTTGGCCTCGATCGCCTGGTGGAGGCCCTCCGACCAGCGGCGCCCTTCCATGATCCGACCGGTGAACTCGTCGACGATCTTGACCTCGCCGTCCTGGATGACGTAGTCGACGTCGCGCTTGTAGAGCGACTCGGCCTTGAGCGCCTGGTTCAGGTGGTTGACAAGCTGCGAGTTGCGCGGGTCGTAGAGGTTCTCGATGCGAAGCGCGCGCTCGACCGCCTCGATCGACGCCCTGCCGGGTGAGATCGTCTTGTGCTTCTCGTCGTACTCGTAGTCGGCGTCCGGATCGCCGCCCTTCAGCAGCGGGTCGTAGGGAATGCCATTCAGCCCGCGCGCGATGCGCGCGAAGTCGTAGTAGATCTGCGCCGCGGCCTCGGGCTCGCCGGAGATGATCAGCGGCGTTCGCGCCTCGTCGATGAGGATCGAGTCGACCTCGTCGACGATCGCGTAGGAGTGGCTCCTCTGGACGAGGCCGTCAAGGCTGACCGCCATGTTGTCGCGCAGGTAGTCGAAGCCGAACTCGGAGTTCGTGCCGTACGTGATGTCAGCGTCGTACGCGACCTTGCGCTCGGCGAACGGCATCATGTTCTCGATCGCGCCGACGGTCATGCCGAGGCGCTCGAAGACGCCGCGGTTCCACTCGGCGTCGCGCTTTGCGAGGTAGTCGTTGACCGTGACGAGGTGGACGCCCTTGCCCTCGAGCCCGTTCAGATAGAGCGCCAGGCTGGCCACGAAGGTCTTGCCCTCACCGGTCTTCATCTCGGCGACGTCGCCTTCGTGGAGGACGATCCCGCCCATCAGCTGGACGTCGAACATCCGCTGGCCGGACTCGCGGACCCGGGCCTCGCGGACGGCCGCGAAGGCCTCGAAGAGGAGCTCCTCCAGGGTCTCGCCGTTTTCGAGCCGCTCGCGGAACTCCGCCGTCTTGCCGCGCAGCTCGTCGTCCGAGAGCTCGCTGAATTCCGGCTCGATCGAGGTGATGTAGGCGGCCTGCTCGGCGAGCCGCTTCATGCGGCGGCCCTCGCCGACGCGCAGGATCTTCTCGAAGGAACCGAGCTGGGAGGACATCAGTTCTTAGGGTAGCTTGCCCCTGCTAGAGCGGATCGACACGAACCTCCCAAAGCGTGCCGTCCAGCCGCGCGGCTCGGATGACCGCGTCTCCCTCGGCGAGCTGCTCGAGCTCCGGGATCGTTCCGAACGACCGGTTGCCGTCGACGACGAGGGTCTTCTCCTCCCCGCGCACCACGAGCTCGACCTCGTCGCCGCCGGGCTCGGGGAGCTCGACGACCCGCAGGCGGTGCGCGGCGATGGCCCATTGCGTCTCGCTACGGCGCACCGCGTTCGCGCGGTACGGGCGGACGATGTCCTGCTCGATCGCATCCGCGAGCGGCGTCAGATCGCCGTCGCCCTCCTCGACCAAGAGCGAGCCGTCCTCGAGGCCGACGAAGCGTGCGCTCGAGCCTTCGACGTTCGGAGCGTCCGTCGCCGCGACTGCGTCGTACTGGCGCTCACGCGGAATGCCGTGGATGCCCGTTTCCGGAATCACCCCTGTGAAGAGGGGCACCGTGGAGCGCTCCACGAGACCGCCCTCCTCGGCGAGCCGCACGTGCAGCGGCTTGCGCCTGAACAGCCCCACTACCCCGAGGGCTCGATCACGCCGTAACCGCCGCTTCGGCGGCGATAGATGACGTTGATCTCGAGGGAGTCCTCGCTGCGAAAAACGAAGAAGTCGTGTCCGATCAGATCGAGCTGCAGCGCGGCCTCTTCGGCGCTCATCGGCTTCATCGTGAACTGCTTGGTCTTGACGATCTGCGGGCCAGTCTCCTCTTCGTCTTGGCTACTCATCGAACCTCCCGACGGGACGCCGTTTCCACGCACCTGCCTGCCCTTTCGCTTGCCGCGGACATGCTCGACCTGACGCAGAAGCTTTTCGGTCAACTGGTCGATCGATGCCTTCATGTCGGTCGACGCTTCCGTGACACGGAGCGTCGGCCCCTTCGTCCAGACGGTCACTTCCGCAACCTGGTTGTCAGCAATCGAGGGGTTCTTCTCGACGCGTAGCTCGAGCTCCACCTCTGCCAGGTCGTGCAGCTGGCGATTCAACTTGCTCATCTTTTCCTCGGCGTAGCGGCGAATCGTGTCACTGACCTCGACGTTCTTGCCCTTCACCTGAAGTCGCATGCGCCTCCTTGTGGCCGGGGTTCTCACACTAGCGCACGCGAATCGGAACGGTAGGGTCCGGCCCGTGCGGCCGCCGGCAATCGGGATCGTCGGGACCTTCGACGTCCAGAACTTCGGCGATCTCCTCTTTCCACTCCTCGCCGAACGCGAGCTACGAGAGCGCCTAGGCGAGGTCACCCTGACTGCCTACTCCCACGGCGAACTGGCACCGCCCGACTGGCCTTATGCGGTTCGACCGGTCGCGCGACTCGGACAAGACCTGGACGAACAGGGCCTCGACCTCGTGATCGTGGGAGGTGGGCATCTCGTGCGCTTCGACAAGAACGTTGCCCCTGGCTACGGCTCGACGAGCCCGGCAGTCCATCACCCGACCGGCTACTGGCTCACGCCCACCCTCGTCGCGGGTGCCGCCGGCGTTCCCGTTGCCTGGAACGCCCTCGGCGCCTCGCCTGACACACCGGCCTGGGCCAGACCACTGGTCACCGCAGCACTGGAGGTCGCTTCCTACGTCTCCGTCCGGGACGAGCCGTCGGCACGCGAGCTGCGCGCCGTCGCGAGCTCGGTGGACGTCGAGGTCGTACCGGACACCGCGTTCGGCGTGACGCGACTGCTCGACGGCGAGCCGAAGAAGGACCTGAATGAAATCGTGTCGCCGCCATATGTGGTCGTGCAAGCGACACCGAATCTGCGTGTTCATGCGCAGCGAATCGCAGCCGCCGCCGAGCCGCTGCAGGAGGCCGGCATCAGTTTGCTGGAGCTGGCGATTTCACCGGCGCTCGGCGACCGTGGTGGCAAGCTCGGCATCGGCCGACCGCTTCTGCTCGAGCCCTGGGCGCAACCGCTCCTCCTCGCCGAGGTGATCGGGCGAGCAGAAGCCGTCATCGCCTTCAGCCTCCACCTGAGCATCGCCGCGGTGGTACAGGGTGTGCCTGTCTACCGTCCGGCCACCGCCTCCGGTGAGAAATACGAGCTGCTCGAACAATTTGCGAACGTGCACACCTGGGACGGCACCGCCAAGCCGTTGGTGTTAGGCGACCTCGGCCAACACGCGCCCGGAGCCGAGGTCGAAGCCCTCGAGGCTCGGCTCGGGCAGCACTGGGATGCGATCGCGTCACTCGTGGACGCGCCCCGCCGTCCGCGCTCCGCGCGGTTGTCCGCACTGCTCGCGGAGCTGACCGGGCTCCTCGAGACTCCTAGCTCTTGAGCCGCACCGCGCGGGCGAACGTCACGACCTCGACCGTGCGCGCACCGCTCTTCCGCAGTGCAGACGCGGCTGCGGCTGCCGTCGAGCCGGTCGTGTACACGTCGTCGACGAGGACGAGCCTGCGAGCTGCAAACTCCTTCGGCCCGGAACGCGCCGGCGACGTTGCGACGGCGGGCGGCCTGCGACAACCCACGCTGACGCGACGAGCCCCTGGCCCGGCGAAGGAGCGGCTCGAGCGGTAGCTCCCAGGCGACGGAGAGCTCGGCTGCAAGCCGCTCCGCGGCGTGGTGTCCTCGCCTCAGCCGGCGATCGGGATCGGCCGGCACGAACGTCACGCACGAGCCGCCTGGACGCGCGACGGTTTCCGCCACCACCTCGGCGGCAACACTCGCAAGGCGGCGCAGACCGCGCTCCTTCCACGCTGCAACGAGGCGCCGCACCGGCTCGTCGTACTCCACCGCCGCGCGGGCGCTGACGAACGCCAGCCTCCGCCCGGTGCACTCGGCGCAGCGTCGCACCGGCCAGGCGGTCGGCGCACCGCAGCGATCGCAGAGAGGTGGCCCGATGTAGCGCAAGGCCGACCGGCAGCATGCGCACACCTGCGCGCCCAGGCTGGAGCAGATGAGACAGCGCTGGGGCAGCAGCAGGTCGAGCACCCAGCGACGGTAGAGCTACGCGCGTGTCGTGACTGTTCCGGTTTCGGACCGGATCAGCTCAGTCCGGCGAATACTCCGTGCGTTCCGGAAGACCACGCCGGCGGCGCATGCGGTTGTCGGCTTCGAGAAGCTGCGTCGCGTCGCCGATGTCGTACCAGTCGCCCTCGAAGCGGTACGCATAGACGGGCTCGCGCCGGTGCAGCCAGGCGACGAAGTTCCCAGGCTGGTCCGGCGGATTGCCGTCATCGAGATACGTCTCGACGAGCCGCGCGTGGTCACGCTTGTAGAGATACGTCGCCGTGGCGCACAGGGTCGTCGGCGGATCCTCGGGCTTCTCGAGGAACCCCGTCACGCGATCGTGCTCGTCCACGTCCACGACGCCGTACTTCTTTGCGAGCTCGCGGTCTCCGACGTCGAGCACCGCAATGCAGCTGCCGTCCCGCTCGCGCCAGTACGCCTCGTAGTCCGCGAGCGAGTCGTCGAAGAGGTTGTCGCCGGCGACCACGAGCAGGTCGTCGTCGAGGCCGACGAAGCGGATGTCTCCGATCGCGCCGAGGCGATCCTCGTTCGACGTCGTCCCGTCGTTGTGAACGCGGACGTCCTTGTCAGCGGCCCAGCGCTCGAAATCCTCGGCGAACCGCGCGTTCGTCACGAGGTGAATCTCGTCGGCGCTCGTCTCCACGATCCGGTCGAGGATCCAGTCCACCATCGGCCGGCCGCCGACAGAGCAGAAGCTGCTTTGGAATGGAGTCGGTGAGCGGACGCAAACGCGTCGCATAGCCCGCTGCGAGGATCAGCGCCTTCATACGAGCGCCGAGAGCGACTGCGCATACGGCGCACGGTGGACGCCGTGCTCCGTCACGATCGCCCCGATCAGGTCAGCGGGCGTGACGTCGAACGCCGGGTTGCGCGCCGCGAAACGGGTCGTGATCTCCGCGGCCGCGCGCTCTTCGATCGGAATGTCGGAGCCGGTCGGAGTCGCGAGGTCGACGGTGGAGGTCGGCGCGACTACGTAGAACGGGATGTCGTGGTGAGCGGCGAGCACTGCGAGCGAGTAGGTGCCGATCTTGTTCGCGGTGTCGCCGTTCGCGGCGATGCGATCTGCTCCCGTGACGACGCAGTCCACGTCGCCGGCGGCCATCAACGACGCCGCAGCGGAGTCCGCGATCACTGCGTGCGGGATGCCGGCGGTCTCGAGCTCCCACGCCGTCAGGCGCGAGCCCTGCAGCAGCGGGCGCGTCTCGTCGACCCAGACCCGCTCGAGCACGCCGCGCTCCCAGGCCGTCCGCAACGCGCCGACCGCGCTTCCGTAGCCGCCGGTTGCGAGGCCGCCCGCGTTGCAGTGGGTGAGCGCTCGCGTGCCGGCGTCGAAGAGCCCCGCGGCGTGTCCTGCCATCGCGCGGCACCGTTCTACCTCGTCCTCGTGCAGTGCGCGTGCGTGAGCCGGAGTCGGATCGTCACGCATCTGCTCGAGAGCCCAGGCGAGATTCACCGCAGTCGGGCGGGCAGCCCCGAGCCGGGTTGTCGCGTCGTCCAGGTCAGCGCCGAGCTCGGCTGCGAGCGCAACGGCGTACGCAGCCGCGACGCCGATCGCCGGCGCGCCGCGGATCGCCAGCTCGCGGATCGCCTCGACCACCTCGGCGACGGATCGGCACTCGAGCTCGACCTCCTCGTCGGGAAGCCGGCGCTGGTCGAGGAGGACGACCCTCGGGCCGTCCTCCTCGTACCGAACGATGTCCTCTGGTTCGAGTGGTCTGACCGGCAACGTTCGCCGAGGCCCCCGGCCCGCGATCACGCGACGCCAGCGTCCACGCTCGCCCTTGTCAAGGCTGCAAGCCTTGCCTGCGGACGATCGCGGCCCCTGGCTTGGTGCTCGCGACCCGGGAGCCGGGCAACGTCACCGGCCAAACCACTAGGTTCCTTCGTCCCACGAGGCCAGGTACTTCTCCTGCTCCTCCGTGAGCTTGTCGATGTCGACGCCCATCGTCTCGAGCTTCAGGCGCGCGATCTCGTTGTCGATCTCGGCCGGAACCGGGTAGACCTTCCGCTCGAGCTCGGCCGCGTTCTGGATCGCGTACTCGGCCGAGAGCGCCTGGTTCGCAAAGGACATGTCCATGACGAGGGCCGGGTGGCCTTCGGCAGCAGACAGGTTCACGAGCCGGCCGTCGGCGATCAGGTAGATGCGCTGGCCGCCCGCCATCGTGAACTCCTCGACAAACGCACGAGCCTCGCGGGTCTCGGTCGCCAATGACCTCAGGCCCGGGATGTCGATCTCGACGTTGAAGTGGCCCGTGTTCGCGAGGATGGCTCCGTCCTTCATCTGCTGGATGTGCTCCTTGCGGACGACGGACTTGTCCCCGGTCGCCGTGCAGAAGATGTCGCCGATCGACGCCGCCTTCTCCATGGGCATGACCTCGTAGCCGTCCATGTTGGCCTCGAGCGCCCGCATCGGATCGACCTCGGTGATGATCACGTGCGCGCCCATCCCGCGTGCACGGGACGCGACGCCGCGTCCGACCCAGCCGTAGCCGGCGACGACGAAGCGCTTGCCTGCGAGCAGCACGTTCGTTGCGCGGATGATTCCGTCGATCGTCGACTGACCCGTGCCGTAGCGGTTGTCGAACAGGTGCTTCGTCTGCGCGTCGTTGACGGCGATGACCGGGAAGCCGAGCGCGCCGTCGCGCTCGAGCGCCTTGAGCCGGATCACGCCGGTCGTCGTCTCCTCCGTGCCGGCGATGATGTCGCCGAGCTGCTCGCGGCGGGCGGAGTGCAGGACGCCGATGACGTCGGCGCCGTCGTCCATCGTCAGCTGCGGCTTGTGATCGACCGCCGCCTCGATGTGCGCGTAGTACGTGTCGTTGTCCTCGCCCTTGATCGCGAAGACCGCGATGTCGTACTCGTCGACGAGCGCAGCCGCGACGTCGTCCTGCGTCGAGAGCGGGTTGGACGCGCAGAGCACGACGTCCGCGCCGCCTGCCTTGAGCGTGCGGGCGAGGTTTGCGGTCTCCGTCGTCACGTGCAGGCAGGCCGAGATGCGGTAGCCGGCGAGCGGCTGCTCGTTTTCGAAGCGCTCGCGGATCGCAGCGAGCACGGGCATCTGCCGGTCGGCCCACTCGATTCGCCGGACGCCCTCGGGCGCAAGTGCAAGATCTTTTACGTCGTGCCGTTTCGTCGTAGCCATTCAGTCCTCTCGGTAGTTAGGCGACGAGCAGGCGCTCGTGCTTGCGCTGCTCCCAGTCCAGGGCAGACAGCCGAGTCCCTGCCAGCCAGGTCTCGACCGCCGCCCGCAGCGCGGGCTCCCGGTCGAGCCTAGCTGCGAAGGCGACGTCGGTGAGCTCCACCCCGAAGCGTTCGCGAAGGGCGCGGAGGGAGCGCAGCTGGTTGAGCTCGAGGAGCCCGTACTGGCGGTATCCGGAGCTGCTTCTGTCCGGCACCACGAGCCCGGCGCCTTCGAGGTAGCGGAGCATCCGCGGCGACCAGCCGGTCTGGGCTGCTGCCTCTCCTACGGTGAAGCCCTTCACCCGACCAACCTTACCACAAGCATGTCAAGGTCTTCGGATGAGGCTCCGCCGCTCGCGATCAGGGCTCAGACGTGCCCTCCCGGCCGTACCGGTCCTCGAGGCGGACGACGTCGTCCAGTTCGGGAGTCGAGACCTCGACGATGGTCGTGTCGTCGATCGCCGTCACGCGGTGGACCGTGCCGGGCCGGAAGTGGAAGCAGGCGCCGGCCGCGATCACCTCCTGCTTGAGCATGGCGTCCCCGGCCGAGCCGAGCTCGAGCTTGGCCCGGCCCGCCTGGACGAGCCAGGACTCCTCCTTGACGCGGTGGAACTGAAGGCTGAGCGACTCGCCGGCCTTGATGAACAGCACCTTGCCGACGTAACGGTCGCCCTCCGCCCAGATCAGCTCGTGACCCCACGGCTTGTCCACTTTGCGGGGCTCGAACGCCCAGGAGTCGAGTCCCTCGAGGTTCGGGGAGTCCACGCTCACAACAACGACTCTATGCCTGTCCAACGGAGCCGGTGACCCGAACGGCACGGGTCTGACCCCAGCCTTTTGGGTCAGGTACGCCCGCGGGCGAGCGTCGGGCGGAGCTCCGGATGGGCCGCGTAGTGCTCTTCTGCGCGCTGGAGGTCCTTCGGCGTGTTGACCGTGATCCAGAGGCCCTCGTGCCGGAAGCCGAACAGCTTGCCCTCCTCGGCGAGCTCCGGGAACGTCGACTGCTCGTGATCGCCTCGCTCGGGGAGGCGCGCCAGCGCTTCGTCGTCGAGGACGTACACACCCGCGTTGACCCAGTGCGGCAGGCGCGGCGCTTCACGGAACCCCGAGATGCGATTGTCATCCGCGAGGTCGACGACTCCGAACTGCGACGTCAACGGCGCGACCACGATCGTTGCCGCGCCGCCGTGCTCCTCGTGCGCGTCGAGGAACGCACGCAGATCGACGTCGTGCAGCTCGTCGCCGTTGAATGCATAGAGCGGGCCCGTCTCCTCGCGGTGCTCGGCGGCGAACCGGATCCCTCCCCCACGCCCGAGGGGCTCCGGCTCGGCGATCGCGACGATCTCCGCGCCGAGACCGGACAGCTTCGCCTCGAACAAGCGAGCCTGACCGGCGCCGCAGCTGACGATGACGCGCTCGACGCCCGCGCGCACGAGCTGCGAGACCTGATACTCGGCGAGGGGATGGCCCGCGATCGGCACGAGCGCCTTGGGATGACCGCGCGTAGAGTCGCCCATGCGCGTCGCCTGGCCTCCCGCGAGGATGATTGCCTCCACTAGTTCGAGACCTTGGCTTCCGGCTCCGGCGTCTGCGGCAGACCTTCGAACGGCGAGCTCGGACGGCCGATGCCTTCGTACGCAAAGCCGGCCGCGCGCACGACCGCCGGGTCGAGCAGGTTGCGCCCGTCGATGATGAGCGGGCGCGCCATCGCGTCGCGAACCTCGTTGGAGGCGAGACCGCGCAGCTCCTCCCACTCGGTGACGATCACCGCCGCATCCGCGTCGCGCACGGCGTCGGCGACCTTCTCGTGGAGAACCGCGCCCTTGATCAGCTCGCCGGGCCGCGCGACCGGATCCCAGGCGCGCACCTCCGCGCCTTCGGCCAGCAAGCGTGAGGCGAGCACGAGCGACGGCGCCTCGCGCATGTCGTCCGTACCGGCCTTGAAGGCGAGCCCGAGCAAAGCGATCTTCTTCCCCCGAAGCTTGCCGAGATGCTTCTGCAGCTTCTGGATCACGCGGCGCTTCTGGAGCTCGTTCACCTCGATCACCGCGGCGAGCAACTGGAAGTGGTAGCCCGAGTTCGACGCGAGCTGCTTCAGCGCCAGTGAATCCTTCGGAAAACACGAGCCGCCGTAGCCGATGCCGGCGCGCAGGAAATGTGGGCCGAGTCTGTGGTCGAGCCCGACTCCCTTCGCGACTTCGACGACGTCCGCGCCGACGGCCTCGCACACATTGGCGATCTCGTTGATGAACGAGATCCGCGTCATCAGGAATGCGTTGGCGGCGAGCTTGATCATCTCGGCCGAGGCGACGTCCGTGCGAACGACGGGCGCGTCGATGCCGGCGTACAGCGCTTGCACCGCCGCGCTGTCCTCTTCGGCGAATCGCACCGACGACGATCCGGTCCGGGTTGAGGAAGTCCCGTACGGCCCGGCCTTCGGCGAGGAACTCCGGATTCGATACGTACCCGACGTTCGACAGGCCACGCCCCTCGAGGGCGGCGCGCACCTTCTCTCCGGTCCCGACCGGCACCGTCGACTTCATCACGAGGATCTGCCGCTCGTCCGACGCCGGCAGGTCGTCGAGCGCAGACCACACGAAGGAGAGGTCGGCGTCACCCGAATACGTCGGCGGGGTCTGAACGCATACGAAGATCGCATCCGCGCGTGCCAGATCGCCGGCGTCGAGCGTGTAGGTGATGCGCTCGCGGTTTCGCTCGAGCACCTCCGGCAGGTCCGGCTCGTGGAACGGGAGCTTGCCCGCCCGAAGGGCTTCGATCCGCTCCGGCATCACGTCGCGCACGATCACCTTGTGTCCGAGCTCGGCGAAGCAGCCGCCGGTGACGAGCCCCACCCAGCCCGCGCCGAAGACGCCGATCGTCCGCGATTCCGCCATGCCCGAAGCCTACTTGGGAAGCGGCGCGAGCCCTCGCGCAATGGCGAGCATGGTCTCGTTCGAGAGCTCGTCGAGAACCGAGTTGACGACCCAGTAGGTCGCCCCGTCCTTTCGGAGCACGACCATGTGGAGATGGGCGCCGGAGTAGTAGAGCGCGTACTCACGCCCGCGGATCTTGTGGATGAAGCTGGGCTGGGCGAGCACAGGCGCGTCGTTCCAGTTCGTCTCCTCGATGCCCCAGTACTCGTTCGAGCCGATGCGGAAGGTCAGCCGGACCGCCCGGTGGCCCTTGCTGATGTTGTAGACGCGGATCGGGGCGTCAAACTCGAGCCGCGACGAGCTCTCGACGAGACGCGGGACCTGGAGCCGGAACCGCACACGCTTGCGGACCTGCATGAGCAGCGACCGGGTCATCGCCGCGTTCGGCGTGACCAGCGCGGGCTGCCGGACCGGCGTCTTGTCGACCGGCGCCGGCGCGATCGTTCCGTGGAAGTTCTGCCCGACCACGACCGTTGCGATCGCGCCGTTCGCGAGCGTCGTGAAATTCGGCGGCAGCGGCTTCACGTCGGCGTCGCCGAAGAGGTTTGCGAGGCCGGCCGCCGCGGCCTTGGCTCGACGCTGCGCGGCGTCGTAGTACACCGTGGTGCGGAAGTACTGGAACGTCGGAGCGTTCTGCGGTTTCCCGGTCGGCGGCAGGACGATCTTGTAGCCGCGCTGGCCGAGCTCGAAGGCCGCGTTGGCCGCCGAGCCGGCGATCCCGTTCCCGTTCAGGACGGTGGTCGTCACGTCACGCGGACGCGGCGCACGCGAACGACGCTTGATGCCGAAGGTGACGTCACGCGCCTTCGACGGCGCGTTGACATCCGGCCGCACGAATTCGGTCACGGCCGCCGCGATGTTCTCCGGTGCCGCAGTAAGCTCGTTCGTCCCGGTCAACCCTTCGATCTTCGTCTGGAAGACATGCCCCGCCGGAAGCTGGTGCGCGAAATAGATGTAGTCCTTGAGCGTCTTCGGATCGAGCGGCTTGCCGCCGCCGCGTCCGACGACGACGTTCTTCTCGACGGCGTTCATGATCGAGAACACCGTGTCGAGGTTCAACTGCGACGAGATCTGCTGCTTGAGCGCCTTGAGGAAGAGCTGCTGCCGGGCATTGCGATACAGGTCGGAGTCGAAGTGGCGGAACCGCACATAGGCGAGCGCATTAGTGGCATTCAGCCTCTGATAGCCCGGGAGCAGGTTGATCTTGGAAACGCCCGGACAGTTGGCCGGATCGCAGAGATATCGATGGTCGATGTCGAGCCAGACCCCGCCGAGGTTGTTGACGAGATCGTTGAAGCCGGTGAAGTTGACGGTGACGAAATAGTTGATCGGAAGCCCCGTGAGGGCCCGCACCGTCTCGACGGCGCCAAGCGTCCCGCACTCTGAGAAAGCGGCGTTGATCCGGTCCCGCCCGTCTGGGCGCCCAGGACACTTGAGCGTCGCGATCAGGTCACGAGGGAACGAGAGCATCGAGAGCGATTTGGTCTGTGGATCGGCTCGGATGAGAATCAGGGTGTCCGAACGGCCCGTCAGCTCTGCCTCCTTTCCCTTTCTGCGGTCGGTGCCGATCACGAGTGCCGTGGTCGGCTGCCCGGGAATCGCCACGTCGAGGTGCTTCGCCGCCGCGATGTCGACCTTCGTCTTGGGGCTGATCGCCGCGATGAACTGATGCGTCTTGAGGTATGCAGCGCCTGCGACCCCGCCGGCCACGATGACCGCGACGAGCCCGGTCCAGAGTACGACGGTCCGAACGACCCCCCAGGCGTCCCGACCAGGACGCTCGGGCTGCCGGTAACGCCGCATCGTGGTCTGAACGCCGGGCGGGTACACCGCGCGGCCGTTGCCGTTCACGGTGGCACTGCGTCCCATGCCTCTCTTCAGCGTCGTTTTCATGCGGCTCTAAAGCAGGACGGCGCCCGTTTCCGAGGGCGCCAGCCGCTCAGGAGGATAGCCGAGGCCCCGGCCGGCCCAGGGCTCGAACCGTTTCCTCGGCGAGCCGGCGGGCCACCTACAGCGGGCTGCCGCCCTCCTCCCGCGCCCGTCGGGCGCTATCGCGGAGCTGTTGCGGGGGTGCGGCTCTCGTACCCGAGATTGGGCGCGAGCCAGCGTTCTGCTTCCTCGATGCTCATGCCCTTCCGGGCGGCGTAGTCCTCGACCTGGTCGCGGGCGACCCGGCCGACCGAGAAGTAGCGGGCGCTGGGGCTCGCGAGGTAGATCCCGCTCACCGCCGACGCCGGCGTCATCGCAAACGACTCGGTCAGGTCGAGGCCAACCCGGTCCGCCGCGAGGACGTCGAACAACTTTCGCTTCTCGGTGTGGTCGGGACATGCGGGGTACCCAAACGCCGGCCGGATGCCGCGGAACCTCTCCGCGGCGAGGTCCTCGTTCGATAGCTGCTCGTCGGGCTCGTACCACTCGCGCCGCGCCTGCCGGTGCAGGAACTCGGCGAAGGCTTCGGCGAAGCGGTCCGCGAGCGCCTTGACCATGATCGCCTTGTAGTCGTCGTGCTCTGCCTCGTAGCGTGCGGCGAGCTCGTCGGCGCCGTGGATCGCGACGCCGAACGCGCCGACGTGGTCGCCGTCGGGCGAAACATAGTCGGCGAGCGAACGGTTCGGCCTCGAGTCACCGTACGCGGATTGCTGCCGGAGGAACGAGAAGTGCGTCCCATCCCCGAGGACGACGTCGTCGCCCTCCGCGTGCGCCGGCCAGTACCCGTAAACACCACGCGGCACGAGCGATCCGTCCCGCACGATCTCGTCGAGCAGCTCCTGGGCGTCGTCGTAGAGCTCCCTGGCAGCCGGCTGGTCGAGGATTGCCGGGTACTTCCCCTTCAGCTCCCATGCATGGAAGAAGAACTGCCAGTCGATGTACTCCCGCAGCGTGGCCAGATCCGGCTCGACCAACCTCGTGCCGGTGAACGGCGGCTCTGCAAGATCGCCGAAAGGCACGCGCTCCTTGTTCGCGCGCGCTTCCTCGAGCGGTAGCAGCGGCTTCCGCTCCTTCTCGGCATGGAGCTCCCGCAGCTGCTGCTGTAGCTCGCGATTCTCCTCGTCGAGGCCGCCTTTCCGCCCAGGGTCGAGCAGGCTGGAGACCACGCGCACGACGCGTGAGGCATCGAGGACGTGGAGGGTCGGCTGCGAGTACTCGGGCGCGATCTTCACCGCCGTGTGCTGCTTGGACGTCGTGGCGCCGCCGATCAGGAGCGGCAATTCGAGTCCGCGCCGTTCCATCTCTTTCGCGACGGTCACCATCTCGTCGAGAGACGGCGTGATCAGGCCGGAGAGCCCGACCACGTCGCAGCCCTCCTCGAGCGCGGTGTCGAGAATCCGGTCACCTGGGACCATCACGCCGAGGTCGATCACCTCGTAGTTGTTGCAGCCCAGAACGACGCCGACGATGTTCTTGCCGATGTCGTGCACGTCGCCCTTGACGGTTGCGAGCACGATCTTCCCCTGGGCCGAGCGGACACCATCGCCGCCGGCCGCTTTCTCCGCCTCCATGTACGGCTCCAGGTACGCGACTGCGCGCTTCATCGCGCGGGCGCTCTTCACGACCTGCGGGAGGAACATCTTCCCCGAGCCGAAGAGATCGCCGACGATCGACATCCCGTCCATCAATGGCCCTTCGATCACGTCGAGTGGGCGCGCAAGCTTCTGCCGCGCCTCCTCGGTGTCCTCTTCGATGAAGTCGACGATGCCGTGGACAAGCGCGTGGGAAAGGCGTTCCTCCACGGATGCCTCTCGCCACGAGAGGTCCCGCTCCCGCTCGGTCGCACCGCCCTGCACGGTCGAGGCGTATTCGACGAGGCGTTCGGTGGCGTCTTCGCGACGATTGAAGACGACGTCCTCGACGCGCTCGAGCAGTGCCGGCTCGATGTCCTGGTAGACGGTGAGCTGTCCGGCGTTGACGATTCCCATGTCTAGGCCCGCACTGATCGCGTGATAGAGGAAGACCGCGTGCATCGCCTCGCGCACCGCGTCGTTACCTCGAAAGGCGAAGCTGAGGTTCGAGATCCCGCCCGAGATCTTCACGCCCGGGCAGCGCGACTTGATCTCCGGGACGGCGGCGATGAACGCGTTCGCGAACTCCGCGTGCTCCTCGATCCCCGTCGCGACGGCGAGCACATTCGGGTCGAAGATGATGTCCTCGGGCTCCCAGCCGTCAGCCGTGAGGAGCTTGTACGCGCGCTCGCAGATGTCGACCTTGCGCTCCGCCGTGTCGGCCTGACCTTTTTCGTCGAACGCCATCACGATCACCGCGGCGCCGTAGTGCTTGATCTCGCGCGCCTGGGCGAGGAAGTGCTCCTCTCCCTCCTTCAGGCTGATCGAGTTGACGACGCCCTTCCCCTGCAGGCACTTGAGGCCGGCCTGGAGCACGCTCCACTTGGAGCTGTCGACCATGATCGGGATGCGCGCGACATCCGGCTCGGTGGCAATCAGGTTGAGGAAGGTGGTGATCGCTTCCTCCGCATCGAGCAGGTCGGCGTCCATGTTGACGTCGAGGATGTTGGCGCCGCCACGGACCTGCTCCAGGGCGACCTCGACGGCCTCCTGGAAGTCGCCGGCTTCGATCAGCCGCCGGAACCGGGCTGAGCCGGTGACGTTCGTTCGCTCGCCGACCATGACGAAGTTGGCGTCCGGGAAGATCCGGAACGGCTCGAGCCCGCTGAGCCGCGTCACGTGCTCCCGGTCCGGGACGTGTCTCGGGGTCTGACCCCGGACTGCGTCCGTGATCGCCTTGACGTGCTCGGGAGTGGTGCCGCAGCAGCCGCCGACGACGTTCACCAGCCCGTCCTGGGCGAACTCGCGCAGGAACCTGCTCGTGTCTCCGGGCTGCTCGTCGTGGGTGCCCATCTCGTTCGGCAGGCCGGCGTTCGGATGGCACGCCACCCAGGTCGGGGCGACGCGCGCGAGGTCCTCGACGAACGGCCTCATCTGCATCGCGCCGAGCGAACAGTTGACGCCGACGATGAACGGCCGTGCGTGCTCCACTGAGAGCCAGAACGCATCGACTGTCTGGCCGGACAGGTTGCGGCCGCTACGGTCGATCGCGGTGAAGGAGATCCAGAGCGGCAGGTCCGGCGCCTCGTCGAGCGCGGCGGCGATCGCCGCCTTCGCGTTCAGCGTGTCGAAGATCGTCTCGATCAGGAGGAAGTCGACGCCACCTTCGGCGAGCCCGCGGACCTGCTCCGCGTAGGCGTCCCGGATCTGCTCGAATGTGTGCGTCCGATAAGCGGGCTCGTCGACACGAGGCGAGAGCGACAGCGTCACGTTCAGCGGCCCGACGGAGCCCGCGACGAAGCCGCCGACCTCGTCGGCCGCCTGCCGGGCCAGCCGCGCGCCCGCGACGTTCATCTCGTACGCGTGCGCCTCGAGGGCATAGTCGGCCTGGCCGATCGTGGTCGCCGTGAAGGTGTTCGTGGTGGCGATGTCGGCGCCCGCGGCAAAGTAGTCGCGATGGATGCCGAGGACGACCTCGGGTCTCGTCAGGTTGAGCAGATCGGGATCGCCTGCGACGTCGCGCGGGTGATCTTTGAAGCGCTCGCCCCGATATGCCTCCTCGCCTCTGAGCTGACGCTGGATGAGCACGCCCCACGAGCCGTCGAGCACGGCAATCCGCTCCCGGAGGATGGCTGCGAGTCGTGTGCGCGCGTCCTGCATCCAGTGCCCTTTCTTCGACCTAAGGAGAACGTCGCCTGTCGAGGGCGCACGGGCTCTTTAGGCGTTTTTTAACCCGGTCGCCAAGCTGCCTTTCAAAGCTTTCCGGTCGACTGAGGGTAGCAGGCGCACCCGTTACGATCTCGCTGTGCCGCCCGGATTCCGAGGTCTCTCCTATCTCCTCGGAGCCAACGCCCACGACCGTTCGCCGCGCACGATCCTGATCAAGGGCGAGCGCTGGCGAAGGCGCGACCGGTGGCGGCTCTCCCTCCGCAAGCGGCTGCCGGGCGTGGACCGGATCCCGCTCGACGGGCCGATCTTCGTCCTCGGCATGCAGGGCGGAGGCACGACCCTCGTCGCGCGTTGCCTGCTTCGGCACCCGTCGGTCGTGAGCATGAGCGGCGGCTCGGACTACTGGGTCGCGACGGACGAGCTCGGCTTCGTCCGCAACCGGATGAACGCCCTGCCGCGCACGCTCTGGAGCTCGACCCACCGAGATGACCTCGACCACCCGCTCGTCGGCACCGAGCACGCGTCGGTCTACGCATCGGACCTGCTGCTCCCGGAGTACCGCAACACGGCCGACGATGCGACGGCAGGCGACAGCGCACGCTTCGAGCGGATCCTGAAAGAGCATCTCGCGGTGTACGCCGACGATCCTCGAGCGGCGCGGTTCCTCGACAAGACGCACACCTACACCGTGAAGATCCCCTATCTCGACCGGCTGCTCGAGGGTCACGAGCCGTACTTCGTCCTCGTGGTGCGGAACCCGTACACGATGTGCTTCCGCGCAGTGCGCCGGAAGCCGCCGGCCTGGCGACGCGAGGTCTCCTACGAGGAGCAGCTACGGCTGGCCGCTCAGCATTGGCGGAACTCGACGCAGCTCGCCCTCGAGGACGGGCCGAAGACCGGACGGTTCATCGCGGTCCGCTTCGAAGACTTCGTCAAGGACCCGGCGGCGGTCGTCCGGGCCATCTGCTCGACCGTGGGACTTTCCTACAACGACGACCTCATCCCACAGGCCGGTCATCGCATGCCCTTCGCGACGCTGCCGTGGGATCGCAAGTGGTACCCACTTCAGGGAGACGAATGGCGCGATCAGGTCGGCGACCTCGAGGCCGGCATCGTCGACGAGGAGTGCAGCGAGCTCGCAAAGGCGCTCGGCTACGGCCGGCTCACCGACACGGCCCCGGTCCACGACGCGGTTCTGCGCGTCGCCGGGCTGCCCACGGCGCCGCAGCTCGTCGCGTAGAGAGCTAGTCCCGGCCCGAGACTTCGAGCTGGTTCTCGGCGTGCTTGATGCGCTGCTCGAGCTGCCAACGGTCAGCGGTCGACTCGCCGCGTTCGACGAGCTCGAGCTCCCGCTGGGCCGACTCCAGCTGTTCACGGGCCCGCGCGTCGTCGATCTCGCTCGCCGCCACCGCGTCGTCGACAAGCGCGATCGCGCGGTCCTGCTCGACCTTGAAGAAGCCGGGACCGGTGGCGAACTCACGAACGTCGTCCGCCTGACGGTCGAGGTAGACGCGGGTCGAGCCTGCCTTCAGGGTCGCGATCAGGGGTGCGTGGCGCGCCAGCACCCCGATCTCACCGGCGGCGCCGGGGACGACGATCATCTCCACCACGCCCTCGAACGCCGGGCCGTCCGGTGTCACGAGCGAGACGTCGAATTTCCTCGTCTCGTCAGCCACTCACGCCGGCCGGTTCGGGCTCTGCTTCGCGCTCGTCGACTGCAGCGTCCTCCGAAGCCTCGCTGTCCTCCTTCTGGTCCTTGCCCTCGTCGCCGGACATGCCCCGACCCTTCTGCACGGCGGAGTCGATCGTCCCGACCATGTAGAAGGCCTGCTCCGGAAGCTCGTCGTGCTTGCCTTCGAGGATCTCCTTGAAGCCTTTGATCGTGTCCTCCAGCTTGACGTACTCGCCCGGGGTGCCGGTGAACTGCTCGGCGACGAAGTTCGGCTGCGAGAGGAAACGCTGGATCTTGCGCGCACGCGACACCACGAGCTTGTCCTCGTCGGAGAGCTCGTCGATGCCAAGGATGGCGATGATGTCCTGCAGGTCCTTGTAGCGCTGGAGGATCTCCTGGACCCGTGTCGCCGTCTCGTAGTGCTCGTCGGAGATGATCCCCGGCTGCAAAGCACGCGAGAACGAGTCGAGCGGATCGACGGCCGGATAGATCCCCTGCTCGACGAGTGTTCTCGTCAGCACGACGGACGAGTCGAGGTGGGCGAACGTGTTCGCCGGGGCAGGGTCGGTGAGGTCGTCGGCCGGAACGTAGATCGCCTGCACCGACGTGACCGAGCCGGTCTGCGTGGAGGTGATGCGCTCCTGCAGCTGGCCCATCTCGGTCGCAAGTGTCGGCTGGTAGCCGACGGCGCTCGGCATGCGGCCGAGGAGTGCCGAGACCTCGGAGCCCGCCTGCGTGAACCGGAAGATGTTGTCGATGAACAGGAGCACGTTTTTCCCCTGGTCGCGGAAGAACTCGGCCATCGTCAGCGCCGACAGCCCCACGCGCAGACGCGCGCCCGGGGGCTCGTTCATCTGCCCGTACACGAGCGCGACGCGGTCGAGCACGCCCGACTCTTCCATCTCGAGCAGCAGGTCGTTGCCCTCGCGCGTTCGCTCGCCGACGCCCGCGAAGACGGACACGCCGCCGTGCTCGCGAGCAACGTTGTGGATCAACTCCTGGATCAGCACCGTCTTGCCGAGGCCGGCGCCGCCGAAGAGGCCGACCTTGCCGCCGGTGATGAACGGCGCCAGCAGGTCGATCACCTTGAGACCGGTCTCGAACACTTCGACCCTCGGCGAGAGCTCGGTGAACTTCGGCGGATCGCGGTGAATCGACCAGCGCTCCGTGTCCTTCGGGACATCCGGCTTCTCGTCGACCGGCTCGCCGATCACGTTCCAGATGCGGCCGAGCGTCAGGTCGCCGACCGGCACCGAGATCGGGCCGCCGGTGTCTTCCACTTCGAGACCGCGCGCAAGGCCGTCGGTCGAGTCCATCGCGACGGCGCGGACCCGGTCGTCGCCCAGATGCTGCTGAACCTCGGCGATGATGGAGCGCGCCTCCTGCCCCTCCTGCTCCGGGATGTCGATGCGGAGTGCGGTATAGATCTCGGGGAGGCCTTCCGGGAAGACGACGTCGATCACGACGCCCTTGATCTCGACGATTCGGCCGGGCTTCTGGGCGCTCTGTTCGGGCATGGGTCTCCTGGCGACGTGTTTGAAGAGGATGAGGCGGAAGCCGAAGGGCTCCCCCCGCAGGGAAAGTCTATCGGGACTCGAGAGGTGCTAGAGCGCCTGGCGCGCGCGGAATGCGGGCTTGGAACGGGGCTCGGTCGCCCGCTGCAGCATCTTCAGCTCTGCCTCGGGATTGCGAAGTGCGACGGGCTCAGATGTACCCGCAAACGCCTGCGCGTCGGAAGACGACGTCCGCGCCGATCCGAGCGTCCCGACGAGGGCACTCAGGCCGACGGTCGCTGCGATCGCGGCGGCGGCTGCTCCGACCTGCACCTTGTGCGCAAATGCGTACCGGCGGGCCGGCAACGCGATCGTGAAGCCGAGCTCCTCGCGTGGGGCACTCCGCAGTAGGCGGGCGGTCTCACCCGACCCCGCTGCGAACAACCTGCAGGACTCGCACGAAGCCAGATGCGCTTCGACCCCTGCGGCCTCTGCCTGCGAGAGCTCGCCGTCCACGGACGCCGAGACAGACTCGCGTACGCGCTCGCAATCGAGAATCGAAGCAATCTGCCCCATAGCGTCTCTCACCTCAATTCTGACGGCTTGACCTAGGAGAAGTTAGCCATTTCTTCGTCTTATCGCCTAAAAGCTTTAGCTAAAGCTGACCAGGGCATCGTTCATCCGCCGCGCTCCAGCCAGGCAGGGGGCACGGCCCGCCGCACTGATGAAGGGGCAGGCACGGTCTGCGAAGCGGCCGTTGGTGACCACTGCCAGCGCCGTCCCGAGCCACTTGTAACAGGGAATGCGGCCCCTCGCAGTGAGCTTCGAGCAGCCCTCGATCAGCTTGACCCGCATGGCTCCGCGGGCTTGAGCCAGGTTCTGGACATTGAGCCCGTAGAGACAGCTCACGCTGTCGGCACCGCGAAGCCGCGTGCAGATGCGCAACTGGGTAAACGGATCCGGAGACGTGACGAGCGCTGCGGCGGCGATGCAGCCGACCCGCTGCTCGCCGGAGAGCCCCACGCACAGCCCGCGGACGCCGGCAGCGTTCTCGGGCGCCTTCTTCGGCGGCAGCTCGAGGAAGTAGCGATACCAGCACGGCCTGACGAAACTCGAGATCGCACGGCTGCAGAGCACCCGTGCGCTGGTCACCGCGTTGCGTTGCCGTTTTGCGTTGTCGCGCCCGGCGATCCCCAGCCAGTAGTCGTGGTAGGCCCCCTGGGCACAGTCGGGTGCCTCCTGCGCAGGAAGTGCGCGACAGGCCTGGATGCCGAACTTCAACTGCTCGTGGTACAGCCGCATGTACGCGTGACCCAGTGTGTGAATGCACGTGTACGACCGGAAGCGCGTCGGCGCGCGTAGGCACAGCTGCACTGCGCCGTCCGGCCCCAGCCGCCCGATCTGCGCACCGAGTGTCATCACCATTCCCATGCCGAATCCGGCCGAGCAGCCCGGGTCATTCGACCGCGGCAGGTAGCGCTGAAGGTTCGCCAACGTCACGTGGTGAGCGCGCGCGTACATGCGACCGACGACGTGCATCATCATGTGGCAGTTGCCCATCAGATAGCCGCCGCCGGCGCGAACCTTCTTGTCGATCCGGGGCAACTCGTGCGCCGGATCCTTGGACTTCTCGACGTCGGCGAACAGGCGTGTGACGTAGCAATTCCAGATCACCTCCTTGCGCAGGAGGCTGCAGCGCGAGAGATACGTCGTCGACTGCCCGTAGCTCTCGTCCAGCCGAATCCCGCCCGGCGGCGGCCCGGCGGATGCCGGCGAAGGAAGCAGGAGCAGCAGCAGTGCTGCCACGATCAGCAGGAGGCGAGTCCGCATCTGCACGTAGTTGGACGCCATTTCCCGCCTGCAGTTGGCTTACTGGGTTTCGATGCGGCGGACGGCCGGACGGCTCCGGTTGCCGGCCCGGTCGACGGCGACCACTCTGACGGTGTGCTGCCCCGGCAGTGCTCTCCCCACCACGATCGGCTCCTGGGTCAGGTCGGCACCGAAGCGGACCGCTGCGCCGCTGTCGACCCTGACGTCGTAGTGAGCGACGCCGCTTCCCGTCTCGACCGCGTCCTCCCACGTGACGCGAACCCTGCCGTCGACGATCGAGGCGGAGAATCGGGGCGCTTTCGGCGGGACCGTGTCGGTCCACGCGAACCGGAAGCGCGCTCCGGCCGAGGAGGGTTTGAGCACCGTCAACCTGAACGCACCGGGATAGACGAACTTGTCGCCCGGGCGAAGCTCGGGGCGGCCGCGCTTCGCCGGATTCCTGATGAGGAGATTTCGGGGGAAGTCGGAGGCGGGTCCGCCGCGAAGGTCCGGGCTCGCGCTCAGGTGCAGGATCACCCCGGCGCCTGCGACCTGCGCGCCTGCTTCGTTCAGTGCCGGCTTGCTGCGGTCCTCGATCCAGTACTGGTCACTGGCGGTCGTGACGATGAATACCTGAGGACGACTCGAAAGTGTCTCGAGCGGAGCGAGTGTGTAGACGCCTTTGGCAGCCGGCCTGCCGATGTGCTTGATCCAGCCCAGGTCGACCTTGGCCTTCGCGCCGAAGTCACCGACGCCGCTCCCCATCGTGTCGTAGGGGTCTCCGTACTCGAGAGCGTCGCATCCCACCGCATGGCGGCGGCAGTCGGTCGCATTCGCGTGCGGTAGGCCGAAGGTGTGACCGAGCTCGTGCGCGATGACGCGACGCGAGATGACGCCGTTCAGCTCCACGGTTCGCGCGAACGTGGCACCCGACCACGGGCAGCCCGCACTCGGATGGACGTAGATCACGCGGTCGTACGACGACACGTCGAAGCCGGCACGCCTCGCCGCTGCGTCGGCAGCCGTCCGGATCGCCGGCAAGGAGCAGTTCACGGGGCCGGTGAAGGCCTGTAGCCAGGGAGTCACGGTGCCCGTCAGCCAGACCGTTCCGTACGACTCCGACCGGTAGAAGGCATCCGTCTGGTCGAACACGGCGCTCTGGACGTCGGCTCGCGTGAACGGCTGCGGTCCCCAGGTGGCGAGGACGACCAGGACGTGTTGGGGACCCCGTTACCGGTTCTGCGTACCCGTTCGGCGTCAGTGCGAGGCTCGACCCGAGAAGCGCGACCAGAAGAAGTCCGCGCCTCACCGGGCCCGTCTCAGCTCGCCGCGGGTTGAATAATGTCGAGCGGCTTGTCGATCTCGGCGAAGTGACAGGCGCTCGGATGCCCCTGCCCCCGGTCGATCAGCGCGGGCTCCTCCTCGGCGCAGATCGGCTGTGCCTTCCAGCAGCGTGTTCGGAACCGGCAGCCGGAGGGTGGGTTCGCCGGGTTCGGAACGTCGCCCTCGAGCACGATGCGCTTTCGCCTGCCGCGGTGCGCCGGATCTTCGATCGGGATCGCCGACAGCAGCGCCTGCGTGTACGGGTGCGACGGACGCTCGAAGATGTCGTCCCTCGTCCCGATCTCGACGACCTTTCCGAGGTACATCACCGCGACGCGGTCCGAGATGTGACGGACGAGCGAGAGGTCGTGGGCGATGAAGAGATACGTGAGACCGAAGTCGCGCTGCAACGACTCGAGCAGGTTGACGACCTGCGCGCGGATCGACACGTCCAGCGCAGAGACAGGCTCGTCGAGAATCACCATCTGAGGGTTCAGGGCGAGCGCGCGGGCGAAGCCGATGCGCTGGCGCTGCCCGCCGGAGAACTCATGTGGGAACCGGTTCGCGTGCTCGGGGCTCAGGCCCACCGTGCGCAGGAGCTCGTCGATCCGGCGGCGGCCCTCACGCCCCTTGTAGAGACCGTGCACGCGCAGCGGCTCCGCCACGATCTCGCGCACGGTCATGCGCGGATTGAGCGACGCGTACGGATCCTGGAAGACGATCTGCAGCTCGCGGCGCACGTCGCGCATGCGGCGGCGGCTCCAATTCGTGATGTCCTGGCCGTTGAAGATGAGCTTCCCGTCGGTCGGGCGGAAGAAGCTTGATCACGGTCCGCCCTAGCGTGGTCTTGCCGCAACCGGATTCGCCGACCAGGCCGAGCGTCTCCCCTGCACGCAACGAGAGATCGACGCCGTCGACTGCATGAACCTGCCCGACGCGTCGCTTGAAGATTCCGGCGGTTATCGGGAAGTGCTTGACGAGACCTTCGATGCGAAGGATCTCGCGGCCCTCCTCGGCTCGTTCGTGGACCGCTTCGGTGACGACTGTTTCGCTCAGCTCAGACCCCCGCGCCCACGGACTCGACCAGCGGCCCGGTGTGGCCCTCGAGCTCCTCGGCGAAATGACATGCGGTCAGATGCGCCGAGCCACCGATCGGTCGCAGCGGCGGCTCCTCTTCCCGGCAGCGAAGGCGTCCTTGCGAGAGGAAGCACCGCGGGTGGAAGGGGCAGCCCGGGGGTCGGCTGATCAGGCTCGGAGGCTGGCCGGGAATCGGCCGGAGCCAGTCGTCGTCGGCGTTCAGCTTCGGCAGGCTCTCCATCAAGCCGACCGTGTACGGGTGGCGTGGTGACTCGAAGATCGTGTGCACGTCTCCGAGCTCCACGATCTTGCCCGCGTACATGACGACTACGCGGTCTGCGAGCTCGGCGATCAGGCCGAGGTCGTGCGTGATCAGGATCGTCGCGGCCTGCGTCTCGTCTTGAGCCTTCTTCAGCACCTGGAGGATCTGCGCCTGAATCGTCACGTCGAGCGCCGTCGTCGGCTCGTCGGCAATCAGCACCGACGGTGAATTGGCGATCGACATCGCGATCATCGCGCGCTGGCGCATGCCGCCGGAGAACTCGTGCGGATATTGCTCATAGCGACGGTCCGGATTCGGCACTCCGACCGTCCGTAGGAGCTCGATGCTGCGCTCCTTGATCCGGTCGTCCTTCTCCTCAGGATGATGTGTCCTGATCGCCTCGTCGATCTGCGCCCCGATCTTCAGCACCGGGTTCAGCGAGGTCATCGGATCCTGGAAGATGAGGGCAATCTCGTTGCCGCGGATGTGCCGGAGCTCCTTCTTCGAGATCTTGAGGAGATCGATCCCCTTGAAGAGGGCCTCGCCGCGGACGACCTTCCCGGGCGGCTGGGGAATGAGCCCGAGGAGGGACATGGTGCTGACGCTCTTGCCGGAGCCCGACTCCCCCACGATTCCGAGCGTCTCTCCGGGATAGAGGTCGTAGCTGATCCCGTCGACGGCCTGGACGACGCCGTCCTCCGTGGAGAACTCGACGACGAGGTCCCTGATCGAGAGAAGCGGCTCAGGCACGGACGCGGCGCTGGGTGGGATCGAGGGCGTCGCGGAGCCCGTCGCCGATGAAGTTGATGCAGAGGATGATGAGCACGATCAGGAGGCCCGGATAGGTGACGAGCCACCACTTGTCGAGCCCTGCCTCCTGACCCTCGTCGAGCAGGGCGCCGAGTGCCGGCGTGGGCGGGCGGATGCCGAAGCCGAGGAACGAGAGCGTCGCCTCGAGCGCGATCGCAGTTCCGATCGTGAGCGTCGCCGCCACCACGATCGGCCCGACCGAGTTCGGGATCATGTGGCGAAGCATGATCCGGAGGTCGCCGGCCCCGGCCGCGCGCGCGGCCTCGACGTACTCCTTCTCGCGCAGGGACAGGAAGACACCGCGCACGATGCGCGCGATACTGGTCCAGATCAGACAGGCTATGAGGATCGCGAGCGTGGTCGGCGTGCTGCTGTCGAGGAACTTCGACGCGGTCAGCAAGACCGCCAGCAGGGGTAAGGTCAGGAACAGGTCGGTCATCCGCATCAGCAGGTTGTCGCTCCAGCCGCCGTAGAACCCAGCGAGCCCGCCGATGATCGTGCCGATCAGCGTCGAAAGCAGCCCGACGAAGATGCCGACGCGTGCAGAGGTGCGAATGCCGTAGAGCGTGCGGCTGAAGGTGTCGCGACCGGCCGAGTCCGTCCCGAACAGGTGCTGACGGCTCGGGTGGGCAAGGATCTGGCTGGTGTCGATCACGCTCGTCCCCGCGATGGTGATGTACGGGATCTCCTTGTACGAATAGGGCGCGATGTAATTGGCGAAGATGCCGGCTGCGAAGATGCCCGACAGGACGACGACGCTTGCGACCGCCAGGCGGTGACGCATGAACCGTTTACGCGCGTAGCCCCACTGACTGCGTGCCTCGATCTCGAGCCCGTACTCATACTGCCCGCTGGAATCCGCCGGCACCGCGCGGTCGACCATCTGGCCTCCCCCGGCCGGCACGTCGACGTTGACATCGGGGCCCAGCATGAGCCCGCTTTGAACACTCGGATCGTGGACGCGCGGTTGATCAGTCATAACGGATCCTTGGGTCGAAGACGCCGTACAGGATGTCGGCGATGAGGTTGAACACGATGACCATCGTGGCGACGACCATCAGCCAGGCCATGACCGGATACGGATCGCTCGCCTGGAGGGCGTTGATGAAGTAGAAGCCCATGCCGTCGAGGGTGAAGATCGTCTCGGTCACGATCGCGCCCGCGAAGATCGCGCCGAAGTCGAGCGCCACCAGCGTGATCAGGGGAATCAGAGCGTTGCGAAACGCATGCTTCATGATCACGCGGCGCTCGATGAGGCCTTTCGCACGTGCCGTACGAACGTAATCGGAGTTCAAGACCTCGAGCATCGAGGCGCGCATGTAGCGGCTGTAACCGGCGACACCGAGGATGCAGAGCGCGATCACCGGAAGAGCGAGGTGCTGAACGCGGTCGAGCAACCAGTGCACGCCATGGCCCGGGAACGGTGACGAAAGGCCGGACGTGTAGAAGACACGCACGTGCCATTTCAAGAAGATGTTGACGACCACCACCTGCAACATCAGCGCGAGCCAGAACACCGGAGTTGCGAAGCCGACGAAGCTGATTGTCGTCGTTGTGTAGTCGAACACCGAGTACTGGCGTAAGGCCGAATAGACGCCGATCGCGACGCCGATGATGACGGAGAGAATGATCGCCGTCAGGACGAACTGCAGCGTGTGTCCCATCACCCGTTTCAGATCGGGCCAGATCTTTCGCTGGCCGAAGAGTGTCGTCCCGAACTGATTCGTGACGGCATCCTTCACCCAATACCCGTAGCGCACGACGATCGGACGGTCGAGGTTCTTGCTGTGCTCGATCGAGTGGAACTGCTGCTGCGTGATGTTCGGGTTTGCCCGGAGACGGCCAAGGGGGTCTCCGCTGATCGAGACGAACGTGAAGATCAGGAAGCTCGTCGCCACGAGCACGGGGATGCTGTAGAGAACCCTTCTGATGATGTAAGTCAGCATCTGATCGCCTCATTATGAACGAGTCCCGCCCCATTCGCATGGGGCGGGACCCGGTGATTCAGAACGCTTCTAGCTTCCTTGCGTTCCCTTTAGCCCTTCGACCAAGACTCGGCGTTCCAGCTCGGACCCTGCGAGCTGGCATTGTCGACCATGCCCTTGACGTTGGACTTGTAGACGAAGTAGGTCGCCCGCTGGAACAGCGGGATCTGCGGTACGTCGTTGGCCATGATGGTATCGGCCTTGTTGATCAGTTTGACGCGCTTTGCGTCGTTCAGCTCCTGATCTGATTGCGTCAGCAGCTTCGTGACGTTGCGGTTGCAGTACTCCCCATAGTTGCCGGGGCTGCCGCACGAGAAGATGCTCACGTTGTAGTGCGGATCGACCGCGAGCACGTACGTGAACATCGCGAGGTCGAAGTTGTGCTCCGGCAGGTGGCTACCGAACAGCGTGCCCGCTGGCACGAAACCGTTCTTCAGCTGGATGCCTGCTTTCGCCGCCTGATCCTGGAAGATCGTGAAGGCGAGCTCGCGGAGCTTGTTGCCTACCGTCGACTCGAACAGGAACGACACCTTGGTGCCGTTGCACGAGTAGATGCCGTCGCTGCCCTTGGTGCAGTTGTGGGCCTTCATCAGCGCGGCAACCTTGTTGACGTTGTAGTTCCACTTCTTGAAGTGCGGTGTGTAGCCCGGCTCGTTCGTGAGGCGAACGAGGCTGTTCAGCGCGCCGATCTTCGAGTTCAGCGTGCCGTACAGGGCCTTGGCCGCGGCGGTGCGGTTCAGCGCGGTGATCAGGGCCTGGCGGAGCCATGTCTGCTTCGCCAGCGGATTGCCCTTGGCACCCTGCTGGATCTCGATGTGCTCCTCCTGCAGGCCCAGATGCGTCTGGATCCGCAGACCGGCCTGACCCTTCAGGTCGGCGAGAGCCAGCTGCGGCTGCGGATAGATCGCGTCTACCTCGCCGCCACGGATCGCCTGGATCTCGGAGTTCGTGTTCGTGATGAAGCGGAACACGACCGAGCTCAGCTTGGCCGGCTTGCCGTACCAACCATGCGTGTTCTTCTCGAGCGTGATACCGGAGCCTCGATCGAACTTGGTCAGCAGGAACGGTCCGTCACTGATCGGAGCGTTGCCCTTCTTCGGATTGCAGATGCAGTCGTTCCAGACCGTCAGCATGTCCGTGCCCTGCAGCGCGTGCTGCGGGAGGACGTAACCGAAGAGGGTCTTCCACGGTGCGTAGTTCTTCTTGAACGTGACGGTCACGACCTTGCCGTTCCCCTTCACGCTCGTGATGTCTTCCCACCCGAGTGGGTCGATGTGATCCTTGTTCTTCGGGTTAAGTGCTGTCGCCCAGGTAAACCGGAAGTCCTTGCCGGTCACCTGCACGCCATCGCTCCACTTTGCCTTCGCCCGGATGTAATAGGTCACGCGCTGCGGATTCCTCTTCAGCACGTATCTACTAATCAGGTCGGGCTTGTACTTGAACGACGGCGTGAACAAGAAGGCGCCTCGAATGACCGGCGTCTGGAACACGACGTTCCAGAACGCGTTGCAGTCGATGTCGAGGATCAGGTTCAGACACCAGTCTGGACCGCCACCCTGCTCCGCTCCCCAGACCAGCGTGCCAGCCTTGCTCGAATCGTGGCTCGCTGGTCCATTAACCCTCGCTGAACCGGTGGCCGCGAGCGCGAGCGCCGCGAGCACCACTCCAGCCAAGAGCCAGAGCTTACGTCGATGCATCTACTCCCTCCGTTCTTTGTGGGGCTGCACCCCGCAGTCCCCGCATTCGCCCCACCCCATTCCAGGGGAGGGCCGCGCATTCTGTCACAGGAAGGGTTTCCCTCCTGCGGCTACTTTGACGCCCGGCAGGGGGCTTTTGTTAGGGCTTTCGGACTAGCCGGAGAGGGCGTCCGCCCCGCCGACGACCTCGAGGATCTCCTGGGTGATTTCGGCCTGCCTGGCCCTGTTCATGGCCAGGGTCAGGTCGTCGATCAGCTCCCCGGCGTTCTTCGAGGCGTTCCGCATCGCCGTCATCCGGGCGCCGTGCTCGGAGGCGGCCGATTCCAGCAGGGCGCGGTACAGCTCGGTCTCGACGTACACCGGGAGCAGCCGCTCGAGGATCTGCTCCGGCTCCGGCTCGAAGATGAAGTCGCCGCGCGCGGCGTCCTCCTCACGCTCCGCGTCGTCCGTCTCCAACAGGTCCTCCGACAGCGGGAGGAGCTGTTGGACGGTCACCCTCTGGACGAGCGCCGATTCGAACGCGTTGTAGACGACGACGACCCGGTCGACCTCCTCGTTCGTGTAGAGCTCGGCGACCCGGTGCGCGATCGCCTTCGCATCCGTGTATCGGGGCTGGTCGGTGAAGCCGGTGAACTCCCCGGAGAGCTCGAAGCGCCTGAATCGCAGGGAGCCGACTCCGCGCCGCCCGACGCCCACCCAGCGGACCTGCTTGCCCTCGCCCCGAACCTGGCGCTCGAGCGCGAGAGCCCGGCGCAGGATCTGAGAGTTGAACGCCCCGGCGAGGCCGCGGTCACCCGTCAAGGGCACGATGGCAACCGCCTGCTCGGTCTCGCGCTTCTGCAGGAGCGGCAGCCCGCGCACCGACGAGCTCGCGCGCGCCGTGCCGGCCATCAGCTCGAGCATCCGGTCGGCATAAGGGCGCATGTCCTCGATGCGGGCCTGCGCGCGTTTCAGCTTCGCCGCGGCGACTAGCTCCAGCGCGCGGGTGATCTTGCTCGTGTTCCGGACCGATCTGACCCGCCGCTTGATGTCCTGGACAGTCGCCACTAGACGAGCGAGTCGGCCTCTTCGACGTGGAAGGACTGCAGGACGTTCTTGAGCTCCGCGTCGAGCTTCGCGGCGAGCTCGTCGGGAAGGTCACCGCTCTCCCGGATCTGGTTGAGAACCGTGCCGTCGGCGCGCAGGTGTTCGATCAGTTCCTCCGCGAAGCGCGGCACATCGGTGACGGGAATCTCGTCGAGGAAGCCGTTCACGCCTGCATAGAGGACTGCAACCTGTTCCTCCGTCGGAACCGGCTGGTACTGCGGCTGGTTGAGGAGGGCGACCATCCGCTCACCGCGGGCGAGGGCTTTCCTGGTCGTCTCGTCGAGGTCAGAGCCGAACTGGGCAAACGCCTCCAGCTCGCGGTACTGAGACAGATCGAGGCGCAGCCGGCCCGCCACCTTCTTCATCGCCTTCGTCTGTGCCGAGCTGCCGACGCGAGACACCGAGATACCGACGTTGATCGCCGGGCGGACGCCCGAGAAGAAGAGGTCGGACTCGAGGTAGATCTGTCCGTCGGTGATCGAGATGACGTTCGTCGGGATGTAGGCGGCGACGTCGCCCGCCTGGGTCTCGACGATCGGCAGCGCGGTGAGCGAGCCGCCGCCGTTCGCGTCGGAGAGCTTGCACGCGCGCTCGAGGAGCCGCGAGTGGAGGTAGAAGACATCACCCGGGAACGCCTCGCGTCCCGGCGGACGGCGGAGCAGGAGCGACAGCTGACGGTAGGCGTCGGCGTGCTTCGACAGGTCGTCGTAGATCACGAGCGCGTGCTGGCCGTCGTAGAGGAAGTACTCGCCCATCGCGCAGCCGGCGAAGGGGGCCATCCACTTGATCGGAGCGGCCTCCTGCGCGGCCGCCGACACGATCGTCGTGTACTCCATCGCGCCGCGGTCGCGGAAGAGCTCGTAGACCTGCGCCACGGTCGATGCCTTCTGGCCGACCGCGACGTAGATGCACTTCACGTCAGTGTCTTTCTGGTTCAGGATCGTGTCGATCCCGATCGTCGTCTTCCCGGTCTGGCGGTCGCCGATGATCAGCTCGCGCTGACCCCGTCCGACGTTCGTCATCGCGTCGATCGCCTTGATCCCCGTGAGGAGCGGCTCCTTCACCGGCTGGCGCTGGACGACACCCGGAGCCTTGAACTCGAGCTGACGCCGGTGCTCAGTCTCGATCGGCCCACCGCCGTCGAGCGGATTGCCGAGCGGGTCGACGACACGGCCGAGGAGCGCTTCGCCGACCGGGACGCTCGCGACCTTCCCGGTACGCCGGACGGGCTCGCCCTCCTTGACGTGCTGCCACTCGCCGAAGAGCGCGGTGCCGACGTCGTCTTCTTCGAGGTTGAAGGCGAGGCCGACGACGCCATGCTCGAACTCGAGCATCTCCAGCGCGACTGCGTTCTCGAGACCGTAGGCGCGGGCGATGCCGTCGCCCACCTGCAAGACGGTTCCGACCTCGGCGAGATCGGTCTCGACGTCGTAGTGCTCGATCCGTTCCTTCAGGATCGACGTGATTTCATCGGGGCGTAGCTTCATTGGTGCTAACTCCTTGTTACGAGTTCACGGCGCAAGCCCTCGATCCGGCCGCGCACTGATGCGTCGACGCGCATTGAGCCTGCCTGCAGGACGAAACCGCCGATCAGCGAGGGATCGACCTTCCGCGTCGCTTCGACCTCGCGGCCCGACGCTTCTCGAATCTGTTTGAGGATCGCCTCGGCTTCCGGGTCGGAGAGCTCGAACGCGGTGGTGAGCTCGACGTCGATCCGGCGCTCTTCGGCGGCCATGAGCCGGTCGAACGCGCGCGCGATCTCCTCGATGTCGCCGATGCGGCCCTTCTCGGCGGCGAGCCGGACGAAGTTCCGCACCAGCTCGTCCGCCTCGCCCAGGAGCTCGCCGACCAGGCCCGCCTTCGTCTCCGGGTCGAGCTCGGGGTTACGCAGCACGATTCGCAGCTCGGGGACCTCGCCGACGGTGGTCGCGAACTCGAGGAGCTCCTGGTGGACCTCCTTCAGGCGGCCCTGCTCCTTCGCTGCGTCGAAGAGCGCGCGGGCGTAGGTGCGGTGGACGGCGGCTATCGGGTCGTCTCCTGCTGCTCGAGCACCGAGAAGTCGAGGTCCCGGATCGCTTCATCAATCAGACGCTTGTGATCGGAGTCGTCGAGCACCTTGCCGGTCACCTTCGTGGTCGCGATCAGCGTGAGCTCGGCCACCTCAGAGCGAATCTGCTGCAGCGCGCGATGCGTCTCGGCCTCGATCTGGCGCTTCGTCTCCTCGAGGCGGCGCTCCCGGTCGGCCTCCGTCTCTTCCTTGACGCGACGCGCCATCGACTCCGCGACCTTGCGGGCGTCCGCGAGGATCTGCTCGGACTGCCCACGGGCCTGGCCGATGAGAGCGCGGTGCTCTTCGAGCAGCCGGCGCGCCTCGTTCCGCGCCTTCTCCGCCTCTTCGATCGACCGGCGGATTCGCTCGCGCCGCTCGTCGATCGCCTTCTGGACGTACCCGAACGCGAATCTCTTGAGGACGTAGAACGTGATCGCGAAGCAGACGATCGTCCAGACCATCAGGCCGAGGCGAACCTCGATCAGTGGATTCGTCGCGAGCATCAGACCAGGACGTACGCGAGAATCGAGCCGAGCAGGCCGTAGAACACGACCGCCTCGGTCAATGCAAAGCCGAGCCACTGGATTCCGGTCAGCTCGCCGCGCAGCTCCGGCTGGCGGGCAACCGACTGGATCATCGAGCCGAAGATGTTGCCGATGCCGATGCCGGCGCCGAGCGCACCAAGACCGACACCGAGGGCGAGACCGATCGCCTTCCCGGCTTTCGTCACATCGCCCGTCGTTGCTGCAAGCAGAGTGTTCACGTCATTCCTCCTTGTTATCCGCTAGCCGGTGCTGTGGCATCGATCTGGCCGAGCCGATGTAGATGGCGGACAGAGCGGCGAAGATGAACGCCTGGATGCCGACGACGATGACGACCTCGAAGACGTAGAACAGCGTCGCGGGCACGAGCACGAACAAAAGCGCCCATGACTGGAAGATGAAGATGAGCCCGAGGAAGGTCAGGATCAGGATGTGGCCGGCGAGCATGTTCGCGAAGAGTCGGACACTCAGTGAGATGAGGCGCATGAACTGACCCAGGATCTCGAGCGGGACGATGAGGAAAAGCAAGACCTTCGGGGCCTCCGGGATCCAGCTCTTGAAGTAACGGACCGGCCCGTTCCAACGAATCCCCTCGACGTGGGTGAACACGAACGTCAGCAGCGCGAGTGCAAGCGTGACGGAGATCGAGCTCGTCGCCGCGTAGATGCCCCAAACCGGGACGCCGTGGTACGTCTCGCCCGTCAGCGGCAGGGGTATGAACCCCAGCAGGTTGATGACGAAGATGAAGAGAAACAGCGAGGCGACGTACGGAAACCAGCGCCCGATCGCCTTCGACAGGCAACCCTTGCTCGGCGATCTGCACCTGCGCAACCTCGTAGATCTGCTCGCCGATTGTCTGGCGAACTCCCGGCTCCGCGCCGTTGCGCACACGCACCCGCATCAGGAAGAGCCCGAGGAAGATCGTCACGACGGTCCCGAGCATCAGGTAGACGACAGCTTTGGTGATCGAGAGGTCCAGCGGGCCGAGATGGATGGAAACCCACTCGTGCTGCTCGAACTCCTTGACAGGATCGAACTCCCCGCGCGCGAAGGCCGCCTGCGGAAACGCCAGCGCGACGACGACCGCCGCGAGGAGCCGCGCCTTCACGGAGTGTTCCCGAAGTAGGTCACGAGGGAGAGACCGAGCTCGAGCGTGTACGCGAGCGCGTAGACGAGAGCCGCGGCGAGTGCGAGCCGCGGGCTGGACGACGCCACGGCAAAGAGGACCACGAGGAGCCCCAGCATCTTGAAGAGCATTCCGAATGCCTGCATTCCGGAGGCCGCGACGTTACCGTTGTCCTTCCTCGCGCGCCGCAGTATGAAATCGAAGGCGTGAACACCGAGCCAGAGAACGGCGGCGATCCCCCAGGCCGAGAGGTTCCAGCCCGCGAGCACGAACACGGGGAGCGCGAGCAGGATCACGAGCGATCCCGCCAGCGCCGGGCAGGAGGTGGCCCGGCTCGGCTCGCGGCGTCGCGAAGAGGCTCGAGCGCATCACATGGACGTCCTTGTAGCGCCAGTAGACCGTGAAGGTCGCGAGCGGGATGCCGATCACCGCGCCGATCAGGAGGCCGATGCCCGCCGGAGCCGGCCAGCCAGCCGATCAGGAAGCCGGCGAGAACGCTGCCGAAGAGCACCCCGGCGAGGACACCTCCGGCCTCGGCGTACTGAAGAGAACGGCGGCTCTGGGGCTCCATCTGCCGGGAGCATACCAAGCTTGTGACAGCGCGATACCGCTTGAAACAGCCAAAAACCGCAGACTTTGTACTACGCCGTCTTGCGGGCCTCCTCGCGGGCCTGTTCCTCTCGCCGCCGGATCATGGGGTTCGCGAGCTTCACGATCTCGAGCAGGTAGACCATGTACACGGAGGCCGCCAGGGCGACGAGCCCGAAGAGCGACACGACGAGCGTCCGCCACGGGTGCCACTCCCCGTGCTGGTGGGGGCGGATGAAGCGCAGGGCGAGCGCGGTCGCAGCAAGGGTCGAGCACCAGAGCCAGATGTAGCCCGCTGCCCGGCGCTGCGAGAAGCCGATGTTGACGAAGCGATGGTGCAGGTGCTGGCGATCGGCGACGTAGACGGGTTGCCGGTACTTGAGCCGCTTGGCCACGACGAACGACGTGTCGATGATCGGCACGGCGAGGACGAGCAGCGGGAAGAAGAGGGTCACGATCGAGGCGGTCTTCAGGAGCCCCTGGAGCGGGATCGCCGCCAGGACGAACCCGAGCAGCATGGCGCCGGAGTCGCCCATGAAGATCCGCGCGGGATAGACGTTGTGGCGCAGGAACCCGAGCGCGGCGCCGAGCACGATCGCGGAGAGGATCGCGGCCTGGATCTCCGGCCGCGGCAGCGAGAGCGCGATCAGCGTGAACGTGAAGGCCGAGATCGACGACACGCCCGCGGCGAGGCCGTCGAGCCCGTCGAGGAAGTTGACCATGTTCATGATCGCGACGATCCAGAGGACCGAGAGCGGCATCCCGATCCAGTCAGGCAGCGTGTGGATGCCGAGGATCGGGAACGTGAAGCGGTGCACCCAGATCCCGAAGCCCACCGGTATCGCCGCGGCTGCGACCTGACCGCCGAGCTTCTCCCACCACCGCAGGCCGCGGAAGTCGTCGATCGCACCGACGGTCGTCGCTACGGCCGCGCCGAGCAAGAGCCCACGCGTCTCGCCGGAGAGATCGAGGAAGGCGAGCGCCGGAACGAAGATCCCGAAGAAGAGCGCAAGGCCGCCCAGGCGTGGAACGGTTCCGCGGTTGAGGCGGCGTCCTTCGGGACGGTCGACCACTCCGAGCAGACGGGCCATGCCGCCGACAGCCGGCGTCAGCAACACGACGATCGCCGCGGCGAGCAGTGCGCCCCAGATGACCTCGAGGTGATCGGCGAGCGTGTGCAGCATCAGCGCAGGAAGACCAGTCCGACCACGATCATGGCGAAGACGCCGAACAGAAAGACCGCGCCGATCGCCGCTCCGATCCCTGCGCGGCGCGCGTAGTCGGCTTCAGGATCGTTCTCGGTCCAGCGCTGCCAGCGCCGCGCGCGGCGGCGGTTCTGCAGCTCGCCGAGGACGCCCACGCTACTTGGTGCCGTAGAGCCGATCGCCCGCGTCGCCGAGCCCCGGAACGATGAAGCCTTTCTCGTTGAGCCCGCGGTCGATTGCGGCGACGACGATCTGGACGTCGGGATGGTCGCGCGTGATCTTCGCGACCCCCTCGGGCGCTGCGATGATCGCGATCAGGCGCACCGAGGTCGCGCCCGCGTTCTTCACGGTTCTGATCGCGGCGGCGGTCGAGTTTCCGGTTGCGAGCATCGGGTCGAGCAGGATCACGTCGCGCTCGGCGACGTCGGCCGGCAGCTTCGCGTAGTACTCGACCGGCTCGAGGGTCTCCTCGTCGCGGTACATGCCGATGAAGCCGACCCGTGCGCTCGAGATCAGCGAGAGCACGCCGTCGAGCATGCCGACCCCCGCGCGCAAGATCGGGCACACGGCCACCTTCTTGCCACTGATCCGCGGGAACATCCCGTGCTCCAACGGCGTCTCGACGTCGACGTCTTCGGTCGGCAAGTCCTTCGTCGCCTCGTAGGTCAGGAGCAGCGTGACCTCGTTGACGAGCTTGCGGAAGTGGACGGTCGGTGTGTCCTTGTCCCGCAGGTACGAGAGCTTGTGCTGGACGAGCGGGTGCTTGACCTCGATGACCTGCGCGGTGTTCGTCTCGGCCACGGTCACTACGCGACGTAGGTCGTCCAGCCGCGGAAGCCGGGATAGAGCGGTCGTTTGGCGCAGAGGCCTTCGGTTCTGGCGCGGAGAGCGTCGAGGTCGGGTGAGTCGCCGAGTGCTTCGACGATGATGCGACCGATCTCGCCGAAGTCGTCGGCGTCCATGCCACGCATCGTTGCCGCCGGGCTGCCGATGCGCACGCCGCTCGCAATCGTCGGCTTGCGCTCGTCGAACGGAACCGTGTTGCGGTTCACGGTCAGCTTCACCTCGTGCAGACGCTCCTCGGCGTCCTTGCCGGTCCAGTCGGTCGAGCGGAGGTCGAGCTGCAGCAGGTGCGTGTCGGTCCCCCCGGTGAGCACGTCGAGCCCGCCGGCCATCAGCGTCTCCGCGAGCGTGTCGGCGTTGCGCCGGACCTGCGTCTGGTAGTCGCGGAACGCCTCGCCGGCGGCGATCTTGAAGCACGTCGCCTTCGCGGCGATCGTGTGCTCGAGCGGGCCGCCCTGCAGTCCCGGAAAGATCGCGCGGTCGATCGCCTGCGCGTGCTCTTCCCGGCAGAGGATGAAGCCCGAGCGGGGCCCGGCGAGCGTCTTGTGCGTCGTCGAGGTGACGAAGTCGCAATGCTCGACGGGGTTCGGCTGCAGGCCGGCGGCGACGAGGCCGGCGAAGTGCGCCATGTCGCACAGTAGAAGCGCGCCCACGTCGTCCGCGATCTCGCGGAACTTCGCCGTGTCGACGGTGCGCGGATAGGCGGACCCGCCGCATACGATCAGCTGCGGCCTGGACTCGCGGGCCTTCTGCAGCACCTCGTCGTAGTCGACGACGTTCGTCTCGCGCGACACCCCATAGTGCGCGATCGTGTAGAGCCGCCCGGAGAAGTTGACCTTGAGCCCGTGCGTGAGGTGGCCGCCGTGGGCGAGCTCGAGCGACAGGATCGTGTCTCCCGGCTGGAGCGCCGCCAGGTAGACGGCCATGTTCGTCTGCGCGCCGGCGTGCGGCTGTACGTTCGCGTGGTCGGCGCCGAAGAGCTCCTTCGCGCGGTCGATCGCCAGCTGCTCGATCTCGTCGACGACTTCGCAGCCGCCGTAGTAGCGCTTGCCCGGATAGCCCTCCGCGTACTTGTTGGTCGGCGTCGAGCCGATCGCCTCCAGGATCGCCGGCCAGGTGAAGTTCTCCGACGCGATCAGCTCGATCTGGTTGCGCTGTCGCTCGACCTCGCGACCGAGGAGCTCTGCGATCTCCGGGTCCAGCTGCTCGAGGCCGGCTGTGGTCAGCTGCTGAAAGGTCTGCTGCGCGACGGCCATCTCTCTCCTCTCCCGGGGTTCAACCTGATCGTACTGCCGCACCCAGTCGGCGCAGAGCCTCGGCTGCGGGCATGGCTCCCTCTCGGAGGATGCGCGGCTCGGGGCCGGTGAGATCGATCACGGTGGAAGGCGTACCGGGAAGCTCGCCGCCGTCGACGACTGCTCCGGCATCGCGGCGGATCTCCTCCGGCACCTCGTCCAGCCGCCTGGGGTCGGCCTCGCCGGGACGGTTCGCGCTCGTCGCGACGAGGACTGCGACCGCTCGCAGCACGTCGGCGCTCGCGCCGCGAACGTCTGGGACGCGCACACCGATCGTGTCGGGGTGACGGCCGCTCAGCCAGGCCAGGCGACGCGCGGGATTCGGCACGACGAGGGTCAGCGGCCCGGGCAGCAGCGTGCGCAACAGGAGCTCGTCGGCACCGCGCAGCTCGGGTACGCAGTCGAGCAACTCGTCGACACCGGCGGCAACGAGTGCGCTCGGTTGCTCCGCGCCCCGGCCCTTGAGCCCGTAGAGCCGCTGCACAGCGTCTTCGTTACCCGGATCGGCGGCGAGACCGTAGACCGTGTCGAACGGCAGGACTACCGGCTCGCCCGCGCGAACCGCACGGATCGCCTCCTCGACCACGCGGTCAGGAATCGAGCCACCAGCTCGGCCGTCCCTCGTCGTGATGCTCCCGTTCAACGGCTGCCCTCCACCACGCGTTCGCGGTCGGTCAGGTCGGAAGTGATCGTAACGGCGGAATAGCCGAGCGACTCGAGCGACTCCGCGACGGTTTCCGCCTGGTCGTCGCCGACCTCGAGCACGAGACGCAGCGTGTGTGCGCGGCGAGCGATCTCCTCGTGCAGACCCTCACCGACGAGCGCGGCCCGAGGCTCCCAGTCACGGATCTCGGGCTGGAGCGAATCCCATTCCGACGCCGCGACGTACGGCGGATTCGAAACAACGAGGTCCCATCCCTCCTCGACCGCTTCGAGCCCGGCCTCGTGCAGATCGATGTCGAGGTCGAGTGTTTCGGAGTTCTCGCGAGCGAGGGCGAGCGCGTCCGGCGAGGAGTCGACAGCCGTCACGCGCGCACCGGGATGCTCGTCGGCGATCGCGAGCGCGATCGCGCCGGACCCGGTGCCGAGATCGAGCACCCTCGGCGCCGGCTCGCCGGCGAGGAGCGACGAGACAGCGCTCGACGACGATCTCCGTCTCCGGTCTCGGTACGAGTGCGCGTGCGTCGGTCTTCAGGGTGAGGTGCCTGAACCCCCATTCGCCGAGGACGTACGCGAGCGGCTCCCGCCGCGCGCGCCGCTCGACCAGCTCGTGCAGGCCGTCCGGCACTCTCGCGTTCGCGTTCGACGTGGAGTTGCGACCGGGTGACGCCGAGGACGTGCGCGACGAGCAGCTCCGCGTCGACGTGCGGTGTGTCGACGCCGGCCGCGCCGAGGCGCTCCTCCGCGAGTCGAAGCGCTTCTGCGACCGTCACTCGCCGAGCGCGCGCTTGCGCTCTTCGGCGCCGAGCGCTTCGGTGAAGTCGTCCAGCTCGCCCTGCAAAACGCGATCGAGCTGATGCACCGTGAGCTTGATGCGGTGATCGGTGATGCGGTTCTCGGGATAGTTGTACGTCCGGATCTTCTCCGCCCGTTCGCCGGACCCGATCTGCGAGCGGCGAGTGGCGTCGAGCTCTGCCCGCTGCTTCTCGCGCTCGAGCTCGAAGAGGCGTGCGCGCAAGACACGCAGCGCCTTCTGCCGGTTTTGCAGCTGGCTCTTCTCGTCCTGCATCGCGACGACGAGCCCCGTCGGCAGATGCGTGATGCGCACCGCGGAGTCAGTGGTGTTCACGCTCTGACCGCCCGGCCCAGTCGAACGGTAGACGTCGATCTTGAGGTCGTTCGGATCGATCTCGACCTCGACCTCCTCGGCCTCCGGCATCACGGCGACCGTGGCGGTCGAGGTGTGCACACGTCCCTGCGACTCCGTCTCGGGCACACGCTGGACCCGGTGCGTCCCGCCCTCCCACTTGAACACCGAGTACGCGCCCTCGCCTTTGATTCCGAACGTGACCTCCTTGTAGCCGCCGGCCTCGTTCGGGCTCGAGCCGATCGGATCGACCTTGAAGCCGCGCCGCTCGGCGTAACGAGTGAGTGCGCGATGCAGGTCTCCTGCCCACAGCGCGGCCTCGTCGCCGCCGACGCCCTGGCGGATCTCGATGATCACGTCCTTGCTGTCCGCGGGGTCGGTCTCGACGAGCGCGAGCTTCAGCTCTTCCTCGAGCGACACGAGCCGTTCCTCGAGCTCGGGGATGAGCTCCCGCAGGTCGCCGTCGGCGCGTGCGTCGTCGAGATCGGCGCGGGCCTCCCGCCAGCGCTGTGCGAGTCGATGAGGGCCCTCGAGCTCCTTCAGCTTTCTCCCGGCGTCGGCCGCTTCACGGCGGTCGTTGTAGACGGCAGGGTCGGACATGCGCTCCTGCGCTTCCTGGTACGAGCGGTCGAGCTCGTCGAGCAGTGGTTCGATGTTGCCGGCCATCGCCGGTCTACGTTAGCTCTCTAGGCGTGCGGTGAGGCTGATTTCCGGGACGCCCGTGAGCGCCTTCGACACAGGACAGTTCTGCTTCGCTCCATCCGCTGCCTGCTGGAACGCACCCTCGTCGATTCCTGGCACGCGGCCGGCCACGTCGAGCGCGATCTTCGTGATTCCCTCGCCGGGCTCGAACGTCACGGTCGCGGACGTCTTCAGCTGCTCGGCCGGATGCCCAGCCTGCGCGAGCCCGTGCGACAGCGCCATCGAGAAGCAGGTTGCGTGCGCGGCCGCGATCAGCTCCTCGGGACTGGTCTTCCCCTCGGGCTCTTCCGAGCGGGCCGGCCAGCTCACGTCGAGGCCGCCGAAGGCACCGCTCGTCACGGAGTCGATGCGTCCGCTCCCGCTCATCAGGTCGCCATGCCAGGTCACTTCGGCTTTGCGGTCAGTCGCCATCGGTTCCTCCCTCGAGTCGGGCGTTGACGGTTACCTTCGCGCTCGCCTCGATCAGCTTCGAGAGCGTGCATCCTTCGCTGGCGGCCTGGGCGAGGCGCTCGAATGCGGCCAGCGTCGATACCTGTTACTCGCGCGCGCGCGAGCAGCTCCGACGAGACGATGCGGTGCGATCCATCCTCGACCTGGTCGAGCGTGACGGTGGCTGTGATGTCGAGGTGCTCGGGCGGCTTGCCCGCGCTCGTCAACTCGCTCGCAACCGACATCGCGAAGCAGGCCGCGTGCGCGGCGGCGAGCAGCTCTTCGGGGCTCGTCTTGCCGTCGGGGCGCTCGACTCTCGTCGCGAGCGAATATGGCAGCTCGTCGAACGCGCCGGTACCGGCGGTGATCGCCCCACTGCCACGAGCGACGTTGCCTGCCCAGGTGACGTTGGCTTCGCGCTGGACTCTTGGCACTAGTGGTCTGCCCGGTTCCGCTGGCGGATGCCTGGGTCGCGAGCACCAAGCGATGCAAGGACGCAGGGAGTGCCCGGGCTGGTTTGCCCGGGCGCGACTGAGGACGCGGCAGCGCGCAGCGTGATCGCGAGCCAGGCGCCGTCGAGTGGGGCCGGGCAGACCACTAGGCCATTACTTCGATCGTGCGTGCCTGCGGGTCCTTGGTCTCGAGCTGCAGCACTTCCTTGAGTGCTCGGATCGAGACCTCGATCTGATCAAGTGACGGTTCGCGCGTCGTCAGGCGCTGGAGCCACAGGCCCGGCGCGAGCAATGCCATCAGGATCTTCTTGTCCTGGTGCTTGCCGGCGAACCTGATCAACTCGTACGCAAGGCCGGCGATGAGGGGCAGCAACAGGATGCGGGTCGCGATCAGCCAGTACCAGGCCGGCCTCCCGAAGAACGCGAAGACGAAGATCGCGATCACCATCACCCACAGCAGGAACGCCGTGCCGCACCTGGGATGGATCTGGCTGAAGCGCTGGACGATGTCCGGCCTCAGCTCCTCCCCGGCTTCGTACGCGTTGATCGCCTTGTGCTCCGCCGCGTGGTACTGGAAGACACGCCGCAGATCAGGGAAGAGCGAGATCAGAAAGAGGTACAGGACGAAGATCGTCACACGGATCAGTCCCTCGACGATCACGAACTGGCCGGTGCTCTTGATTCCGATCCAGTCGGTCAGGAGGGCCGGCGAAACCTTGAACAGCACGACCGCGAATCCGATCGCGATGGCGAACGCGAAGATCAACTGCGTGCGCGTCAGCTCGGTGTCGACCGCCTCGTCCTCGCCTTCCGTTTCTGCAGCCGGGGCCTGGTAGTTCGCGGAAATGGCAAGCGCTCGAAAGCCGATCGCGAGGGACTCGCCGAGCGCGACGACCCCGCGAATCACCGGCAACCGGAAGATCACGTGTCGCGCCATCGGAGACTTGATCGGCTGGTGAACCTCTGCGATGTCGCCGTCGGGCTTGCGCACGGCGACAGCCCAGTTCGATGGGCCGCGCATCATCACGCCCTCGAGGACGGCCTGTCCCCCAACGTTCGTCATGTAGCGGTTCTAGCCGCGGCTTGCGCCGCCGGCCTTCTCGAGCCGGCGCTGGAAGCGCTCGACGCGTCCGCCCGTGTCGACCAGCTTCTGCTTGCCCGTGTAAAACGGATGGCAGTTCGAGCAGATCTCGACGTGAAGCTCGGGCTTCGTGGACCGCGTCTCGAACGTGTTCCCGCAGGAGCACGTCACGGTCGCAAGGACATAGTCGGGGTGGATCTCAGGCTTCATCGGCGTTCAGGATAGCAGCGGCTGTTTTGGCTGCGACGTTGCCGCCGGAGACGACGGCGGCGACGGTTTGACCGGGCTCCGGGACGAACGCGCCGGACAGCAAGGCAGCCGCCGTTGCGGCTCCGGCGACCTCGCAGGCGAGCTTCATTCGCCCGTACATGAACCTGAAAGCCTCCTCGAGCGCCTGCTCGGTGACGAGCACCGACTCGACGCCGAGCTCAGTGCAGACCCGGACGCAGTTCGCGCCCGCATAGGGACCGTTGAGGCCGTCCGCGATCGACTTCGCCTCGACCGTGACCGGCTCACCGGCCTTCAGGCTCTCGTGCAGCGCGCGCGAACGTTCCGGCTCGATTGCAATCACGCGGACGTCGGGCTTCATCGCCTTGACGGCCGTCGCGATGCCGGAGACGAGGCCGCCCCCGCCGACCTGAACGAGCACGACTTCCGCTTCAGGCGCGTCCTCCAGCATCTCGAGGCCAACCGTCCCCTGGCCTGCCATGACGAGTGGATCGTCGTAGGGGTGGACGAGCGTGCGGCCGGTCGACTCGATCAGCTCCTCGAGCCGGTCGAACGCCGCCGGAATGTCAGCCGCCTCGGTGTCGATCGTTGCGCCGTAGCCGCGTGCAGCGGCGATCTTCATCGGGCTCGCGGTCTTCCACATGACGACGAGCGCATCGATTCCCTCGACGGCTGAGGCATACGCGAGGGCCTGCGCGTGATTGCCGGCGGAGATCGAGATCACGCCGCGGCTCTTCTCTTCGTCGGTCAGCGTGGCGAGCTTGTTCAGCACGCCGCGCGGCTTGAACGCCCCGGTGCGCTGAAAGAGCTCCGCCTTGAAGCGCACGTTGGCGCCGATCTTCCTGGAGAGCGTGGCCGACGGGAGCAGCGGTGTGCGGTGCAGCCGGGCGCCGATGCGCTCGCGCGCCCGGTAGACGTCGTCCAGCGAAAGCAGCGAGCCCGTCGTAGCCACGACGGAGATCGTACTTCTAGTACTTGCCCTTGCCGCAGCCGGCGAGCACGAAGGGCGCTCCCAGGGCGAGCAGCAGTGTGAGTCGTGTACGCATGTGGGTCCTTACCCGATCGGACGAGGGTCGGTTTGTCGGCTCATGGAACCGGATCAGGCGGCCGGGTGTAGCTCGGACGATGCGTCTTGCCCTGATTCTGACGGTCGCCGCGGCGGTCCTGGCCGGCACGGTGGCGGCCTCGGCCACTCCTCGGCCGGTCGCACGGGTCGCGACTGGCGCCGGGCCGTGCGGTGCGGCGTCAGGTTTCGGCTCGGTCTGGGTCGCTGTCTACGGCACCGGTCGCCTAGTGCGGATCGACCCTCGAAACAATCGTGTCGTCGCTCGCATCCGGGTCGCGCGGGGGATCTGTCCGCTCGTCGTCGCCGCAGGCTCCGTGTGGGTCGCCAGCGACGTGACGAACATGCTCTATCGCATCGATCCGCGACGACGACGCATCGTCAGGCGGATTCCCGTGGCGACCTGGCCGGCGCACGTCACCGCCGCGTTCGGGAGTCTCTGGGTGTCGGCATACGAACGCGGGACGGTCGCAAGGATCGACCCGCGCAGGAACAGGGTGTCGCGTGTGTACGCCGTCGGGGGAAATCCCTCCGGCCTCGCGGAGGCGGGCGGCGCCCTCTGGATCGCATTCGGGCGGAACGGTTCGTCGCTTGGCCGGCTGGATCCGAGGAGCGGAACGCTGACGAGGTCGTCGATCGGTCACAACGGGCCCGGCTTTCTCTCGACCATCGCCGGCTCTCTCTGGACGACGACCGCCGACGGGTTCGCGGTCCGCCTCGATCCGTCTGCGAAGCAGGTCGTCGCAGCGTTCGCCATCCCGGGGACCCCGGCCGAGGCCGCGGCAGGCCCAGACGGAATGGTGTGGGTGGCGGAGAAGCAGCACAACACGCTGACCCGCATCGACCCGGATCGGAATCGGATCGTGGACGTCACCGGCGCAGGCCCGGGCGCGCTCGCCATCGCCAGTGCCGGAGGCGACATGTGGGTCACGAGCTTCGCCGGGCGGGACATCTGGCGCTTCCGGAACTAACCAGACGTGTGCCAGGGACAGTCCCTGGCACGTGTCTGTTCGCGCCGGTCACGACGTCACGCTTTCGTCACCATGTCCGACACCGGGACGTGGTCCGCCGGGACGTGGCGGAACGGGCTACGTCAGCGTGTACTCGGGGCCGGAGCCGCCCTCTGGCGGCGTGAGGCGGCCGCCCTTGGCGGTGATCGCACCGCACTGCACGCAGTTCGAGGGCGTCACGTCGACACCCGTCTCGGTTGCTTCGTAGACCTGCGCCGGGCACATCCGCTCCCAGAGCAGAGCGATGTCCTGCGGCACTTCCCGCTGGAGCACGATGTGGTTCGGCTGATCGTCACGCGTCTTGTTGCCGGACGCGAAGACCGACGAGAGCTTGTCGAACGTGAGCTTCCCGTCCGGCGCCGGATAGCTCTTCGCCCGGTCCGTGCGGATCAGATCGACGTCGGCGTCGCGTTCGAGCTGCAGATCGCGCCGCGGGAAGCGCCCCTTCGTCGCCGTCATCGCGCCCGCCAACGCGCCGCCGAGGATCAAGCCGCGCCCGAATGCGGGACGCATGTTTCGCACCTCCTGCAGGTCCTTCCAGACGAAGCTCTCCCGCAGCGTCTCGTCGTACCCCGCGAGCGCCCCCGGTGTCGCCGGCGTCTGCCCGCGCTGTAGCGAGGCGAACGCGGCTTCGGCCGCGAGCCTTCCCGACTCGATCGCGTAGTGGATGCCTTTGAGAGCCGGGACGTTCACGAGCCCTGCTCCGTCGCCGGCGATCAGGAGCCCTGGTGCGTGCAGCTGCTTCGGAAGCGCTAGGAAGCCGCCTTCGGGAATCGTCTTCGCACCCCACGCGACCCGCTCACCGCCCTCGAGCAGCTTGCGCACGAGCGGATGCGTCTTCAGCTCCTGCAGAAGGTCGTGCACCGAAAGCTCGGCATCGCGATAGTCGAGCCCCACGACCATTCCGAGCGTGAGCATGTCCTCGCCCATCGGGTAGATGAACGAGCCGCCGAACTCTCGGTACTTCGCGCCCGGGCGCAGAGGCCAACCGAGTGTGTGGATGACGCGATCGAGCGGTCGCTTGACCTTCCAGACTTCCTTCACGCCGAGCGCCCAGACCTGTGGGCTATCGCCCGTGAGGCCGAACCGGTCGAGCGCCACGCCGGTGAGATGGCCCTGCGTTCCCTCGGCGAGCACCGTCACCTTCGCGACCAAATCGGAACCGGGCTCGAAGTTTCCGAGCGGCTGACCGTCGCGTCCGCGGCCCTTGTCACCGGTCCGAACGCCACGTGCCCGGCCGTCCGAGACGAGCAGCTTCTCCGCAGCTGTCTCCGGCAGCAACATCGCGCCCGCTTCCTCGGCCTGCTCGCCCAGCCAGCGGCCGAGCCGCGACAGAGACGCCACGTAGTTGCCCTCGTTCTTCATGGTCGGCGGCGCGGGGATGCGCAGCGCGCTCTTGCCCGTCAGGAAGTAGACGGCTTCGTGCTCTACGGGCCCGTAGAACGGCATCTCGTCGAGACGCTTGCGACCCTTGAAGAGACGCCGCAGCGAGCGCGGATTCACGACGGCCCCCGACAGAAGATGCGAGCCGGCCTGCTTGCCCTTCTCGAGGATCGCCACCGGCACTTCACCGAGCCGCTCCCGAACCTCGGGTGCGTCCTCGAGCAACTGGCCGAGTCGAATGCCACACGCAAGACCGGCCGGGCCTGCGCCGACGATGAGAACGCCGACGTCGATGCGCTCCTCGGGCGGATCGCTCGGCGCGGCGACATAGTCCGCTGTCCGAAACGGCGGTGGAAAGTCTGCCGGCTTGGTCACGAGCTCTTGCGCTGCTTGACGAGCTCGGTGAGCTTCGGGAGGACCTCGTGCACGTCGCCGACGACGCCCAGGTCCGAGAACTCGAAGATCGGCGCGTTCGTGTCCTTGTTGATCGCGACGATCACCCCCGAGCCCTGCATTCCCACCTTGTGCTGAATCGCGCCGGAGATGCCGCAGGCGATGTACAGCTTCGGTGCCACCGTCTTGCCCGTCTGCCCGACCTGCGTCGCGTACGGGTACCAGCCGGCGTCCACAACTGCGCGCGTCGCACCCACGGCGCCGCCGAGCGCCTTCGCGAGCTCTTCCACGAGCGTGAAGTTCTCGGGACCGCCGAGCCCGCGGCCGCCGGCGACGATGACCGGCGCGTCCTCAATCGACGGTCCCTCGCTTTCCTCGTGCGCCTGGTCGACCATGCGCGCCGCGCTGGAGAAGTCCTCGAGCGCAACCTGCACGTCCTCGACCTCCGCGGAGCCGCCTTGCTCATTCGGATCGAACGAGCCGGAACGAATGAGCGCGATGCGCGGCTCCGTCGTCCAGCCGACGTCCACATAGACCGAATCCTGCAGCGCGGGACGCTTGCCTACGAGCTTGCCGTCCTGCTGCACGAGGTCGACCAGATCCCAGTTGATGCCGGCATCGAGTCGGGCCGCGAGCCCGGCCGCAATATCGGCGGCGAGCACCGAGTTACCGAAGAGGACCGTGTCGATTCCCTGGTCTCGGACGAGCTGTGCGATCACGTCGACACGCGGTTGCGACAGCGGTGCCTCGAGCTGCGCGTCGTCTGCGACATAGACCTTCGCCGCGCCGAACGCCCCTGCGGCAGCGGCGAGCGGGCGCACACCCGATCCGATCACGACTCCGGCGACGTCGCCGTCGCCGAGAGTCGCGGCCTTCGCAAGCACGCCGAGCGAGCCCTTCAGGAGCTCGTCGCCATGGTGCTCGAGAAAGACGAGCGTGTTCATACGAGCCGCTTCTCCGCAAGGAAGTCGACGATGGCCTGCGCAGCGTTGCCGTCGTCGTCGATCTTCTTCGAGTCGCCGCGGGCCGGCGGATCGGTGAGCGCATACACCTCGGTGCGCGAGCCCTGTTCACCTGCACGGTCCGCTTCAACGCCGATATCCGCGAGCGTCACCGTCTCCTGTGGCTTCGACTTTGCACCCATGATTCCCTTGAGCGACGGGTAGCGCGGTTCGTTGATCGCGTCGGACACCGCGACGACTGCGGGAAGCGGCGCCTCGATCACGTCGTAGCCGAACTCGGTCTGACGCTTGACGGTGAGCTTGCCGTCCGCGTGCATGATCTCCGCAGCCTGGGAGACGACGGGCAGGCGCAACCGGTCGGCGACCGCTGCCCAGAGCACCGCGCCGTCCGAGTCGCCCGCCTGCTGGCCGAACAGGACGACGTCCGCGCTTTCGCGCTCGAGAGCCTTCGCAAGCGCGTAGCTCGTCGCGACCAGATCCGAGCCCGCGGCTGCGTCGTCACTGATCAGCACGGCACGGTCGGCGCCCATTGCAAGTGCCTTCCGCAGGGCGTCCTGCGCCTTGGCGGGGCCGAGCGAGAGGAGCACGACCTCGCCCTCGCCTGTGGAATCCTTCAGCCGGAGAGCCTCCTCGACGGCGTTCGCGTCGAAGGCGTTCAGCGCCCCCTCGCCCCCGCGGTCCAGGCGCTTGGTTCCGGGGTCGATCCGGCTGTTTCCTTCGGGAATCTGCTTGACGCAAACGGCGATCTTCATGCGCGCAGGACTCTACTGAGGGTGACCCGGGCCGAGGAGCTTGCTAGTGTCCGGCCCTTCGAGCGCGAACCGGAGCGCCCGTCCTCTTATGAGACGCCACCGGACGACAGCCCGAGGGGTTCTTTTCCTCGCCGTGACGATCGGCCTTGTCGCCGGGAGCGCTGCTGCATCCGCAGCCGGCAAGGTGCCCGACCACATCGTCTTCCCGGTCGTCGGAAAGGTCCAGTACATCGACGACTTCGGCGCGCCCCGCGGCGGCAGCCCGCATCAGGGGAACGACCTCATGGCCGCGAAGAAGTCGCCGGCGGTGGCCGCAGAGGCCGGCAAGGTGAAGTACTGGACGACTTCGAGCTCGGCCGGTTGCATGCTCTACCTCTACGGCGAGAGCGGGACGACGTACCTCTACATCCACCTGAACAACGACGTGACGATGAAGAACGACAACCGCGGCAAGTGCGTGCGCGGAACGGCGTACACCGTGAAGAACGGCGCCAAGGTCGCGGCGGGGCAACAGATCGCCTACGTCGGCGACTCCGGCGACGCGAACGGCGGCGCGTCCCACCTGCACTTCGAAGTCCATCCCGGCGGCGGCAAGGCCGTGAGCCCGTATCCGTACCTCCAGAAGGCTTACAAGCTGTTGTTCACCGCCAAGGCCGGGTCGCCGTTTGCACTGACGCTGACCGGCACCGTCGTCTCGGCGGCAATCGACCGGATCGTCGTGAACGTCTCGACGTCGCAGGCCTGGCCCTCCGGATTGACGCTCACGAAGCTGAACCGGACGATCGCGCTGACCGTGCCGGAGACGACGACCGTGCAGAGCCTGAGCCCGACCGGCGGCCTCCGCACCGTCGCGAACGTGACGCTCGCAGCGAAGGGCGACAAGATCGTCGTCTGGACGACGCCGGCACCGACGACGCTCAAGGCGGAGCGCGGCGACGACGACGTGCTCAGCTCAGCGCTGATCCAACTGGGCTAGCGGCCCACGAAACGGGGCTCGCGCTTCTCGACGAAGGCGCTCATCCCCTCCTTCGCATCCTCGCTCGAAAAGATCTCGCCGAAGGTCTCTCCTTCGGCTGCAAGGTTTTCTGCGTGATCGCCGCCGAGCGCCCGGTTGGCCAGCTCCTTCATCAGCCGTAGCGCGATCGGGCTCTTCGACGCCAGCAGCGCTGCCACCTCGCGCGCCTTGTCGAGAACGGGGTCGTGCACCGCATTGACGAGCCCGATGCGAAGCGCCTCGTCGGCGCCGACGATCCGGCCGGTGAAGATGAGCTCCTTGGCGACGCCGAGGCCGCAGACGCGCGCGAGGCGCTGCGTCCCGCCCCAGCCCGGAATGATTCCGAGGTTCACCTCGGGCTGGCCGAGCTTCGCACTCGTCGCGGCGTAACGGATGTCGCACGCGAGCGCGAGCTCGCACCCGCCGCCGAGCGCGAACCCGTTGATGGCCGCGATCGTCGGCTTCGGCATCGTCTCGAGCAGGCGTCCGGCGTCATGCCCGAGAGCGCCCCACTCCTTCGCCTGGTCGACGTCGAGGCCGCTCATGTACTTGATGTCCGCTCCGGCGACGAATGCCTTCTCCCCCGCGCCGGTCATGATCACCGCGCGCGCCGACTCGTCGCCGGCGAGCTCGCGCAGCCGGTCACGCAACTCCGTGAGCGTCGCCACGTCGAGTGCGTTCATGGCCTCCGGACGGTCGATCGTGACGAGCGCGACCGCGTCTTCCCGCTCGACGTGGATCAAACGGGGACTTTGCCCTTGAGGAAGTCGACGATCTCACTCGTCGGCGCACCGGGCGTGAAGACCTCGGCGACACCGCGCTGCTTCAACTCTTCGGAATCCTCGCGCGGGATCGTGCCCCCGACGACCACCAGAACGTCTTCCGCGCCGTTCGCCTTCAACCCGTCGAGGATTCGCGGCACGAGCGTCATGTGCGCGCCCGAGAGGATCGAGATCCCGACCGCGTCGGCGTCCTCCTGGATCGCGGTCTCGACGATCTGCTCCGGCGTCTGGTGCAGCCCGGTGTAGATCACCTCCATGCCGGCGTCTCGCAGAGCGCGCGCGATGATCTTCGCGCCGCGGTCATGCCCGTCGAGACCCGGCTTCGCGATGACGACTCTGATCTTCCGTGACACGAGCCGGAGTTTACGGGGAGTCCCCGCTCAGCCCGGAATGCGAACGAACGTGAAGGTCCATTCGGCGGTGCCTTCCAGGCGCCCGTTCTCGGGTGAGCCGTACGTCTTGCGCTGAACTCCCTTGGCGTTCACCGTGATCCGCGCCGCCTTCCGCTCCCGGAGCGCCTCCTTGGGAAGGCGAAGCAGATTGGTCAGCGGCCCGAGCGGGCTGAGTCGCACGTCCTCGGGCTCAAGGGGACAGTCGGCCCGCGTGAGGTGAACGTTCGTCACACGTCCGAGACCCACGACACCAGGCCGAGGGCTCAGGGCTCGTAACTTTGCGCCCGCGAACGAGCGCGTGGTCTGTGCGCACTCGGCGACCTTGCTCGTCCCGGCACCGCCGCAGGCCCTTTCGGTGGTGTTGGCGCCCGCGAGCGCGACGATGCCCTTGATGCCGACGACTGTCACCGGCAGCACCCGACCGCCCGAGAGTCGAACGATGACGGCCGACCTCGTACTGAATCTCGCCGTGCGAGCGCCCTCCGATGTCTCCGTTCGCTGACAGTCACCCTCGACGACGGGGGAAGCCGTGTAGAACCAGTCCTGGTGCGCCGTCCCGCTGACCGTCAGCCGAAAGAGCGTGGGCGCGGGCGCGGCCGCGGAGCCATGCGCAGCCACGACGCACGCAACGCCGAGTAGGCCTAGAAGACCGAGGTTTCGCCGCAGATGCCGCACGCTTCAGCCGAAGCGTTGCACATTTCTGGCTTGGCTAAAAGACGGGGGTCTCGCGCCAGATGCCCCAGACGTCCCTCAGGGCGTCGCACATTTCGCCCATCGTCACGTACGCCTTCGAGGCGTCGACGATCGGGGGCATCAGGTTTCGGCTCTCGTGCGCGGCATCTTCCTTCAGCCGATGGAGGGCCGCCTCGACCGCTCGGGAGTCTCGGCGCCCACGCACTGCCTGCACGCGGGCGATCTGCTGCTCCTCGACCGCGGGGTCGATCTTGAGGATCTCGAGCGGTTGCTCGTCCTCGTGCTGGTAGCGGTTGACCCCGACGACGATCCGCTGCTTCTGCTCGACCTCATGCTGATAGCGGAACGAGGCGTCCGCGATCTCCCGCTGGAAGAAGTTCTCCTTGATCGCCGGAATGACTCCGCCGAGCTTGCGGATCCGGTCGAAGTACTCGTAGGCCTCTGCCTCGAGGCGGTTCGTCAGGTCCTCGACGTAGTAGGACCCGCCGAGCGGGTCGATCGTGTTGACGACACCCGTCTCGTGCGCGATCACCTGCTGCGTCCGCAAAGCGAGGCGGACTGCGTTCTCGGTCGGCAGGGCGAGCGCCTCGTCGAAGGAGTTCGTGTGCAGCGACTGCGTGCCGCCCAGCACCGCTGCCATTGCCTCGAGTGCGGTGCGAATGATGTTGACCTCGGGCTGTTGCGCCGTCAGCGAAACGCCGGCCGTCTGCGTGTGGAACCGCATGAGCCACGAGCGCGGGTTGCGCGCGCCGTAGCGCTCTTTCAGCTCACGCGCCCAGATCCTCCGGGCGGCACGGTACTTCGCGATCTCCTCGAAGAAATCGAGGTGCGCATTGAAGAAGAACGAGAGTCGAGGCGCGAAGTCGTCGATGTCGAGCCCGCGCTCCGTTGCTGCCTCGACGTACGCGAACCCGTCGGCGAGTGTGAATGCAAGCTCCTGCGCGGCGGTCGACCCCGCCTCGCGGATGTGGTAGCCGGAAATCGAGATGGGATGCCAGAGCGGCATCTCCCGTGCACAGAACTCGATCATGTCGATGACGAGCCGCATCGACGGCTCGGGCGGAAAGATCCACTCCTTCTGCGCGATGTACTCCTTGAGGATGTCGGTCTGGATCGTCCCGCGCAGCTTCTCGCGCGGCACGCCTTGCTCCTCGCCGACGCAGAGATAGAACGCGAGCAGCATCGCCGCGGGCGAGTTGATGGTCATGGACGTCGAGACCCCGTCGAGCGGAATCCCCGCGAAGAGCGTCTCCATGTCCTCGAGCGAATCGACCGCGACACCCTCGCGCCCGACCTCGCCGAGAGAACGCGCATGGTCGGAGTCGAGGCCCATCAACGTCGGCATGTCGAACGCGGTCGAGAGGCCAGTCTGGCCGTGCTCCAGCAGATAGCGAAAGCGTGCGTTCGTCTCATCCGCGCCGCCGAACCCGGCGAACTGCCGCATGGTCCAGAGCCTGCCGCGATACATCGAGGGGTAGACCCCGCGCGTGTATGGATAGACCCCGGGGAAGCCGAGATCCCGGTCGTGGTCGACCTCGACGTTGTCGGGCGTGTAGAGCGGCTCGTTCTCGAGCCCGGAGATCGTCGAGAAGAGCTCCCCGTCCCGCTCGGGCTTCGCCTCGTAGAGCTCACGCTTCCACTCGGCGGTCGAGTCGGACCGCGCGCGCGGATCCTCGGTCGTGGCCATGCTCTTGCCGATTGTACGGGCGTGATTCCGACTCCTGCCCTCCGCCTTCTCTGCCGATAACTCGTTTCGTGGAGAAGTTCGTTGCAGTTGTCATTTGTGCGCTCCTGGCCGCTCCCGCGTCGGGGGCTTCCAGCTCGCCTCATGTCGGCGGGTTGCTGCAGCGTGCGGCGCGGTTGTCGGGTCTGCACGTTCAGCACACTGTTCCCACTGCGACGCTTCCGGCCGGGCGCTACGACCAGCTCTTGCGACGCGCCGGCAACCGCGACTACCCGCCTGCGCTCAGAAGCGCCGACTCGGTTCTGTATGCACAGCTCGGGCTCGCGCAGCGCAGCGAACACGCGACGCTCCCGCTCACCAAGACTGCTTCGCGCGCCTGGTACGACCCGAGCGCTCGCAAGCTTCTGCTTCGCCGCACGCCGGCCGCACAGCGCAGCGCCGTCGTGAACGAGCTGGTGCGTGCGCTCGTCGACCAGAACTTCAACCTGCGCCGGCTCACCGGGCTGTACGCACACGATCGGGACCGTGCGCTGGCGGCACACGGCATCGTCGACGGAACGGCTGCGCTCGCGTCAGGACTTCGCGCCCGCCCGGTGAGCGGCGCGCAACTCGGGCGGTTCCTCTCCCTCGAGAGCGCCGCGCGACTAACAGGTGGTCGACAGCTCGCAGCCCAGTTGCGTTACCTCGGCGGTGCGTCCGCACTCGCGAGCGCGCTGCGCACATTCCCGCAGACCACCGAGCAGCTGCTGCACGTCGACAAGTTTCTGGAGCGGGAGCGTGCGCTGCCGTTGCAGCTGCCCAAACAGATCGGGACCCTGCGCCTGACGACCGCCGAGACCTTCGGCGAACTCGACCTGCGCAGCCTCCTGCGCACGTTTCGCGTCCGGGACTCAGTGGCCGTTGCCCAGGGTTGGGGCGGTGGTCGCCTCGCGCTCTACACGTCGCCGTCCGGAGAGATCGTCGCCGCGCTGGCACTGCGCTGGGACACGCTCGAGGACGCGGCCGAGTGGCGGAACGCGGTTCCCGCGTACGCGGCCGCCGCGTTCCCCGGCGCAACCGCTCGCGACTGCCCGCCGCTCGACCGGTGCTGGACGTCGGCGTGGACCGTGGCCACCGGCTCGCTCGGCGACACTGCAGTCCTGGCGAGTGGGCCCGGGTCTGACTCGGTCGCTGCCGCCATTCTCACCCAGGGCTAAGTCTCAAGTCGAGCTTTAGGTTGTGGCGGTCTGAGTGGCCGCGCCGGGTAGGGCGGGAAGCACCGCAGCGGAAAGATGCAGTTCCGCGTACCCCTGAAGGGTGATTCGCTTCGAAGATCAGCCCGTTTTGACCGCAAAACGCTCAGGAGTTCGCTCCAGAAGGCCGATTCCTCCATCGGAGCCACGTGCGATGAGCGCGTGGATGGAGAAAACATGGCGAGCTTCCCGGACCTGCGGCCTAACCGGCGCTCGGCGAAAGCCGAGAGCACGGCCGCGCCTCGGATCAGAGCTCGTCTGCTCCTCGCAGCCTCCACTGCGCTCCTTCTCACCGCCTCTCTCGCCGTCTCCGAGCTCGCCACTCTCCGCGGCGCGAGGGCACACGACGCATCGGTCTTCCTGACGAGGGAGCTTGGTCCGCCGCTGGACCAGCCCCTCGTCAGGACGCCGGCGCGCGCAACACCTAGGCTCGTCAAGCCGGCCCTCGGCGGGAAGCTCGAGATCCGCGACGGCGGGCTCAAGGTCACGTCGGGTCATGCAAGTGTGTCGCTCCGCTTCGGCAAGGCCCGTGGCGCCTGGCGGGGACACCAGCACGGGGTCCAGCGGAAGCTGCCATTCGGCAGCGAGGCGATAGTGCTCGGGTTGAACCGGGTCGAGCAGTCGCTGACCGTCGACCAGCGTCAGGGCACGCGCACGTGGCGCTGGCGCCTCGATGCGGCCAAGCTCGCTCCGCGGCTCACGGCCGACGGCACCGTTCGTTTCGCCGACGGCAAGAAGGACTCGGGCCTACGGATCCTTCCGGTCGTCGTCTTCGACAAGGCTGGAAAGGACATCACTCCGCGGGGACTGCGCTGGTCCCTCGAACGAGCCGGCAAGACACGATGGCTGCAGCTGCGACTGAGCGACGCGGACCTGCCGCTGCCGTACGTCATCGATCCGATCGCTCTCGTCGCCGCCTGCCCCGGCGGCGGTTGCGCCACCTCGACATCCACGGCTGCGACCTCAGTGACGGTGACGCGCCCTGCCTCAGTCGCAACCGGCTCGCTCATGCTCGCCCAGGTCACATTGCGGAACAACGACGCGATCACCGCGCCCGCAGGCTGGACGACGACCGGCAACCTGCGCACGTCAGGGGCCACTCTCGAGCAGCGCATCTACTACCGCATCGCGACGGCGGCAGACACGGCTGGAACGACGTACCAATGGTCGTGGACCACCAGCTCGGACGGGGCGGCGGCCATCCTCGCCTATTCCGGAACGGATGCGACGAACCCGATCGACGTGGCGGCGACAGACAACGCCGGGAGTGGGACGACAGCGACGGCGACGGGTCTGACCACGACTCAGACGAACGACATGCTCGACGCCTTCTACGGCGTGCAGGGCCAATCCGGACCGGCTGTGACGGCCACGCAAGACGCCGCACAGGGGATGACGCAGGAGTACACGATCGCGTCCGGGAGCGCCCCTGCGAGTAGGGCTCGCTCGACCGGCGCCGACGGCACGCAGGCGAGTGCTGCAGCCACGGGGAACAAGACCGCAACCCTCTCGACCTCGACGCCGTGGGTCGCGCATCTTGTCGCACTCCAGCCCCCGCTGGCCGTCGACGGCGCCGGCACGCTGACGACCACGACGACGAATGTCTCTGCGAGCCAGGCAGGCAACACGATCACGTTCACGTACACGGCAGCAGCCGGAGGAATGAGCAACGGCTCGCTCACGCTCGTCGTGCCGAGCGGCTGGACCGCACCGAGCACCACCAGCAACAACGCCGGCTACACGACCTCGAGCACGGGCACGGTCTCTGCCGCCGCTCAGACGATCACCGTCTCCAGCCTCACGCTGGCCGGCGGCGCGACGGCGACGATCACGTACGGCGCTACGAGCGGCGGTGGTCCCGGTGCCACGGCAACCGCAACAACCGGAGCGCAGACCTGGCAGGCTCAGCAGAAGGCACGAAGCGCGGGAACGCTGACGAACCTCGGCTCCTCGCCGAGCATCACGGTCAACGCCGCCAACGGCTCGGGCACCCTGACGACGCCGACCTCGGTGGTGAGCGCGTCGCAGACCGGCCGCACGATCACCTTCACCTACACGGCGGCGACGGGCGGGATCAACAACGGGACGGTCACGCTCGTCGTGCCGAGCGGCTGGACCGCTCCGAGTACCACGAGCAACAACGCCGGTTACACGACCGCCAGCGCGGGCACCGTTTCGGTCGCGAGTCAGACGATCACCGTCTCCTCGCTCACGATCGCCGGCGGCTCGACCTTCACGATCACGTACGGCGACACGAGCGGCGGCGGGACCGGTGCGACGGCAACGGCGACAACCGGCGCTCAGACGTGGCAGGCGCAGTCGAAGTCGACTGCCGGCGGCTCCCTTGCGAACCTCGGTTCCTCGCCGAGCATCACCGTCTATGCCGCCGACGGCATGGGCACGCTGACGACACCGACCTCGGTCGTGAGCGCATCGCAGTCCGGGCGCACGATCACCTTCACCTACACCGCCGCGACCGGCGGCATCAACAACGGCTCCGTCACCCTCGTCGTCCCGGCCGGCTGGAGCGCACCCTCCACCACCGGCGCGAACGCCGGCTACACGACCGCCAGCTCCGGCACGGTCTCTGTCGCGAGCCAGACGATCACCGTCTCCTCGCTCACGATCGCCGGCGGCTCGACCTTCACGATCACCTACGGCTCCACCGCGAGCGGCGGGCCGGGTGCAACCGCCACTTCGTCGACGGGCGCGCAGACCTGGCAGGCACAGGAGAAGTCCACCTCCGCCGGGTCACTCGCAAACCTGGGCTCCTCGCCGAGTATCACCGTCTATGCCGCCGACGGCACCGGCACGCTCACCACTCCCACCTCGGTCGTGAGCGCGTCCCAGACCGGCCGCACGATCACCTTCACCTACACCGCCGCGACCGGCGGGCATCAACAACGGCTCCGTCACGCTCGTCGTCCCCGCCGGCTGGAGCGCACCCTCGACCACCGGCGCGAACGCCGGCTACACGACCGCCAGCTCCGGCACGGTCTCCGTCGCGAGCCAGACGATCACCGTCTCCTCGCTCACGATCGCCGGCGGCTCGACCTTCACGATCACCTACGGCTCCACGCAGAGCGGCGGGCCGGGTGCAACCGCCACTTCGTCGACGGGTGCTCAGACCTGGCAGGCGCAGGAGAAGTCCACCTCCGCCGGGTCACTCGCAAACCTGGGCTCCTCGCCGAGTATCACCGTCTATGCCGCCGACGGCTCTGGAACGTTGACCACTCCGACGACGAACGTCTCTGCGTCCCAGACCGGCCGCACGATCACCTTCACCTACACCGCCGCGACCGGCGGGCATCAACAACGGCTCCGTCACCCTCGTCGTCCCCGCCGGCTGGAGCGCACCCTCGACCACCGGCGCAAACGCCGGCTACACGACCGCCAGCTCCGGCACGGTCTCCGTCGCGAGCCAGACGATCACCGTCTCCTCGCTCACGATCGCCGGCGGCTCGACCTTCACGATCACCTACGGCGACACGAGTAGCGGTGGGCCCGGCGCCACGGCAACCTCCTCCACGGGTGCTCAGACCTGGCAGGCACAGGAGAAGTCCACCTCCGCCGGGTCACTCGCAAACCTGGGCTCCTCGCCGAGTATCACCGTCTATGCCGCCGACGGCTCTGGAACGTTGACCACTCCGACGACGAACGTCTCTGCGTCCCAGACCGGGCGCACGATCACCTTCACGTACACCGCCGCGACCGGCGGGATCAACAACGGCTCCGTCACCCTCGTCGTCCCCGCCGGCTGGAGCGCACCCTCGACCACCGGCGCGAACGCCGGCTACTCCACCTCGAGCGCCGGCACACTCGCCGTCGCCTCGCAGACGATCACCGTGTCCTCGCTCACGATCGCAGGCGGGAGCACATTCACGGTCACGTACGGCTCGACGGCAGGCGGCGGGCCTGGCGCGACGGCAACGTCGAGCACCGGCGCGCAGACCTGGCAAGCGCAGGCGAAGTCCACCTCCGCGGGCTCCCTCGCCAACCTCGGATCCTCACCGAGCATCACCGTCAACGCAGCAGACGGCGCCGGCACCCTCACTACACCGACGACCAACGTCTCCGCGTCCCAGACCGGCCGCACGATCACCTTCACCTACACCGCACCAACCGGCGGGATCAACAACGGCTCCGTCACGCTCGTCGTCCCCGCCGGCTGGAGCGCACCCTCCACCACGGGCGCGAACGCCGGCTACACCACAGCGAGCTCGGGCACGGTCTCGGTCGCGAGCCAGACGATCACCGTCTCCTCGGTGACCCTCGCCGCCGGTAACACCTTCACGATCACGTACGGCGACACCGGCAGCGGTGGTCCCGGAGCAACAGCGACGTCGAGCACCGGCTCGCAGACCTGGCAGGCACAGGAGAAGTCCACCTCCGCCGGGTCACTCGCAAACCTCGCAGCCTCACCAAGCATCACCGTCAACGCCGCCGACGGCTCCGGCACGCTCACGACACCGACGACCAACGTCTCCGCGTCCCAGACCGGGCGCACGATCACCTTCACCTACACCGCCGCGACCGGCGGCATCAACAACGGCTCCGTCACACTCGTCGTCCCCGCCGGCTGGAGCGCACCGTCGACCACCGGCTCCAACGCCGGTTACACCACAGCGAGCTCGGGCACGGTCTCGGTCGCGAGCCAGACGATCACCGTCTCGTCACTGACACTCGCCGCGGGCAACACCTTCACGATCACGTACGGCGACACCGGCAGCGGAGGTCCCGGCGCAACCGCCACTTCGTCGACCGGCGCGCAGACCTGGCAGGCGCAGGCGAAGTCCACCTCCGCCGGCTCGCTCACCAACCTCGGAGCCTCACCGAGCATCACCGTCAACGCCACGGACGGCTCCGGGACGCTCACCACACCGACAACGAACGTTGCAGCGAGCCAGACCGGCCGGACGATCAGCTTTACCTACACGGCGGCAACGGGAGGCATCAACAACGGCTCGGTCACGCTCGTCGTGCCCGCCGGCTGGAGCGCACCGTCGACGACAGGCGCAAACGCGGGCTACTCGACCTCGAGCGCGGGCACACTTGCCGTGGCCGGCCAGACGATCACGGTCTCGTCGCTGACGCTCGCGGCCGGCAACACCTTCACGATCGTCTACGGGAGCACGGGCGGCGGCGGCCCGGGCGCGACCGCGACGTCGTCGACGGGTGCACAGACGTGGCAGGCGCAGGAGAAGTCCACGTCCGCCGGCTCGCTCGCCAACCTCGCAGCCTCACCGAGCATCACCGTTAACGCCGCCGACGGCTCCGGCACGCTCACGACACCTACGACGTCGGTCCAGTTCGCCTCGACCGGGAACACGCTCACCTTCACGTACACGGCGGCAACGGGCGGCATCTCCAACGGTTCCGTCACGCTGGTCGTGCCCGCGGGCTGGAACGCACCGTCGACGACGGGCGCAAACGCGGGCTACTCGACCTCGAGCGCGGGCACACTTGCCGTGGCCGGCCAGACGATCACCGTCTCTTCCCTGACGCTCGCGGGCGGCTCGACCTTCACGATCACGTACGGAAACACGGGCAGCGGCGGCGCGGGTGCAACCGCGCCCTCGTCGAGCGGAGCACAGACCTGGCAGGTGCAGGAGAAATCAACTTCCGCAAGCTCGCTCGCAAATCTCGGCTCATCACCGAGCGTCACGGTTCTCGCAGCGGATGGCTCCGGAACGCTGACCACTCCGACCGGCTCCGTGAACAGCGGGGCGACCGGACGCACGATCACCTTCACCTACACCGCAGCTACGGGCGGCCTCTCCAACGGCTCGGTCACGGCCGTCGTTCCCGCCGGCTGGAGCGCGCCCTCGACCACCGGGTCCAACGCGGGCTACACGACCTCGAGCTCCGGGACGGTGTCGGTCGCCGGCCAGACGATCACCATCTCGTCGCTAACGCTCGGAGGCGGATCGACGTTCACCATTACGTACGGGGACACCGGTTCAGGCGGCCCGGGTGCCACTGCCCCGGTTCCCGCGGGAGCGCAGACCTGGCAGGCGCAGGAGAAGTCAAGCTCCAGCGGGACGCTCATGAATCTCGCGGCGTCGCCGAGCATCACCGTCACCGACACGACACCGCCTTCGGCCCCAGGGCTCACCCTCGGTTCGTTCACGAACGCGAGCGCAACCGGTACGACGGTGTACATCCGCCAGGGGACAACCGGCGGCTTCACCGTGACGGGAACCTCGAGCGACAGCGAGTCGGGGATCGACCACCTCACCTTCGCGAGCGGTCTCGGGACGGGCTGGGCCGGCGGCGGCGCCGACTCGAGCTCTCCTTACGCGGGTGTGTACACCTTCAACTCGTCCGCGACGGCTCCAGCCGGAAACCAGGACGTCACCGCGACCAACGGCTGGGCGCTGACGTCGTCCGCGATGCCGTTCACGGTTGTGGCCGACACGACTGCGCCGGCCGTGACCGCACCGACCGTCGCCGCCGGGTACTACACCGCGCTGTCCGTGCCGGTCACGAAGAACGGCGGCACCGACGGCGGATCCGGAGTCGACAGCACAACCAGCACGGTGCAGCGCGACGAGATCGGGCTCACGAACGGCAGCTGCGGAACCTTCCCGTCGAGCTGGTCGAGCGTCACGCTCGTCGGAGGCAACGACACGACCGTCGTCTCCGGCAACTGCTACCGCTACCGCGAGCTGCTGTCGGACAACGTCGGCAACCCGGGGACGTCTGCGGCCTCCAACACGGCGAAGGTCGACACAACTGCCCCGTCCACGCCGTCACTCGCCTTCAGCGGCATCTCGCCGAACGCGTACTACGACGGTTCGGGAACCCTCTACGTGCGCCCCTCGGCCGGCGGAACCTTCACGGTCACCGCCACCTCGACCGATGCTCAAAGCGGCATCGGCAGCTACACGTTCGGCACCCTGAACTCGAACGGCGGCGCGAACTTCGGCGGCTCGCAAACCGGCGACCATTTCGACTACACCTTCGGTGCGTCGACGACCGCGCCTTCCACCGCACGCGCAGTGAGCTCTACGAACGGCGCCGGCACCGGTTCCGCCAACGCGACGTACTCGATCGCCGCCGACACGACTGCACCGTCCGTGACGTCGCCGAGCGTGACCGCCGGCTACTACACGAGCAACTCCGTTCCTGTGACGAAGAACGGCGGCACGGACGGCGGCTCCAACGTCGACGCGAGCACCAGCACAGTCGAGCGCGACACGGCGACCTTGACGAACGGGGCCTGCGGCAGCTTCCCGGGAAGCTGGTCGACGGTGACGCTCGTCGGCGGCAACGACACGACCGTGACGAACGGCCACTGCTACCAGTACCGCGAGCTGCTCTCCGACCACGTGGGCAACCAGGGAACGTCGAGTGCGAGCAACATCGCCAAGGTCGACTCGCAGGGGCCGACCAACAGCATCACGCTGAGCAACGTCTCCCCCGTCGGCTCGGCCCTGAAGAACGGCTCGACGGTCTACTACCGCGGCTCCGTCGCAGGCTCGTTCAAGCTCACGAACGGCGTCGCCGACGGCGAGTCCGGGCCCGCCTCGTCGGCTTCCGCCGCACTGGGCGGCACGACCGGCGGCTGGTCACACACGCCGTCGACCGTCTCGACACCTTCCGGCGGGCCGTACGACTCCAACACCTTCAGCTGGAACGCAGGCAGCACGAGCACGCCGACCGAGGTCCTCACCGCGGCAGACCAGGCGGGCAACCCCACGTCGTCGGCGACGTTGACGTTCACGAACGACTCCAACCCGCCGGCCGCCGGCGCGCTGACGGTCAACGGAACAGCCGCGACCGGCGGAGGCAGCTCGAGCTATTCGTCGAGCGGCAGCTTCCCGATCGACGTGCGCACCGACTACACCGAGGCCCAGTCCGGCAGCGAGTCGGGCCTCGCAAGCTCCACCCTTACACGCGCGAGCGCCACACTTACCGCCAACTCCTGTGGCAGCTTTGGATCGATATCGACCATCACCGGCACGCCCGCCCAAAGCCTCTCGACCGGGTGTTACCTCTACACGCTCACCGGTACGGACAACGTCGGGAACACCGTCTCGATCAGCAGCATCGTCAAGGTCGACACCTCTTCACCCTCCGCGCCGTCGCTCACGTTGTCGAATCCGAGCGGCGGCCTCTACGCGAGCGGGACCAGCGCCTGGTTCAAGCCGAGCTCGGCAGGAAGCTTCGACCTGGGCGCCGCCTCGACCGACGGTGACACCGGCATCGTTTCGTACACCTTCCCCTCCGCAGGTGCGATGGGCGCGTCCTGGAGCGCCTCCGGCAGCGGTGCGTCGCGCACGTACAGCTTCGTCGCCGGCGCCGCCGAGCCGGGAACGAAGTCCGTCGACGCGGCCAACGGTGCCGGTTCGAGTTCGAGCTCCAACTTCACCGTCAGCGCCGACTCGACGGCGCCGACGACGACGATCCAGTGCAACGCCGCGGCCTGCTTCAGCGGGACGTACTACACCTCTGCGCCGGTGCACGTCACGCTGTCGGCGGATGACGGCAGCGGCTCGGGCGTCCAGAAGATCCGCTACACCACCGATGGAACCGACCCGTCGCCGGTCAACGGCTCCGACTACTCGGGCACGATCGACGTGGCCTCGACTACCACGATCAAGTTCCGTGCCTACGACAACCTCGGCAACGAGGAAGCCGTTGGGTCACAGGACGTCCTGCTCGACGGCACGCCTCCGAACCTCTCGCTGACGCTCGCCGAGAACCCGGCGAGCGGCGCGCAGCACGCGTCGGGCACGACGCTCTTCTACCGGCCCGGGGCGGGTGGCGGGACGTTCCGCGTCACGGCCACCACCGACGATCCGCAGACCGGAGTGACCTCCGTCGACTTCCCCTCCGTCGCGAACGTGACGGGTGGCGGCTCCCAGACCAGCTCGCCGTATCAGCAGGACTACACCTGGAACGCGGCCACAACGGACGCATCAGGACACAACGTCGTGGCGACTAACGGCGCCGGCGCGACGACCTCGGTTCCGTTCACGCTCACCCAGGACTCGGCGGCACCGACGGGACAGTCGATCACGTTGACCGGAGTGACCGCGCCGTACTTCGGCTCGGCCTCCGTGACTTTCGGCCTCGGCGACGGCAACGACGGCTCGGGGGCCGGTATCGACACCACGACACGAACGGTGACCCGCGAGAGCGCAACGCTGACGGGAGATAGTTGCGGAATCTTCAGTGCGGACGCCGGCACATACTCGAGTCCCGATTCCGCGGTCTCGACCGGTCACTGCTACCGCTACTCGTTCACGATCGCCGACAGGGTTGGAAACGTCTCGAGCGCGGCCACCGCGACAGCGAAAGTCGACACTGCGGCCCCGACGGTCAGCATCACTGCACCGAGCGCGCTGACCGGCGCCGGCAACCAGTACTACGACGCAGGCACCAAGACGCTGTTCTTCCGCTCGACCGGGGCGGGCAGCTTCGGTCTCGGCGCCAACGCCTCTGACGCGAACACCGCAATTGCCGGCGTCACGTTCCCGAACGTCTCCGGTCTGACCGGTTGGACTGGATCGACTGGCGGCACGGACACGAGCAGTCCTTACGGCTCGCCCGCCGATTACACGTGGAGCTCGGGCGCAGCGGAGCCCGGCGCGAAGACCGCTTCCGCAACCGACAAGGCGGCGAACTCGGCCACCGACACGATCACGATCACGGACGACACCGCCGCACCCACCGGCCAGTCGATCACGCTCACAGGTGCAACCGCGCCGTTCTATCCGGGCGGCCCGGTCACCTTCAGCGTGACGAACGGGTCCGATCCGTCAGGCGGCTCCGGACTTGATCTCTCCTCGGCTGCGGTCACGCGGGAGACCGGGACGCTCGCCGCCAACAACTGCTCCGGCTTCACCCCTGACGGAGGGACCGTCACGAGCCCCGACAACGGCACCTCGAGCGGCCACTGCTACCGCTACACGTTCAGCATCGCCGACAAGGTCGGGAACGTCGCCACGAGCAGCGTCACCGCAAAGGTCTCGTCGAACGCGCCGACCGTCTCCGTCGACCCGCCGACCGTGCTCACCGGTGCCGGAAACCAGTACTACGACGCAGGCACGAGGACCCACTTCTTCCGCCCCGGTGGGTCCGGCTCGTTCTCGCTGAATGCGACCGCCGATGACGCCGACACCGGCGTCACGCACGTCGGGTTCCCCGACGTCTCCGGCGTCAGCGGCTGGAGCGGCTCCACCGGCGGAAACGACACGACGAGCCCGTACACCTCGCCGGTCGACTACACCTGGGCCTCCGGCGCAACTGCCCCTGGCGCCCGTTCGGTCGTCGCAACAAACTCGGTCGCCCTGACGAACAGCGACACGATCACCCTCGCCGCCGATTCCGCAGGCCCGACGGGCCAGTCCGTCACGCTGACGGGGCCGACCGCTCCGTATTACGGCTCGGCGTCGGTGAGCTTCACGCTCGCGGACGGCAGCGACGGCGCAGGCTCCGGCCTCGATGTGTCGACGCGGACGGTCACGCGTGAGACCGGGACGCTGTCCGGAAACAACTGCACGAGCTTCAGCCCGGATGCCGGCACGGTCACGAGCCCCGACACTGCGGTCTCAGCCGGTCACTGCTACCGCTACTCGTTCACGATCGCCGACAAGGTCGGAAACGTCTCGAGCGCCGCCACCGCGACCGCAAAGGTCGACAACGGCGCCCCGACTGTCTCGGTCGGCGCGCCCACCCCGCTCACCGGGGCAGGCAACCAGTACTACGACGCCGGGACGAAGACCCTGTTCTTCCGCTCGACCGGATCCGGCAGCTTCGACCTGAACGCCACCGCCTCCGATTCTGAGACCGCCGTCGACGCGGTCGACTTCCCGACTATCTCAAGCCTGAGCGGCTGGAGCGGATCGACGGGCGGCGCCGACACCACGACCCCGTACTCCTCACCAACCGCGTACTCGTGGAGCTCCGGCGCCGCGCAGCCCGGCGTGCGGGCCGTCTCGGTGACCGACAGGGCCGCGAACTCGTCCTCGGACACGATCACGATCGCCGACGACACGAATGTGCCGACCGGCCAGTCGATCACGCTCACCGGCGCGCTTGCCCCCTACTACGGCTCGAACTCGGTCGGCTTCAGCCTTGCCGACGGTTCGGACAACGGCGGCGGCGCCGGGCTCGACCTCGCCTCGGCCACGGTGACACGCGAGACAGGAACGCTCTCGGGTGACAGCTGCTCGAGCTTCAGCGTGGACGCCGGCACGTTCACGAGCCCCGACACCTCTGTGTCCAATGGTCACTGCTACCGCTACACGTTCCGGATCGCCGACAAGGTCGCCAACCTCTCGGCGCCGGTCACCGCGACGGCCAAGGTCGACACGGACAACCCGACGGTCTCGCTGACCGACCCCGGCACGCCCGTCGCTGGGACGATCGCGCTCAGCGCGACGGCATCCGACCCGTCGACGGACATCCAGCAGGTCGTCTTCGAGCGCGCTCCTGCGGGCGGCTCGACGTGGACGGCGATCGGTACCGACACGACCTCGCCCTACGCGGCAAGCTGGGACACAACCGCCGTCTCGGATGGCCAGTACGACCTACGCGCCGTCACGACCGACAAGACGAACAACACGAACGCAAGCCTCGTCGCGAGCCGCCGGGTCGACAACACGGCTCCGGCAACGACGATCGATGCGACGCCCACCGATCCGTCCAACGACACGACGCCTGCCTTCTCGTTCAGCTCCTCCGAGGCCGGCTCGACCTTCGAATGCCGCGTCGACGGCGCCGGCTGGACTGCGTGCTCGAGCCCCGAGACGCTCGGCGCGCTCGGCCCCGGCAGCCACGCCTTCGACGTCCGGGCAACCGACCCGGCGGGCAACACCGACGCGACGCCTGCGAGCCACACCTGGGCGATCGACCTCAGCGCACCCGACACGACGATCGACGCGCAGCCCACGGATCCGTCGTCCGACACCACACCGACCTTCGCGTTCAGCTCCTCCGAGCCCGGCTCGACCTTCGAATGCCGCATCGACGGCGGCAGCTGGACGACGTGCTCGAGCCCCGACACGATCTCACCCGCGCTGATCGAGGGCAGTCACACGTTCGACGCCCGCGCGGTCGATGCGGCCGGCAACACCGACGCCAGCCCGGCGAGCTACACGTGGGCGATCGACCTGACTGCGCCGGACACGACCCTCGACGCGACTCCCGGCGATCCATCGAACGACACGACTCCCGACTTCTCGTTCAGCTCCTCTGAGCCGGGCTCGACCTTCGAATGCCGCATCGACGGTGGAACCTGGACGGCGTGCTCCAGTCCTCACACGCTCGCCCCGGCGCTCGCCGAAGGGAGCCACACGTTCGAGGTCCGCGCGACGGATGGCGCGGGAGACACCGACGCTACTCCTGCGTCGTACACGTGGATGGTCGACCTGACGCCGCCGGGCACGACGATCGATTCCACACCGCCGGATCCGTCGAACGACACGACTCCGACCTTCTCGTTCAGCTCCTCCGAGGCAGGCTCGACCTTCGAATGCCGCGTCGACGGCGGCAGCTGGGCGTCATGCTCGAGCCCCGAGACACTCGGGTCGCTCGGCGCCGGCAGCCACACGTTCGACATCCGCGCCACGGACCCGGCGGGCAACACCGACGCGACGCCGGCGAGCTATACGTGGACGGTCGACCTCACGGCGCCGGACACGACAATCGACTCCGCGCCGTCCAACCCCTCCGGCAACACGATGCCGAGCCTCGCGTTCAGCTCCTCGGAGCCCGGTTCGACGTTCGAGTGTCGTATCGACGGCGGCAGCTGGACCTCGTGCTCGAGCCCCGACACGCTCTCACCCGCCTTGACCGAAGGCAGCCACACCTTCGACGTACGCGCGATCGACCAGGCCGGCAACGTCGACGCGACCCCGGCGAGCCACACCTGGATCATCGACTCGGGCGCGCCGTCGGTGACGATCACGGCACCACTCACATACCTGAACGGGTCGGATCCCAACAACTACGTCGTGACTGCCACGACTCCCGATACCGACGTAGCGCAGGTGGATTTCTTCGAGTGCTCGAACGCAAGCGCGAACTGCGCGACCGGTACCTGGCTGCAGTTCGGCACCGACTCGAGCGCACCGTACGCCGCGACCTGGTCGACGCCGGCTTTCGACGGCCTGAAGTCGATCCGGGCGGTCGCCGTCGATGCCGCGACCAACACCGGCGAGAACATCCGCAACATCACCATCGACCGAACGGCTCCGGCAGGGGTAACGGTGGGTTATCCGAACGGCTACGTCACGGGCTCCTACGCAGTGACCACCAACAATGGCCCCGATTCCGATGTGAATGGGTCAACGGGTTCGCTCGAACGTCGAACCGGCGACCTTGCGAACAACGCCTGCTCGTCGTACAGCGGCTGGGTTGCGGCAACGAGCCCCGACACACTGGCGTCGGGCAAGTGCGCGCAGTACCGCTACAGCGTCGCGGACAACGCCGGGAACGTCGCGCTGGCTACCTCTGCCAACGAGGTCAAGTCCGACACGGCGGCGCCGACCACGACTCTGGCGGATCCTGGTGCGAACCTGCGCCAGACGATCACGCTCGGCGCCGCCGCGAGCGACACGGACGGCTCGGGCGTCAACTCGGTGGCCTTCGAGCGCAGGCCGGCTGGCGCTGGCCCGTGGACGACGATCGCGACGGACGGCAGCTCCCCCTACTCCATCTCCTTCGACACGACGACGGTCCCCGACGGGCTCTACGACTTCCGCTCCGTGGCGACCGACGTGGCCGGCAACGTCGAGACCTCCCCGCCTGTCGTGGCCAATCGGCGGATCGACAACACCGCGCCGAGCGCGACGATGGTCAGCCCCGGCGACCCGGTCGGCGGCACGGTTCCCCTGACCTCCAACACAGGCGATACCGGAGGCTCGGGCGTCGCGACGGTCTCGTACGAGCTCGCGCCGAACGGCGGCAGCTTCAACAGCCAGCCGGCCTCGTGGGACACGACGCTTGTCTCCGACGGCCTCTACGACCTGCGCGTCATCGCGACCGACGTCGCAGGCAACACCAAGACGTCGCCGGCCGTCACGACCCGCGTCGACAACACCCCGCCGGCCCTCAACTTCACGAGCCCCGCGACGGGGAGCGTGGTGACCGGCACCGTCAGCCTCGTCGGCAGCGCAACCGACGCGTCACCGGCAAGCCCGCCGATCACCTTCGCCTACAAGCTGCACAGCGATCCTTCGAGCGCATACGCGGCCACCGGTTCGTCCTGGAACACCGCCTCGCTACCGGCAGGTGACGGCCTCTACGACCTGCGGGCTCGCGCGACCGACGATGCCGCCAACACGACGAACGTCGAGAACACGAGCATCCGTGTCGACAACGCACCGCCGACGGTCGCCATCACCGCCCCTGCCACTGCAATCAACGGCAGCCTGCCGAGCCCGACGACGTTCGCCGCGAACGCGAACGACCCCGCAGGAAGCGGAGTCAGCCAGGTGGAGTTCTTCGAGTGCACCGATCAGAGCAACGACTGCTCGAGCGGCGTCTGGAGCCCGCTCGGCACCGTCTCCGCACCCGGCCCGTTCAGCGTCTCGTGGGCAATCCCGGCTGCCGACGGCAATCATGCGCTCGCGGCCGTTGCGACGGACAATGCCGGTCACACCGCCACGGCGATCCGTAACGTCGACGTCGACCGGACCGCTCCGAACACGAGCATCGTCACGAAGCCCGCAGATCCGTCCAACGGGACCCCGTCGTTCACGTTCACCTCGACCGAGCCCGGCTCGACGTTCGAATGCAACATCGACGGTGGCGGATTCGCCCCGTGCACCAGCCCGCGCACCGTACCGGGCCTCACCGACAACTCGCACACCTTCCAGGTGCGCGCGACCGACGCCGCGGGCAACACGGACGCGACACCCGACAGCTGGACGTGGCACCGCGACACGAACGCACCGACTGCGACCTTGAACAATCCCGGCAGCAACGTCCACCAGGTCGTGACCCTCACGTCCGCTGAGAACGATCCTCCCGCGAACGGCTACCAGTCGGGGATCGCATCCGTCGCTTTCGAATATTCCGCGAACGGCACGACCTGGGCCTCGATCGGAACCAATACGTCCCCGCCGTTCGACAACGTCCTCTGGAACACGGCACTCGTGGCAGACGGCGTCTACCAGTTGCGGATCATCGTCTCCGACGCTGCAGGCAACAGCACAACCGACGTACTCGGTTCGACGATCCGAATCGACAACACACCGCCGACGACGAGCCAGAACGATCCGGGCCAGTACCTGCGCGCGACGAAGACGCTGACGGGCTCCGCAAGCGATGCAGGCTCCGGCATCGACCACGTGGACTTCGAGCGCGCCCCGACGGGCGGCGGCTCGTGGACGACCATCGCGACCGACTCGACGCCGGGCGACGGCTTCCAGGCGAGCTTCGACACGACGAGCGTCTCGGACGGCCACTACGACTTCCGCACCGTGGCCTACGACGTCGCAGGCAACCAGGCGGCTGCGACACCGGTCACCGACCGTCTCGTCGACAACACTGCGCCGGACGCCACGATCTCGAGTCCCGGCGCATACCTGCATGGCGCCGTCAACCTGGCATCTTCCACAAGCGACCCCGGGCGGCTCGAATGCCTCCGGCGTCGTCACGGTCGCATACGAGTACTCGACGAACGGCGGCTCGACGTGGCAGTCGACCGGCTCGAACTTCAACTCGTCCGCCGTGCCCGACGGCAACGTCGATCTGCGCGTCGTCGCGACTGACGCAGCAGGCAACGTGACCGCCTCCGCTGCGGTGACGAGCTTCGTCGACAACACGAAGCCGAGCACCACCGACAACGCACCGAGCGGCTGGCAGTCCACCCCGGTCACCGTCACGCTGAACCCGAACGACGGCGGCTCCGGCGTCAACGTCACCGAGTACAGCGTCGACGGCAACCCGAGCTACACCGTCGGCACGAGCGTCGTCATCCCGGCTCCTGCAGACGGCTCGAACGACGGGTCGCACACGATCGCGTACTTCTCGGTCGACAACGCCGGCAACATCGAGACGATCAAGAGCACCACCGTGCTGATCGACGCTACGCCGCCGACCTGCGCATCGTGCTCCGCGGCCGACTATCTGCGCGGAACAGTCGACCTCAGCGCCGACCCCGATACAACCGGCTCGGGGATCAAGTCCGTCACCTTCGAGTTCACGGATGCCGGTGGATCGACCTGGACGGCAATCGGGACCGACACGACCGGCCCCGGCCCGTACACCGCGAGCTGGGATACGACGCTCGTGCCCGACGGACACTACGACCTGCGCATCCTGATCACCGACAACGCGGACAACGTCACGACCACCGACCTGCCTGACAAGGTCGTCGACAACACGGCGCCCGACGTCGCCCTCGTGGGCGCGCCGACCGAAGGCCAGCTCGTGAGCGGCACCATCGGAATCGCCGCGTCGGCGTCCGATGCGACCTCGCCGGTCGCCTCGGTCAAGTTCTACGTCCGCGGATCGCTCCTCGGCACCGACTCGACTGCGCCCTTCTCGCTGAACTGGAACACGACGACCGGTGCCGACGGCGGCGCGACGATCCAGGTCGTCGTCGAGGACATGGCCGGCAACACGACCACCTCTGCAGTGCGGAACGTCTCCGTCGACAACCTCTCGCCGACGCCGACCCTTGCCGATCCAGGCCAGTACCTGAACGGCACCGTGTCTCTGTCGGCTTCGTCCGACCCGGATACGACTCAGGTCGACTTCGAACGGCGGACGGCCGGCGGCGGCTCGTGGGTCACGATCGCGAGCGACACCACGACGCCGTGGGGAACGTCTCTCGACACCACCGCCCTCGCCGACGGGCTCTACGACTTCCGTGCAATCGCGACCGACGCGACGGGTCACACTGGCACGAGCCCGATCCGCGCGAACGTCCGCGTCGACAACACTTCGCCCGCCGGGTCGCTGACGTCTCCGGCCGGCGGTGCCACGGTCGGCGGCCCGAGCGTCACGCTCAGCGGCTCCTACTCCGACGCCGGCTCGGGCATCGCCTCCGTCAGCTACGAGCTGCGCCCCACCGGCGGCGGTTCATGGACGACCATCGCCACCTCGACGAGCGCACCGTTCAGCGCCACCTGGGACGCCACGACGGTTGCGTCCGGGAGCTACGACCTTCAGCCGGTGCTCACCGACCGGGCAGGCAACACATTCACGGGGGCGATGCGCACGATCACGGTCGACGTCAGCGCACCGACCGTCGTGCTGACGAATCCGGGCGCCACGATCTCGGGCTCGGTGACCCTCAACGCGACGGTGACCGGCTCGGGGGCAACGCAGGTCGCATTCGCAACCTCGCCCGCAGGCGGCGCGTCCTGGTCGTCGGTCGGCACGGACACCAGCGCCCCGTGGAGCGCGACCTTCGACACATCGCTCCTGCCGGACGGCGTCTACGACTTCCGCGCCACGGTCTCCGACAATCTCGGCAACACCTCGTTCGACACCGTCACCTCGATCCGCGTGGACAACACCGCCCCGCGCGTCATCTCCTCGACGCCGGCGGAAGGCTCGACCGTGAGCTCCGCGAACGCGATCGGACTGGTGACCAGCGAGCCGGCGACGCCGCTCAACGTCACGCTCGACGGTGGCGCAACGGTGGCGCCGGTCGTGAGCGGTACGCACATCGACTTCGGCACCGGCCCGCTTTCCGCAGGCGCCCACACGCTGTCCGGCGAGCTGCAGGATTCCTCCGGGAAGAGGGCGCCCTTCCGCGTCCACTTCACGGTCTGGTCGGCGTCGGGCTCCTCGCTTGCCCCCCCGGTCAACAAGAACACGAGCCCCGCCATGTCCACCACGGTCGAATCCGCCGACGGCTTCGCCACCGCGACGATGCCCGCGGGTGCATGGTCGACCTCCGGCGCAGATTGGCTGATTCTGCGGATCACGCCCGTCGCAGCGCCGAGCGGTCTGACGAACGGCTTCGGCTCCGGGCCCGAGGCGCTGGACGTGACGGCACGCTGGGCGCTCGCCGGCACCGAGGTGCACGAGTTCAACCGCCCGATCGGCATCCTGATGCGCACGACCGAGAAGGGTCTCGTTCCCGCCACCTTCGAGAACGGCCAGTGGCGCGTGATTGCCCGTGTGCCGTCGGCGGGAACGCTGCCGGCCGGCTGGGACGACGGCTTCTGGACGGACGGCGCCGGTTTCCATCTCCTCACGAGGCACCTGTCGGTGTTCGCGCTGCTCCATGATCTCCAGGCTCCGAATGCCCCACAGAACGTTCGCGGCTACCTCGGCCCGACCGGCCTGACCCTCCGCTGGACGCCGGGCTCCGACAACAGCGGCACGTACGACTTCGTCACGGTCTTCTCGGATTCGACGGACACCGGCCACTACGGCGTCGACTACACCACGGCGAGCATCGGCTCGTGGTCCGTCGGTGATCCGCGCATCTTCCGGCTCAAGGAAACCGATCTCGCCGGCAACGAAAGCCCGCTGACGCGACCGCTCCGGCCGGTGCCGTCACTCATCGGCAAGACGCCCGACCAGGTCGCCGCTCTGCTGGCGCCGCTCGGCCTGTCCGTGGGCAGCATCACCTACGGCGGGACAGGCCCCGCGGGCACGGTCACCGGCCCTGCGAATCTCGTCCTTGCCGAAGAGGGCGGGTCGATCGATCTGATCGTCTCCCAGGGCGGAGCGGGGACGCGGCTTGCGTTCAAGGTCGTGACAGCACCGAAGATCAAGCCGGCCAAGCGGAGGAGCATCGGTGCCCGCGTGATGGTGACGCGTGCATCACGCGTGACGGCGCAGCTCTTCAGCCCAAGGCGGGTGAAGCTCTACACGTGGCGCTTCTCCGTCAAGGCCGGGCGCACGATCGTCAAGCTGCGGTTGCCGCGCCAGGTGCGCCGCACGGGTGTCTACACCATGAGGTGGACCGCTCGATCAGGGCGCGAGACGGTGGCTCGCAAGCTCACGATCCGGCTCGTCCGCACACGGGCAAGAAGCACTCAACCTGTCCAGGTCTTGCTCGCCGGCGGCGCCGCGACGAGCATCCGCGGAAACTTCACGCTCCGCAAGGGGAGAGTCGTCAGCTCCGCGAGCATCGAGCCGACGTTCGACGCGGCGGCGAACCGCCGGACCGATGTTCACGTGATCGTCGTCGACGTCGACCAGTTCGGAGTCGGGCTGATCAGCGATCTGCATGCCGTGTTCCCGTCGGCGAAGCTCGTCGCGCTCACGTCGAGCCCGAAACAGATGGTCAACTCGCTCAGAGCCGGCGCATCGATCGCGCTCCCGCGGTGGACGCCGGCCCCGACGCTCGTTCGCGTCATCCAACGTCTCCTTGGCGGCCCGGCGAAGCCGGTCCGATCGGGGCCGGCAAAGCGCCACACCGCCGGCGGCTCAAGCCTCTAGCCGCCCGGCCTCCAGAGTGGTTCGTCCCGGCCCGCCTCGGCGTTCGCCGTGCGGGCGGCGATGAAGAGGAAGTCGGAGAGGCGGTTGAGGTAGGCAAGCACGAGCGGGTTGATCCCGTTCTCCTCGTTCGCGACGAGCGCGTCACGCTCTGCTCGGCGGCATGTCGTACGCGCGACGTGCAGACGCGCGGATGCCTCGGTGCCGCCCGGGAGGATGAAGCTCTTGAGCATGGGGAGATCGGCGTTCAGCTCGTCGCACCACTGCTCGAGCCGATCGACCGAACCCTGTTCGACACGCAGCCGGTCGGTGACGCCGAAGGGAACACAGAGGTCGGCGCCGACGTCGAAAAGGTCGTTCTGAACCAGCTCGAGCGGCCCGCGCAGTCGCTCGGGCAAACCGGGATCGGCAAGCACCACACCGAGAGCAGCGTTCAGCTCGTCGACCGTGCCGAATGCACCTATGCGGCAGTCGAGCTTGGGAACGCGCGAGCCGTCGCCGAGTGAGGTCTCGCCCCCGTCGCCGGCGCGCGTGTAGATGCGCGTGAGGCGAACCGGCTCGTCGCGGCTCCGCGAGCTCACCGGCTGCTCCAAATCGGCACGAAACTGGCACTGAGGCGTTTGCACAACACCGGTAGCGTGGAACGCAGTGGGTGGTGGGGCGAAACCCCCACCCGGGTGGGGGTGTTCACGCGCGTGCGCGTGTACATCAAGGAGATCGTCACTGTGCCACCAGCGCGCGTTCCGTCAGGCCGAGGATCGAGCGCGCGATCACCAGGCGCTGGATCTCGCTCGTCCCCTCGTAGATCTCGGTGATCTTCGCGTCGCGGTAGTACCGCTCGACGGGGAACTCCTTCGTGTAGCCGTAGCCGCCGAGAATCTGAATCGCTTCGGCCGTCTGGCGGCGTGCCATCTCCGATGCGAAGAGCTTCGCCTTCGCACCCTCCTCGGTGTGGCTGCGCCCTTCCTGCTTCAGCCACGCTGCCCGGTAGACGAGCAGGCGGGCAGCATCGATCTCCATGGACATGTCGGCCAGCTTGTGCTGGATCGCCTGGAAGTCCGCGATGCGATGGCCGAAGGCACGCCGCTCAGCCGCGTAAGCGCGCGCCACGTCGTAGCCGGCCTGCGCGATGCCGAGTGCCTGCGCTGCGATACCGATCCGGCCGCCGTCGAGCGTGCCCATCGCGACGCGGAAGCCGCGGTTCTCCTCGTGGAGCAGACGATCCCGCCCGACCTCGGCGCCTTCGACCACGATGTCGTTCGTCACGGACGAATTGAGCCCGAGCTTCTCCTCGTCCCGAGTCACGCGCACGTGCTCGGCGTCGAGCAGGAACGCGCTGACTCCACGCGCCCCGGCCGTCTGTTGATCCGTGCGCGCGAAGAGCAGGAACGTGCCGGCGTGCCGTCCGTTGGTGATCCATTGCTTCGCGCCTGTGATCTTCCAGCCGCCGTCGTGCGGCTCGGCCTTCGTCCGCAGGGCTCCCGCGTCCGAGCCGGCCTCTGCCTCGGTCAGCGCGAACGCGCCAAGATGCTCGCCGCGCGCGAGCGGCGGCACGAATCGCGCCTTCTGCTCGTCGGTGCCATACGTGAGGATCGGCAAGGTCGCGGCACTCGTGTGGACGGCGACGGTCACACCGACTCCGGCATCGGCGCGCGACAACTCTTCGAGCACGAGGATGTACGACAGGAAGTCGACGCCGGCGCCGCCGTACTCCTCGGGTACGCACGCACCCATCAGGCCGATCTCGGCGAGCTTTCCGAAGAGCTCACGCGGAAAGTGGTGGTCGCGATCCCAGGCGGACGCATTCGGCTCGATCTCCGCCCGCGCGAAGTCGCGCGTCAGTGCCTGGATCTCGCGCTGGTCCTGCGTCAGATCGAAGTCCACGCTGGCAAAAGCTAGCGCTTTCGCCGGAACGACCTCTTTAGGCGGCTGCCAGCTCTCGGCGAATCTGGCGGAGGTCGGCTTCGACCGCGACGAACGCATCGACCACGTCCGGATCGAACTGCCGCTTCCTCTGCTCCAAGAATCTCGCCACGTGCCGCGCTCCAGCTCAGCGCCCGCCGATACGGACGATGGCTCGTCATGGCATCGAGCGCATCGGCGACGGCGAAGACCCGCGCGCCGAGCGGAATCTCTTCACGCACGAGACCGTCCGGGTAGCCGCGTCCATCCCAGCGCTCGTGGTGCGACCGCACGATCTTGAGCCCTTCACCCTTCAGGAACACAACGCCCGAGAGCATCGCCTCCCCGAGCACCGTGTGCGTCTGCATCCGCCGGCGCTCCGCCGCGCTCAAGGGGCCCGGCTTCTGCAGGATGCCGTCGGGGATCCCGATCTTGCCGACGTCGTGGAGCAGGAATCCGTACGGCGTGCTCTGGTCTTTCGCAAGCGCTTCCCCGCCGATCGCACCGGCCAGCGCGCTCGCATAGCTCTGCACACGCTGGGAGTGAGCGCGGGTGCCGGTGTCCTTCGACTCGAGCGCGCTCGCGAGGGCCGAGACGGTCTGCAGGTACGCGCTCTGAAGCAGCTCGCGCTGACCGCGCTCGACTTCGAGCATGTGCCGGAGATCGCGCGCGTAGAGCAGGAGCTCCTCCCCCGGCTTGTGCGTCCGCTTCTTCGCCGCACGGAAGGGGACGCCGAACATGCCCCCTGCGAGACGCTCTGCAACTGCGAGCAGCTCGAGCGGGCTGAACGGTTTCCGCACGATCGCATCCGCGCCGGCCTTCTTCGCCGCTGCGGTCGTGCCGCGGTCCGCGCCGGTGAGCAAGACGATCGGAACGTCCCTGGTCGCGGGCGCGCTCTTCAGCTCCGCGCAAAGCTCCAACCCTGTGGTGCCGGGCATGTTGACGTCGAGCAAGATCACGTCGGGCAGCGCAGCGCGAATCTGACGCCGTGCAACCTCGGCGTTCTCGGCCTCGACCACTGCGACGTCCGCGACCTCGAACGTCGCCCTCAACAAAGCGCGAAGCGCAGGATCGTCGTCGACCAGCAAGATTCGCAACGCGGCGGTGCCTCCCTTTCCCGAACCTGAGTTCTTTCGGCACGAAGCTCGGGCTCACTTGAGCCCTTATCAAAGAGAGACTCAGCAGGCGGCAACAACCCTGCAGATCGAGCCCTTTTATGGGTTCTCAGGCATATTCGTAGAACCCTGCGCCGCTCTTCCGGCCCAGTTTTCCGGCGGCGACCAGCTCTCGGAGCAGCGGACAGGGGGCATAGCGATCGTCGCCGAGGCCCTCCTGCAGCACCTCCATGATCGCCACGCAGGTGTCGAGGCCGATCAGATCGGCGAGCGCCAGCGGCCCGAGCGGATGAGCGAATCCGAGCTTCGCAATCGTGTCGATCGCCTCCGCCTCGGCGACACCGTCGTGCAACGCCCAGACGGCCTCGTTGATGAAGGGCATCAGAATCCGGTTGGAGACGAATCCGGGAAAGTCGTTCGCAACGGCCGGCGTCTTGCCGAGATCCTCTGCGAGGCGGGTGATCGCCGCTGCGGTCTCGTCGGAGGTGTCGCGCGCGCGGATGATCTCGACGAGCTTCAGGACGGGAACGGGATTGAAGAAGTGCATGCCGATCACCTTGTCCGGCCGACCCGTCGCGGCCGCGAGCAAGCCGATCGGAATCGACGAGGTGTTGGACGCGAGCACTGCCGTAGGCGGAAGCACAGCGTCTGCGCGGCGGAAGATGTCGTCCTTCGTTTCGGCGTCCTCGACGACCGCTTCGATCATCAGGTCGGCAGGGACGAGATCCGCCACGGCCTCGACGCGCGCGAGCACTTCCGCCGCCGGAGGCCCGCCGCCCTTCTCTTGCAGCCTGTCGAGGCTCTTTCGCATCACCTCGACGGCACGGTCGGTCGCACCCGGCTGAGCGTCGTGGAGCGACACTCGCCTGCCCGATGCGGCCACCACCTGCGCGATGCCGGCGCCCATCTGACCGGCGCCGACGACGAGGACATGCTCGAAGTCCACGCGGCCTAGACCTCGATCAGGAGTGCGTCGCCCTGGCCTCCGCCGGAGCAGATCGCCGCGAGACCCAGGCCGCCGCCGTTTCGACGCAGCTCGTAGATCATCGTGCCGAGGATGCGTGCACCCGAAGCGCCGATCGGGTGCCCGAGTGCAACCGCGCCGCCGTTGACGTTCACCTTGTCGGGATCGACGTCGAGCAGCTTGGCGGAGTTGAGGGCGACCGACGCGAAGGCCTCGTTGAGCTCGACCCGCTCGACGTCACCGATTTTCTTGCCGGCCTTCGCGAGCGCAGCCGCACCGGCCTTCGCCGGCGTCCGCGCCAGATAGGCGAAGTCATCTGCGACATAGGCCTGAGACACGATCGTCGCGAGCACCTCGAGCCCGCGCTTGCGCGCGAACTCCTCGCTCGTCACGACGAGCGCGCCGGCACCGTCGTTCACTCCCGGCGCGTTGCCGGCTGTGGTCGTGCCCTCCGGATCGAAGACGGGGGGAAGCCTCGCGAGCTTCTCGTAGGACGTATCGCGTCGAGGGCCCTCGTCCACCGCGAACTCTCCGACCGGCACGATCTCCTCTTTGAACCTTCCGTTGTCGATCGCGTCGATCGCGCGTTCGTGCGAGCGCAGCGCCCAACGGTCCTGGTCCTCGCGGGGGATGCCGAGCTCCCGTGAGACGAACGAAGCCTGCTCGACCATGTGCTTATGGTCGAACGTGGACGTGAGCCCGTCGTGCGTCATCAGGTCGATGAGCGTTCCGTCGCCGAGCTTGTAGCCGAAGCGCGCCTTCTTGAGCGCGAACGGCGCGTTCGACATCGACTCCATGCCACCCGCGACGACGACCTGGTGATCGCCGGCGCGAATCATCTGATCCGCCATCTCCACGGCGCGGATCGAAGACGCGCAAACCTTGTTGATCGTGTCGGAGCCCACCTCGATCGGCAGCCCGGCGCCGACCGACGCCTGCCGCGACGGGGCCTGGCCGGCGCCGCCCTGCAGCACCTGGCCCATGACGACGTACTCGACCTCCTCGTTCTCGACCCCCGCGCGATCGAGCGCCGCACGAATGACGATCGACCCGAGCTCGGTTGCCTCCCTGTGCGCGAGCGAGCCGCCGAGCTTGCCGAACGGCGTGCGCACGGCGGCAACGATCACTGAACGGGCCATGGTCCGAGCGTACCAATACCCTTCTGGTGTGCCGACGGCGCGCACCAAGGTCAAACGTCACCCGGAGCGAGGCGACTACGAGCGCGAGACGATCGACGCGATCCTCGACGAGGGCCTGATCTGCCACCTCGGTTTCGTCGTCGACGGCCAACCCTTCGTGATTCCGACGATCCACGCACGCGACGGAGACACGCTCTACATCCACGGGTCGCCCGGCAGCCGCATGTTGAGGACAGCGAAGCAAGGCGTCGACGTCTGCGTGACGGTGACGCTGCTCGATGCGCTCGTGCTCGCACGATCCGTCTACAACCACTCGATGAACTACCGGTCGGTCGTCGTCCTCGGACGCGCGGTCGAGTTGACGGATCGCGAAGAAAAGCTGCGAGCCATGCAGCGTGTCGTCGAGCACATCATCCCGGGGCGCTGGGACGATGCCCGTCAGCCGAGCGACGCCGAGATCAAGGGAACGACGATCCTCGCGCTGCCCCTCTCCGAGGCCTCGGCGAAGATCCGGAGCGGCCCGCCGATCGACGATGAGGCCGACCTGGCACTGCCCGTGTGGGCGGGGCTGATCCCGCTCGCCCTCGAGCCGGCGGAGCCCGTCGCCGCCGAAGGCGTACACGGCTCCCCTCCCACCTATGCAACGGAGATACGAGCGTCCTTGACCGGCCCGCACGCTGCGCCTACCCTGGGAGAACGATGACTTCCGCACCTCGCAACTGGGCCTGGCGCTGCGAGCGGAGCGGGAGCCTGCGCCTGCGCTGAGCTAGGCCAGAAACAGCCCGTTCCGCTCATCGAGACCTTCCAGCCGGAAGGTCTTTTTGCGTGCCCGCCCACTCACGGAGGACCCGACATGACCCTTGCACCAGACATCGCCACCGATCTCGTCACACCGCTTGGCGCCTACCTGCGGCTGCGCCGGCGGGGCCGCGCGGCCTTCCTGCTCGAATCCGTCGAACGGGGACGCCTCGGGCGGCATTCGCTCGTCGGCTGCGGCTCGCACCTCTGCTACTTCGCCGAAGCCGAGGCCTGCGGCGAGCCCGTCGTCGGCTACCTCGCCTACGACTACGCGGCTCGGTTGGAGCAGACCGTCCCGCTACCCGACGACGGAACCGGACTCCCCGAGAGCCGCTTTGTCGTCGCGGACCTGCTCATTCGCTTCGACCACGTGCTCGGCACCGCCGAGGTGATTCGCGGCGATCCCGACGAGGTCGCGGCCCTGCTCGCACAACCTCCTCCCCGCTTTCCCACCGGCACGAGCGGGAGACGCGGATTCGCCCGACGAACCCCGGGACGCCACGACTACGAGGCGGGGGTTCGCGCAGCGAAGGAGCACATCCGCGCAGGAGATGCGTTCCAGATCGTGCTGTCGCAGCGCGCGGAACGACCGACCTCCGCATCTGCGCTGGAGCTCTACCGGGCGCTGCGGCGCGTCAACCCGTCCCCGTACCTCTTTCTGCTCGAGCTGGACGGGCTCGCTCTGATCGGATCGTCTCCCGAAACGCTCGTCAAGTGCGAGGGACGTCGCGCCGGCGTCAATCCGATCGCGGGAACCACCGAACGAGGCGACGGCGATGCCGAACGGCTCCTCGCATCCGAGAAGGATCGAGCGGAGCACGTGATGCTCGTCGACCTCGGCAGGAACGACCTCTCGCGTGTCTGTGTCCCGGGATCCGTCGAGGTCGAGAAGTTCCTCGAGGTCGAACGCTATTCCCATGTCACCCACCTCGTCTCGCAGGTGGCGGGCGAACTGCGCGACAACGTCTCGCCGTTCGACCTGTTGCGGGCGTGCTTCCCGGCGGGAACGGTCTCCGGCGCCCCGAAGGTCCGGGCGATGCAGCTGATCTCCGAGCTCGAAGGACGACGGCGAGGCCCGTACGCAGGCGCCGTCGGTTATGCGTCGCCGGACGAAGGTCTGCTCGACACGTGCATCGCGATCAGGACGATCGTGCTCCGCGACGGCGTCGCGCATCTGCAGGCAGGCGCCGGGATCGTCGCCGACTCCGATCCCAGCGCCGAGCACGAGGAGTGCCTGCGGAAGCTCGCCGCGGTCGAGGCGGCCGTCGACCTCGCGGAGGCAGAGCAGCGGTGATCCTGCTCGTCGACAACTACGACTCGTTCACGTACAACCTCGCGCATCTGTTCGGCGGGCTCGGCGCGGATGTGATCGTGCGTCGAAACGACGCCATCGACGCAGCTGGGGCGGTGCGGCTCGCGCCCTCGCAGCTCGTCATCTCGCCCGGTCCCGGCCGCCCGGCAGATGCCGGAGCATCCCTGGAGATCATCCGACGGCTCGCGCCCGGCACTCCGACCCTCGGCATCTGCCTCGGCCACCAGGCGATCGTCGAAGCGTTCGGCGGCAACGATCACCGTCGCCCGCACCCTCGTCCACGGCAAGTCGTGCACCGTCCGCCACGACGGCCGCGGGCTCTTCTCCGGGTTGCCGGACGAGCTCGAGGTGGGCCGGTACCACTCGCTGGCGGCCACACAGATCCCGCAGCCGCTGGAGATCTCGGCGACTGCGGCGGACGGCGAGGTGATGGCCGTCCGGCATCGCGAGCTCCCGGTGGACGGCCTCCAGTTCCACCCCGAATCCGTCCTCACTCCACTGGGAGTCGAGTTAGCGCGAAACTTCCTCGAGCGATGATCCAGCAAGCACTGCAAAGGTTGCTCGACGGCCACGACCTCGCCCGTGGCGAGACCCGCGACGTGATGGGCGAGATCATGCGCGGCGAGGCGACCCCCGCGCAGATCGGCGGCTTCCTCGTCGCTCTGCGCTCGAAGGGCGAGACGCCCGACGAGATCGCCGGCTGCGCCGAGGCGATGCGCGAGCACGTCCTGCCGGTCCGGCCACGCCGTGACGACCTTGTCGACACGGCCGGCACCGGTGGCGACGGCGCTCACACGATCAACATCTCGACCGCGGCTGCTCTCGTCGCAGCAGCAGCCGGCGCCGCGGTCGCCAAGCACGGCAACCGCGCCGTCTCCTCCGCCTGCGGGTCCGCAGACGTGCTCGAGGCTCTCGGTTTCACGCTCGAGCAAGAGCCCGATCGAATCTCACGCTCGATCGACGAGCTCGGCTTCGGCTTCCTCTTCGCACCCGCGCACCACCCGGCGATGAAACATGCTGCCCCCGTGCGGAAAGAGCTCGCCACCCGGACGGTCTTCAACGTGCTTGGGCCCCTCACGAATCCCGCCGGCGCGCGGGCGCAGATCGTCGGCGTTTACTCGCCCGAGCTCGTGCGCACGATCGCCCAGGTACTTGTGCGTCTGGGCGCCCACCGAGCGTACGTCGTGCACGGAGGCGGCGGAATCGACGAGCTCTCGCCGGTCGGTCTCAACCTCGTCGCCGAGGTAGTGAACGGGGAGGTGCGCGAGCGTGAGCTTGATCCAGACGCGGAGCTCGGGATTCCACGCTGCTCCATCGAGGAGCTGCGCGGCGGGACGCCCACACAAAATGCGGAGGCGATTCGCGACGTGTTCTCAGGCGCGGACGGAGGCCGCCGAAACGCCGTTCTCCTCAACGCTGCTGGGGCGATCGCGGCTGCAGGCCATGCCGACGATCTGCGGGAAGGGCTCGAACTGGCGCGCGAGGCCGTCGACTCCGGAGCGGCGGCGCAGCGACTCGAGCTGCTGATCGCGTTCTCACGCGAGACTGTGACCGCCTGATGGGTCGATTCCGCGACGCCCTCGCAACACCAGGCCTCGCTGCGATTGCGGAGGTCAAACGGCGCTCGCCCTCCGCGGGCGACCTCCGCCCCGATGCCGATCCCGCCCGCCTGGCCGCGCAGTTCGAGAAAGCCGGTGCTGCAGCCGTCTCGATCCTCGTGGACGAGCGGTTCGGCGGCTCGCTCGACGACCTGAAGGCCGCGCGCGCGGCGACGACCGCGCCGCTTCTCGCGAAGGGCTTCTTCACCGAGGAGCTGGATCTCTTGAACGCGAAGATCGCGGGAGCGGACGCGGTGCTCATCCTCCTTCGTGACCTCGACGACCAGCGTGCCGCCGCCCTGATGGCGTATGCGCACGAGCTTGGAATCGAGACGCTCGTGGAGGCGCACGATGCGAACGAGCTTCAGCGAGCCGTCGGACTCGAGGCCGAGGTGATCGGGGTCAACGCGCGCGACCTCGAGAGCTTCGAGATCGACCGCGTCGCCCAGCTCGCGCTGGTCGCGCGCATGAGTCATCACGACGGAGTGATCGTCGCCGAGAGCGGTGTGCGGTCACGCGCCCAGGCCGCAGCGGCCGAGCTTGCAGGCGCCGATGCGATTCTGATCGGCTCTGCACTGATGCGCGCCGATGATCCTGCGACTCGCTTGAACGAGATCCTCTCGCGGCCGCTCGTCAAGGTCTGCGGCCTCACCCGTCGCGAAGACGTCGACGCCGCCGTCGAGGCGGGCGCCGACATGCTCGGCTTCATCCTCGCGGACGGAAGCCCTCGCCGCGCAGACGAGGTCCTAGACGTGCCCGACGATCGTCTGAGCGTCGCCGTCTTCGTCGGTGAGGCGCAGGACGCAGGCTCCGATCTCGTCCAGCTGTACGAGCAGGAGGAAGGACGCGTACGTGGGCGGGACGCCGTCCTGCTGTACCGCGGCGAAACGGTCGCGCGCGTCGTCGACCTGCCGTGGGAGGAGCAGGATCCGTCGCACCTCCAACGTGCCGCGGCGGTCGACGGGCGGCTGATGCTCGCCGGGCGGCTCGGGCCTGACAACATCCGCGAAGCGGTGCGTGCCGTCCGTCCCTGGGGCGTCGACGCCGCATCGCGTCTCGAGAGTGCGCCAGGCGTCAAGGATCACGACAAGGTGCGGGCCTTCGTCGAGGCGGCGCGGTGACCTCGGCCGGACTGTATGGAACGTACGGCGGGCGGTACGTGCCCGAGACGCTCATTCCCGCGCTCGACGAGCTCGAGAGTGCCTGGCGCGCCGCGCGGGCGGATGAGTCCTTTCAGGCGGAGCTCGACGAGCTCGGGCGAACCTTTGCGGGTCGACCGACACCGCTCACACGGGCAGAACGTTACGCGCCGGACAAGCGGCTCTATCTCAAACGCGAGGACCTGCTGCACACCGGCGCCCACAAGCTGAACAACGCGCTCGGCCAGGCCGTCCTGGCGGGCCGGCTGGGCAAACGGCGCATCGTCGCCGAGACGGGCGCCGGCCAGCACGGCGTCGCGACCGCGACCGTCTGCGCCCGCTTCGGTCTCGAGTGCGTCGTCTACATGGGCGAGGAGGACATGCGCCGGCAGCGGCCCAACGTCGAGCGCATGAACCTCCTCGGCGCCGAAGTCCTGCCCGTCGAGTTCGGCAAGCGCACGCTGAAGGAAGCGACGAGCGAAGCGATCCGCGACTGGATCACGAACGTCGAGACGACGCACTACCTCATCGGCTCGTGCGTAGGCCCCGCTCCGTATCCGGAGATCGTCCGCGAGCTGCAGGCGGTGATCGGCCGCGAGGCGCGTGCGCAGTTCGTCGAGGCCGAGGGCCGTTTGCCCCAGGTCGTCGTCGCCTGTGTCGGCGGCGGCTCGAATGCGATCGGCATCTTTGCCGGGTTCGTCGACGACGTGGACGTGCGTTTGCTCGGCGTCGAGGCCGCCGGGGCGGCGTCGCTCGGCTCGGGAAACGCAGCCGTCCTGCACGGCGCACGATCATCCGTTCTGTCGGACGACGACGGCCAGATCGCCGACGCGCACTCGATCTCGGCAGGGCTCGACTATCCCGGCGTCGGCCCGGAACATGCGTGGCTGCGCGACTCGGGCCGGGCGGAATACATCGTCGCAAGCGACGACGAGGCTCTCGCAGCCTTCCGCGATCTCGCGCGACTCGAGGGGATCATCCCCGCGCTCGAGGCGGCCCACGCACTCGTGCGTGCCCGCGAGCTCGAAGAGGAGATCGTGCTCGTCTGCCTGTCGGGCCGAGGCGACAAGGACCTGGCAGAGGTTCTCGCGCAGTGAGCCGCTCCGATCATGCAACCGGCCAGATCTCGACCTACCGGTTCCCGGGCGAGGTCAGCATCGACGGGTTGTTGGTGCGGCCACCGCTCGATGCCGACATCGACGAGATCGCGCCCGCGTTTCGCGACCCGGCGGTGGGCGGAGAGGCGGGCCTCCCTCCGGTCGACGCCGACACGCTGCGCGTCATGTTGCAAGAGCAGCTTCCCGGCCTGCACGAGCGGGGACTCCTGGCCGCCTACGTGATCGAAGACACGAAGACGGGCAATTTGCTTGGCGGCGCGTCGCTTCATCATTTCGATCCGCTTCGCGACGTCGTCGAGATCGGGTACTGGCTCTTCGTCGAGGCCAGGGGCCTCGGCGTAGCGACCCGGGTGGTGCGCAAGCTGACGGAGCACGCGTTTCATGGCGGTATCTGGCGCGTCGAAGCGCATGTTCGAGTCGGCAACACGGCTTCCGAACGAGTCCTCGAGCGGCTCGCCTTCGTACGCGAAGGCGTCAAACGCAGGTACCTGCGGCACGGGGGCGGACGCGTCGACGCGACGCTGTTCGCGCTGCTCGCAGACGACGCTTGAAGACGCTCGTCGTCTATCTCATGTCGGGCTCGCGAACGCCGGAGCTCGCGGCGGCGGCAGTCGAGGGCGGCGCGGACATCGTCGAGCTCGGCTTTCCGTTCTCGGATCCACTTGCAGACGGCCCGGTGATCCGGCGTGCCGCTGAGCGCGCACTCGCGGAGGGGATGCGGACGCGCGCCTGTCTCGAGTGCCTCGCGTGCACGCACGAGCTCGTCCCGGACGTTCCGCTCGTGCCGATGACCTATGCAGCTTTGCTGGAGGCCTACGGGTGGGATCGTTTCGCAGCCGACGCACGTGACGCGGGCGCGAGCTCGTTGATCGTGGCCGACCTGCCGGCGGGCGAACGTCCGGAGCTGAAGCGGATCCAGCTCGTCGCGCCGACGTCTACCGACGCGCGGCTGCGGGTCGCGGCGGACGAAACCGACGGCTGGCTGTATCTCGTCACTGTCACGGGGACGACGGGAGCGCGCGCCGACCTCTCCCCCGCGCTCGCCGGCCTCGTCACGCGCGCCCGCGCGGTCACGGACGCCCCGCTCTACGCAGGCTTCGGCATCTCGACGCCAGGCCATGCGCGTGCTGCTGCCGAGCTTGCGGATGGAATCGTCGTGGGCTCGCGTGCCGTCGAGGTCGCCGAGGACGGGCCGGATGCGCTCCGCGACTACGTCCGCACGCTGCGCGAGGCTGTCGACTCGGTGGTCGCCAACTGACCTGGCTCGTGCTGTTCGACGTCGACGGGACGCTCCTCCTGACGCACGACGAGGTGTACGTGGAGGCGAGCCGGCTCGCGCTCGAGGCCGTCTACGGGACGTACGCTGACGGCCCCGACATCCCGGGCGACACGGCACCTGCACACATCCGGCGCGCGCTTCGAGCGGCAGGCGTTGCGGAAACGGCGATCGACGCCGGCCTGCCGCGCTGGTGCGAGACGTTCTCCGAGCTGTACCTCCGCCTGCTCGCGACGGCCGACACGAGCCACTGGGAGCTTGCGCCGCACGCGGCCGGGGCAGTCGCTTCTGTCGAGCGACGCGCACTCCTCACAGGTAATCCACCCGCGGTGGCCCATGCGCGAATGGAACGACTCGGTCTCGACGAGCTGTTTCTGCGCGGGCAGGGTGCTTTCGGCTGTGAGCGTGAGGGAAGGGTCGAGCTTTTCGAGCTCGCGCGCGAACGTGCGCGCGAGTGGCCGGCGAAGCGCACGGTCGGCGTCGGAGACACCCCTCTCGACGTCTCGAGCGCACATGCCGCAGGCTGCCGCTCAATCGGCGTGACGACGGGAAGCTATGGGCCAGACGCTCTCGCCGACGCGGACGCCGTGATCGCAGACCTCGGCGAGCTGGAGACCGCCCTAGCGACGCTGGACGAGCGCGCCTAGACCGCAGCGACCACCTGTGGAGACGCCGTCACACTTCCGTCACCATGTCCGACACCGGGACGTGGTTCTCGGGAACAGGTCCGCGTGCCGAGCGAACCCGCACCGGACCGTGACCCCGCCTCGTCCGAAACTCCTCAACGGCTGATGTCCGACACCTGGTGCGGCGGTCAGAGACTCGTCGCGAACATCCAGCGGTGACCTTCGAGATCCTCGGCTCGGTATTGCCGCTGCCCGATTCCCGTGTTGTCCTCGAGCTCCGACAGGATCGTAGCTCCTGCGGCTTTCGCCCTGGCGTAATGCGCATCGATGTCGTCGACGGAGACGTGCACGCCGTCGACGGCGAACGGCGTCTCCCGCCACTTCCGAGCCTGCTCGCACGTCTCGGCATGATGCTTCGGGCTCTGATAGTCCGGGCTCGGGTAGCCGAGCATGATCATGCCGCCGTCGAGCTCCATGTTCACGTGCGTCACTCTGCCGTCGTCGTCCGCCCACCGGCCGGTCTCGGTGAAGCCGAACGCTTGCGCGATCCAGTCCGCCGCGCGCGCCACGTCCTCGTACGAGAACATCGGGATCACTCGCTGCTCAGGCACGCTCGCTCAGCTCCCTCGCCGCCTCGTCGAACACGGTGGAGTGTAGATCCACATCCGCCTCCGTCGTAGCGGGGGACATCAGCGCCATGTTGTGGAACGGGGTCAGCAGAATGCCGCGGTTGAGCGCATAGAGATGAATCAGGCGGTCGAGCTCGGCGTCGCCACCGGCCGCGGCCTCGCTTCCGGTGCGCGGGCGTTCGGGTCGGAAGAGATACTCGACACGGCAGCCGAGGCGCGTGACATGCCACGGCAGGCCGTGCCGTTCGATCGCGTCCGCCACCCCGGCCTCAAAGCGCTTGCCCAGCTCGATCATGTGCTCGAAGGCTGCCTCGGTCAGCACCTCACCGAGCGTCGCGCGCATCGCTGCAAGCGACAGGACGTTGGCAGCGACGGTCCCGCCGATGCCGCCGACGTCGGCACGTTCGTCCCGCGGCAGCATTGCCTCGAGGCGCTCGGCGACATCCTCTGAAAACCCGTACGCAGCCGCCGGAATGCCGGCGGCGATCGCCTTGCCGACAGTGAGCATGTCCGGCTCGAGCCCGTGCGCGGCCGTGTAGCCGCCCGGCCCGGCACAGAGCGTGTGCGTCTCGTCGATGATCAGCAACGTGCCGGTCTTCCGGGTGGCCTCGCGAAGCGCGTCGTGGAAGCCGGGCTCGGGATGCACGATCCCGATGTTCGTCAGCGCGGGTTCCGCGAGCACGCAGGCGACATCACCATGGGCGAGCTCGCGCTCGAGCGCAGCGACATCGTTCCACTCGACCACGCGGGTCGTCTCCGCAAGCGCGACCGGCGGCCCCACGTTGGCCTCACGCGAAACGACCGAGTCACCGTCGAGCGACGCGAACGTCTCGTCGACCGTGCCGTGATAGCACCAGTTGAAGACGAGGATCTTCGGCCGCCCCGTGAGCTCGCGCGCGAGCCTGATTGCGAAACGATTCGCGTCTGTCGCCGTCAGCGCGAACTGCCAGCGCGGAAGGCCGAAGCGGCGTGCGAGCTCCTCCCCAACCCAGAGGGCATCCTCGCTCGGCAGCATGAGCGTGATCCCTCGCGCTGCTTGCTCGGCGACGGCTCTCACGGTCGGCGGAGGAGAGTGACCGGTCATTGCAGCAGTGTCCCCGAGGCAGAAATCGACGTACTCGTGACCGTCGACGTCACGGAAGCGCGCGCCGCTCGCCTCCGCTGCGTAGACGGCGAAGCCTCCCGCCCAGCGAATCATCCACGGCATCGGGACACCGGCGAGCAGCGAACGCTCGGCCTGCCGGGCTAGTTCACGAGATCTGGGGTGATCTCGGTCGAAGCGCTCGAGCTCGCGGGCGAGCAAGTCGTCGAGTGCCGGGCGCGCGGGCGGGTTCCGAGTCCCACTGCTCACGTCGCTAGTCAATCAACCTCGCGTGTTCGCGTGCGGTGCGTTCAGTTCGGGCATCATGATCACGCCTTGGTGATGAGCGGGAATCTGGTGGCGGACACAGTCGCGGCGGAAACGCTCGGGACAGCTTTGCGTCGCGGCGGCTACTCGGAGGATGCGGTCTATCGGCTCCTTGGCGACGAGGCCTACTCCAGTGAGCGAGGCGACATCCCGGCCGATGAGCGGCGGCTTCCCGAGACGCCACTCGCGACGCTCGTGCGCCTCTTCTTCCTCCAGCTCCCGGTCAGTTCAGAAGAGGCCGAAGTCGCACTCGGGCGGAGCGGAATCGACGCGCTGGAGGCGACAGGGCTCGCCGAGGTCGGCGAAGAGGTCATCCCGCACGCGCGACTCTTGCCGATCGGCAAGCTGCTCCTCGCCTCCGACGGCTTCTCACGGGACGCAGACGATCCGGCCGACTACGTCGCGACCTACACGCCAACCGCTCGGGTTCTCGATTCGCTCACCCCCCGCCCTCGCGTCGAACGAGCACTCGACGTCGGAACCGGCAGCGGCATCCACGCGCTGCTTGCTGCACAGCATGCCGGGCAGGTCATCGCGACGGACGTCAATCCGCGGGCGCTCGCGTACACCACGCTCAACGCCGCCTTGAACGGGCTCCACAATGTCGAGTGCCGCCGGGGAAGCCTGTTCGAGCCCGTGGAGGGCGAGACCTTCGGGCTCATCACTTGCAACGCCCCTTACGTCATCTCGCCCGAGACGCGCTGGGTGTATCGCGACAGCGAGTTCTCCGAGGACGGGGTGTCGGAGCGCGTGCTTCTCTCCGCGGCCGCGCATCTCGCCGACGATGGCTACGCGGCCATGCTCGTCAGCTGGCTCGCGTTCGACGAGAACGCACCCGACGAGCGCGTGATCGGCTGGGCGGAGGCGAGCGGCTGCGACAGCTGGATCCTCTCGACGCTGAACTCCGATCCGCTCACGCACGCCGCGGAGTGGAACTCGCACCTGGCCGGCGAGGCTCTCGGCGACGCCCTCGACGAGTGGGCGCGCTACTTCGAAGACCTCGGGGTCGAGCTCGTGAGCGAAGGGGGAGTCATCCTCCACAAGCGTCCCGGCGGTGGACATAGTGCACGAGTCGACGAGCTCGACGAGGAGGACCTCGACGATGCGGGCGATCAGATCCTGCGCGCCTTCGAAGGACGGGCCAGGCTTGCCGAGCTCCGAAGCGACGAAGCGCTGCTGGAGGAGCGCATCGGAGTCGCCTCGAGCCTGCGTCTCGAGCGTGAGCTCGAGCGCGCCGGCAGTCGTGCCGTCGACGTCGAAGGCAGCGTCGAGATCGCCGAAGGAACGAAGCACGCGGTCGATGCCTCCGCCGACGCGCAAGAAGTGATCGCGTCCCTCGACAGCCGTCTGAGCCTGGCCAACGTCGTCGACACGACCGCCGACCGGCTGGGGCTCGACGACGAAGAGACGGAAGCATTGCGCGAGGAGACACTCGAAGTCATCCGCGAACTGCTCGAGCTCGGCGCGCTGCACTTCCGCAACGATTGACCGCCGCCGACTAGCCACAGCGGCTGGACAGCGTAAGCTTACGCGCGGAAATCATCGACCTGGAGGTCACGATGAAAGGCGCATCGAAGCCGAAGAAGCTCGCCAAGAAGGTGCCGCAGAAGTCGCTGAAGGAGAAGCGTCAGGACAAGCGCGCCGCCGGCAAGAAGGGTCTCGGCTCGACCTAGTCAGGACCTCAGGCCGACGAGGCGGGCGTCCCGTTGACCTGCGCGCGCTCCCACAGCCGCTCGCCGCACATCATGCAGCGCGGCAGCACCTGACGAACAATCACGGTGTTGCCGCACGCGGCGCACAGAAACCATCCGGTCGTGGAGACTCCCGCCGGCCAGAACTCGACGAACCCCAGCTCATGATCAGCCCGCCCTGCGGGCTTGGTTGCTTCCCCCGGCTCCACCGTTCGACCCCCTCGATCGAAGTTGCGAGCTCAGTCACCTTTTAGGTGGGGCGTGAGGCGGTGTCAACAGCTACGCGGCCTCGCTGAATGCCGGTTCATCGGCAGCGTGAGCGGTCGCACCGTGCGTGCGGATGAGCGCTCCGCCGATGACCGCCGCTGTGGCGGCAAAGAACGCACCGACGAGGAACGCAGCGTGGTAGCCACCGTTCAGCGCTTCGAGGGCGCTGTCGCCCGAGGCGCGCAGGCTGTCGGTCCGGGACGCTGCCAGACTGGCGAGCACGGAAAGACCGAGAGCTCCGCCCATCATGAACGCGGTATTGACGACACCCGAGGCGAGCCCGGATTCCTCCGGTGCGACGTCGCTCATCGCGGCGAGCAGCACGGGGTTGAAGGCCATGCCGGCGCCGAAGCCGAGCAGGATCATGCTCGGGAGCACGTCGGCAAGAAAGTGCCCGTCGACAGGAGCCCGTGCGAAGAGCACGAGACCGAGCGCGGCCAGCGAGAGCCCTGCGGCCAGAGGCAGCCTGAGGCCGAAGCGCATCACGAGCTTGGCGGACAGGCCAAGCGAGAACACGCCCATGATCAGATTCGACGGCAGGAAGGCGAGACCGACCTGGAGTGGGCTGTACCCGAGCACGAGCTGCAGGTAGAGAGCCGACAGGAAGAACCATGCGAACATCGCGGCGGCCCAGAAGATGCCGACCACGTTCGCGGTCGCGACGTTCCGCAGCTTGAAGAGGCGGAGTGGCACGAGGGGTGAGCTGACCCGCGCCTCGATCGCGACGAAGATCGCCAGCAGCACCGCGGCAGCGGTGAGCAGGCCGATCGTGCGGGTGGTTGCCCAGCCGACGTCGTTGCCCTTGACGATGGCGTAGACAGCGAGCATGAGCGCGGCCGTCACGGTGACCGCACCGGCGATGTCGATACGTCCGGTCGCCTTCGCTCCGCCCGCTTCCGGCACGAGCTTCAGCGACAGCGCGTAGACGGCGACTCCGATCGGGACGTTGACGAGGAAGATCCAGTGCCAGCTGAGCGTGTCGGTCAGGACGCCGCCGAGCAGGACGCCGAGGCTGCCGCCGCCGGCCATGACGAACCCGAAGACGCCCATCGCCTTCGCCCGCTCAGCGGGCTCGGTGAACAGGTTCATCATCAGCGAGAGCGCCACCGCCGAGACGATCGCGCCGCCGAGGCCCTGCACCGCCCGCGCCGCGACCAGGAGCCCCTGCGTGGTGGACAGCCCGCAGGCGATCGAGGCGAGGGTGAAGAGCGAGATCCCGATGAGGAACAACCGCCGGTGGCCGAACAGATCGCCGAGCCGGCCGCCGAGGAGGAGAAAGCCGCCGAAGGTGAGCAGATAGGCGTTCACGACCCAGGCCAGAGAGGTCTGGGAGAAGCCCAGATCCGCCCTGATCGAGGGCAGCGCCACGTTCACGATCGTCGTGTCGAGGACGATCATCAGATCGCCGAGGCAGAGAACGATCAGCGCGAGCCAGCGTGTGCGTCTATCCAAGGTCATGGCCTCTCATCCTTTCGGTGTTCTAACAGTCTCGAGGGGTTAGACCGGCCTGCCCCCGGGAAGTCATCGGTCACCGTACCGATGAGTTTTCCCACTCTGCGGAGTCTTGGTCCAGATGGCCGCCTCAGAGGCGCAAACGATCACTTTCGCCCTTTCTGCACCGATCGCTCGCGCCGATTTGCAGCAGCTTTGTGAGTGTGTCTGCGGGCTGGTCGAGCGGACCGGCGCAGATGTCGCATTTTGCGACGTCAGCCGTCTCGACCCCTCGGCCGTCACGGTCGATGCTCTCGCGCGGCTCCAGCTCGCCGCCCGGCGGCGTGGCTGCGAGGTTCGCTTGCGGCGTCCCTCGCACGAGCTTCGAAAGCTCGTCGACTTCATGGGCCTCGCAGACGTCCTGCCGCGAATGCCGGACTGAGACTAGGACTCGAGGCGGGCGGGCAGCCCGAAGAGCGGGAACAACCGCTCGGTGTCGAGGAAGAACGTGAACTCGACGATCCGGCCGCCGGAGATCTCGAGCACCTGCAGCGCCCAGGGGTCGTAGCCGCTTCCCGACTCGCTCGGCTTGTACTGCCCGAACGCCGGCGCCCCGTTCGCGGCGACGGTGGGGATGACACGCGAGCCGCGACAGCCGGCACCCTGGCCGACCCACCAGGCGAGGATGTCGTCGCGGCCGCTCAGCCACAGCTCGTACGGCGGCATCGATTGGGTCGCGTCTTCCTGGATCAGCGAGGTGAGCGCCTCCATGTCGTACTGCTCGAACGCCTCCACGTATCGGGCAAGCAGGTCCGCATCCGCCTCGTCGACGGAGGGGGAAAGCTTCGCGGCATTGACGTTGCTTGCGTCCAGCGTCGCGCGCGCACGTTGCAGCGCGCTGTTCACCGAGGCGACGCTCGTGTCGAGGAGCTCGGCGACCTCGGTTGCCTTCCACCGCAGGACTTCGCAGAGGATCAGCACGGCGCGCTGGAGCGGCGGTAGGTGCTGCAATGCGGCGACGAATGCCAGGCGGATCGTCTCCCGCGCGACCGTGACTTCGGCGGGGTCTCCGTCGGCCGGGACGGCGAGGCCGTCCGGAATCGGTTCGATCCAGGTGACCTCCGGGAGCGTGTCGCCGATCGGCCCGGCTGGATCGCGTGCAGGCCCGAGGTCCATCGGCCGCGCGCGGCGCTCACGACTCTCCAGCATGTCGAGGCAGACGTTCGTCGCGATGCGGTAGAGCCAGGAACGCAGAGCAGCGCGGCCCTCGAAGCGATCGAGGTTCCGCCACGCGCGTACCATCGTCTCCTGGACGGCGTCCTCCGCCTCGAACGCGGATCCGAGCATCCGGTAGCAGTGGGCGGTCAGCTCGACCCGGTGCTGCTCGAGCTGGGCTGCGGATGCGGCTTCGACCTGGCTCATCGCCGGGAATCCTACGCGCGACCGTGCCAGGGA